>JAEWRL010000118.1 GCA_023398955.1 Pseudomonadota bacterium
GCCGCACCGCCCATCGCCGCGCCGCCCGTGGCCGCACCGCCCGTGGCCGCACCGCCCATCGCCGCGCCGCCCGTGCCGACGGCTCCACCTGACCCGCCGCTCGTGATGCCGCCACCGGTGCCCACGCCGTCTGTTGGGTTGTCATCCTCTCCGCCGCATGCGGCCGTGAGGATTGCACTGAGGAAGAGGAATTGTCCGAAACGTCGCGCCACCGGTCACCACCTCGAGTAAGCTCCCAGCTCGGAGCTGTTCTCTCTGTTTCTTATCCCGAAGAGCAACGCTGACAGGAGTGAGGGTTCTGGATAAGGGGAGCATCTTCTCCCTCCCCCTCGTACATTTCCGCTGAGGACGAAGCGTCCGGTGGCAGGGCCGCCTCGCCCGAGTCCGCACCCACGCTGGGTCTCAAAGGGGCACGGGACGAAGGACATGGATGCCTTCCCGACGGCGCCCAGCACCGTCGTCGGGAGGAATCCTCTCTCGTTACCGGTCGCTCGGCCTGCGCCTGGAGGCATGACCCTGCGAAAACTGCGTCAAACCTGGCGGCATGACCCTGCAAATCACCGCCACGAATCGCCCTTGTCGCCCGCTCCAGCCATGGAGCGCTTGAGCGAGCCCCTCCTTGCCGGTTCCCGTTTCCCCTTGGATGATCACGGGTAGATCTGCAGGCAGCTGGTCGATGCGCCCGACGGTCGTCGCCAGTGTCGAGCCACCGAACCAACCTGGAGCGATCTCGGCGAAGCCACGGAGCGGTTCGTGTTCGACAGTCACCACGGCAACCCACTCCCCGCAGCGCAGTACGTCTCCAGCCCGGAGTAGACTGTCACCGCAACGCCTCCCATTGACGAACAGTCCGTTGAAGCTGCCACAATCGAATACTGCTACAACGGGACCGTCGATCCGGATCTCCGCATGGCGACGTGAGATTTCGGCCCCAGGAAGCGTGATGTCACATGCTTCATCGCGCCCGACTGTCACCCCTGAGCTCAAGGCCGATAGAGAACACTTGGGGAAGACCCAACGAAGATGCGTCGCGCGGCGGAGCTCCGGCCGAGGAACCGTGCTCGCCGACGGCTGCGTACTCGTCGAAAGCAGGCGGCTCGGTTCTGATGAGTTTCCGAGGGTGACAGTCATCCTGAAGCCTGCAGGGTGAGAGGAGGGGACGGAATCGCACACTATAGTACCCGGGAGTACCGCTCGGAGTCAACGCGGGTTGGCGCCACGCCTCGAACGCTCATGAACCTCTCAGTGCCTGAGGGCGGGCGCTCAGCCATCCCCGGTGGGCAATCTCATGGAATATTCGCTGATTAACGCCACGCGATCACGGCTCTCTATGTCCATGGGTAGTTGGGTAGTTCCCTGGGCCGACCGTCATCCTGCCGCTTCGGCGTCGGACGAACGTGGAATCGATGACGGCTCACGATCGAGCTGACGCGGAGTCATCTCCAGCCTCCGCGGGGGGGCGGCCGTCCGGGGTCGCCGAGTCGGATCGGCGTATGCCTCGAGCGAACCATTCGAGCCGCGCTTCGACTCGACCGTCGTCCCCTACACAACGCCAAGGGAAGGCAGAGGAGACCGAGATGGGGCTGGCGCGAGCATCGCCGCACCCAAGGTACGCCATCGAGTGTTCGAACATGTTCGAACACTCTTTTTCATGGGGACCGAGCCTTCGAACAACTGGGGCTCCCCACAGGAGTTGGTGAACGCTCGGCGTTCTCCCTCTCATTCCCTACTCATCGCGACCACCACGGCATGACGACCCTTGAGACGGATCCCGACGGCTCGCGGCACGCGCCATGCACTGTGGCCCGCTCACCCAAGCTCGATCGCATTCAGCGTTCGCGCGCTGCCCCACCCCACAAGGAGCAATAATGAAGCCCAATGAGCCCAAGCTACGCCTCCACGCGCGTGCAGCACCTGCCCTCCTGCTCGTACTAGCCAGCATCTATCCCATCGGATGTGGCAGCGACGACGGTTCGGATAGCTATGACTCCCTGGGCCCCTACGAGCCAAACGAGTCCGAGTCGAGCCGGAATCGGTGTGAACCCGAGTCGAGCTCGACATCCTGCGAGCGGTGCGTGAAGAGCAGGTGCTGTGACGAGTACTTGCGGTGCGACGATAGCGAGAGCTGCGTGGACGCCATTCATTGCATCGAGAAGTGCTCCACGGAATCGTGTGCCGTGGATTGCACGAACACCGACCCGGAAGGCAGTGTGCTCCTGTTTCAACTCGTCGAGTGCAGCGATGCACGGTGCAACGACCACTGCAGCTCCGAAGGACCGGAACCCTCTGGGACGCCGCCCGACGCCCCTGGACAGCCAGCATCCATCTGCACCCCCTCACCCGATGCCGATGCGTGCGAGGCCTGCATCCTGACTTCGTGCTGTGGCGACACGACCGCCTGTACGAACGACGAGGAGTGTTCCAGCGCCTACTCCTGCCTCGCCGAATGCTCGACCGAGTCTTGCATCGAGTCTTGTGCCTATTCCTACCCCAGGGGCACCGAGCTATTGGCCAACTTGCTGAGCTGCGCTGAAGCCGCCTGCGCCCGCCCGTGTGGCTAGAGAAAGGAGCCGAAGATGCAGGCAACCCTTTGCACCCCAATCGCCGTGGCTCCCCAAGGTGTCACAACGGCGGATGCGTCGACTCAGGTTACAGCTCGAATCCAACTTCCACAAATGGTGAACATCATGCCTCGAGCACATCGCGCTAGACGCGGCTTCTTCACTACATTCAACAGCATCATCGCCCTCGTCATCGCCTATGGCTGCGGGAGCTCGTCATCCAGTGACAGTACCCCTGACGACAAAGGCTCAGACAACACGAGCGGCGCAGCTGGCGCTGCCGGTAACCAGTCGACCGCGGACGCCGGAGAGAATGGCGGAGCGAGCGGATCGGTCGGTGGCCCCACGGACGGAGGGTCGTCTGGAAACGCAGGCGCCGCCGAGGACCCGGGGGATCCGCTGCTCATTGGTACCCTGTCCGAGGTGCAAGACGCCGTGGTCCGAATCGTCGCGGAAGGCGCGTTCCGAGACCCAGCGGATTCCGCGACTTACGCCGTGAGCGGCCAAGGGAGCGGGTTCATCATCGATCCCTCTGGCATTGCCGTTACGAACAACCACGTCGTCACCGGACAAGCACGCCTCAAAATCTACTTCAACGGCGAGAGCACACCGCGCAACGCGCGAGTCCTTGGCGTATCCGAGTGTTCGGATCTCGCTGTCATTGACATCGAAGGCGATGGCTACAGGTACCTCGAATGGTACGGGGATGAGATCACGGCAGGGCTCGACGTCTATACGATCGGCTACCCTCTGGGAGTCACCGACGTCACGATGACGCGCGGAATCGTTTCCCAACCCCATGCAGACGGTGAGACGACGTGGTCGTCCATCGACGACGTCATCCAACACGATGCCACAATCAACCCGGGGAGCTCCGGTGGCCCGTTGGTGACCCCGGCGGGACAGGTCGTAGGAGTCAACTACGCTGCTAATCGCGAGGCTTCACAGTATTTCGCGGTGGGACCCGATGAAACATTCCGCGTGTTCGACGAGTTGCTCGAGGGTCGCGACGTTACCTCCATCGGTATCAACGGCTCCATCGTGCAGTTCACCAGCGGGGCTTACGGGATTTGGGTAGCCGCGGTGAGCTCGGGCTCTCCTGCCGACGAGGTCGGCATTCTCCCGGGTGACATCATCATGGGCCTGGAAAACCTGCCGGCCAGTACCGAGGGAACGTTCGAAGAGTACTGCGATACCCTCCGCTCACGAGACGACGATGACCCCTTGAAGATCTTGGTCTACCGCATGGACACTGGATCGCACCTGGAAGGCACCCTCAATGGCTCACGGTTGTCCGTCATGTGCCCCTGGACGAACGACGGCGTGTGTGACGAACCCCAGGGAACCGACGCCTGCGTCGAAGGTACAGATACCGAAGACTGCAGCACCGACTCGGGGTGCCCTTGGACCAACGACGACGAATGCGACGAACCCGAGGGGACTGGCCTCTGCGCGGAAGGTACAGATTCAGCAGACTGCGCCTGATGGGGATGTTGGCGACCATCGACCAGTATGGCTCCCGCGCCAGCCGCGAAGGCGATGGCGCGGTGACCCCTCGCCGACACCTTGCTCGTCGAGCAGAGCATGAAAGCGCCGGGCGACGAGCTTGGAGCTCGAGCACCCGGGCGTGAGGGTGCCGCGGGCGGTGCGGGCTCCCCCGCTGCCCTGCTATCGCCTGTGGGCGTACACGTAGAGGTTCGTGTCTTGGTGAGGGACCTCTTCCCCGCTGGCGCCGCGCTCGATCAGCATCTGCTGTACGGAGTGAGCCTCCTCAGAGGTCAGAGCCTGCCACCATGCGCATTCGCTCTCTTGATTCACGTCGCGTGGCAAGGGGCAGAGCTCCGGATCATCAGTGAGTCCAATATACCAGTCGGCAATGTCCCCGCTGAGGTGAGCTTCGATGGTGGCGATCAAGCTGGGTATCGATTCGACCATGCATCAGGGATGACTCGTCAAGGGGCGGCGCGCCAACGCCTGTTGCGACGCCGCCTCAGCATTCGAAAAGTTAATCGTGCACGAAGCCATAATTCTTGAGCAGACGTCCGAGCGAGGGCGAAGGGCCATGCGCCTTACCTGTGCTCTTTCACCCCAAGGCACGTGTTAGACTCACAACGCACACATGGACCGAACTCGACGCTCGGAGCCTTCCGTCCGGCTCCTTCACGAAGGGCACACCTGAATGGATCTCGACTGGCTCTTGTCCGAGGACAACCCCGCCACGCACTACCTTGCCGCCAGGGACCTCGTCCGTCCGCGCCCTACGCAGCGCACCCTCAAGGCCCTGCGGGCCAAGATGCTCGCTTGGGAACCGCTGCGGCGCATCCTGGCGCTTCAGCTTCAGGACGGCAGCTTCGCAGCCAGCCGGAGATTGCCGAAGGGTTCGGCCGAAGCAACGTACAATGCCCTTCGTCTCATGTCCCGTTGCGGTATGGATGCGGAGGACCGTCAGGTGGCGCGGGCGATGGACTACGTCGGAGCTCGCCACCTGAGCCACGGCGCGTTCTCCTACAACACCGGGGGCTCGGGCGTCTTGCCGTGCTACGTGGGGCTATTCACTCGGGACTTCATGCCGATTGTTGGCCGCGATGCTCCGTGCATCGTGTCGTCGCTGGACTGGATCGTGGACCACCAGCGCTTCGACCATGGGTGCACGCGGGCAGGCGGCGAGAAGAAGTGGCCCTTCAGAGCCGTCGAGAGCTACGGCGGGTGCTGGCGGTCGGTGAGCTGCTACCACGGCGTGGTGGCGACCCTCGGCGCGCTGGCGCTACTACCCCCGGCATCCCGCACGCCGAAGCAAAAGGCGCGCCTGGGGGCGGCGCTTCGCTACCTCGAGCTCCATAGGGGATTCAAGAAGAGCACGGAGAACCAACCGCTGTTTCGACACCTCACGGAGTTCTTCTTGTTCGGAGGGTACCGCAGCCACCTCATCGACGTGCTCGAAGCGGTCGCGAACGCCGACCCGAGCCTCGCCCAGACGGAGTGGGTGCGAGCCGCCGCCGCGGTGGTCGAGGACCAGACGGTAGACGGGAAGGTGCTCCTCGCGAAGAACTACCCCACGAAGCTCATCGACCCGCTCCCATTCGAACGAGTTCGCAAACCGTCGCGCTTCTTGACGTATCAGTGGCTGCTCACCAAGAGGAAGCTCGGTCTATCGACGGGGCGGCGCAAGCGCTCATGAGCACATGGAACGTCATCTGCTTCATGTGGCGGTTGCCCGGCGAGTTTCGACTCGGTGGAGTGCTCTGAGGTCGAGATCACGAAGCAGCGCGAGCATGAGTCGTGTACCCCCCCGAAAACATTGGTCGTTCGTGCTCCGCCGACGCCCCCGCTAGCGGGGCGCCTTAACGGAGAGGCCGGAGCTCTAGCCATCCGTGCCGCAGGGGCCTTCTAGCGTAGCTGGGTTTTCGTATAGCATGTTGGCGCGACTCTTCCGGACCTACCCATGACGGACCGCGGGCTGACTCCAACGATTGCCGAACGCTTGTTGTCGAGCAAGCACCTCGAGAGCGCTGCCCAAGCCATTATTTCACGCGATCGCAAGACGTGCACGGCTTCGCTCGCGGCACTGTTGGCCGATGTCTGCACCGGGGTGCCCTTACTGGGCGTGCTGGCACGCGACGTAGTGCGATGCGCCTTCGTCGAACCAGCCACTGAGAGGCTGCTCAGGGAGTTTGCTGCCTATGAGGCGGAGAAGGATCGTGAGGCATTCATCCGAGATCTGGCTCGTGCCGTCGAAGTGTTCGTCGCGCAAGCCCTACATCAGCTCGTTTGCGCTCAGGATCGCGGAGAGGAGAGACTCCTCGAAGCCCTGGGAGAGCTGCGTCGGGACTTCAATGACTTCCGGGAAGCGTTCGCCACGAGCCTCGCCCGGACGCCCAGAGCCCATCTCACGGAAGCACTGCGCATCGACGAGCAGGAGGTCTCGGACGGGGCCCCTGGGATCCGCGTCAGCCCTCCAAGCCAAAGGCCAGGGCAAGAGGGAGGAGGTGTGGGCCTGCAGATGGGAGATGGCTGCCAAGTCACGATTGGCCAGCTCATCGTCAATGCGCCGAGCAGAGATGAGAACAACCCCGCCGATCGCACCTCTGAGGATTCCCGGGAGCCCCCTAGCTATCGGAGCCAATGGGCTCGCCATCGTTCGTTGCGGCTGCGGGAGTTGAGGCGGAGGCTCAAGGAGCTGGCAGCCATAGGGGCGGACACGACGGCGCTCGACGGGGAAATCCGACTGATTCGACGCGAGCTACGCAATCGCCCTCCAGAACCTGGTTGGGAGTTCAAGAACGGCCGCTACATCTTGTGGGACGAGCTGGGACATGGGGGGTTCGGCACTGTTTGGAAGGCACTCGACAAGGCTCGCAAGGAGTACGTCGCGATCAAGGTGATGCACTCGCACCTCGCTGGTGACGCGGTGAAGCTCGACCGTTTCTTCCGGGGCGCCCGGGTAATGCAGAGCCTCACTCACCGCGGCATCGTGCGCGTGCTCGAGCCGCGGGGGGAAGACGAAGGTTACTACTATTTCGTGATGGAGCTCATGGGCGGTGGCAGCTTCAGCGAGGCAGTTGGCCGATCACGAATCACCGAAGGCGAGGCATTGGCGATGCTGCTCGACGTGGGCGACGCTCTCGCTGAGGCCCATGCCCGAGGGTGCGTCCACCGCGACGTGAAGCCGCGCAATATATTGCTCACCGTCGAACACCAGCCGAAGCTATCGGACTTCGATCTGGTGGGAGTGGCCGACACGACGGGAGGGACCTCGTCTGGGGCACTCGGCACCTACGCTTACGCCGCTCCAGAGTGCCTGCGGCATCCTCAGAACGCAACGCCAGCGGCGGACGTGTTCAGCCTGGCGATGACGGCCGTCTTCGCCCTCTCCAGCGAAGAGCCCGACTACTGGAATCTGGGCGGAAGAATCGAGCGCCTGCCATGCGGTCCAAGCATGAAGGCCGTACTCCGCAAGGCTACGACGCGGGACCCTCGGGACCGCTACGAGGACGCACGCGCTCTGGTTGGAGCACTGAGAGAGGCTCTCGCGAACGACGGCGCGTCGCTCTGGGAAGCCAGCGAGGGCGTCGCCGAGTATCCTCGTGCACAGCCGAGCTCGCACGAAGCCGTCGGGATCCATTCGAGCCAAGGCGCCACCGAGCCCACGAACGAGACGTCAGGCGTTGGTACGCCACCACCGTCGCCCGCACCCGAGCCCACGGTGCCAGACCGCAGCGTCCTCGTTCTCGAGCCCGCGCAGGCCGGCGGGGAACCGGAAACGCTGAAATCGATACCGACAGGAGCACAGAACGCTCAGTCCGACGAGCAGCTGCCACGCCCGATGCGCCCCGCTGAAGCCGGCGGAACGGCGCCCAAGGCAGACAGCCGACGCCTGGTCTTCGAAGCGTCCTCCAGAAAGGACCCGGCGCGCGTGAGCGTCACGACCCCACCGGTCGAGCGGGGAGCGCGCTCGAGCCCTGGGGCGAAACCACGCGGGCATCCGCTCCGCGGCCTCGGTCGGGTGCTCCCGTGGGCATTGCTTGGCATCGTGGCAGCTCTTTCGGTGCCCCTCCTGCGAAGTACCGGCCGCCCCGAGACCAAGCCGGCAGCGAGTACCGTATCCGTGAGCGGCACGGCGAGTACCGCTCGCGATGGCGATGGCGATGGCGATGGCGATGCCAAGGTGGCGGCCGCCTCGATTTGCCAACACAAAGCGGACACCAACCGCGAAACTGGGAGGAACGGGGAGGCGATTACGCTGGGGACCATCGTCGCTGATGTCCAGGATCGACGCGCCATCGCAGCCATGGTCGAAGATTTCGAGGCTCAGCAGGGGGTACAGGTCATCCACCATTGGTACGACCATGAGCAGTTCAAGAGGGAGCTCTTGTCGTACCTGCGAGAGTGCCCGGACGACGTCATCGCCTGGTTGGCTGGAGAGAGGGTGAGTCGTTCGGCATTCAACGACCATGTGCAGCGCATCCCCGGCGAGATCTGGGACCCGCTGGAAGCCCAAATGCCCGAGCCCATCATCTTGGCGCTCGAGCGCTTCGGCGAGCGCTACTATACCGTTCCATTCAAGACCTACCCGTGGGCATTCTACTACCGACGCAGCCTGTGGCGCGAGCGCGGCTACGAGATCCCGAACACGTGGGCGGAGCTCCTAGCGCTGGTGCACCAAATGAGGAGCGATGGCTTGGATCGGCCGATCGCCTTCGCGAACGCCGAGGGTTGGCCGGCGATGGGGACCTTCGATATCCTCGACATGCGCATCAATGGCTACGGGTTCCACAGCGATCTGATGCGGGGCATCAAACGCTGGAACGATCCCCAGGTCAGGCAGGTGTTCGAGCACTGGAGAGAGCTACTCCCCTACTACACCGAAGGATGGGAGCTCCTGAAGTACAAGGAGGGCACGGGTATCCTCAAGGAACGCAAGGCCGGCATGTACTTCGTCGGTGGGTTCGTCGTGAGCGAGGTGGACCGCGAGCTTCGAGACGATCTCGGAGTCTTCGCTTTCCCCGAAATCAACCCGGCGTGGAAGAAAGACTCGATTGACGCCCCCATCGACGGCTTCATTCTCTCGTGGCAGGCGAAAGGCACGGGCGCGCACCACTTGATCCGCTACCTCGGGAACGCAGAAGCCTTCGACACGTACAACCTTCACAATCCCGGCTTCATCGGTATCCACCGCGACGTGGATACCTCCGTCTACGAGAGACTGCCCGTGCAGCGGGACACGGCGTTGCTGCTCGCGGCGACGACCTACTTCGCCCGCTTCATGGACCGTGAGACACAACCCCTGTTCGCCAAAGAGGTCATCGTGCCAGCGCTCCGGCAGTTCCTGCAGAACCCCACGGGAATCGCCTCCCTTCTGGAGAAGATCGAAGAGAGGAAGAAGCGCTACCCCTCGTTCTGAGCGCAACCTCTGGTTTCCCTCCGAAACCGCAGTACCGCTACCGTCGCTTGGCGCGTCAGCCAGTCAGAAGCAGGAGAGGGCGCTGGGGGTCACCCGCTGCGAGCTCCAGCGCAGCGCCTCGAGCGAGGGCAAGCGTGAAGTGACTGGCGCTGGACCCATCCACGCCATAGACTGGAAGGTACGATGCGCGGATCCATGGTGGGGTGGGGCGCTTCCCTCCAGAGCACGGCGCGAACGCGGTCCAGTCCACTGCCCTCGAGAGTCGTGGCGTGATCCGCAAGTTCTTGTCGCTGGACCGACTGCTCCGCAGGTGCTCGCCGCCCATCAAACGGCGAAAAAGGGGACGCCCTGATCTGTTGGAATGGAGCGTCGTTCATTCCCGGCCGGGTCTCGTCGTGATCATACTTCTGGTTTACGTCTTTCTCGGCCCTTTCATCGGTTTTGCTATTCTCTGGGCTCTCATTGCGGCGTGCTTTCAGGTCGGCGAGCTCGTCGCCCTGGTGACGCCCCTGCGCCCTGGGTACGTCGCTGTGGCCTTGATGATGCTCACCAGCGGCCTCTGCGCCATTCTGGGCAGCAGGACTTCCGACAACGGACCACTTCCCCGCCCCATAGCGATCGTCACGGGGGTGATACTCCTCGTGCTGTTTCTCTTGCTCGTCGTTCGTATGACCCTCAAGACGATCGTCGGCTGATCCCAACGATCGCTCTCGGCAGCGCGAAACGATTCGGTGCAAGCTCCTGCTCGTCTGTCGAGGGGACCGAGCTGGGGCGCACCACGGGAACGGGCGCGCTCCACAGTCACCGACGCGGCTGGAGCGCAGACGCTCTGCGGAAAGTGTCGTCGGAACACCGCGCCTGCGCCCACCGTTACGAACCGCTGCTCGAGTCGCGCCCTCGCAGCGCGACGAGAGCGCGGCCCGCCCCCTGGTATCCTCCCGTTCACGGCGGACAATTGTCGCTGGAGCGTGACCATGGCGTTGCCACGACTATCCAGGCATGCTGACGGCACCCGGACTGTTTTCCGCCGCTAGAGGTACCGATCCGATGATGTCACACCACCTGCCGCCAACGCTCGCGCTCCTGCTACCCCTCGCCTTGCTCTCCTGCGGCGGCTCGGACGGGGGAACCTCCGGGGTAGGCGGATCTGGCGGGAACCCAGCAGCGAGCGACGGCTCTTCGGGAGCAACGGATGCTGGGCGTGCAGGCGGCAGCAACGGCATGGAATCCGGCGGCACCAGCAACGGCTCGGGCGGCACCAGCAACGGCTCGGGCGGCAGCGGCCCGATCGCGAGCAGCGGTTGCGGGATATCGGCTCCCGCGACCCCTCCGGGAACAGTGGACGTCGGGGGGACGACGCGCACCTTCATCGTGGATGTTCCTGTGGGCTATGCCCCCGGGGTCCCGACACCGATCCTCTTCGGGTTCCACGGCATGTCGACGAGCGGCGAGCTCTTTCGCAGCCAATTCTACGGAAACCTACTCTCTGCTTTCGGCGATGATTTCATCGTCGTGCACCCGAATGCCGAGGGTGACCCGACGGCATGGGCAACCAGCGGGGGCGACGATGTCCTCTTCTTCGATGCCCTGCTCGCGCTGCTCGCGGCGACCTACTGCATCGATGAGACCAGGGTGTTCGTCACCGGGCATAGCTCGGGTGGCTTTTTTACGAACACCCTCGGCTGTCAACGCGGTGAAGTGCTGCGGGGCGTGGGACCAGTCTCTGGCGGCGGCCCATTCACCTTTGGTGGTTCGACCTGTACGGGCCAAGTCGCCGCGTGGATCGCCCACGGCAATAACGACGAGACGGTCGACTTCAGCAACGGCGAGTCGAGCCGCGATCATTGGGCGGCGGCCAATGGTTGCGACACGAGCCAATCCACAGTCCCTTCTCCCAACTATCCCTGTGTCGAGTACGTCGGTTGCGACCCCAGCTATCCGGTCCGTTGGTGCGAGTACGACGACGGCCATGACTGGGCCAGCTTTGCACCGGAGGCCATGCACGACTTCTTCTCGGGTCTGTAGACGAACGGCACGCCGCCCGCCCCAGGCTCAGTGCTGCCAACGAACACCGTCGAGCACAGAACGGACGCCCGCCGTCGACTGCCGGGCCGCGGCGATCGGCCGTGCCCGTCCACACCAGGTCCCGGCGCATCTCCTGGCAAAACTCGGGGCCGCCAAGAATCGTCCCCCGTCCCAGCGCATCTCCTGGTAAATAGCGGCCACCATGCGCCCCCCGGACGAGAAACGCGCCCATCCTCTGCTTTGGGTCCCAAGCTTGTACTTCGCGATGGGAACCCCAATGATCGCGGTCTCCGTCGTCGCCGCGATCATGTACAAAAACCTTGGGCTGTCGAATGCCGAGGTAGCGGCGTACACGGGGCTGATGAACCTGCCCTGGGTACTCAAGCCCTTGTGGGCACCTTTCCTCGAGCTCCATCGCAACAAGCGCTTCTTCGTGCTGGCGATGGAGCTGGTGATGGTCGGCACCTTCGGACTGCTCGCGCTGGCGCTGCACCTGCCTGCGTTCATCCCCGTCACCATCGCGCTCTTCTGGATTGCCGGCTTTGCGTCGGCAACCCAGGACATTGCCGGTGACGGCGTGTACATTACCTCGACGACCGAGAAGGAGCAGGGGATGTACATGGGGGTCCAGGGCATGTTCTGGAACCTGGGGCGCGTGCTGGTATCGGGGGCTCTGGTGAGCCTGACCGCCGTCCTTTACGCCTGGGCAGCAGACGGAATCCAGCAGCCGCCCGCAGCAGGACCGGATCCAGCCTGGCGCACCGCATGGAGCGTCGTCATGGGGCTCATCGCGGCGCTCCTGCTCCTGACCTGCGCCTGGCACTGGTTCAAGCTGCCCCCTGGCGCCCGCGCCCCAGAAGCCCCGACAAATGTGTCGGAAGCCATCAAGACTACCGTGGATGCCTGGGTCTCGTTCTTCCGAAAGCCGCGCATCTGGATGATGATCGCCGTCGTCTTCTTCTACCGGTTCGGAGAAGGCTTCATCGAGAAGATCGGACCGCTCTTCCTCCTCGACAGTCGGCAACTCGGGGGGCTCGGGCTCGACAACATGGCGCTGGGGAACATCAACGGCACCTTCGGGACCGTTGCCTACATTTCGGGGACCTTGATCGGCGGATTCTTGGCTTCCAAGTGGTCGCTCAAGCGCACATTCTTGCTGCTCGCACTGGGCTTGAACGTTCCCAATGTCACCTATTTTTACCTCAGCCTGGCACTGCCCACGGACATCTCGTGGATCACGTTCATCATCCTCATCGAGAAGTTTGGCTACGGTTTCGGCACGGTGGGTATGATGCTGTACATTATGCAGGAGATGTCGCCCGGACGTTATCGCACGGCGCACTACGCGTTCGGTACGGGCATCATGGCCCTCACGATGACTGTGACGGGCACCGCCAGCGGGGAGATCCAGGAGTTTTTGGGCTATCGGACCTTCTTTGTTTTCGTGCTCGTCGCATCCATTCCGCCCGTGGTGCTGGCGTGGCTGGCGCCCTTCCGTCAACACCGGAACGGCAACGCCACAGCCGAGGTGACCGAAGCGCCAGCTGGCGGTGCCCAGTAGCCGCTGGACACTCGCGGCCACCTCGCTCCGTGGCCGGCGAGCGGCGCCCGGGGCTCGGCGCCCGGGACTCGGCGCTCGGGGGTAGGAGAAGGGAGGACATTCAACTCGCCTCCACGGCGGGCTAACTGGGAGGCGAGAAGAGACCGTAAGGGCAATGCCGCGAGGGACGCACGCCGATGAAAGAAGGAGTCACGCCATGGTTCTTCGAGCCCGCCTCTTCATAACCACGCTCTCGCTGGGTGCTCTAGGCGCGGCGGGAGTCCTCTGCGCTTGTAGCGACGACCAAGGCAGCGGCTCCGAGCCCACCCGCGACGCGCCGAAGGGAGGGAGTACCACGGGGGGTTCCGCGGAGCCCACTTGCACCCCTGGCGCGAACCCTGGGGAACACCAGGCCCCCGAGTTCTCGATGAACCTCAGCGGTCAGACGAGCTGGTTTGCGGCGCCCATCGTCGTCGATCTCGACGGCGATGGCAGCAAAGAGCTCATCGCCTCCTACTATTCGGTGTTCGTCTACGACGAGCGGGGTGCTCTGTTGGAAGAGCTCGAGGGCGGCGAAGGGCGGATCTATGCCCCACACGTCGTGGCGGACTTGGAGGGGGATGGGACCACCGAGATCGTCTACGGCAGCGGCAGCGAGGTTTACGCTTACGAGTGGCGGGACGGCGCTGGCCTGTTGAAGGATGGCTGGCCCGCGAGCATCGACAGCGCTGGGACTGGGCCGGAAGTGCGCGGGATGGCAGCGGGCGACCTGAACGGCGACGGAAGTCTCGAGATCGCCGTCTCGACGACGGAAACTGCCAGCGAGGAGGATGGTGGCTCACAGCTCTGGGTATTCAATGCCTCCGGGAGCGTGTATCAACCGCCTGGGCTCGGCTACGACGCTTGGCCCCGTTACAACGCGGAGCGGGGCGAGGGCAACGACGCCGACCGCAACGGACAGGGGCATCACGGCTACGGCTGCTACGGCCTGAACGTCGCTATCGGCAACCTAGACGACGATCCAGAGCTCGAGATCGTCGCCACCTACGACAATCACCATCTGCAGGTCTTCGATCACGACGGGGTCGCACTGCAGGCCTCGCCTTGGTTCTCCAATCGCGCCTCCGAGTTCCAAGGGGAAGGGCTCACTTACGGACAATTCATCCGCTGGGCAGATCCCGAGGTGGAGGAGGCCCACTACCATGAACACACAGGCGAGTGGCCCCATCCGAGCTGGGCCGAGTGGCTCCAGTGGACGCATTCCCCCCCCGGTGTGGTGGACCTGGACGGCGACGGTAAGAGCGAGATCGTGGGCGTGCCGAACGTGGAGCTGCACGAGCCCTACGAGACCCAGGCTTACGCCATCATGGTGCTAGAAGGCGCGCACGGCGATGGGAGCCGCGCCGCCATGCGTAAACAAGGCTGGGAAACACTGCCGCGCGGGCGGGCGCCCATCGATGTCGACGGCTACTATCCACCGGCGGGGGTACCCGCGGTTACGATTGCCAACGTGCAGGGAGACTCACGCCCAGAGCTCTTGGTGTCCCTCAACGACGGACTCTTCTATGCGTTCGCCGCCGACGCAAGGGAGCTTTGGCGTTACGACTACACCGACGGGAGACCCATCGTCTTCGCGAGCGAGGCGACTGTCGCCGACCTCAATCAGGACGGAGCGCCCGAGGTGCTCTTCACGACCTTTGGAGATCCGGAGGTGCTCGACTCGGGACGGTTGATCATACTCGCAGGGGACGGCACGGAGCTCTTCAGTGTTCCACTCCCGGATCCCGGCAAGAACGGCAACGGCAACGGCGCTCCTGCGGCGCCCACGGTGGCCGACCTCGATGGCGACGGGCAGCTCGAGATCTTCGTCCAGACCTTCGAGCACGGCATGGACGTGTTCACCGTGCCTGGCTCTTCGGACAATTGCCTGCTCTGGTCGACAGCGCGGGGCGGACCGCTGCGGATGGGCCAGCCCAGCCAGTAGGTAGCGACCGGTTAACGCGCCGCCGCGTGGCACGCATCCTGCAAGCTCGCCCGACGAATGGCTGATCTCGTCGGTTGGTTTAGCTCGGCGGTGTTGCTCGCGACGTTGAGCGCGCAGATTTACAAGCAGTGGCGGGCCAAATCCGTCCAGGGGGTGTCGAAGTGGCTCTTTGCGGGGCAAATGACGGCCTCGCTCGGCTTTACGATCTACAGCCTGTCCCTGCGAAACTGGGTCTTCGTCGTCACGAATGCTCTGCTCCTCGTCGCGGGCATCACCGGATTCGTGATGACGCTCATTCTCAGGCGCCGGCAGCGCCTCGCGGCCGGAGGCGACCTCGACGCGAAGACCGATGGGGATCCGCAGTCCATCGCTGCTTGACGTGCCATCGAGAAGGAGCCGTCGGCGAGCGCTTCGGCCGGGTGGGACGAGGGGCCAGCGCCAGAGGTCCCGTCCGTTTTTCGAAGCAGCGCCACACGGGCGACCATCAAGCAAGGTCGCCGAAGGAGCGCTGGTTCGTCATCTGGAGGCGATGCCCGCCGGACGAGCCCCCTCGCTGACGAGGCGCGGCTGCTCGAGCGCGCCCACGCCGCCCTCGCCACGAGCCTCACCGAAGCGCTGCGCACCGCGGAACAGCACCGCCAAAGGTTTCCCGAGGGACAGCTCAGTGCCGAACGTGAGCTCATGGCCATTGAAGCGCTTGCACGCCTCGGGCGACGCAGCGAGGCCCTGCGGCGCGCCGCGCCCAGCCTGCAGCGGTCTCCCGGCAGCCTCCATGCCAACGCCTGCGCCACATCCTGGGGGTCAGGGAGGATGAGTGAATTCTCGGCGCGAGGCTCCGCTCCATGGGGCGGCACCTCGCGCCGTGCGCGGCTCCGTCAGGAAGCGGCGGTCGTGGCGCGCAGCGCCTCCCGCTCCTCGGTGGAGAGTACCGCCGGGGTGCGAAGTGGCGCGCCCGTCGCACGATCGAAGAATGGGTGCGGCCAACCTTTACCAGTAAGCTTCCAGCGGATCACCAGGCGCGCGAAGTGGCCAATCGCCTTCCAGGGAGGCTTCGTCGATCCCGCGGGCGCCACGCCTCTGGCATACTGACCGAAGCTCCTGCCGCGCACCGGGCCGAACACCTCATCGCGACGTGGAGCATCTGGCGCTCCGCGCAAGACCTCCGGGGTCATGCCAATGAAGGGAACGGCGGGCTTCACCGTGTTGCCGAGGGGGGTGTGACAGCAACCTGCAAACCAGCGATACATTCCCTTTTCCGTGAGGCGCACGCTTTCGATGTGCTCCGCGCCCGTGTCGAAGGTCACGGCGCTCGGCGCCACCTGAACGATGTCCGTCCCGCCCTGCTCGTCGAGCAAATCCTGCCGCTGCAGGTAGTGCAGAAATGCCTGGCAGTCGTCGCAGTAACAGACGAGGCGGTTGACGTTGCCTGGCGCTGCTCCCCGCAGCCAGCCATGAATCGCTCCACACCGACACCCCAGCTCTAGCTCCTGAGTCATGCGGCGACATGTAGCACTCGGCTGGCAGTCACGCTGCCAGTGCACCATGGAGGTCACCGGGATGGCCGCGCCAGCGCAGTGCTCGGGATCGGCCCATCGACGCGGCCAGCTCAGGGCGCTGGACGACCCAAGCGGTCCATGAGCCAGGTCATGGCTGGTCGCGGCGTCCCATTGCGGATTAGGCCGCTGTGGTCGACCCAGGTCGAACCGTAGATCCAGCCCCAGACCGTGATGCCTTGGATCCACTCGGTGCTGAGGAAGAAGTCGAAGTGCTCCTGGTACTTCGCAAGCTGGGCCGCATCATCGTTGAGGTTGATGTCATACTCGGTGATGTAGACGGGTAGTCCAGTGTCCGTATGGAGCTTGGTGAGCAGGTTGATCATCGTTTGCGTGGAGACCATGTCACTGAGTCCGTGCGCCTGCGCCCCGACCGCGTCGATGGGCGCGCCAGCGGCTTTGACGGTCTTCGCGATATCGATGAAGTGCTGGTTCTGATCGCCCCACTCGATGTTGTTGTAGTCATTGAGCATGAGGACCGAGTTTGGACAGTACTCATCCGCCCACTCGAACGCATTGATGATCCATTGCCAGCTGCCATTCGTACCTCCACCAATCGCGTTGGCGTACGAGGGCTCGGTGTGGGGGGGCGGCTCGTTCACCACGTCGATCAGGCGGGTGTCTGGGTACCGCTCGCAGAACTGCCGTATCCAGTTCTTCACGTCGGCCTCCGTGATATTGCCCGAAGGCTGTTGCGGCCCCCAAACGAAGGTGTGCTGCTTGAAGATGATTCCCTGACTCTGGGCGTAGTCGTAGATGGCGTCGAGCGTCGCCCAATTGAACGCGCTCCCCGATGAAGACTGGACGGAACCCCACTTGCCGGCGTTCTCCGGGGTTACCTGGTCCCAATAGGTCGAGTATGTCCGCCCACCCACATCCATGGCAGCATTCCATCCCGTCGTGATATTGCCGATGAACTTCGGTAGGGTCTCCGAACCGCCGCCAGCGCCAGGGCTCCCGGCTGCGCCACCGCCAGCAGCTCCCGCGCCGCCGCTACTCTCGGATCCACCGCTGGCATCCGCGCCACCAGCAGCATCCGCGCCACCAGCGCCCCCGGCGCCGCCAGCGCCCCCGGCGCCGCCAGCGCCCCCCAGGCCGCCACTGCCGCCGGAGCCACCCGTCGCCTCCTCGAAGGTGATCGAATCGAAGTCCAGGTAGTCGCTCGAGCCCACAGTAACCCGGAGCACCTGCAGCCCGGCGTCCAGGTGCACGACGCCCCCCGTCGCGGTGTCCACCTCACCCCAGGCCGCCACCTCCGGCACCACGATCGGCCCCATGAGATCGACGCCACAAAGGGAGAGCTCGAGGCTTCGGTCCGCCTCGACCGCGCCGGCTCGCAGCCTCACCGCGTAATCCCCTCCCACGGCGACGTCCACCGTGTATTCCAGCCACTCGCCCGCCGTCATCCACCCGATGGAGTACCCGGAGCCCAGCTCCTTGATGTCCACGTCCACGTCGACGCGGTACGCTCCCCCCTCGTTGCCGGGTGTCTCATCAGAATAGCCGGCGGCGTCGAAGTCCTCTGCCTCGACAGTGCCGGGGATCAGTCCCGGAAGGCCGTTGTACGCGTCTGCTGGGTTTCCAGGACATGCCTGGTTCACATTCCCTCCGCTCGTCTCACCCCCAGAGGAGGCACCGCCACTGGCTCCCACCTGACCGCCGGCTGCGAGGGCTCCACCGACGCTGCCCGTGCTCGCGCCGCCGCTCGCCACCTGACCCCCGCTGCCCGCGCTCGCGCCGCCACTGCCACTACCCCCCACTACCGAGCCACCGCTTCCAGGCGTGCCGCCGCCTACAGCGCCACCCGCGCCATCGTCCGTCCCGACAGCACCCCCAGACGCGTCGATCCCTGGCGGATTCTCAGCGCTGAGTCCACAGCTAGACAGAAAGGCGGAGAGGAGCACCCATCGCGAAATCGTGCGGCCCGCCCCTCGCGGAGCCACGGCGTCCGGGATCGCCCAGTCAAGACAGGTTCGCATCACGCTTCTCCTTGTGAAGCCGCAAGAGGTGCGCCTTTGGCACGCCAACAGCACCAGCTGTACCGAGCCGATGCGCCATCCCTCACTGGTGCCACGAACTTCCCCTGCTCGGCAGAGCACGATTCGCTCCCCCGCTTCCCGAAAATTGCGCGGTCCGGGGGCCATGCTTCTCCCCCCACTCCTCCAGCTTGGGGCAACGGCTCGCGGGAAACGGTCCAAGCAACGTGGCGGCAGCCTGGGCAGCCCCTCGCCCGTCCCTCATCCTCATCCCAGCCCGAGCGCAACTTTCGCTGCGGGGGGAGCTCTCTCTCCCCTCTCCTGAGCGCGCCAACAGGTCATGCTATGCAATGAGCCTCGTGTCGCCATGAATGCCCAGCTACTCATCGACGCCATCGTGCGCCAGACAATGGTCCTCATCGCCCAACTCTCGACGGCAGAGGGGGTCCGCTCGCCGCTCTCGCACGTGGCAGACCACGTCTTCGTGAACCTCGTCCGGGAGCTGGAGAGCCAGGGCCTTGGAAAGAAGGTGGTCGCCGACATGTTCGGGCTGGCACTGCGCTCGTACCGGCAGAAGGTGCAGCGGCTGAACGAGTCGGTGACAACGCGGGGCGTCACGTTGTGGGGAGCCATCCACGCCTTCCTCACCGAGCGTGGTGCGGTCACCCGCGCTGAGATCCTCGCACGCTTCGAACGAGACGATGAGCCGACGGTGCGCAGCATCCTCAACGATCTGGTGGAGAGCGGGCTCGTTCTTCGCAGTGGTCGCGGGCGAGACTCCAAGTACCGCGTGGCGACGGCCGAGGAGCTCGAGGAGCTCGGCATGTCCTCGACAGGAAGCTCCGACCAGACGAACGAAGCCTTGGTGTGGGTGCACGTGTGTCGGGGCGGGCCGCTGCGCAGGGACGAGGTCGCCGAGCTTCTGGCGCTCCCGGAGGTCACGATCGATAAAGCCCTCGAAGGACTGCTGGCCAGCGCGAGGATTCGTTCGGAGCACCGTCCGGACGGCACGTACTACTCGACGGACCACTGCCTGATCCCCGTTGGAGAAGCGGCGGGTTGGGAGGCAGCGGTCGTCGACCATCATCGCGCCGTGCTGGGCGCCCTGGCGGCCAAGATCGTCAGCGGTCGGCATGTTTCTGCCGCGAACGACAAAGTAGGCGGCACCACGCTCTCTTACGACGTCTGGCCCGGGCACCCCAAGGAGCAGGCCGTACTCGACCTTCTTGCCACCACCCGACAGCAGCTCATTGCATTGTGGGAGGAAGTCGAGGAGTATAACCGCGGTCAGGAACCTGGAGCTGGTTACCAGGTCACCTTCTACTGCGGACAGTACGTGAAAGACGAGGACGTCGGCGGATGAAGAGCCCGAGCGCTCTTCTCTCAGCCCTCGCCGCGGCAGCGGCATGGGGCATGTGCGTCGCTGCGTGTAGCCCCGGCGAGGGACCAAACGCAGGGACGCAAACAAACTGGCTGCGGTCGTGCCAACACGACACCGACTGCGGCGAGCTCCGGTGCATCTGTGGGGCCTGCACACGAAGCTGCGAAGGCGCGGACACCTGCACGGACTTGCCCGAGGCGTCTTGCATTGCCGCGGAAGACACGGGGACCGTAGCCCTGTGCGCTGGCCGTCGCCCGGCGGAGCCTGGCCTGTGCCTCGTGTCCTGCCTCCTGGACGACTGTCCCAGCGGTACGAGCTGCGTGGCAGGCGTCTGTACTCCGACTCCAGTGCCAGCAGTCCACGTGTTCGTGGACGACACGCAGCGCTACCAATCCTTCGTTGGACTCGGCGCGAGCCTCGCCTATATCTACGATGAGGTCCTCAGGCACCCCCGTAAAGCGGAGCTGTTCGATGCGATGTTCGCCGACTCGGGGCTCACGGTGCTCCGCCTGCGCAATGACTACGTGCGTGGAGAATCCGAGGACCTCGGAAGCAGCAGCGAGGTTGTGTCCGCTGCCACGGAGCGGCTGGGGCGACCTCCTACGATCCTCCTGAACTCCGCCAGCCCGCCCGACGCGCTCAAGGCGAACGGTTCGATCTGGTGCGAAGGGAACCCGGATACGTGCACCCTCACAAAACTGCCGGATGGCAGCTTCGACTACCTGGGCCTGGCTACCCACCTGCGGGAGTCCCTCGAAGCCTATGCCCGTGCGGGCATCGAACCGCAGTATCTCTCGATCCAGAATAACCCGAACTGGGTTCCACCTGCTGGTTCTTTCATCGAAGCGTGCATGTTCCTCCCAACGGAGGGGACCAGGACGGTCACGACGAGCACAGGCACCACCGAAGTGGACTACCCCGGCTATGCGGAAGCCCTCGAGGCAGTGGTGGCGGAGATTCGGGAGCTCGCGGCGATCCCACGGATCACGGCACCCGAGACGAGTGGCCATGCGGAGGTCGCCGAGTATCTCGCTGCCCTCGACATGACGAACGTGGGCGCCATTGCGCACCATCTCTACGGCGCGGACGCCAAGAACCTGGACCTGGAAGCGCTCGAGGCTCTCGGGGAACTGGGCAGGGCGTACCAGCGACCGCTCTTCCAATCCGAGATGCACGTCGAACCGCTCCCGACAGCCGTCCTGTTGCACGCTGCTCTGGCCGTCGAAGGGGCCTCGGTCTACATCCAGAACGGTTTCCTAGCGTCGGCGGACTCCATCGAGGGAGACAACGGTACACTTATCATGCTGACCCAGGACGACTTCGAGCTCGGGGACGCCTACCACGTCATGCGCCACTATGGTGGCCACGTGGGCTCCGGCTGGACGCGCGTCGCTGCCAATGCCGATTCGAATGGAGTGCTCGCCTCCGCTTGGCTCTCCCCGGACGAGGAAGCCTTGGCGGTCGTGCTCACCAATCCCGATCCGGTGGCGAAGGCGGTCGAGATCGATCTCAGCCAGTTCGCCCCGATGGCGAGCATGGTCATCCGCTCCGCGCTGGGAGGCACCGAGCGCTCCGCCAGTCTCGGCGCGCTGCCACCCGACGGCATCCTCTCCCTGCCAGGCCAGTCGATCGCGACCGTGGTGGTCGAGCGCTAGATCCGCGAACGCGCCGAGGCCACCGACAGCAATCGCGACGGTGCTCGCAGGAAGCTGCTCGACCGGCCTGCGCGCCAAGTCAGAACCTCGGTGCGGCATCCTCCGCGAATGCGGGAAAGCACATCCCCGGGGTGGAGTTCTCCGTTGGCGCGGAACCCGTGATTCCTCTCGTGCGTTACGGCCCTTGGGGCAGCATTTCACGCTCCGCGGTCCGCCCTACCTCTCGCCATTTAGCCATCCTCGCGCCCTGCGGGAGGGGTGGGAAGCACTGGGCGAGGCAGCGGCCCGAAGCCTCTGCTAGAGTCCAGCGCGCCCATGAACTCCCAGGTGCTGATCGACGCCATCGTGCGTCAGACGATGATCCTCATTGCCCAGCTTTCCACGGCGGACGGGATCCGGTCACCCTTGTCGCACGTCGCCGACGAGGTCTTCATGGGGCTCGTGCGAGAGCTCGAGAGTCAGGGGCTGGGCAAGAAGGTCATCGCGGACATGTTTGGCCTGGCTCTTCGCTCCTACCAACAGAAGGTACAGCGGCTCGCTGAGTCTGCGACGAAGCGGGGCATCACGCTCTGGGGCGCCGTCCACACCTTCTTGTCGGAGGTACCCTCCGCAACGCGCAAGGAGGTACTCGAGCACTTCCAACACGACGAGGAGCAGAAGGTGCGCAGCATCCTCAACGATCTCGTCGAGAGTGGTCTCGTCTGCCGCACGGGCCGTGGCAGCGAGGCGCGCTTCCGCGTCGCCACCGCGGCGGAGCTCGAGGAGCTCGGGGCCGGCGCGACGACCGACTCACGCGCGACAAATGCGGCCCTCGTTTGGGTTCACGTCTATCGCGCTAGCCCATTGCGCCTGGACCAGGTGAAGCAGGTCGTGCCGTTGCCGGAAGAGGCGCTGGAGGCCGCTATCGAGGATCTCGTGAGAGAAGAGCGCATTTGGCTCCAGGATCGCCCTGATGGCGTCTACTGCATGACCGAGCGCTGCCTGATTCCACTGGGGGAGGCCGCGGGGTGGGAGGCCGCCATCGTGGACCATCACCGCGCGGTCCTGAATGCGCTGGCGGCCAAGGTCGTCAGTGGTCGCTACGTCTCTGGGGCAGCTGACGAGGTAGGGGGCACCACCCTTTCTTTCGACCTATGGCCCGGACACCCTCACGAACAGGAGGTGCGTCGCCTGCTCGCCGCGGTTCGGCATGAGGTCCTGCCGATCTGGGAACGCGTGGCAGCCTATAATCGCGAGAACCGTCCCGAGCAAACCTACGAAGTGACGTTTTACTGCGGCCAGTACGTGGTCGACGAGGATAGCGACGCGTGACGGAAGGGCGAATGGTACGGCTTACAGCGACCTTCTGCCTGGGGCTCGGGCTCCTGGGAATCTCCTGTGCGCCTGACGGAAGTCCCCGCTCCGACAGCCAAACGAACTGGCTGAGGGTCTGCCAAGACGGCGACGACTGTGGGGGGTTGGCTTGCGTGTGCGGGGTCTGCACACAGGGCTGCGGTGAGCCCGAAGACTGTGCCGCCCTGTCCGGCGCGTCTTGCGTTGCCGCCGAGGAGGCGGGAGCAGCCGCCGTTTGTGACGGACACCTACCGCTGACGGCGGGCCTGTGCCTTCCGCGCTGTGACGCCGGGGCTTGTGGCACACACGAGTACTGCGTCGCGGGCGTCTGTAGGCCGCTGCCCCAGACGAGCGTCAGCGTCACGGTGGATCCCGCAGGCAAGCACCAGACCCTCACGGGTTTCGGGGCGACCCTGGCCTATGCCGAGGCCGACGTCGCTCGACATCCAAGTAAGGCTGCGCTTTACCAGGCCATGTTTGCGGAGCTTGGGCTCGACGTGCTGCGGCTCCAGAACCGCCACGACTACCAAGTCGGCAACATGGAAGTGATCGGCGAGATCATCGCCGCCGCGACGGATAGCTTGGGGCGGCAGCCCATCGTGATGCTGACATCCTGGAGCCCCCCAGGACACCTCAAAGCCAGCGGCACCACGACCTGCCAAGGCGATGACGCTACCTGCACACTAGTAGCTCGCGAGGATGGCAGCTTCGACTACGAAGCCTATGGGGCCTACTGGCGCGCGGCCTTGGACGCCTATACAGGGGCTGGGGTCGAGGTCACCTACGTCGGCATCCAGAACAACCCCGAATTCATCCCGCCGAGCACCACGCCGGGAGATGGCTGCCGCTTCCTTCCCACGGAAGGCACGGAGGCAGTCAGCATCGGGGGCGCGCTAGAGCAGATCCGCTACCCGGGACTCGACAGCGCTCTCGAAGCCGTCTTCGACGCCATCTCGGACCTCCCTTCGGTTCCGCGCCTCGTCGCGCCAGAAACGAGCACACCGCAGGTGACGGCGAACTATCTCGAATCCCTCGACCCCGCGCAGCTCGGCGCGCTGGGTCACCACTTGTACGGCACCGATCCACGGAACATCGATGTCGCCGCGCTCGAGGCGCTCGGGGAGCTCGCGCGCCAGAGTGGTCTACCTTTCTTCCAGACGGAGATGGAGGCGGACGGGCTCGGCACAGCCTTGCTGGTCCATCACGCCATGGCCGTCGGCGGCGCGGCCATGTACCTTCAGAGCGTGCTGGCGCGGCCAACCCTGAGCGCTTCACTCAATTCGGGAACCTTGATCGGCTTCAGCGCCGACAGCTTTGCTCCCCAAGACCCCTATCACGCCTTGCGGCACTACGCGCTCCACACCGATCCGGGCTGGGTCCGCGTCCAAGCCCAAGCCGACGCGGCGGAGCTGCTAGCGAGCGCCTGGCTCTCTCCCGATGGCGGCCGCGCGACCCTAGTGCTCGTCAATGCGGGCGCTAGTACCTTGGACGTGCGTGTGACCATGGACGGCTGGGCGACGCCAGCGTCCGCGGAGAGTGACGTTTCTCGTTCAGTCTTCGCGGGAATCGAGCGCTCCGCCGAGCTCGGCCCGCTGCCACCGTCCGGCATCGTCCGGCTGCCTGCCGGCTCGATCGTGACGGTCGCATTGCGGCAGTAGCCGCGCGTCCTCCTCGGCGGTCCCCCGCTGACGGCTGACTGATTCTGAGCGCCTGCGTAAACGGCGCGCGTTCCGCCAACACACATCGAGTGCAGCGGTCAATGACGCTGCGTTGCCAGCCAAGTACAGCTCCCCGCAAGTTCGTACCCACTCAAGCCGAGCCCGAGTCGTTGAGGTGCAGGACCAAGGCGGTCAGCATGGCAACCATGCGCAGGAGCAGAGTGCGACCCCGGGACAGAAGCTCCGAATCCGCGAGATTGGTGACTCGACATGCATCGAGGATCGCCGCACATTCGGTGCCCGAGCGGCGTGCCATTCGATAGAACCGCGCCTTGTCTCCCGGGGAGAATTCACCGGCGCCTTTGGCGATGTTCAATGCGATCGACGTCGCAGCTCGGCGTAGTTGGTCGACGAGGTAGGCTCGGCCCTTCGGCAAGCTGGCAGCGATTTCGTCGGCGACGACCAGGAACTCGATGGCTGCGCGATAGACATGGGCGGCCACTCCGGGGGGGAAAACCAAGCCGGGCGCCCAGAATGAGGTCGGTCTGCGAGTCCTTCGAGGCGGTCACGCTCGAAGCGCACTCCCCACTTGCGGACGATAACCACCTTCGCACGTAACGCTTCTCGATGGGGCGCGGTCAGCCAGCGCGCTCGCCTCTCCAGGTCCTGCCGCTCGCTGTCGGTCAGCACGATTCGGATCGGTGTCGCCTTCATCCCACCCACGAACACCGGATGCCCGCCTTGTGCCAACTTCTGTGGGTACTTTCTTCCGGGGACCTGTACTAAGCGGACGCTGGCTCGTAGCGCGCCACGATGCACGTGACATCGTCCTGCTGAACCGGCGCCCAGCTTCGACCAGCACTCACCAAAGCGTCACGAATCGTCTCGGGCGACTCAGCGACGCGCGCCTCCACGATTCCGCACACACGGTCGAGGCCGAGCTGCTCGTTCTTCGCGTTTCGCGCCTCGACGAGCCCGTCGGTGTACAGGACTAGCAGGTCCCCAGGACGAAGCACGAACTCGCGGTTCGTAGTGTACTCGGCGATGTCGTCGGCCACACCGAGCCACATGCCGCTCGTTGGGATTCGCTCACAGATTCCCGTCGCCGCCCGGCACACGAGGATCAGCTCGTGGTTTCCAGCAAAGACGACGCGACCATCGTCGAAGAACCGCAACAAGGCAAAGGTTGCAAAGTCGTTCTTCTCGAGGCGTTCACGGACGTTTGGAGCAAAACCGCGGTTCACATCCACGACGATCTCCGCAGGGCTGGCCTCGGGTCGAACCCGCGTCAAAGTACCCACGATGCTCTGCAGCATGAGCATGATGAGCCCCGCGAGAAGGCCGTGGCCCGTAACGTCGCCGATGGCAATCCAACAGCCACCACGCACGGGAATGACGTCGTAGTAGTCGCCTCCGACCTGGTCGGCGGCAACGACGCAGGCGGCGACCTTCAAGGCGAGGACCTCCAGCGTCTTCGGTGCCAGGGCCGTCTGGATACGCCTTGCGACCGCCATTTCACCCTCGAACTGCGTCCGGGCCAGGCGCTCACGGGCGGCCGTCTCTTCCACGACACGGCGGTGAAAGGCACCTAGCTTGAGCGCCGCCCCCACCTGCAGCCTGATGTTCTCACAGACGAGCATGTCCGTGGCACCGTCGAAAGCGATGACACCGAGCACGTCGGCCTCGAAGCTCACCGGCATGACGCAGAGCGAGCGCGTGTCGTCGCTGGGGTAGCCCGCTGGCAGCAGCTGCGCCAATGGGTACTCGTCGCCACTTCGCCGACACGCACCGTCGGTTCCAAGCACTAGAATGGGTCGAAAGCACCCCGCACGCTCGGGGGATATGAGCGCCACGAGCACGCTAGTGACCCCAACCGACGGCAGGTTCTGAACGAGCTCGTCGACCATGCTCCCGCTCTCCAGAGCGATGGAAACCCGCTGCGTCGCGTACCGCAAGCGCACGAAGCGCTCGAGCAAGTCGAGGCCACGTCGGCCTTCCGCACGAATGGTCGCGGTGGACACGACGGACAGCGCCTGACGAAAGATGCGCTCGAGCTCCGGATGCTCACTTTCGCCGTAGCCCGCAGCGTCGAAGTGGCGCTGCAAGGCCAGCAGCACTCGACCCATTCTCTCGACCGAGCCGCCTCCCTTTGCCGTTGCTTCGGTGATCGTCTCTACTTCGACAGCGAAGTCTCCGCGCTGGTCACGGAGCTCCTCGGCGAAGGCGTCCAACACCGCTTCGACACGGTCGCTCCAGTCCTCGCCAGCAGACTGGCACAGCTCTCCGAGGAGCGCGCGAAGATGCGCTCGGGACTCCGCCAGATACTCGCCAGGGGATTGTGAGGGCGCTTCAGCGACGAGTGAACGCCGCGTCGGCTCGTGGGCACACCCGCAGGACTCGCGCAGCTCCAGATTGGGGTGGTGGGCGATCGTCGGCGGTACCTCTTCACCACGGAACAGAGCCTCGAGCAAGCTGATGGCATTCGCCACCATGCGATCGATGGGTTGCGCCACGGTGGTGAGCGAGCGAGAGGCGAAGCGCGCCACGGGACTGTCGTCGAAGCCGACGATCCGTACCTCTTCGGGGACACGGATCCGCTGCTCGCGTAAGGCATCCATCGCGCCCATGGCCATGTAGTCATTGGCTGCGGCCACGGCGTCGAAAACGACCTGGCGGCGGAGCAGCTCTCGCACGCACTCGCGACCCGTAGGGCTCGTGAATCCGCCGTATAGCACCAGGGACTCGTCACGCGGCAAGCCCTGCTCCTGAAGTGCCTCGTGGTAGCCCTGCAGCCGCGCGCAAGCCTCCTGGTTCGTGGGAGGTCCTGCAATGTACGCGATACGGCGGCAGCCGTGCTCGACGATCAGGTGCTCGACGGCATGACGAGTACCTACCCGATTGTCCACGACCAGCGACGGCACCTCTGGCGCCTGTACGCCAATGCTGACGACCGGCAATGGCGCCAATCGGGAGCGCAGGTCGACGAGCGCCTCTGTTCCGGCAAAATTTGCCAGCACACCGGACAGCAACACAACCCCGCTGGCCGCGGAGTCCGAGAGCCACTCGTACACCTGGTTCTGCACGCGTTCGTTCGGGTCCGGGTGACCGAGCTCCCGCCCCACCATGGTCATGAAGTCCCAACCCTTGGCGTGTACGGCGCGCTCCACTGCAGCACCAAAGGCGACCTGGTAGGTGCTCAGCAGGTCATTGGTCATCAGAACGATGCGTCTTCGCTGCGGCTGAGTTGGCGACATGGCTGAGGCGAGCATTGAACTCACGGCCCCATACGGCACGAAGGCACGTCCTTTTCAGAGCACTACTAACAAATCCAATGTGGGCAAAGCTATGCCCCTGGGGCGCCATCTAACCCGGCGGGGCCGAAGCCAACGAGGACGTCAGCAATCAGCAGCCAGACCAAAGGGGCCTTGGCAGCTGATGGACCGACCCTGACCGCTGATGGCATCGTAAAGAATGAAGAAAGCCCTACCAGAAGTGGTCAAGAATGAAGCACTGGGGGACTAAACTCTCGAGCCCCCAACCCGTTACTACGAGCGGAGCGCAATGATGCTGACGCAAAGCGGTGACGGGTGTACTTCGGTGACCATTTCGTTCATGCCATGCACTCAGGCCGTTCGTGGCATCTCCCGCATGATCATGGATTTCTGCCGCATGTCTCTCGATGATGGGGACATCGGGGCGCGGGTCCATATGGCAGCCTACGAGCTCGTGGAGAACATCGTCAAGTATGGCTCACCGGTGAGCGCCGACCTCCGGATTGAGCTCGAGAGGGAGCGCACGACCACTATCGTACGAGTCAAGACGCGCAACACCGCGCCGCCAGGGCCGATGGAGCGCGCCGTCCAAGTGCTCAGCGACGTGCGGGAGGCTGCAGACCCGTTGGCATACTACGACAAGCGTGTTCTCGAGACCTTGCCGAAGTCCGGAGACTCCGGCCTTGGACTTGCACGGATTCGCGCCGAGGGAGACCTCGCCATCGACTTCCAGGTAGATGGAAGCGAACTGAGCATCGTGGCAAAGGGCGAGTTTGCCAAGCGAGGTGAGGCATGACCGAGCTCAATCTACCCACCGTAAGCAATGGGGATTTCTATGTAGGGCCCGCGGACGGCGCCTTACCTGGAGCTCGGTTCTCTGGCACTGGCGACATGGAGGCAGCGGACGAGCTCTGCCGCTTCTTGTCCTTGCTGCACGAGCAAGCCCTGAAGGCGGAGACCAAGACGATCTTCTTCCAGGTGGACGAGCTCTATTTCATGAACTCCTCGTGCTTGAAGGAGCTTATCGTCTGGATCGGTCGCATCAACACGGCGGGACGCCCGTATACTGTCTCCTTCGTGACGAATCCGCGCTTACAGTGGCAGGAACGCAGCCTCGGCACCCTGCAGCGCCTCGCCCCAGCGGTGGTCACCATAGCAGCCTGACCGCGGAGAGCCGAGATCCACAGCACGGTTCGCCGCGCCGCACACTGGGAAGACTGCCAGGTGCGGCGCCGGGCGAAGTGGTTCTCGAGTGAAGCCGCGTGATTCCTGCGGCATGCAGGAGCACGCGTTGAGTCGGGAGACCGCAGCGTGGGTTGAATTACCTACTCGCAACCGCCCGCTGGGCACGGTGCCGGTACGAACGTCGATTGACCAAGCTCCTGGTTGGCATAGAACGAAGCAGGTTCACCCTTTGGGATTTCATCGCTGCAGCTGGTGCCGATACAGGTGGGAGGAAAGTCGCCGCTGCTGTTTGAGTACATCTCGAACATCCGAAAGTCAGCGCGCTCATACCCTTGGTACGAGTTGTGATAGAAGGTCCCGCCATCCGAGGATACCGTATACAGATAATCGCATGTATAGCCGCCTGAGTGCGTGATACGCAGAAACATGTCGTTGACCGTGAACCAGTCGCCATTGGCAAGCATAATCACTTGGCCCCCGTCGATAACGACGAACCGGAACTCGTCAGTGTCTACGTCTTTTCTGTAGTTGTGCGTACCGCCAGCGTTGATGTTGTTCTGGAACCACCCCTCCGTCGGGCCATTGAGCAGCCGCGAATCCTGCCCCTTAGCCGACTCTGGAATATTCTCCATATCGACCATCTTATAGTTATCTCCCGCCTCCGCAGCCAGCTCTGCACCGCTCTTCAGGCTGGCTATAGTCGGCTTGGCGACGCTCTCCGCCGGCTCCTTCGCTATCCTCCCGATGAAGCCGCCACCCATCCAATTGAAATCGCTAGAAAGAACCGAGCCTTGCGTCGCATCAAGGAATATGTACTGGTATACCCTACTTTCACCTGAACTCGGAACAAACACGAAGGCGATATTGTTTGAGGTGAACCACTGTCCGTCCGTATTACCCTGTCTTGCAGTGCCGTCCTCCCAGACCCGGAGATCCATCTCACCAAACCCTAGTTCGGCACCCGCTGTCCAGTGTGCATCGCTGCCTGTGATCCACCGCGGGTCGCGATAAGAATTCACCGGCTCGTCGCGCATCGACGGGACGCAGGTTTGGCACGGCGGAACATACTCCGGCGGGTAGTCCACCCCATTCGAGACGACCAAGCGACAGCTGGGGCCTATGCCGTCGATTGAACGGATGAGGCGCCCTGTTATATTGTCCCCAGTCGCCTTATCGCGTCGCGTCTTCTGAGTGTGTTCTCCGGGAGAGTGCCCTACGGGATCATTGAGCACTGTCGAATGGCTAGTACTCCAGGAGTTATACGCCCACTCTTCGCTACCGTCTATTTGGTCCAACTTGCTCAGGTGGTTCTTTGCCGCGTACTCGAACTCAGCCTCGGTCTGCATACGATAGGCCCTGCCCGTCTGACGGCTCAACTCGCAAGCGAATCTAATGCAATCGTACCAGTTCCCGGTGCCGAAGCCATCCGGAGCCTCGCCCATCACGGCTTCCATCATCGCTGCCGTCGCCTCGGTCTTCGCGATGTGATAGCTGCTGACTGTCACTCCCTCCACGGGTGATGTATCGGGATCACAGCCACCGCCTTCACACCCCAGAGTGAATGTGCCCCCCGGAATGTAAACCATATCTAGAGACACACCGGCTATCGTTTCCGTGAAGTCCTCAGCGGCCGCCGGATCGTCTAGAACAGGTGCCGTGGTGTCGCAATTGGGGTCGACTGTGCCTCCGCCGCCCGTCTCTCCGGTGCTGCCGCCCGTCTCTCCGGTGCTGCCGCCCATCGGGTTGCCGACACCGCCTGTTCCGGCACTGGTGCTTCCGCCAGTGTTCTGGGTTGCGCCGCCGCCAGTCGTGCCTCCACTCGCCGAGCCCGTTGTCCCTCCCGTCACCAAAGTGCCACCGGTGGCGCCCGTCTGATCTGTGGCCCCGCCCGTGGCACTCGTGAATCCACCCATCGCGCCAGTGCTTCCGCCCGTGGCCGTGGCTCCACCCGTTGAGCCCGCCGGAGGGTTCGTCATGCCGCCGAGCCCCCCAGTCGTCCCTTCCGCGGCGCCTGCGGCTGTTCCGCCGCCAGCACCGACGGTCTGACCGCCACCGCCCGTCACTGTTGCCTCGTCGTCCCCGCTGTCGCTGGAACACCCACTGACCAGGCCCAGATACGCAAAGCTAATAACGGAAAATGATACCCATACTCTGTTCATGACGAGTCCTCTGGTTCCACTCAATGCGCGCCAAGTCGGAGCGAGATCGCTCTACTGTAGGAGTTGGTTGCAAGGAGTGCAGGATGAATTTCTCCACGAGGGCACCATGGAGAATCACGGCATGAAGAGAATCTCTCGTCCCCGTGATAACCCTGCGGCAGATTGCCCACCTGCACAAGCCCCAGACACCGAAACAGGCGCTGCACGACCCTACCAACACCCGCGGGCTCCGCGCAGATGGGCCGGCGACGCAGGCCTACTCCGGCGGCTCGCGCACGACGATCCCGCGGCCGCTCGTGCGCCCGTGGACGTTCGGATCCCCGGTGATGACAGCGTTGGCGACGACGTAACGGTGCATGGGGTCGTTGATAAGCAGGAAGGTCGCGCCTTCATCGTCAGAGCGGAAGAAGCCCCGCAGGCCTTCTACCTTCGCATTGGTGTGGAGGGCCGCGCAGCTCGCACCTTCCGCGACCCTCCCGAAGCCCACCACGTCGGCCTCCTCGACGCCCTCAATCAGGGAGAAGGTGCCGCCGTGATCCGTCGAGCGGAAGAGAGCCAACGCACTCCGAGGTCGCCCATCGAGGAACGCTCTACTCGGAGAGCGAAGCGTCATCGACGTACAGGTCGATGCCCGCGGGAGGACCTTCGACGTAGAGGATCAGCTCGGCTAGGTCCTCGCAATCGGGGGCATCGAGAACACCGCTGAGCTCGAGCCACTCCCCAGGGAGCGTCTCTCCCGATGCGACAGTCGAATAGATCTCCTCGTCCCCGCAGACCGCCTTCAGGCTCACTGTCACGACCTGAGCGGTTTCAGCGGATGAGGTCCCTCCGGCTCCAGCGCCACTGGCACCGCCAGGAGACGCACCGCCCGCCCCCGCGCCGCCCGCGCCGCCCGCGCCAGCGCTCGAGTCCGACGCGCCACCAACGGTGACCCACACGCTCGCGAAGTAGGATTGGCCCGGTTCCACATCCCGGAATATGTTCTGCGCCACTCCGTTCCACGTATCGCCTCGGGCACTGACGAAGCCGCTGTGGTCACCCTCGTGGACAGGCGCGGCAACCGTCGTGAGACTAGCTCCCCAAGCCATCCATCCGTCGGTTCCGTCTTCGAAGCCAGGGTTCGTCAACAGGTTGTCGCCCGTCGCCTCCGTAGGGAACGGTTCCGCGGGGGTCGGGGGGAGCCCGAGGGGATCGACGTCCGGGTCGCTCGGGCCCTGGGTGAGTAGGCCGAGCCGGTATGGCTTCTGAGAGTAGTCGGAGGTGGCATTCCCGACCTCGAAATCCTGACCCTGATAAAGGAACTGCAGGTTCCCGCCGCAGAGGTCGACGACCATGCGTTCGTCGTAACCTTCCCGCAACAGCTCGCCGTGGCTGATGTCACGTGTCCACGCCTCACCGTCGAAGGTAACGTTCTCCTCTCCGGCGAAGGGGCGGGAGAAGCTATTCGCAAGGGGCGTCCAGGCGCCATCGAGAGCGTCCGCGGTCCACGCCTTGTAGTAGCGCACGCCTTGGGGGCCAATGGCTTCGACGAGGGTCAGGTACTTGTCCATCCCCTCGATCTTGTACGTCGCGCTGCCCTCGAAGAGCTCGTTCTTGCTCATGCGCATCGCCAGCACCGGCTCGTCCATTCCTTCGGGGAAGTCCTCGACTGTCGTTCTGCTCCGGTAGAGAGCACCATCGTCACCCGTGAAGAAAAGGTAGCAATGGGCGTCGTCGCAGATGACCCAGTAGTCGATCCAAAGGTCCGGTGCGCTGCGCGGCTTTCCGGCGAAGAAGCTCTTCGGCGTACTCCAGCTGGTAGGGTCGCCGATGTCGTCCGTCGTCGAGTACTTCGGCGGCTGCGTCTGAAAAACGAGATACCACTTCTCGTGGGGGGTGAAATAGAAGACATGGGGGGCGGCCCCGTACCCCTCGAAACCCGGTGTCTGGTCCATATAGTACTGGTCTGCCTCACCGGCGTCCTCCCAGTCCTCGAAGCTCATGTGCACCAGGCTCCACTCTCCCGCCGTATTGGCGGTCGTGGCGAAGACGTGCCAGCGCTCTTCGAAGCGCACGATGGTCGGATCCTTGATGGACACCAAGTCGTGGTCCGCGTCGGAAACCGGAGCGATCAGCTCCTCGCTCGAGGTCCAGGTGAAGTTCGTTGGAAGCTCGCAGGACACGCCTTGGGCGCCGCCCTGCCCCCCACGGGAGTCCGACGCCTCGTCCGCACAGGCAATGAGAACGATGGCACCAAGCCCGCAGAGGACCCGGGAGCTGGCGCGCGTGGTGAGAATGGAGTGGATGGCGCCGCGACGACGGCGCGAAGGGCTGATCGTATGCATGGGATACTCTCCCGATTAGCAGACTTCGTGGAAGTGGGCGAGGTCCTAGGGCCGACCTTGTCGTCAGGCCGATCTCCATGCCAGGGTTGGCCCATGGCGACGCGACGACTCTCTGGCTCCCTGGTCACCTGGATCCTGTGCGTGCCCTGGGCGGGCATTGCGTGCGGCGGCACTGCGCCAGAGCCTTCCAGCTCCCGCAGCCCGCTCGCCGCGCCCGAGACATCCCCGCAGCTGGAGGAGCGCCACCACGGGCCGGGCACCGAGGGCCCGCAGGGCAGCGACGGCGCCGCGCATCCGGGGGCCTCGCCCGCCTCGACGGCGCACCCCTCCGGGCACGACGAGCCGGGCTTCGCCAAGGACTTCTCTGCCGTGGAACGTTTCGCGTCACACTTCGACGATCCGAAGCGTGACGCCTGGCAGAAACCCGAGGAGGTGCTGGCGCTCCTCGAGCTCCGTCCGGGGCAGACGGTCGCCGACATCGGCGCCGGCACCGGCTACTTCATCGCGGCGCTGGCCAGAGCCGTGGGCGCTCAGGGCCGAGTGCTCGCGCTCGACACGGAGCCAAAGATGGTCGACTACCTGGAGCAGCGGGCTGCCGAGGAAGGACTCAGCAACGTCGTTGCTCGTCATGTGCCTCCGGAGGATCCCGAGCTTCCACCACGAAGCGTGGACCGCATTCTCATAGTGAACACGTGGCACCACATCTCACAGAGAAAAAGCTACGCCAGTAAGCTTCTGCAAGCCCTTCGCCCCGGGGGCGCCGTGCTCGTCGTGGACTACACGCAGAGCTCCGACATGGGTCCGCCCCAGGATCATCGCCTGCCCCCGGAGCGCGTCATTGAAGAGCTGGCAGCCGCAGGGTTGCGCGCGACGCTCGTCGACGAGTCTCTGCCAAAGCAGTACGTGGTGCGGGCCGAAAACACCGAAGTCGTCGCGCGCTGAAGCCCCCGTGCTCGCCGAGGAACACGGGGGCTCGAAGCAGTGCCCGCAGCGCCGCTTCACGCGCGCGCCGCTACAAGGATCGCTTGCAGAAGTACCAATCGGTACACTCGTGCCCCTCCTGGAGCCGAGCCTTTGCCGCATCCAGAGTCGCGGGCGGGGGCACGATGACCTTATCCCCAGGCTGCCACCCTTCCGGCGTCGCGACCTTGTTGGCGTCGCTCGTCTGGAGCGCCTGGACGAGACGAATGAATTCGGCAATCGAGCGACCGTTGGTCATGGGATAATACACCATGGCCCGCAGTACTCCCTTGGGATCGATGATGAAGGTGGCGCGCACCGCCGAGGTATCGGACGCTCCAGGCTGAATCATGCCATACGCTTTCGCGACGCTCATCGAGAGGTCCGCGATGATGGGGAACGGGATGCCGACCCCGAACTTCTCCTCGATGTTGCGCGCCCAAGCGATATGCGAGTAGTGGCTGTCGATGGAGAGGCCGAGCAGGTCTGTGTTGAGAGCTTGAAATTGCTCGTGGGCCTTCGCGAAGGCGACAAACTCGGTGGTGCACACAGGCGTGAAGTCGGCCGGATGCGAGAACAGGACGAGCCACCTCCCCTCATAATCGCTGAGTTTCTTGACTCCGTGGGTCGTGAGCGCTTCGAACTCTGGTGCGCGCTCGTTCAAGCGCGGCATGCTGGGCGTGTTGAGATTGGCTGTTTCGTTCATGATGTCCTCCTTCGGGTGGATTGTTTCGCCAACGCCCGCAGCGGTCTCCTCGTGTAGTCACTGCGTTCGTTGAGTTTCGTGCGTATACACACAATGCCCACGAGGGGAAGAGTGCGGGGATACGCGGGATGCGGGAGCCTGCCTTTCGGACTGGCGAACAAAAAGACTGTTGGAGAATGCCCCCAACGGGCGTGAACGGCGGGGCTCGAGTCATTCCTGCTCGCGCCTTGGCGGTGCGTTCCTGCGCTTCGGGAGCTCGAGACCAAGGGCACGGATCTTGCGAAAGAGCGTACTCTTGTGCACCCCGAGCTCGCGTGCAGCAGCCTTCCGGTTGCCGCCGTGACGGGCAATGGCTTCCTGAATCGCTCGTGCCTCGATGTCCTTGACCGTTGCCCCGAGCTGGCGATCCGCCACGGGACCAGGAGCGGCTGGGACCAGCCCCGCGGGAAGATGGCCAAGCTGGATGGCTCCCTCGCCAATCAGGACGAAGGCGTGCTCAATCACGTTCTGTAGCTCACGCACGTTGCCGGGATAGTCCCAGGCCTTGAGGACGGAGAGCACCTCGGGGCTCACGCCTCTGACTTGCTTGTTCTGCACGGCATTGAAGCCTTGGATGAAATGGTGAATGAGTAGAGGGATATCGTCTCGGCGCTCGCGCAGAGGGGGCAGCTGGAGCTTCATGACGTTGATCCGGTAGAACAGATCGCGGCGAAACTCCCCTCGTTCCACGTCGGCAGCGAGGTCGCGGTGCGTCGCTGCGATGACTCGCGCATTCGTCGGCTCCGAGCGCGTGGACCCCAGCGGTTCATAAACCTTCTCCTGAAGCACGCGCAGGAGGCGCACCTGCAGCGCCGGGCTCATCTCGCCAATCTCGTCCAGAAAGAGGGTGCCACCTCGCGCTAGAGCGAAGCGCCCGGGTTTGTCTCTGCTGGCGCCCGTGAAGGCACCCGCCTTGTAGCCGAAGAGCTCCGACTCGAGCAAAGCGTCCGGAAGGGCCCCGCAGTTCACGGCGACGAACGGCCGTTTCCCTCGGGCGCTCAGGTCGTGAATCGCTCGCGCGACGAGCTCCTTTCCGGTACCCGTCTCGCCCTGGAGCAGGATCGTGCTCTCACTCTCTGCCACGCGCGGGAGCACCTCCAAGATCCCCCGCATCGCGGGGCTTCGACTGACGATGTCTCCGAGCTGGAACTGGCTCTTCGCCTGCGAGCGAAGCTCCTCGATCTGGCGGAGATCACGAAAGGTCTCTGCGCCGCCTACGACTTGGCCCCGATCGTCGCGCAGGAGCGCCGTCGAGACGCTGATAGGGATGCGCTCACCTGCCCCATTGATGATGAACCCAGCCTTGTTGATGACCGCTGCACCGCTGCGCATCGTATGCCGGAGCGCGCAGCCGGATTCGCACATGCTGGCCCGGAATACCTCCGCACAGAGCCGCCCCATCGCTTCGCCGCGCTGGATCCCAGTGATCTGCTCGGCAGCACGGTTGAAGGAGGAGATCCGCCAGCCCTGATCCACCGTGAAGACGCCATCAGAGATGCTCTCCAAGATGGCGCCCGTATCGACGTGCTTCGGCGTGAGCATTGGGTGGCAGGTCGCGACGGACGTCGCGCCAAAGGTCACAGGTTTCCGCGTTTGCATTCGCAGCTCACTTCCTCCGGCAGGACTGATCGCCACCCTCCTGTCGTGGGAGAGGGAAGTTCCAGACGTCACCGACGGCGGGTGGCCTGCAGCGATCCCCGAAGGCACCGAGCAGCTCGGCCGCGAGCGGGAAGCCGCTGCAGTGGGCGGGCGCTACCCGCTGCACGCGAAGCTCCACGAGCGCTTCGACGACCTGTCGTCGCTGCTGCGCACTCGCTTTCGCCATATGCATGCCCCCCAGGACGGCGAGGATCGGGCGACCGGGGCGAAGAGATTGCACGAAGCGAATCGTGCAGAGCACGCCCGCGTGGGCGCACCCAAGAAGGATCACGAGCCCCTCAGTGGTATCCAGGAACAAGGATTGGTCGTCGACCAGAGGGTCCGGCTGGCGCGCCTCCACATCGAGAAAGAACCGCCGCTCAAGCCCCTGGGAACCATGGCAGCGCGGTATCGGACCGGTCGCCCAGACCCCCTTCGAGACCTCCGTCGGACCCAAGACGTGGCGCACGCGCTCGCGAATACGTCCAAGCTGATCTGGCGTCCCGGGGATGCCGATTGCCGCGATCTCCTCGACGGACCTGCGGGTGTACTTGGGCTCCAGAGCAGCGGGATGGGCAAAGACCGGGAGCGTCGGTGCGCGATCCAGGACACACGATAGACCACCGGTGTGGTCGTAGTGTCCATGGCTCAAGATCACCGCGTCCAATTCTCCCAGGTCGAAGCCGAGGCGCATCGCGTTGTGCTCCAGGGCAAACCCCTGCCCTGTGTCGAAGAGCAGCTGCCGGTCGCCGCTCCGCAGATGCCAGGCGATGCCGTGCTCGGCAAGCAGTCCTCCCCGCTCGGCGTGGTTGTCCACGAGCAAGGTGAGCACCGTGGTGCCCCCATCGAGCGGCGCCGCGGCGTGGGATTGAACGTACGAAACCTCAGGCACAAGCACCTCCTCCTTCTCGTGGAACCGTCGGTTGGGGGTGCTCCAGCCAGTCTCGAACGCCAGTCAGCCCGTCGCGAATGGAATGGACATGGCAGCCGGGCACTTGCCCGCGAGAAAGACACCGCGGCACCTCAGTCGAGTGCGGCAACTTGGCGACGATGGGCACGCCCCAGCGAGCGCAGACCGGACCGAGAAGTGCCTCGGCATCCGGCACGATGTCCCACTTGTTCACGAGAACGGCAGCGGGGAGCGCCAGCTGCTGCAAGAGCTGTAAGAGTCTCGAGAGGTCTGCTGCGCTCGAAGCGGATGGCTCCACGACGACGAGCACACGGTCGACGCCTGCCAAGGTTGCCTGCACGGGACAACCAAGCCCGGGAGGGCCGTCCAGCAGCATCCATGACGTTTGCACCCTCTCGGCGACCCGTTGAGCCATATCGCGGATGTACGTCACGAGGTGGCCCGAGTTGTCCTGAGCCACCGCGAGCTCAGCATGAACGAGGGGCCCCACAGCGGTGGGCCGAAGCCACGCCGCGCCTGCGGTTCGCGGAAGACGTTGAACGGCGCCTGCCGGACACACGAGCGAGCACGCGGAGCAGCCCTCGCAAAGCAAGGGCCGAATGGTCGCCTTGCCTGCCACGAGCACTATCGCATCGAAACGACAGGCATCCAGGCAAGCGCCGCAGCCGGTGCACCGGTCCACGTCGACGCGCGCGTCGAAGCCCGATCGAACGGTGAAGACTGTCGAATCCTCTCCCGGCAGGAGAAGCGCGAGGTTCGCGGCATCGACGTCGCAGTCAACAACGAGAACGGGCGCGAGAAGGTGGGCCAGCGAAGCCACCACGGTGGTCTTACCGGTGCCCCCCTTCCCGCTGAGGACTGCAAGCTGTTTCATGCTGACACTCCACGGGATGGGCCATCGTCCGGCAGCGAGGAGCACTGCGGCGGCGCGGGCAAGCGGTCCCGCACCCAGCGCGCAAGCTGTCCGATCGCCGCATCCAGCGCTGGCGGACTGGACCAGCCGCCAGGGTCCCTCGCGGATTCGCGAGCGATATCACTGTCGAACGGGATCGTCGCCGTCACTGTGAGTCCACGCGGAGCAAGGACGTCATCGATCGGGTAGTCCCCCAACCCGGCACGATTGACGACGATGGCCGAAGGCACACCGAAAGCGGCGCAAGTATCGGCCGTAATGGCCAGATCGTGGGCACCGAAAGGGGTAGGCTCCGTCACGAGAATGGCCAGGTCCGCCTGCTTGAGCGCGGCCATGACCGGACACGCGTTGCCCGGTGGCCCATCGATGACGAGGATGCCATCGCCGCACGACTCCGCGGCGAGTGCGATGGACGCCTCGATGACCGGAACCGCCCGCCGCTCCCCCACGTCCACGGCTCCGGCTACGTATCGGATGCGGCCAGCTTGCCCCACCACGACGGAGCCGACATCTCGCTCACCTTCGACGAGAGCACCGCGCGGACAGGCTATTAGGCATGATCCGCAACCGCGACAGTGCTCTACCACCTGGTGGACACGGTGGAGCCCAGGCACCAGCGCGCCAAACGCACACACCTCCGTGCAGCTTCCGCATCCATTGCAGATGTCGGATCGGATGGTGATGCTTCGAACCCGGACACGCGACGCCCGCGAGATCTCCGGCCGCAGCACGATGTGCCCGTTTGGCGCCTCAGCGTCGGCATCGACGTAAGTGGTCGCAACACCTCGCTCCGCGAACCAGTGAGCAAGCTGGGAGGACACCAGGGTCTTGCCCGTTCCCCCCTTGCCGCTGGCAACAACGACCTTGAAGCAGCCTCCGGGGCGCGCTGATCTCGGTTCAGTCGCTGGGGTCGGAGCAGGGATGGCCATCAAGAACCTCGCGCTGGATGCACTCGACCACATCGGACACGCAGGGCAGCTCCGTGACACGTGCTCCGATGTTGAACTCCTTCAGCGCCTCGCTCGCCTTGCCGCCGAAACGCCTGGCGAAGACGACCTTCACTCCTTCTCGGCTGAGTGCTGCGACGGCTGCTGCAGCGGCCCCATGCGGGCGCTCCGCGGCTGGGTTCGCCATCACTCGCCTCTCGCGAGCGCCGCCCTCTAGAATATGGAAGTACGCGCAGCGAGCGAAACGATCCGAGACCAAGGCCGTTTCCAGATCGGAACCCGCGGCACAGACGGCCATCGTGGGCAGCCCCTCAGCCATGTCCTGCCTCTCCGCACTCGTGCAGCCCGCCATCCTTGCAGCCTTCCGCACCGTCGCGGCGCCCTGCCAGGTACTCCTGCACCGCCTCTCGCACCGTGCCCTGGAATCCCGTGACCGGAGTGATTCCCAGCCGCGAAAACCAGTCGATGGCGCCACCGCCCATCCCGCCCGCCAAAACGACGTTCACGCCCTGCTCGGCCAGCCAGGCTGGCAGCTGACCCGGTCTATGTGCCGCCGCAAACGGATTTGGCTGGGACTTCGCCGACACCACGGAGTCCGCGCCAACGCGCACGAAAACCATATGAGGACAATGGCCGAAGTGAGCCGAGACCGGCGCGTCGAGCTCGGCCTCCGTCGTGGCAGTGACAGCAAATAGGGTATGTGCCTTGGTGTTCATCGATGATCCTCCTTGGACGACTTCGATTTCGTCGCCGTCTCTTGGTCATTCCCGGCCTCTGCCTTCGCCGCGTCGCCGCAGGCGCTGGCCGCGACCCCCGCGCGATGGCTCGCCAGCGCAACAGCTGGGCGCCTCACCCGAGAGACGCTCTGCAGCGGTGTCCTCGACGCGCAGGGCCCGCCCGTGCAGCACTGCATCGACGAGCCTCCGCCGCCCACTCTCCACTAGGCGACCGATGGTCCCGCGGGAGATGCCCATCCGTTCCCCCGCGATCTCGAAGGGCAGGCCTTCGTAATCCACGAGCCTGAGCGCCTCGAGCTCATCGAGCGCCAGAGCGACTTCTTCCAGCTCCATCAGGGGAATGCCGCGCGGCTTGAAGTAGAGAGCCCCCGGCGGGTGACCGATGCGACGTGGCTTGGGCGGCCGAGGCATGCAGCCCATGATACGTGCATATGCACGAAATGCAAGAGTCGATTTCTGCTCGAGCGCGAGGTCCCAGGGCGCACCAACGTCCCGGCATGAGACCGCTCGGCGTTGAACGCCCCCAGGTCAAGGCATTGCAACAGTCATGATACATGGATGGCACGCAGCGCGCTCGCCCTGCCAATGCAATGGCTAGGGGACGCGGACAGCTCGCTCCCGAGCGTACTTCGCGGCGAGCGCAAAGGTCTCTGAGCGTGAGGCTTTGGCGAGCTCCTCATACCGGATGGCGGCTTCCGTCAACCGGTCCTCGAAGGCGGCGTCGAGAGCTTTACTGGCCGCGTCGCGGGCCGGAGGTACCCCCGCGGGGGTGGGTCCGGCGAGCACCGCATGCTGCGTCGAGTCCACGGCTGAGGAGGCTGCGGGGACAGAGCTGCTAGCGGGGCCGGAAGTCGCGGCGCCATTTGTTGCAGGGGTAGTGGCCGACGCGGTGGGTCGCCCGGAAGCACTGGCGGGCGCAGCCGCAGGAACGCGGGAGCCCGACACCTTGGACCGGGGCTCCGGCGCGGGCTCCCAGATGACGGCGAAGTACCCGGCAAAGGGGAGGACGATCATAGTGATCCTCATGGGCCACGAGGTTCCCCGCCAGCCCGCCTTCATCCGAGCCAACGCCGAAGCCTTCGTCGCCGAGGTGCCGGTAGGAGTAACGTCACCTTCCTCCGGCAATGCCCGCTGCTCGCGGAAGGCGACGCCGCCCTCGTGCGATCCCACCTGGCCCGGCGGACCAATCAGCGGCGACCCCGCGAGTTCGCTCGCGGCGACCCGCTCCGCCAAGTTGCGCAGCGCCCCTCCATCACTCATCGTGCTCGGTGAAGCGTCCTCCCTCACCACGAGCGATTCACCAGTGTCGATGACGAGGGTCGGAGGGGCCTCCCTGCGGTTTCCTCGGGCTGCTGCCCCATCCCCGGGTAGTGCACTGGAGGTCGCGCCGGGCGGGGCCCCCGACGCGCCCGCTGCAGCACGTGTCTCCAGGACCACCGTGTCGCGCGCCGAGGAACGTCGACGCGGGCCCTGCAGCAGTCCAGCGCCGTGGGGTGGATTGGATGAGAGCCCCACAGCCGGGATCTCCTCGCAATGCACTCGAAAACAGGCCCCATGGAAGACGATGTCCGAATTGACGGAAACTGGGGACCACCCTTCGGACAAAGGCGCGCCACCGACACTGACAACAGGGTCCGGCGGCCCCGGTGGAGGGGAAATGTGGAGTTGCCGACCGTCGAACGCCAAGTAGAACTGAACGTCCGGGACCCCAGGTGCGTCAACTAGCCACAGGCCCCGCCTTCCGACGCTGAACGGCTGAGTCTGCTCACCCCAGACGAACTCGTGCCGGGACGGGCTAGCAGCTCCGCTCACCACACTGACCACTGTACGGAGTGCCGGCATCTGTGTCATCGCGTGAGTTGTCCGTGCTGACCTGTGCCTGCAGCAGCCAGGGACGCCTGGCGCGCGGCCTCGATGATTGGATCCGGAAGGGTGACGCCGTGCTCCTCGAGTTGATGCATGCACGTGGGGAGAACCCCCGTGGGGAGCAGCTCGCTCACGATACTCCCCTGCTGATCCATACCGTGATAGCGCCTTACGAAAATGTCCTGCAGGTTGTACTTCTGACGCTCGAGGTCGAAGCCGAGGACCTCCGTGATGTGCGTCACTTTGCGGCTCCCGTCCTGTAAGCGCGACACCTGCACGACGAGCTGAACTCCTGACCCGATCTGCGTCCGCATGGCGTTGAATGGCATTTCCACGTCGCTCATCATCGCCATCGTCTCCAGACGAGTCATCGTATCACGGGGATAGCTCGCATGCAGCGTGCCCATGCATCCGCCGTGCCCGCTGGTCATTGCTTGCACGATGTCGAGAGCCTCTCCCCCGCGTATCTCGCCGACGATGACGCGATCGGGGCGCATGCGCAGCGTCGCCCTGAACAGATCCCTGATGCTGACCGCGCCCCTCCCCTTGGGATCCGCGGGACGGGCTTCGAGCTGCACGACGTGCGGCTTTTGGAACTGGATCTCGCGCGAATCCTCGATGACGACGACCCGCTCGCCATCCGGGATGAAGCTCGACAGCGCATTGAGCATGGAGGTCTTCCCACTGCCGGTCCCGCCGGCAATGATGACGTTGAGCTTCGCTATGACGAATGCCTGCAGGGCAGCCGCCGCCACGCCTGGCATCGAGCCAAACTGCACGAGGCGCTCGACGGTCAGCGTTTCCTTGAAGAAGCGACGGATTGCCACGTGGGGCCCATCCGGGGCAATCGGTGGGATCAGGGCCTCCACGCGCGAGCCGTCGGGGAATCGACCCTCGAGGATCGGATGCTCCTCGCTGACGCGTTTGCCGACGAATTGGGACAGGTTCCTGAGCGCCGCCATGAGCGCTTCGCGGGACGGAAAGCGCGCATCCGTGAGCTCGAGTTTCCCACGCCGTTCGATGTAAATCTGGTTCGGCCCATTGATCATGACCTCGCTGACCGAGGGGTCTTCGAGGAAGGGCACGATCGGTTCGAAGAACTGTAAGACGGTCTCCTCGAATATCTTCGTCGAGATCATGGGTCGCTCCTCCTGAGGCGAGCGCGCGCACGCTCTGCCAGTGGACCGCTCGGGCTCAGGCGCAGGTACTGCACGTCGTGATAGTCGGCCCTCTCCACGAGCTCCCCCTGCTCGCGCAACACGGTCGCGAGCGCGAAGTGCGCGTCAGGCCACTCGGGACGCGCACGGACCACTTCCTCCAGGTACTTCTGCGCATTCGCCGTATCTCCGATCACGGCAAAGATGGAGCCTGCGGCAAACCTGACCTCGATGTCGCTTGGATGCCGATACAGGTAATCCTGTGCGTACTGGAGCGCGGCTGGGTACCGCTGATCGACGACGCAGACACGGATGAGACGCTGCACGATCTGCCTTTCGTCGCCCCCCGCCTTCAGAGCCGCCACGTAGTACTGTTCGGCGCGAATCATGTCGCCCAGGGACGCCGACGCCTCTCCCTTCCGGAAGAGCTGGTCCGCGCTCGACTCCCTCTCGATGGTCTCCCGGTCCTTCTGCGCTTGCGTCATGGCGCTGCCGCAAGCACTCGTGGCGAACGCGAGGGTCAGGAGCACCCCGATGACAGTCAGAGGCTTCACCTTTTGCCCTTCGAGGTCTTTGCCTCCAGCTGTTTGGAGACTTGGCCGAGCCAGGTGACGTACTTGCCAGTTTGCCCGTCCGTCAACTTGCGCAGCACGTTGACGTCCTGAAGGGCGATCTCATAGTCCTCGACCTTCAACATGTGAGAGAGGCGCAAGCGCCGGGTGCGGAAGTCCAGGGTCAAGTCTTGCTTCAGTGTGGCCGCAGACTCCAAGGCCTCGGTCGCTCGCTCTGCCAGCCCCCCCTCCTTGAAGCATGCTGCTGCGGTCTCGTAGAGGACGACGGCCGCAGTGCCCTCCGAAGTGTCGAATGGCATTCGCTCTCGCTTGCCTTCGGCGGCGCTCAGCTGATCCTCCGCAAGGGCCGTCGCCTTGACCGGGTTGGATTGGGGGCACGTGCGCTCGACTGCCTTGAACAACTCCATGTCCTGCGTGGGGGGCGGGACGATGGGCGCCTCGCTCTCGGCGAGGAGCAGGTACATCGCGGCACCGAAGGCAGCGATGAGTCCGAGCTGGACCACGGGACTGGACTCCTTCTTCTTCGATGCTGACGCGCCTGCTCCCTCGGCCGCGTCAGCAACGAAGGTGACGAAGATCCGCACCTGGCCGATTCCCAGCACGTCGTTTGGCGTCAGGACGCTCTGCGTGAGCGGCATATCCCGAACCGTGGCCGGTGGCTTGTCGACCTTGGCCTCGGCCCGGAGGGTTCCCCCGATGACCTCGATGAGAACGTGCTCGTAGGCTGCCTGATCCACGGGAAGGCGCACGTCGCAGTGCGACGCGCTGCCGATGAGAGCGCGCTCGCTCTCCACGACGGCGGACTCCCGATGACCGGAGGGATGACGGATGTCGAACTGAATGATGCCCATGTTGCCCCGCGCTATGTCCTCATTACGAAGCCTGAACTCTCATCACTATGGGAGCGACGATCAGGATCAGAATGGCCAGGAAGACCAGGATCAGCGGCCCGAGCATCGCGACGCCGGCCTTGGCCGCTGCCTCTTCGGCTCGGACGGTGCGCTTGCGGCGTGCGACCTCCGCCTGGATGCGCAGGACATCCGCGACGGGGTTGCCGCGAAGCTCTGCCTGGACCACCGCGCCCACGAACTCGATGACCAGATCGGCGGGGATTCGCGCCGCGAAGGCTTCGAGGGCCTCCCGACGAGTCCGCCCGAGCTGCAGGTTCTGGAGCATCAGTGTGAACTCCTCGACCACGGGATCCGTCGCGTTGCCGGACTTCTCCACGACCTGTCGGACCGCGCCCGGAAAGTCCAGCCCCGCGCCGACAGCGAGAGCGAGCAGGTCGATGGCATAGGGCAACCGGCGGGTGACTTCCTTCATGCGATCTGCAGCGCCGCTGGATATGCGCATGTAGGGCTGCGCGGCGCAGAGGAGAAGACCAGCGATGGCAATGATGTTGCCCATGCCAGAGAGCCACCCCAGAACGAAGCCCACGGTTCCACCGACCAGCCCCGTGACCAAGCTGAGCCCGACTACTTCCTCCGGCAGTAGCCCCATGAAATCGCCGGACAGAGAGATGCGCCGGTTCAAGTCGTCGTGCAGGCGCTTGGACATGAGGCCGTAGCAGCGGGCCCCGAGCCAGCGGACGAGAGGTTCCACGGAAGACCAGAGGGGCACGCTCTCTAGCGCGCGCTGGCGCTTGAGGCCGCGCAGACCCAGCCTCTTCCCGCTGGCCGTGGGCGCCGTCGCCGCAGCCCACGTGATCGCGAAGAGCCCGCTCGCGACTGCAGCGACCGCGAGCCATTGAAGGAGCGTCAGTCGGTCCAGGCTCATAGATCCACCTTGAGGACTCGGCGCGCCACGAGCAGCGCCGCAAGCCAGAGGATGAGTGCCACACCCGTGATCAGGCTGCCGACGAAGGTCGTCTGAAGCGGCGTGAAGTACTCCGGGTCGACGAGAACGAAGATATAGGAGATCACGAAGGGAAAAACCGCGAGCACCCAGAGCTGAGCCCGCGCCTCGGCAGTCTTGGTCTTGACCACTCCCTGGAGCCGATTCATCTCGCGAATCGTCGCGGCGGTCGTCTCCAGGACGTGCGGGAGATTGCCCCCCACCTGGAGACCGATGAGCAGCGACGAGAGGGCCGCGTCGAGCTCGGTGCTGCGGAGACGACCGGTCATGTTCAGCAGCGCCTGCTCGAGCGAGCTTCCTACGCGCATCTCCTTGAGGAGTCGATCGATCTCCTGCTGCATGGGCGCTGGCAAGATGGGAGCCAGAGAGGCAACGGCTGCCGAAGGACTGGGCACCGTCTTCAGGGCATTCGCCAACCCGAGTATGAATCCGTCGACCTGCGCCTCGAGCTTGCTGATGTGTTCTTTGCGCTTCCGCTGCAGGTGAATGCTCGGTCCAAGCGCCACCAGGGCGACCCCGGCATACCAGTAGGGAATGGCAAGCCACATGCCCAAGCCCGTCATGACGGCTGCGAGGACGAGCTGTATCGCGGCGATGCGCTCGCCGGATCCGCTAAGAAAGAGCAGGCGGAGGTGCCGGTTCAGGCTCGCGATGTACTGGCGGTAGTAACGGGTCAGGATCGTATCCCCCGACAGCGTGTCGTAGGCGATGATCCCGATCCCGAGAGCGACGAGGACGATTCCACCGTGTCGCATCAGCAGCGGGGAGAGGGCCCAGGTCACAGGTAGCGCTCCCCTGGCTTGATGAGGCCCATGACGAGGAACTGGTCGAGGAAGCTTGGTAGAAAGCCGGTCGCGCGGAACTCTCCAACGACAGCGCCATCGGGCGCGGTGCCGGTACGAATGAAACGGAAGATATCCACCATCTCGATATCTCCCTCGTCTCCGACGCCGGTCACCTCGCTGATGGCGGTGATTTTGCGACTGCCGTCGGAGAGACGCGACTGTTGGACCAGCAGGTGGACCGCCCCGGCGATCTGCTCGCGAATCGCTCGCACCGGCAGCTCGAGCCCGGACATGAGCACCAAGGTCTCCAGACGCGCGATCGCCTCGCGCGGTGAGTTCGCGTGAGTCGTGGTGAGCGACCCATCGTGACCCGTGTTCATGGCTTGCAACATGTCCAGCGCCTCACCCCCACGGCATTCGCCGACGACGATCCGGTCCGGTCGCATGCGCAAGGCGTTCTTGACGAGGTCGCGGATCGTGTACTCGCCCTTTCCCTCCATGTTGGCGGGCCGGGTCTCGAGGGAGACGACATGCGGCTGATTCAGCTGCAGCTCTGCGGCATCCTCGATGGTGACGATGCGTTCCCCGGGCGGGATGGCGGCCGATAGCACGTTGAGGAGCGTGGTCTTCCCGCTGCCAGTGCCCCCCGCGATCACGATGTTCTTCTTCGCCATCACGCTTCGCGTCAAAAAGCGCCCCATCTCCATCGTCAGGGCGCCGAAGCTCACGAGCTTGTCGAGGGTAAGGGGCGACTTCGAGAACTTCCGAATGGTGATGGCGGACCCGCGCAGGGCGAGGGGGCGAATCACCGCATTGACGCGTGAACCGTCGCGCAAGCGTGCGTCGACGATGGGCGAAGACTCGTCGATGCGGCGCCCGAGGGGTGTCACGATGCGCTCGATGATCGCACGGACCCGCTCGTCGTCGGTGAAGCGAGCTTGCGCACGCGAGAGCTTGCCCGCCCGCTCGACGTAGATGGTATCGGGGTCGACAACCATGATCTCGCTGACGAGCGGATCGCTGACGAGGCTCTCGAGCGGCCCAAGTCCCAAGGCCTCATCCACCATCTCACCGACCAGAGCATCCCGATCCACATCCTCCGGGATACGTTGATCGAGGGACTGCACGATGCGACGCAGGGCGGTCAAGACCTTGGGCCGCAATGAGGGGTCATCGAGGCGCGCGGCCTCGACAGTGGCCAAGTCCAAGTGCTCCAGGAGCAACCGGTGGATCTCCCGGCGAAGCTCGACGGCGGCAACCCGCTCGGCGAACTGCGCGAGCTCCCTGTTCCGCTCTTCGGCGCCTCCTCGCGACGCAGGTGGTGCAGGATCCGTGGGCCTCTGCTCGGCACGAGCCTGGCCTACCACGTCGCCCGCAGCAGCGCCTCGCACGGGGTCGACCGGTGGCGAGCCTTGATCCGGGTCTCGGCGCTGCGGGTTGGGGGGCGCGCGATACCCGAGAGGCACGACCATGATGGTGAATTCACCGATTGTCAGAGGGGTCCCGAGGGGGACCTGGGCCGCGCCATTATTGACGAACCGCGTCCCCGCGAGGGTTCCGTTGCGGGAAGTGTCCCGCACCTGAAGCATGGCGCCGACCACCTCGACGCTGGCGTGGTTTCGCGAGACGTGGCCGCTCTCGAGCGCCAGCGCGCACTCGGGCCCTCGCCCGATGGTCAGCGGCTTCGTCCCATCGACCCGGCGTCGTTCCTGGCCGTTACCGCTCGATATGACGACTTCCAGTTGCATGGTCTCACCCGCGTTGCGCGTGACCTGGCATCAGCGAGGGATGTCCACGCCGCCGCCAGGACGACTGTCGAACGCCCGCACTTCCTCCAGATCGCCGTCGTACTCCTCGAACTTCCTCAAGGCGCGGTCAACCATCTCGGCTCCAGCTGTGGGCACCGCCTGGATGACGCTGGGCACGACGAAGATGGCTCCCTCCGTCTCGAGGCGTGAACGAGAATGCGAGCCGAAGAGGAACCCGAGCAGCGGGATTTCGCTGAGCCCGGGGAGTCCTGTGACGCTCCGCTCCAGGGATTCCGATCGGATCCCGGACAGAACCAGGGACTGCCCGAGCTTGAGGCTCACGTTCGTTGTGAGCTTCGACACCATACGACCCGGTAGCGGTGTCCCCGCAGCCGAAGCCGTGAGATCGCTCACGTCGGCGACGAGGCTCAGATGAAGCTCGCGACTGGCCTCGTCATAGCTCGGTAGAACAGTGATGGCAGTGCCATAGAGTATCTTCTCGATTCCGATCGTCAGGCCCGTGTTGACGGCGAAGTTCTGCTCGCCGCCGCTGGAGTAGCTCGCCTCTGCTTCGTTGTTCGTGATGACCGTTGCATGCTTCAGGACCTTCGCCCACCCGTTGCGCGAAGCCAGGTCCAGGCGAGGCAGTGCCTCTCCGCTGATGGTTGCCGTCGCGGAGCTGGGCGCTGATGCGAGGAAATCATAATTGTACTCTGCCGTGACATTCCCCACGACAGTTTGGGGCCAGGCGATACCAACGCCATAGCTCGAATTTCGGTCGTACTGCACGAAGTAGAAGTCGATGCGGATCAGGTGCTTCTTGATCTCCGCGCCCCCGCGCGGCGCGCCTCCGATGCGCCCTATTTCGGCGAGCGACATCACCTGATTGGGATAGAGCGAGGCGACCTGCTGGACCCGCCGCAGGTCCGCTTCGGTCGCGACCTGACCGTCGATCACGATCTGCGCCCCAATCCGGCGGGTCCGAACCCCCATGCCTGCCAGCAGCTGCTCGAGCTCCTTCTCGACCTGATCGGGGGACCGTGCGAAGACGTTGATGTTCAACGTGCGCTGACTGCCGTCCGTATGAATCAGTAGGAGCGTCGTCGAGCCGGGCTTGCGCCCTACTATCACGAACTGGCTGGCATCAGTGGTCAGCTTGACGTCAACGACGCCCGCGATACCCTCGGAGTAGTTCTTGACGTTGCGTGCCGAAATCGTGCGAGTCTCGCCCACGGCCAACGCGATCTCATTGGCGTCCTCCGACGGGGCTTCCGCTGCCTGGGCATGAGCCGATGGCGATGGGGCAGCAGAGAAGAGCAAGCACGCCAGCGAAATGGCGATGGACCCTAGGCGCTTCATTGATTGATCCCTCTTTCGAGCCGAACGGGCCGAGTGCGACGCTGACTCTGGACGGCTTGGCGCGCCGCAGTGTCGAACAACTCGGCCCGGCTCACGTCTGGCGGCACTTCCTGAGTTCTCGGATCGTTGTTGCTCCGCACTATCGCGGAAACACGACCTATCGTCATAGCGAGGCTGAGGAGCTGCGCCTCCTGCAGTGTTACGCTCACCGTCAAGAGGCTGGAGCGAGTGACGGGGCTCCGCTCGGTGCTCCTTTCGACGCTGGTATCGAGCCCTGCCGCCAGCACCAGGACGCGCTGCAAGAGCACGCTCGCTGTACGTCCCTCACCATCGACGCTGAGCAGATCGACGAAGTCGCCTGGACGGATCAGCTGCAGGACTTCATCGTGGGCAACGCGAATCGGCATAGCCCGATTCCCTGGTTGCACCAGGGAGCTGAGGTCACGGTGCTCGTCGCTCGTCGCGACGACATCCGTCCAAACAAGGGTCTGCAGCACGGGCACTTTGGTGACGGTGCGCAGATTCAAGAGCTTGCCACGATCCGCCGCGCGAATCGCACGATCGTCGACATACGCCTGTGGTATCGACCGCACGCCCAACTGCTCCGCGGTAATGACGCTGCCTCGCTCGATGGGCTGCGCCGCGACCAACACGTCGACCTTGGCACCGCCCGAGGCTTCCTCCTCGAAGCGCTGCATGTACAGGATCTGCAGAACCACCCCCAAGAGGGCGACGGCGACGCCTAACAACAGGGGACGAGCTTTCATAGGTGCTGGGATGCCCTTCTCTGCCCGGCTACTGCGGGCAGGAGGAAAATGCCGCACTCGGCGCCGGATTGCGAGAGCGAATGCGCCGGATTGCGAGAGCGAATGCGCCGGCTCGGGCGTTGGCCGAGCCGAGGCTTCCGGCTCCGGATCACGGCGCTGCGGTGGGCGGCATGAGAACGTAGGCGTGCGCGACGAGCGTCATCACCGTACCGAGGAAGATGGCTGGCCCGAGCCGGAACCAAGTCATGGCTTCGGCCGGCACCACGGTCCGCTTCGCCCGAGGGCGAAATGGATTCAGAAGGACCCTGAGCGCTCCTCCCAGCGCTCGAAAGAGCTTCCCTTCGTAAGCCATTCTGGCAGGCGCCAGGATCGCCGCAGCGATGAGCGAGTACATCTGCGCTTCGATTCCCAACATCGGATGGCAGAGGGCGCCGATGGCTGCGTAGAGCTTGACGTCGCCGCCGCCCATAGCGCCCCTCCAGAACATGATGACGGGTGCGATCGCGCAAAAGACCGCCCCCACGACGGCCAGGCCGCCGTGCGTCAACGCCGCCCTCCATCCTCCATCGAGCCATCCCACTGCTGTGTGGCCCACGAGGCCGGCCACGATCCCACCAGCAGTCAACCAGTTGGGGATGCGCCCGGTGCGGAAGTCCGTGGCCGCCGCGATGGCGGCCACCAACGTTGCAGCTAGGAGAAACGGTAGCAACTGTGCGCGCTCCCTAGGTGGGACCCTCCGCCGTCACAACTCATTCAGGCTCGGTGTTGACCGTACTCTCTACCGTAGAGGTCTGGCCCTCGATCTTCGCCTTGACCTGCTCACCGAAGAGTTTGAAAGCAGCGACGGCCAGGATGGCGATGACGCCGACGAGGATGATGTACTCGGTCATCCCTGCCCCGCGCTGGTCACGAACGAGACCGCTGAACTTCTTCGAGATTCTTAGTGCCCTTGACATGATTGTGATCCTCTCCTGTTTCTGACCAATGGCTTGGCCTTCTCACGGTATCGGGCAGAGCAGTAGGCTCCGCACAAACTCGAAACTCTCAGCCACTGCAAGACCGATGGCGATCAGACCGACCGCGCCACCGAGCGCTACGGCCCCCACCACGACGGAGTACTCCACCATTACTGCGCCGCGCGTGTCCTCTACCAGCCTTCGTAGCTTGTGCCGGGTACCCGGCTGGACCGTCGGGAGCACCGAACCAGTATTACCGGAAACACTCCAGTCGACGTGCCTCACGGGAGGACGCTCCTGCCCTGGGCCTGGATGACTGTGAAACTTACTCCCCATTTGAGACCCGCTCCCGCGCTGCAGTGAGCCCCGGCTGGCCTTGACCTACCAAGAAACTTGGCACTCTCAGCAGCTCCGAAAGGTCCTAGCAGGGACAACCCAGTTTCGCAACCCATTCATCGTGAACATTTTCACACTGTGGACCTCTGATGAAACTGATGAAGCGAGCCTGCACGGCGGCATTGGGGTGGGCGGTTTGGATGGGCGGCTAGGGTAAGCCGACGCTCGAAGCGCTAGCACGGAACCGTCCCTACCGGCACTCGGACATGCACAGGCAAGAGGCATGTCGCGAGCGGCGCGGCAATTGACTTCTATGCATCGGCGTCGGACTTTCTTCCTCGGTGAGGTCATTGTTCCCTTGGTGGCCCGCGATTTGCCATCGAGTTCCAGTCGCGGTGTCCTTCCAGATCGGCCGCTCCGTCACCGCTTCATCGCTGTATGACGATTGTCCAATAGGGAATTGCCTAGAGGCTCGGGTAGGGCTATACGGATCGAACTGCGAGGGCAGACCTTACGGGAGTGGTAGGGTCTGTTGGTGACAGCGTGACCAAATCTCGATCATGGGGAACGGGTTGGCGGTGCATCCGCCGTGCCGGACGCCGGTTATTGGAGGACGAACGGGCCGGACCTCGGCTCGGGCTTGCGCGGGACGAGGGCGGGGCGGTCTACGTGGAATTCCTCATTGCTTTTCTACCGGTCTACGTATTTTTCCTATGCCTGATTCAACTCACAATCATCTTCTCGGTGCGCCTCGTGACGGAGCACGCGGCGCTCCACGCCGCCCGCGCGGCGGCTGTCGTCATCGGGGATCAGGATTCCCGGTACGGGGGTGAACAGAAGAACAAGATGGTCGAGAACGGCAAGCGCTATCAGATGGTGCGCAATGCCGCCCTGCTGACGCTCACTCCACTGCTGCTCAACGGACTCATCCAGAGCGTCCAGGTCGTCTTTCCAGAGCCGGGCCAGCCGAACGGGCCCGCCCAGACTGGAACGCTGAGCTTCAGTCCCATGAACGGCGAGAACGTTGCGAAGGTCCGCGTGCGCGTCGAGGTGGAGGCGGCCTGCCGAATAGGGCTGGCCAACCAGATCGCCTGCCCCAACTGGACGAGCTTCCTCCGGCCCGACGTCTCACGACGCATCACTAGCTTCTTGATGCCCACCCAGTGGGTGCGAGCCGAAGCCGTGTATCCGTACCAGGGGGCGCGCTATGACTACCAGTGATCCCCATCACTTCGGACAGTCGCGGCAAGGGCTCGTGGAGCCTGACCCCAGCGGCGGCACCCCAGGAACTCTGTGCGCTCGCGCATGCCGAGACGAGAGCGGAGCCATTCTCGTGCTGGGCATCTTCATGTGCGCCTGCATCGTTGGGATGCTCTGGTACCTGGCCGGCATTGGGGACGCCATCATGTATAGGGAGCGCATGGCGGCGGGGGCCGACTCGGTCGCGTTCAGCGGAGCCGTCCTGCATGCCCGCGGCATGAACCTCATCGTCCTGCTGAACTTCGCTATGGCCTGCGTCCTGGCCATTCGTGTGGCCCTGCGGGTCGCCGCCGTCATCCTCTATGTCGTCGGCACCATCGTCAGCTGGATCATCCCCATCAGCTGGGCAGGGCCACCCCTCATTACGGCGGGCCAGGCTGCGGATCGGGCTGCCAACGCCTCGAAGCAGGCCATTGATGGAGTCCTCGAGGCGCTGAGCGGGGTTCAGCGAGCCGTGGCCCGCATCGTGCCACCTGCAGCGCTCGCGGGTTCCTACCAGGTCGGTTCGCGGTATCGCCCAATGGTGCGCCACGCCATCGCGGGCAGCCCCACGGCGGTGGCGCAGGGCCTGCCCGTCGAAGAGGGTTCGGAAGACAAGCTTTGCGAGGAGGCGGGCAGAGCCGTCGCTAGCCTCTTCATGTGGGCCACGGGCCTCGAAGCCCTGGGCATTCCCAGCCGTGCGCTGAACAAGGTCGAGGGCTTCATGGCCAAGGCCGTTCGTACGGGCGGGGCGTACTTCTGCGGCCTTGGCAGCGGCGGCAGCCCACCCGATTTCAGCTCCGAGCTGAGCGCAGGTGCCGCCGAGGGCTGCGACAACGAGAAACAGGACCTCGTGGACAAGTACACAGCGGCGGACAACGCCTACTGGAGCGCCTGCGAGGGGTACGCGCCACCCTGTCCCGACGAGGGGTGGGAGGAAGCCATGACCCCCGCTCAGCAGTCCGAGATGGCGAACCTCTCGAGGCGCCGCGCAGAGGCAGACCAGGCTGTGCAAGACTTCGACCATGACGCTTGCGTCACACGCAAGAAGCAGGATCTAAACTCCGGTCTTTCGGACAGAATGTCACAAAACGGGGGCGGCTCCAGCGGCGGGCGCCGCCTCACCCCAAAGAAGGTCAAGGACGACTGGCACAATGGAATCAACGCGGCGCAGGTCGTGTCGGTAGCCACCGGGAACACGGAGTCGCTGACCCGCTCGACGCCGACCCTGGTACGCCTCGGTGCCTGGCGAGAGCAGGCGGACATTACAGTGCCGACCACAGCCGAGTTCGCGCTGGCGCAGGCGGAGTTCTTCTTCGACTGCGCGGGCAGGTGGAGTAACAACAACGACTGCAACGGCCCGAACGGCAATGACTCGAATGCGATGTGGCGCTTCCGCTGGCGCGCGCGGCTGCGTCGCTTCAATGCGCCGTTCTCGAACGGTTCCAGCGGCGGGCTGCAGAACGTGGCTGGGCTCCTGGCGGGAGCCGACGCGATGCGCATCGCCATCTTCAGCATCAATCCGAACTCGATTACATGGCAAAACGCGTCGGTGCTCGCGGAGCTCGGGCGGGCGGCCCGGGATCCCGGGGAGCTCATCATCCACTGATGGGAGGTTGCTGATGACCTGGAGAAAAGCTACCACGGTTCCGGAGCGCTACGCGAGCTCGCCGCGGCAGCGCGGCGCCGTGCTTGTCGAGTCACTCATCGTCATCTCGTGCCTGATTTTGGGCTTGATGGGGGTGATGTACTTCAAGAACTTCTACGTCAAGCAGCTCACGGCCCATCGTCTCGCGCAAGCGTCGGTCATCGCCTATTCGATGGGAGCGTGCCAGAACAACGTGCCCTCCGAGTGGATCGGCGCGGGGGACCGCGGCAAGCTCACTGTGGCGGGGCCCAGCGAACGGCGGGAGGACGCTGTCGACCGAACCCAACCGAACAACACCTCGGCGAACTCCAGCGATCCGCAAGCACAGCAGATCGTCAATGGAGCTGGGCAGCTCTCTACTGGCGGCGATGGTGTGCTCAATCCCATGGTCTCGTCGAGGGTGGCGGGACGGGTGGCCATCGAGGCGCGTGATCCCAACTCGCTGACGCGAGCCCGGCACCGGGTCTTCGATGGCAAGGTCGGTGCGCTGACCCACGTCTCCTGTGGGGAGAAGGTCCGCGAAGGGGAGTACAGCGACGTGCTCGACATGGTCAAGAGCGCTGTGGGCGGTCTGATCGGGCGGTAGCCATGCTGAGGTGGATCTTTCGATTGTTGTTACCCTCACGCGGGCTCCTTCGCGTGACGGCGTATCTTGTTTGCGTCTCTCTGGTACTGGCAGCGTTCGCCGCGCGCGCTGTGTACGCTCACGTGGCAGAGGGCGCGCTCGCGCTCGGCCGAGAGCTCGCCGGACTCACGGAGGTGACGCGCGAATCCGAGACGGTTTGGCTCAACGGCGCGAGGCTCCATCACGTGCGGACAGCCACGAAGATGTCGGTGAGCGAAGCGCTCGACCGTGTGGAAGCGCTCTGCGATCGCGACCCGGGGATCTTGACCCGAGCCATGGACGAGGTCGCCCGACGCTACCCCGAAGAACTAAGCAAGTACGCACCCGAGGGATCCTGGGGGCGCGCTATGCTGAGGAACGAAACGGACGACCAGGGTATGGTGCTCTGCTTCGCCGGGCGTGGTGACGAGGGCCTCTCGGGCCTGCTCGCAGCACTTCAACGCTTCACTGAAAGCTCCGACCTCTCGGAGTTTGGCGATATCCGCTACGCCTACGCCCAGCGCCACGAGGACGGCTCGAGCCGCATGGTTCTGTTCTGGGGCGAGGGCTCTCTCAATGTCTCCAAGATGTTCCCCGGCATGGGCGATGCGACGGGCAGCGACTCGGCCGTCCTGCCTCGCCCCCCGTCGTCGCGCCGCACGCTTTCCGCAGCGGTGGAGGACAGGCCCTACGCCGTCCGGGTCTACGAAACAGCGCTCTCCGAGCGGGAGGTGCAAACCTTCTACGACGCTTGGATGGCGAAGAATGGTTGGCACAAGGTCGCCGAGGTCCCCGAGGAAGCGACAGGCGCCTATCTACGAGACAACGGCTACCAGGTGTTCGTCACGTTGACGAGGCTCAGCACCGGCCGGCTCAATGTCGCCCTTGTCGAAGCGGGCGAGGCCAGGGGCAGCTCGATCGCTACGGTACAGGCGGAGAGCCCATAATGCCTGAGAATCCAACGGAACGGAGCCCGGCGATGGCATGTCAACGAACGCGAAGCGCGTCGAGGGGAGCCCCGCGGTGCTCCGTGCTGCGCCTCGTAGGAAGACAGTTCCAAGGCAGCGCGCCGGGCGCGATCCTTTACGAGTACCTCATCTTGGTGGGCGCCTGCGCCCTGGTTGCCATCATCGCGTTCAATCGCTTTGGGCGCTCGATCCACCAGAGCTTCAGGACCGAAGCAGCCCACATTCGGGGCGAGGGGTTGCCCAATGCGGCCGACCTCCTGGATCAGCTCGGCGGACTCTCCGTACCCGAAGGCGCTTGCACGACGCTGCCGGGAGGGGGCCGCATTTGCGTCGGCGGCTCGCAGCTGTGCTTCGCTGCCGGGACCCTCGTGGCCACCGAGCACGGCGATCGGCCCATCGAGAGCCTCGTTCCCGGGGATCGCGTCTTGTCGAAGGACGTCACGACAAACGAGCTCGCCCTCAAGCCAGTCCTGACGACATATACAACGGAGCGAGTCCCTGTCATCGCCGTGGACCTCGAGTCCAGCGCGCTGGTTCCCGAACGCGTTCACGTGACGGCGGGCCACCGGTTCTGGGCAGCCGGCGAGGGGTGGGTGCGGGCAGACCAGCTCGCCTCGACTCCGCTGGAAGGCTCGACGGGATCCCAGGTGCTGGGCACCCCGACTCCCGGCGAGGAGCTTGTCCTAACCGTCTACAACATCGAGGTGGCGGACTTCCACACCTACTTCGTTGGACGCGCCCAAGTCCTGGTGAAAAACCAGAATGGTGACCCGGATGCCTGTCCCGACGCGGGCACCGGGATCCCGCAAGCGACGGCAACGCCCCAGGAGCTTCAGGACTGCAGGAGTCGGCGCAGTAGCATCCCGATGTCTCCTGCGACGCCCGGCGGAGCTTCATCCAGACCTGCGGACGCGATGGACAGGCTCTGCCAATCGAGCGCCGTCGAGTGCCGTAATGCTCCAGATCGCGATGCCTGCGAGAAGAAGTGGGATTGCGTCACGGAGTGGGTCGGCAAGCACCCGACCAGCGAATACTTCTCGAGCCCGAGCACTGCCGCTCGGATCCAGCGTCAGTGCTCGAGCCAAGGGGCGGACGTGACCGCCTGTTACAACGGACCGTCCACCTCGGTAAGCCAGGGCTCCCTGTCACCCCAGTATCAACAGGAGATTGCCCAGGCTGCGCGGGACCGCCAAACGGCGTCCACACCGCAGGAGGCCCGAGACGCTTCGGAGGAGGCTGGCAACGCGGCAGCCGCCGGGTACGCCGCGTTGCAATACCCGCAGCCGCCGTGGACCTGCCCCCCGTCGCCCCTCGGTGCCCGAGAGTTCGATCTCGTTTGCTACAGCGGCTCCCGCGTGGTGGTGCTCGAGGCGAAGGGCGGAGGGAGCTCCCTCGGGACGCGCTGGGACAAGGACGGGGAACAGCGGGTTCAGCAGGGAACGAACCAGTACGTCGAAGCCGTGGCCGCGGACATGAGCAGACGGGATCCCGCCTTGGCGCGACGCATTCAGCGGGCACTGCTGACCGGCACCTTGGAGTACCTGCGCGTGGACCAGAAGTTCGACAGCAGCGGCAACCCGCGCGACGTCGCTGTACGGTCCTTCGCGATAACCCCCGCGGCACGAGCAGCCCAGGGCTGCCCCCCCTGAGAGTCGAGTCCCATGTCAGACACGAGCACGAGCACCAACCGCGAGTTCCGAGTCTCTCGCCATCCCTTCGATCCTTCCAAGCATCGTGAGCTCTACACGGCGGACTGCGACGAGCTCGATGAGCTGCTTGCCCAAAGCCCGCAGGACCTTGGCTGGGTCGAGTGGACCGGCACCCTCGGAGAGGGCATCCTCGAACGCGGTTCCGTGTTCGACAGGGAATCCCAGAGGTTTCCCCTCGCCGCGCGCATCCTCGCGCAAGCGAAGGCGGCGCTGTTCGTCCTACGGAGCGCCCCCTGGGACAGCGAGGTCCGCGTGCCCTTCAACGACACGGAGGTCCTTCTGAGAGCCCAAGCCGATGGCTCGCGGAGCAACGTGGGCGCCTGGAGCGAGGGCTACGCCTCGGCGCTGATGGCTCGCGACGCACGCAGCTTGGAGCTCTTGGCCGGCATCGAGGATGCCGTGCTGCGCCAGTCGTCCACCAAGTCCGACGATTGCATGTACTCGTGGAAGGCAGCGCTCATCACCTTCCGCACGGATCCACAGGCCTGCCTTCAGCACGTAGAGGACGCGCTCCAGCAGAACCAGCCCTCCTGGGGCCCGCTCATTGCCCAGCCCGGCGCCATCGCGGCCCGAGGTGCGCGCTACCCACTCTTGAGCCACATCATTCGCGGTGACGAGGGACGGTTCAACGCAGGCCTGGTCGCTGCCCTCGAGGCTCACAAGGCCTTTTGGGGAGGCGACAGGGCACAGGAGAGCTCTGGCTGGATCGCCCGAGAGCCCATGGCGCTAGCCTGCTTGGCCCACGACCATGGCATGGCGATAAGGGTCGAATCGGAGTACCTGCTGCCCTCGCTCATTCAGTGCAGCAAGGGACGCTAAATAGGCCCATGGCCGCCTCAGAGCGGCTGCGGGATGTTCTTGGGCCTGACAGGGCCAGTGACCCTCTTGGGCTTCTCGCCGAACTTGTACTCCATCAAGATGAGCTCATCCCGATCCTTGACCACGAAGGTCAGCGGCGGGTTCTGAGGCTTGAGCCGAGGATTCGACGTCGTGTCGAGGGTCAACGTAATGGCCTCCTCGGGCGCGGCTTGGATGGTCACGTGGGCCACACCGAACTCGTCGGTCTGCCCGATGACCTCGTTGAGCCACACGATGGGCAGGTTCGCGCCCTTCTCGACGCGAAGGCCTACCACCACCGTGCGCTGCAAGGGGACACATTCCACGGAGAACCGCGGCTCCGGAGAGCCTTTGGCCAGCGCGCGGAGACCGACGACGACGGCCGCCTCGGGGGAGGCATAGGACTCTGGACAGACGACGTGCAGCCGCCGAGCTGCCCCTTCCTCTCCCTGGAGCACGAGACGGATGGTCCCGGCCTCGTCGGTGACACCCAAGACGCTCTTCTCTTGAATGATCTTCACACCGGGCACTGGCGTACGGCCGTCCCGGCGCGCCGTGATGACGATGGGAAACGTCGCCGCCTGCTCGACGGCACGTTGCTGCACCCCCTCCTCGCAGGCACAGAGAGCGAGCGCCACAGCGATGATACCGCGCCGCCAAGGCGCGCTGGAGGAGGAGCAAGGCCGCACGCGCCAACGATGCCACAGAACCGATCTCGACGCGACAGCTCCGAGAGGCCCCGTCCAAGCGGCCAAGCCTGGGCCAAGCCGGACCCAGGCAGCGCTGACGACCCTCAGGGCTCGCGGCAAGCACCCAAGACGTTGACGGAGCGCTCGATCTGCACGCAGGACTCGGGATGCTCGCAGCTCATTGCTTCGCCGGTGAAGCGCGGGTTCTCCATATCATCGATGCGCACCGTGGAGCCCGAGAGAGGGTCGAGCACCGCATTGACCCAGAAGGTCTCGCCGCCAAGGAGATCGAGGTCGAAGTCCTCGCCCACGGGCTCGGAGGCGTGCGCCTCGATGCACGCGGTGCCCGTCTCGTCCGTCCAGCGCTTGGCGCGATAACCGTGGTCACGACCTTCCACCGAGAAGGCGATGCCCTCCAAGGGCTCACCACATTGGTTCGCCATACTGGCGAAGAAGCACGTGCTGTGCTTCACGGCCAAACCCCAGGCGTAGAAACCGGAACCCTCGACGGGCAGGCAGATGCCCACCTTCGTGATCTTCGTCTTGGATTTGGGATCCGCCGTCGAGCAGGGGTTCTCCACGTAGAAGTTCTGCGCGCGAATGTCACCCAGCTCGCTGTTCTTCAGCCCCACCCAGTTGGGCATAGTCTGGCCGTCCTCGTCTTTGAGGTACTCACACTTTTCGTCGACCTTCTCGTAGCGGTTGCCCAGGACGTACTTCACGATGCCGGGCTGCGCGTTCGGCCGCCAACGCCCAGTCACCAGCTCCAGGCGATAAAAAAGCATCTCCACGTCATCGGTGGTCGGGTCCGCGTCTCCGAGCCAATCAAGAACACTCGCGTCGACGACGGCACAAACGCTCTTCTCGGGCATGTCGACGAGCCGTTCTCCAGAGTCGTCCTTCAGATCGAAGTAGGCGTAGCCCGAGAGGGACAGGAGCTCACCTTTTGTGTCCCTAAACTCGCCGGGCACCAGATCCAGCGAATTCGTGCCGCTCCCTACCGCAACCCAGCCATGAGCCACTGGATCAGGAGTGAACTCGACCCGCCCGTTCTGGGTCCTGCAGAGGGTGCTCCCGCACTGCATCTCCGTAAGCTCCACGAGGGGAACATCCACTTGGATGGGCGAGGTGAGGAGCGGCAGGTGGACGACCCTCATGTTGGGGAGGTAGCTCTCCTTGTCGAACTCCACCGTGAAATAGTCGCACCCCGTCACGTCCGCGGTCAGGGAGTACTTGCCGTCGTTGTCCGTCGTGGTCTCGGCTTCGTCCTCCCCGCAGCGGAGGGTGATGCTCACGTCCGTCGCCGGCAGGGTGCGAATGACCACCTTGCCGACGACGGTGAACTCTGCTGGATTGAACGGCTCCTTCTTGGTGCCATCCTCCGCCTGTTCGTCCTTCTTGGTGCCGCAACCCCATCCCAAGGACGCGGCAGCGAGCCCCGCAAGGAAACAGCTCCAGAACCCCCAGTGGCGACAAGTCATCGTTTTTTCCTCACGCTCAAGGGCGGATGCAGTCCGCGCGAGAGGCACGGGACCTGCTTGCCAACACTCCCTATGGGATCTGGAAGCCGAAGTCGAATGCTTGGGCGGTTGGGACGGTCGCGAGCGAACCTCCCGTTCCAACGCTTTCGCAATCCCAACTCGCCACGGTGGCGCCCGCTGTCGAGGACTGTTCCACACCACTGCAGCCCTTGGACTTCAGAGCCTCATCATAGAAGCCAACCAAGGGCTCCCCGCAGTATTCCGAGCGAACCGTCACGGTCACGGTGGTCCCAGAATCCGTGTTTAGGCTGCCATCGGCGCGTGCGGGCCCACGGGCCCCACACAGCTCCGCTCCGGGTGGCATGACCCGCAGGGCCGCCGGCAGTCCAGCCCATGTCCCCTGCGTGAACGCCTGTGGGGTGGTGGAGCCTGCACCGACGGTCTGCTCGAGCTCGGCCATGATTGTCGCGCAATCCTTGTCCGCGCGAGCCGCTTGGCCGCTGTCGGGACAAACGGAACCCTCGGGATCCGTGGCGCCGCCGCCAGTGCCGCTCCCCTCCCCGCCACCATCATCATCGCTCCCACAACCACACCCGCCGAGCAGCAACACCGCAAAGCAGGCCACATAGGGCGTCATCCGAATCATGCTCCACCTCTCCTCTCAGGCTTCGTCTCGAGCTTCAATAGCTTTGGCTGGGCAGCGCCACAGCTTCCACGACCAGTCCCACGACCTTGGGCCGAGTTCAGCGCTCTAGCACGACGCTGTGCCGCGGTTCCAGCACTTCTCGCCGAACCAAGGCGACTCCGCGGTCCGAGGAGAGCACCCCACCCTCGGCTGAACAGCGGCCCGAACGACTCTCACTGGATTCTCCGCGAAGCGGCGCTTGACCGAGGCCCAGGCTCGGCAAACATAGAGGTGCACTGGAGGGAACATGGTTCGACGATGCCTGACATGGCTTGCGCTCTCGGCAATCTTCGCGGCCGGCTGCGGCAGCGACAGCAGTAGCAGCGCCGGGAAGCCAGCAGGACAGTCGGCAGCGGCGGGGCACGTCGTCTGGGGCATCACGGCTTCGGTGCCGTGGCTCGTGGGACTCGACGCGCGCTCCCTGGAAGAGGTCTCTGCCGTTCAGGTCGCAGACGGCGCCACGCGGGTCCTGGCCTTCGACGTCGCGGAGGGCTCTGCGTGGATCGGGCGGAATGATGGGTTCGTCGTGGGGGTCGACCTCGCTACGGAGAGCATCGTGGCGGAGGTCGATCTCACTGGGTTCTCCTCGAGCGGGCAAGCCGTCCAGGCGGCGACCGTCGCCATCGGCAACGACTTCGTGTACAGCGAGGCCATGGGGGAAGCGGGGCCGCCCGTCGTGGCCATCGACCGCAGTACGCATGCGGCGACGAGTAACCCGGAGCTCCTCGATCCCCTCTCCTGGATCACCTCCATGCACCAGGACGGAGCCGCGCTCTGGGTGGCCACGAGCAGCAGCGTCTGCCTCGTCAAGGCAGACCTCCAAACCCTAGAGTCCCTGGGCGTCGCCATGGTGGAGGGCGGCGACACCGAGCTCGGGGGCAGCTGCTACATGGCAGAGGTCGGCTCCGCCGTCTGGGTGTTCGAGACGGACGCACGGCGCCTCTACCGCGTCGACAAGGACTCGCTGGAGGCCACCGTCACTGACGATCTCTCGGACTTGACGGACTTCGAGGCGTACTTCGAGGTTCACGCCAACCCGACGAGCGTGTTCCTCATGCTGACAGAAGAGCAGGTGATCCACCGCTTCGATGGGGCCAGCGGCGCGCGCCTTCACACATACGATTTTGCGCCATACGGCGGCATCCGCACTATGGCAGCGGCTGGCGATGCGCTCTACGTGATCACGAACGAGCCTGGCAAGAAGGAGCTCCTGGAGGTCGACATCGAGACGGGAGAGACGACGCGAAGCATCGAGGCTACGTCGTGGACGGACGCGATCGTCGTGCAGGAGGAGCAGGGGCCGTAGCCGCGGGGAATCTGAGTATGGACCGCGGAACCGCCATGACTGCCAAACAGACCACCCTGACGGTGATAAAGGCCACCCTACGCGGGGTTTGCGTGACGGTGGCCGCCATCCTGGGAGGCTTCGTGCTCGGGGTACTTGGCTTGATCGCCGGTGCCCTGTTTGGCGGGAATCTTTGCAACACCTGCGAGTTCAACGGACTCAGGGGCTACGAGGGGATGGGTCAGCTGGGCTTCCTGCTCGGCGCGTGCACGGGTGCCGCGCTCTTCGGCTGGGCTGCCGCCGTTCTACTGCGGAAGCGAAGCGCCCGACGCGCAGCTGCGGCTCGAGGCTGATCGGTCGACCCCTCGTCATTCGGGAACCCACTCGTAGGCGCCGAGATCGGTGCTCGTCCCGTTGTAGTTTGGCGCCATCTCGTCGTCGTATCGCTCCCGACCCAGGATATCGAGAGCTGGGATGCTTTCATCATCGGGCGCGCGATCGATGCACGGCGATCCGCGGAGGAGCCGTAGAAAGTCGGGAGAGGAGGGATCCATGCTGGCGAACTGAGGGTCGAGGTCGATGTTGGTTCCGAGGGCGCCGAGATCCCCTTCGATGGCGTTGTACTCCATCGTCACATTGCCGTCGAACGGTGTGGGTCCGTTGTTCCAGAGGATGCTCGCCAGGACGGTCACCATGACCGCCCCTCCCGTCGTCGCAACGCTCCCGGACTGCTCGGGAGCATTGCCGACGAAGGTGGAGCTCGTCAGCCGCCACCTGTCGTCGCTACCGAGATCGAGCACAGGCGCCTCATTGCCGTAGAACACGCTATTGGAAACCATTCCACTATTACCGATAAGACAGGCCCCCGTGTTACCAATGAATTCCGCTCCGTTTACAATGACCCTGTTCTCTCCACCAACAATGCCGATGCTGTTACCCTCGAAGGTGGAGCCCTCAACCCTCCACGACGCAGCATTAGAACCCGCGCGCAGGGCGGCGTCCGTATGATCAACAAACAGAGACTCGTATACCGCAACCACGGTATCATTCCTTGCGACGGCTCCCGTGACGTTCGCCGAGAACGTGCTATTCGAGATCGTCATCGTCCCCCGATCAGATATCACGCCGGTGCTATTCTCGTCGAACACGGAGTCCTCGACGGAGAGAGGCATCCGGTATCTGTGTATCCCCGTACCGTTCTCCACGAAGGCGCATCCGAGCACGTTAGTAACGGCCTCGGCCCCAGTATTGCCCGACCCGTCGACACCCGTCGTGTTCGCCGTGAAAGTGCTACGAAGAATGGAGCTGGCGCCTTCGACGCGGAGGGCCGTCTCGTTGGCCTCGAAGCTACAATCCTCGACAATGAGCCCCGCAGCGCCAAAGACGGCGGTTCCAGCGTTGTCCACGATCCGACAGTTCCTCACAGTAGCAACACCGCTCACGAGCATGGCACTGCCGCTCGACTCCACGGCGTCTCCATTGGCGTCACCGCGGGTGACAGTGAAGCCGTCGAGCAAGGCCCCATCGCCGAGGGTGACGACGTGATGGCTGTTATCGGCGAGATCCCCCGTAGTGCCAATTTCTCCAGTGAGCACTGAAGGGTTGGCAGCAAAATCGCGCTCCTCCAGGTTCGTTTGGTTTCTCTGAAAGCCTCCGTAAATCCTACGACCGGCGGCGATGGCGAAGGTGTCCTCTCGGAGCGAGCCAGGGGCGTACTCACCCCTCGCGATCCAGAGATCGCAATCACTGGACCGGAGCGCGGAGTCCAGCCTTCGGTAGGCATTGGTCCAACTGGTACCCGGACCGGCGTCCGAGCCTTCTGGATGTACGAAGCGGATGCATCGAGAACAATCCTCCCCACCCCAACCTGGAACACAGACGCAGTTGCCGTTGGCACAGTCTCCGTTGTCGGCAGAGCAGGTCTCCGTGATCCCCAAGTCCTGACCGCACGAATCCACTGTGTGAACGTTGCCATCCGTTCCGCAAACACGGGTCGTACTCGCTGCGCAACACTGGTCCGTCATCGGGTTGCACGAATCATCAGGGAGACACGGGTCGACGGCGGCGCTCCCCGAGCAGACTCCTCGCTGGCAGCTGTCGCTGCCCGTGCAGAAGCGACCATCGTCGCAGGCGGCTCCGTCTCGGTTCGACCAGCGACCGGTCGCCAGCGACACATTGCACGAGAGACACGAGTTTCCCTCGTTCACAGCCCCGTCTTGAACACACCGACCATCTATCCGGCAGCCGTCGCAGACAGCAGCTCCACCGGTCCCAGCGGCTCCACTGGTCCCAGCAGCCCCACCGCCTCCGGTAGTCTCATCGGTCCCAGCAGCCTCAATGGCCCCTCCAGCCGCCGGATCCCCACTGGCGCCCGTGCCGCCGTTACTCGCGGTAATTCCACCCGCTCCGCCACCAGCCGTACCCCCAACGTAGTCGCTCCCTCCCTGCGAAGCACCGCCTCGGCCGATCCCCCCCTGTGCACCAGACGGGGTACCGCTGCCCCCCGATTCAGCCGAGCCGTCCGAGGAGCTCCCGCCCGCCCATTCACCACCCGCGGAGGAGCCGCCGTCGAGCTGGCCCGCTGTAGCCCCCTGAGAAGCACCGGCATGGCTTCCACCGGCGGCACCGGTCTGCGGCGCGGTCTCACCCGCCGAGCCGCCCCGTGGAGAGCCACCTTCACCGGAAGCGCTCCCCCCGTTGCCAGCGCCATCGAGAACTCCGGCGATGCCAAGACCACCATGACCGCCGGAGAAATGACGGCTGGAGTCCCCCGGACCTTCGCCGCTGCGGGGCTCCCCGGCGGTACCCGCAATGCCGCCGTCGCCACCTTGTGCGGATCGGCTCGAGAAATCGTCACCTTTGCAGCCGCCAAGAGCGACTGCAACTGCAGCGGAACCGACAAGGCCCCGCGCGGAGCGCCTGCGAGCCACTGCGTAATGCGAGGTATTCATGTCTCACCGTCCTTGACTATGTCGCGACCCTCCTGCCCCTGAAGCGTCGCCCCTGTCATGGTCATGACGTCGTATCCCGCTGCCGGTGGGCGGCCGGTCTTCGGTGCCCCTGAGCTCTCACCGCGAGGCCCATAAGCCTGACGGAGCACGGGTCCATTCGTCAAGGATCATTGCTGCCCGCAGTTCAAGCCCAGCCGCCACGTCCTTGCTCGTGAGCACTTGGTTCATCTGGTTCTGATGCGCTCCTGAAGACTCAATCACGGCGTCGTCCAGGACGATTGTGCTTCAGCTCGCGAGGGCCTGGGGCTGGAGGGGGTCAATAGCAAACCCGCCACGGCGTCATGTCCCAGCTAGTCTTCCAGACTTTCGTGAGCGTGCATCACGAGCCCTCGCGGCGGGCCCCAACCGACGCCGGGCTTCGAGGGCCAGCGCGGCCCGCGTCGCGCCTCGCCGTCACCATCGGCCCGCGTCGCCTTCCGGCGCCGCGCCTCGCTGTTGCCGTCTACCTGCGCTGCCAGCCCGCGGCGCGCCTCGCCGTTGCTGTCGGCGTCTGGCGATGGACTCTCCGCGCGGCGAGTTCGCGTCCTCCGCTGGCCGGACGGCGCCCCCTCTCGTTGCGGGGGCTCGAGCTCTCTGGGACCGCGCCCCTGCCGGACCGCAAACCGCCTCGCGCGCTCCCGCTCGAGCAGCACGTCGAGAGCGCGCTCCACGATCTCAGCGAGGCTCGCGTCGGGAAGCGAGTGGCTGACAAGGGCGCGGGCTCGCTGTCGCTCGCGAGGTCCAACGTCACCGGGCCGCACTCACAACCACCAAGCGACGAGGTCCAACGTCACCGGGCCGCACTCGCAACCACCAAGCGACGAGGTGGGGGGTCCTGGAGGAGCGAGCCAAACCACTCGCTTCCAAGGCACGACGTCACGGCCCGGTGCTTCGGACCACTCGTCGCCAAGGTACGACGTCACGGCCTGGTGCTTCGAGCCACTCGTCGCCAAGGTGCTACGTCACCACCCGCTGCTTCGAACCACTCGTCGCCAAGGTGCTACGTCACCACCGCTGCTTCGAACCACTAAGAACGAGGTATCTGGACCCCAATCTAGTGGTTCGAACCGCCCGGCTCAGCATCCGGTGATGGATCCGCGCGCCGTTGGATCGGCTCGCCCATCGGTGCCCGGTCCTCTTCCCTGTCAAGGTGACTTGCCACGCCGGCAGGGCGCCAGGGCGTCGCGCACGCGCCGGGCAAGCGGCCCCTGCGGCGCCGCCCGCAGGGACTCCACGGCTAGCCTGGTCGCGGCTCTGCAGTGCTGGCTGCGCGCGAGCTCTTCGATGCGCAGGACCTTCGCTTCGTACGCCAGTTGGGGTGAAGGTAGTCGGCGGGCGTGTTCATCCAGCGCAGCCTTTGCACGCACCGTGTCGCCGCGGGCAAGGGCCTGCCGCGCTTGCTCGAGCAGACGCACCTCATCTTGAAGGCGCGTCATCGGGACCGGTCGCGCCTTCTCCGGAGCTCTTGCAGCCGCAGGCGCGAGCCGCGGTGGACGGGCACCACCGGGGGGAGCCTCAGGAGCCTCAGGAGCCTCAGGAGCCTCGACGAGGCCTGGCAGGGGTTCCCGTTCGCCACCACCATCCACAGCGTAGCCCGGCACGGGATTGCGCGAAGCGTCAGCGATGACCACAGCCGTCGCGGTCCGGCCAGCACCGGCGTCGGTCAGCCCGGCTCCGACCCGCGAGTGTTGCTCTCCCTGCGCGAGAGCTGCTGCGGTCGCGGAGGGCGCGCGGGCCGACGTCTCCGATGCCGAACTCGCCACCATCTCTGTTTCCGTCGACGACGCCGGCGATGCAGCGGCGGTTGAGGGCACCGCTCGAGGCGATGCTGGCAGCGAGATGGAGGGTGCGGAGGCAGGGCGCGCCATCTCTACCCTGGGAGCTTGGCGTGCTTCTTGGGTCACCGCGCGCCAAGCTCCGAGCCCAGCCGATGTGGCGAGGAGACCGGCCCCGACCCACTTCCAAAGGCCAGGGCCGGCAGCCCCCCGCAAGGCCATGGCACTCGCCGCCGAGAGGATGCCAATGCCGCCTAGATTGAGCGCGAGGAGCGTCCTCCGCAGGGCGCGAGGCGGCGGCGCATCCGCTCGCGCCGAACGTACGAGCGCTTGGCGAACCGAACGCAGCACCTCGAGCTCGTGTTGGTTCTCGGTCATCGGGCACCTCCGCTCACGCGCTCCCTCGCAAGGAGGCGGGCGAGCGTTGCATCGAACCGCTCTCTCGCTCGTCTCAGTCGCGACGCCACCGTCCCGCCGGGCAGGCCGAGCAACGCGGCAATCTCGGCTCCCTTCAGTTCGTCGATCTCGGCCAATACGAAGACCGCTCGTAGATCCATCGGCAATCCGTCAAGCACCAGGTCGAGCAGCGCCCGAGCCTTTCTCTTGTCAGCAAGCACTTCCGGCCCAGGAGCAGGGTCTACCTGATTCAGAAGCACCTCGTGATCTGCAACCGTCGGTCGCGCAGCAGCTTGCCGCACCCGGCGAGCGATCCGGTAGGCCGTCGAGAACATGAACGACCGCTCGCGTCCGGCTTCGATGAGCGCAAGCTTGCTCGCGACGACGATCATCACGTCCTGGACAGCATCATCCGCATCCGCCGGGCTCAGACCGAGGCGTCGAAGAAAGCACCACACCGCGTGGAAGTGCTGGACGATGGCTGCTCGCAAACGCTCCCGGTCTGCCGATTCCATGGGCCCACTCAGCGCTCGCTCAGCCACCTCGCCCAATGCGACCTCATGCACGGCCAGCGTCTGGTCTCCCATTGTCGATCTCTGGATCCTGCAAGCTTGCGATTTCGATCAGTAAAGATGAAGCCTCTGGCGCCTCAAGGAAGGCGAAGACCCAGCCCCACGGTGACGGACCCCACGACCCAAGGCACCTGGTGGACCTCGACGGTTGGACGCTCGAACACGAATTCTGGACGCGATCCGGGCAGGCACAGGGCTCCCTCGCTCTGAAGGAACCAGTCGGCGCCAGCGCGCGCTGTCAGCCGGAGGGCCAGACCACCGGAGAACCATGCGGCCGAGTCGGCCTTCCTCCGTGCCACCTGCCGCCCAGCGCCGCGGAGCGCGCCGAGTTCCGCGAGGACGCAGGGCTCGGCAGAGAGACCTTCGAACGACGCAACCGGCACGCACGCGGAGCCCCGCACGGCAACCCAGCGGAACGTCGCCACGCGATCGTGCCCCCCGAGCGGGCCACTATCGAGCCAAGCAGCCATCAGACCCACAGTGGGCGCGAACCCAGGCGGTTGAGCCATCTTTGTCTGCGCGGCGATGGTTCCGCCTATCGCAGGATCCGGCGCTAGACCGCCAGACACCATCGCCGAGGCTCCGATGCTCCAAGGACGAGGGCCCGACGATGACGGCGTTGCGACCGGAGTAGCAGCGTCCTCGCGATCAGCCGCTATGGCGATCATGAGCGTCAGCGCCGATGCCACCTCGGCGCAGCTTGCGCCTCGGACATGACGGAGGTCCGTGGTGCCATCGGGATCCGCGACCTCTAGGCTCCCTCGAAATACCACGCCGTCCTGCACGATCGTCGCGGCAAACCTGTGGCGGAATGCCTGGGGCCCAGTCCAGGGGCGGTTCGTGCGCGCCCGAGTCTCTGCCAGGAACTGAGCCGCGTCCGGGCATCCTGCCCCGGACGGAGCCACGTAGCACACTGAGCGCGCCCGCGCGGGTGTAGCCGAGACGAGCGACGAGTACAGGGCGATCCAGCACCAAATGAGCGCGAGGAAGCACCATGGACGGGGCATCCTGATCGTGCGCTGCTGCCCGGCAATCCAGCGACGCAGAGTGGCAGCGAATCGAACGACGAGCGTGGCGGAGGCGAGTGGCATACGTCGGTCCTTCACTGCGGGGCGAGGCCCTTCACCGACAAATGGCTAAGCCGTTTGTCCTCGCGAGACAAGCAGCTCGTGCATCGCCGGAGTCGAAACCATCATCCACAAAGGACCGGTCGTGCCGATTTTCGGATCAATCCGCTGCCATCGCTGGATACAGCATCATGTGTCGTACGAAGGGCGCTGCCGACGGTGCTGGCGGCAGGTTTGGCAGGTGCTGCGGCAAAAGGCCCAGCGCGCAGCATCACGGGAGTGAAGAGCGATGAAAGGTCAGCTCATCTGCGGAACCGTCTGCTTTGCCGCGCTTGCGGCGTGCAATCCCGAACTCGTCATCGGTGACGGAGACGTCGGTTCGAGGAACATCGATTCGAGGGACACACGAACCGGCTCCAGCGCCGCGGGCGCGGGTGCTATCGCGGGAAACGGTCCTATAGCTGCCGCGGGTACGGCCGGTGCCGCTGGCTCGGACTCCGACCCGCCAGGAGTCGAGTTCCATCTCGTGGAAGGAATCGAGCCAAACCACGACCTGACCTATCTCGACTTCGACCCAGATGCGGTCTCACTCGTCGACGCGCCAATCATCGCCGACGCCGACATCGTAGCCTACGACGTGAGCCGCCACGCGTTCACGCTGGATTACCCATTCGCCGAGGTCGAAGCAAAGCTCGAGACGGTTCCCGTAACAGGGGTGCCCTTCGTACTACAAGTGGACGGTGTTGCCGTTCTCGGTGGCTGGTTCTGGACCCCGTTGTCATCCATCGCGTGCAGCTCCTGCGTCATCATCGAAACCGGCATTCGTCCGGAGGGGCTCAGCGAGTACGAGTTTCGGCTCGACTACGGCAACCCGAGCGCCTCAGACGATCTGCGGGAGGATTCGCGGCTCTTGGCGCGTCTGAAGGCCGACGACAAACTCGTCGAGTCGGCCCACCCGGAGCGCATCGATGTCACCGAGGCTACCGCGCTCGTCACCGAATGGGCGCGCACCGACTCACCGGATTTGGGCTCCGACGTGGAGTTCGACGTCGCCGAGCTGGAAGTAGCCGCTCTCTGGGAAGAGCTGCATGCCCAGCTCTTCTTCGCCGGCTTCGTCAGCTCCGACGGGCGACGCTTCAGGGAACAGGCCTTCGTCTACTTCGATGGCGCGCTATTCCCCTTTGCCGAGACGTTCGGCGGCTTCGGCCTCATGTCTGGCACAGTCGAGGGTGGAGCGCTCTACTACAGCTACTCATTCGGATCAGGCGTTCACCGTTCGGTGCTTGGTAGACTCACGATTCAAGAAGGAAGGCCACACTTCTCGGAGACAGGAGGCTTCAGCGACCTCGATCTCTTCCTCGAATCGGAGGGCGAAGGGGTGCAGATAGAAGCCGGGCAACTCGTGGGCTTCAACGATTGGTCCGATGGAGCTCCTTGGGGCACGCTCGTCGTCCGCGACGGAGCCCTAACGGTCCTCGACTCGTCGGGCAATGAGATCACGCCCGACATCGGTGGCTCGTGACGGCCGTGAAGGGTAGGGCCGCTAATTGGTGAACCCAATGGTTCGTGGGAGCGGGCCGCCGTTCTCAGTTCGTGTAGAGGCTCTGTAGCTCGTAGTAAGCGGGGCGCGCATTCCGATCAATGTCGACAAGGCCCCACCATTCCTCGTTGAACGTGTTGTCCGGATGGGGCCCCCCCTCCACCCCAATGCCGCCGTTGTCGTGCGCACTCGGGTCGCCCTCAGCTTTCCACCATTCATCGGCCCACTCGAAGACGGTGCCGCCACTGCACGAACCCTCCGCGAGGGCTGCGGAGTTGGCGAGTATCTCCTGCGTGAGAGCACGGGTTGCCTCGGCTTGCGCTTCAACGTCGGGACTTCCAGTGATGGAGTTGAAAGCGTCTGCTCCATACTCAGCCAGGAACATCGGCTTCGGGGACGTGCTCGTCAGTGTTTCCCACGTCGCGAACAGCTCACCGAAGCTGATCCCGCGGTACGCGTTGATGCCCCACACGTCGACATCGGGCAGGGCGTTCATCGCGACCTCGATGCCGGCGAGCTCCCCGTAGACACTGGCGATGGGGTGCGACGCATCTGCGGCCTTGATGAGCGCGGACGCCTCAGCGAGGAGCGAGATGGACTGTTCAAAGGAACCTTGGGGGCTCGTATATAGTCCGTTGTAGTTCCACTCATTGCCGATCACCCACATCAAGATCGCTGGGTGGTCCTTCACCTGGTTCACGCGATCGGTGACTACGCTGGGCGCTGCGCCTCCGTAGGGATACACCGTGTTCAGCACGAAGATGCCAGCCTCCTCGAATTGGTCGAGGACGGCTCGATCGAGCAGAGGCTCGTAGGTCCGGACCGCATTCAACCCCGCGGACTGCATCAACGGGATGTCCGTGGCCGCAAACCCAGCGAAATCCAGGTCCTCGGGGTGACGCCCCCCTCGGGGCACGGGGTTCCAGTTGACGCCACGAATGTGGAAGGGCTCTCCCCCCACGAGAATGCGCTTCCCGTCCACAACCACTGCACGACCCAACACGCCCGCAGTGCCGCCCCCACCGCTACTTCCGGCACCGCTCCCCCCCGAGCCACTGGTGCTGGATCCTCCGCCAGCGCTACCGCCGATCGTCGTGCTCGTGGACCCGGCCGCATCGGAGCCACCAGCCTCAACGGTGGGCGTCCCGCCGCTGCTCATGCCTCCTAGTCCTTCGCCTCCGACTCCGTCGCCATTGGCGACTCCCCCCATCGCGAGCCCTCCGGTTCCAGCCACGTCATCGCTTCCAGCGTCCACTCCGCCGAAGGACATCCCGCCGATTGCAGGACCTGTCCCGGCGGCTCCCGCTGAAACCGAAGGAGTGCCTCCGGTCCCGCCGACGCTCGCGGTCGTTCTGCCTGCCGCGCCGCCGCTCCGCGATGGAACAGCACCGCTGCCGCCTGCCCTCTCCCCACCCATGCTCTCGCTTCCACCACCGATCCCGCTATCTCCGGAACTCCCCGATTCTGAACCACAATGGGCAAGAGTCAGACATAGGACGAGGAGGCTGAAGCGGGTTGCGCCACGGCACTGCATCATGGAGTCCTATCAAGAGAAGTGGATGCGGGCGAGGTGGCCCTGATAACTGCGCGAGAGCAGCGTAGGGGCCTCCCATAACGCACGGCATCGGCAGGCCCACGGCCCCGCAACACTTGGCCGGCCGGAACTCCCAGCGCGCCCTGCATTTTGGTGACCCATCCCCGCAAATTGCTGTCACCTTACCGAAATCATCCAGGTTCTTTGTAACGAATCAGAGCCGGAAGAGCCTTCATCGAGTCCCACCCATCCCCTCGAACAGTACCAGGAGAATTCATGCTTCCATCTCGATACGCGCAGGGTGTGCTCCGACGCTCGCTGCTCGCCTCAGCGGCCTTCGCCTTGGCGATGACGGGAGTGTCCGCGGCGCAGGCTCGCAGCGTCATCAAGCAGCCGGGCGCTCACCCGCGGTACGAGTTGGAGCTGGAGCCGCATCTGCTCATCGCGTGGGACCAGCCTGGTTGGCGCAACGATGAGGGATTTGGCCCCGGAGTCCGTCTCACCATTCCCATCGTCGAACAGGGGCCGATCAAGAAGATCAACAACAGCATGGCGATCGGGTTCGGCGCCGATTGGGCCCTCTACGATGATGAGTGCGGGGCGGGTGACTGTAGCGCCAGCACCTTCTACTTTCCCGCGGTACTGCAGTGGAACTTCTGGCTCACGGACGTCGTCAGCGTATTCGGGGAACCCGGGTTCGGCATCCGTTACACGACTTGGGACAACGACGGCTGGGACGACTGTCCCTACAACCGTAACGACTGGCGCTGTCAGTACTATGACGGAGACAACAACGACCTGGACTTCGTATTCATCTTCCAGGCAGGCGGACGGTTCATGTTCTCCGACACGATCGGCGCCGTCGCACGGATTGGGTATCCCTACGTTTCAGGAGGCGTGACTTTCCTTTTCTGAGCGAATGCGAACCGTACACGAAGGAATTCCAGTCTGCAACGGCAGCTGCCCGCCATGACCAGGTCCTTCCCGCCGCGACGGTCGCCGCGTGCAGGACTCTCGGCGGCCGAGTTCGGCTTCCTCGAGTCCTCGCCCAATCAACGCTGCGGGCCGCGTGTGCCGCGGCTGCTCGATCCTACAGCGCGTCCGGGAGCATTCCGCTGATCACGTTGTAGAAGGATTCCCCAAGCACCTCATAACCGGCGGTGTTGGGGTGGAGGCCATCGGCCATCAGCGCGGTCTTGTAGTTCGCGTTGTCCGTGAAGGCCGCGTAATTGTCCACGAAGACCACGTGCTTGCCGGCGGCTGCGGCCGCTTCGGCCTTCGCGCGGATGGCGGTGTTGTAGGCCTGCACCCGCTGGTTGGTGCCGTCGTTTGTCGTGGGAATGATCGCCGACACGACCAACAGCGCATTCGGAGCGTCGTTGGTGATCTTGTCGATCAGACTCGCCAGACGATTGGGAGCGTTGTTGATGTCGTCGTTGCCGTTGATGTCGTTGGTGCCGATCTTGAGGAGCACGATGTGCGGGTTGGAGCTGCTGATCGCGTTATCGATGACCCCGGCGATCTGCGCGATCTTCCAGCCTCCGTGTCCTTCGTGGCGCTTGGGGAACGGTTGGCCGTCGACGGTGTCCGGTCCATTGGTCAGGGTCCCGACGAACGTGATGTTCTTGTCGTTCGCAAGCGCCTGGCGATATAGCTCCATGCGATACCCGCCCATGGGCGCGGTGCAGCACCCCTCGGTGATCGAGTCACCCACCGGCATGACGTTGCAGGCTGTCCCCGCTGTCGTCGGGCAGGGTGAGAAGCCTGCGGAGCCGCCCGTGCCGCCGGAACCGCCCGAGTCGCTGCCCGCCGCGCCGCCCTCGTTGCCCGCCGCGCCGCCCTCGCTGCCCGCCGCGCCGCCCTCGCTGCCTGCCGCGCCGCCCTCGCTGCCGCCGGATCCGCCCGTGGCTGTCCCCCCGATGCCGCCGCTGGCCGTGCCGCCCGTCACGAATCCGCCCCCAGTGCCCGAGGTCGTCCCGCCCGTCTGAGCGACTCCACCCGTGGCGGGCACGCCACCGGTGTCGCTCCATCCGCCCGTGTTTGGCGAGCCGCCCGTGACGGAGGCGCCGCCCGCGTTTGTCATGCCGCCGGTGGCCGCACCGCCGGTGCCGGTAACGCCTCCGGTCGGAACTCCGCCGCCCGTGCCCACACCACCGGTTTCGCCACCCGTGACGGCTCCCCCGCTGGCGGAGGAGGCACCGCCACCAATCGGCCCGACACCCCCGGTTCCTTGAGCAGAGGTCCCACCGCTCGCTCCCTGGCAGAGGCAGTCGCCCCATTCCTTCGCGTCCGAACACACCTGCTCGCCAACGCAGTCGTTCGTGCCGATGCAGCTTTGCCGCGAGCTCGGCTCACAGCCGCCGTCGCCTGTCGATGTCGTGCTCGAGCAGTTCGCCATCGCCAAGAGTGTCATGAACCCGAACGCCAATTGGAGAAACCGCATCTTTGGTCGCCTTCCCGGGCGGAGCCGGTGATTCCATGGCGGCCAAGGCCATGTGGTGCTGGCCGCGCGTCAACTCGGACCGTTTGGTCTGACGCGATGAGGCGCCGCCCGAAAAGGGGAGGATTCCCTCCCCCAGACAGTGGAGAATTTCGGTCCCAGAGGAGTTGGGCCCCAGCTGGCCTCGCGCAGCCCATCGCGAAGCGCACAGCCGAAGACGCTCCCCCGGTCCACCCGGGCCGGAAACGGCGTCAGCTTCGTGGCCGCGTCAAGAACCGATCAGATTGCCAGCGCCTCGAGCTGCTGCCAGGTGGCAGGCGCTCGCTGCGGATTAGCCGAAACCGCAACCCGAGGCGTGCTCCCTCGGCCGGCGCTAAACCTCTCCCCATACTTCACATGTGATATCTATATGTGCTATTCATATATGCTACCACCCATCGCCCGCACTACCGGAACCACCTGAGGCGCAGAGGCAGCAACGCCTGGCCAGCTCCACATGGGCCGCCGCGCCACATGACCAGGATTCTCGGTAGCGGGACCGATGGCAACAATCTCTTCTCGTCGAGTGCATCTCGGCCGAAGCCGCACGGTGCTGCCTGGAGCCCGTGCGCCGCAACCCGAGAGTGGCCGTCGTTCGCCGGTGCAACGAACGACACTACCATGCAAAACGTTTCCAGTGACGATTCAGTGGGCTCGGAACGCGCCCTTTCCACGGGTTTGTGCCATCGGATCCCGTTGCCAGCGTAGTCAGGGAAGACTATCACAGTCCGACCCGACGAAGGGTGATGTCGCCCATCGCCCATCGCCCATTGCTCGCTCCCTTGTCGCATGGACTGAACCGATTGAAGGCCTCGATATGACTGACTCCACCGCTTGGAAGCTCAAAGCACTCACCCTGGCCTTGCCATTCGCACTCTTCGCGTGCGGCGCAGACGAGTCCCGGGGCTCGGCGGATGGGACTGGCGGAGGAGCGGCCGCCACCACGGGAGGGACGTCCACGGGCGGACCCTCGACCGGCGGCTCGGCGACAGGAGGAGGCACTGCATCTGGGGGAACCGTGGCCGGCGCCGGAGGGATGGCCAGCGGCGGCGCTGGCATTGGTGGAGCCAGCACCGGCGGCACGAGCACGGGTGGCACAGCTCCCGCGACGGGCGGCTCGAACACTGGCGGTGCACCGCCAGCCACTGGGGGCGCTCCTCCCGGGACTGGAGGCGCGGGGGAAACCGGGGGCGCGGCTCCTGGCACCGGCGGCACGGCGGCGAACACCGGCGGCACGACGGCGAACACCGGAGGCACGGCGGCGAACACTGGCGGCACGGCGGCAAGCACCGGCGGCACGACGGCGAACACCGGAGGCACGACTGACACCGGAGGCACCGATGGTATTGGTGGAACAGTGCAGGGGCCCGACGTCGACGCTTACTTCCGGGATTGGCCTGCCGGCGCGGACCCGCTGGAAGTGGGGAGAAGTGCCGCAGACGTGTTCTTGGCGCAGAACCTTCCACAGGGATCCGGTGACGACCCCAACGACGACTACAAGCACTACAAGGATGCTTGTGCTTGGTACGGCTCGTTGTCCATCGCGACCCTGTTGAGCGACCAGAACCTGACTGGTGGCCTGGTCGCCAAGTACGAGCCTTATAAGAACACCTGGTCTGGATTTGACCCGCCCACACGGCAGAACTCGTACACGGGGCACGTCGACAACAACGTGTTCGGCATCGTGCCGCTCGAGATTGCCAAGATCGATTCGGACCCCATCTACCTGGAGGAAGGGGACCTCGCGGCGGACCACCAGGTGGAGTTCATCCAGGAACAAATCCGTTTCGCGATCGACGATATGTTCATGATTACCTCTCTTCAGGTGCAGGCATACAGAGTCATCGAGGACGAGGCCCACCGGAACAGGCACTTGAACATTGCCGCCGAAACGATGGTGACCTATCTCGATACGATGCAGCGGAAGGACACTCAGGAAGGCGCGATAGGCTTGTTCCCCCACCATCGCGACAATGCCTCATTCCGAATCGCTTGGGGGCGTGGCAATGGCTGGTACGCGGCTGGGATGGCGGAGATGATTCGCGAGCTCCCCGAGAGCCACCCCCTCTACCAATCCATCTTTGATGGCTACAAGCTGATGATGGACGCCCTCCTGGAGCACCAGGTTCCCCAGGGCCAGCCCGGGGCTGGGCTGTGGAGACAGGTCGTGGACTCCACGGATAGCCGCAACTGGGCGGAGACTTCGGGAAGCGCAATGTTTACCTATGCACTCGTGAGTGGAGTGCGACGCGGTTGGTTGGACGTCGACACGTATGGACCGGCTGCGCGCGCTGCGTGGTTGGGCTTGGTGGCGCAGGTCAGCGGTGGGCGGATCCAGAACGTCAGCAATTGGGCTTACCTGCCGTCCTCGCACGAGGGCGGCCCCAGTTATGCCGGGGACGAAGAGAACTACTACTTCGAGCGGGACCGACTCACCGGCGACAACCATGGGCAAGCACCGCTCATGTGGGCCGCGGCTGCATTGGCACGTCCCCTCAACTGAGCCCGGAATGTCGCCGTCCCCGGGAGAACGCCTCATGACGGTCTCCCGGGGCCCGGATACCAGGACCAAGCCCGGTTCTGAGAGCGCTGCGCGCTCGTCTACAGCGCCCAGCCGTTGTGCAGGCAGTCGACGTCCATGGCGGGATAGGTGGCGCGGTTCCAGTCGCAGTTCGCCTGAGCCTGAGCTCGGGTGAACGTCGGCTCGAACCCATCTCGCGAGCCATCGCGATAGAGCTCATAGCCGAGACGATGCCCGTTGTGCCAGCATTCAACGACCTTGTTCGGGTACGTCGTACGGTTCCACTGGCAGTTGGCCACTGCCGTTGCTTCGTTCCACGATGGCTCTGTCCCAACGAGTTCACCATCCCAGTACAGTGCATAGCCCCAGCGCCTAACCAGCGTGGTGCTCGATGAAGCGTCGAAACGGGATGCGTTGAGCTGTGCGCTGATCCATGGAAGCTTCGGCTCAACGCGAGACCAGCACATTTCTCCGTTGGGCTTCGCGCACTCCTTCCATGTTTTTGTCTTTTCACTGCTCGAGGCTAAGCCAGCTACGGGGCCATACCTGCCCTGCGTTGCTGGTCCGCCGGAGTCTCCGCCGCAAATACGCGCAGTGCCTGCGCTGGCGTTGAAATGATTCGACCAGGCACCATCCACGAAGATGCGTGCTCTGTCCTGACCCGTGCGGAGCTGGCCTGATCCGGTGCCGTTTCGACTGTTATAGCCCCAGCCATAGATGTGGAAGGCGCTGTTGCTGTTGACCGTCCCTGTATAGATGGACGCTGTATGCGGCCAACTGATCGGCTTGTTCGTAGTCAGCTGAATCGTCGCCGCGTCGTGCTTGGCGCTGTCGCAGTCCTTCGCATTCGGGCTGTAACTAGGGTGTCGCCATGTCGAGGCTCGGAACACCCCGAGGTCATGATTCCCATTGCTATCCTTGACGATGATCCTGACGTTCGTATCTGCGGCGTTCTCCACGCAGTGTGCGGCGGTGATGAATCCCTGCTCTGTGACTTTGACCGCGGTGCACCACCCCACCGCGGTGCCGATCCTGACCACCGGGAGAAAGGTATCCGACTCTCCCGCCCAAATGGGCGCTGAAACGGTGTCCATCTCGTCGCCATAGTCCTCTCCGGACTCCGCAGAGCAGGCGCCGGTTGCTACTGCGCCAAGCAACACAGCGGCCACCGCGGCTTCGCCCCATGGGCGAGCCAAGTTCGACATGATCCTAGACATACTAATACTCCTCTCGAGTGCTCCGTGTTTTCGCCGAGCCGCGGTCAAGCCCGCTGTACATCCATTGAGCTCGCGTCGGCCCTCGCTCACGTGCACGCGGTGTGCCAAGGCTGGTAACCTGCGATGCTGCCAGCAAGGAAGCCAATAAACGCCTGCCAAGGCGCGCGCGCCGCGTTCTTTCCCCGACGCGCAATACGAGCTTCTGTCCACCGCTCGAGCGCGAAGCGGACACCGAAGCCGCGACGCGCTCCGGAGCTGAGGTTCCGCAGCTGTCCGATGCGGACAGGGGGGGTAACACATCTGGGCTCGCCGATCGCTGCCTGCGTGGGAGCACGTGAAACCACGGCCTTCGCCTCGTCGGGGTCGTCCTTGGACGACGGATGGAACCGCGCTAACCCGCGGAAGGCAGGATGCTGCCCCGCGCCTGGGAGCAGCGCTTGCCCTTATGCGGCTGGGCGCTCAAGCCAAAAGGCCCCTCTTCGGGGGAGCCGGTGGCGGGGGAAGATCCGACTCTTCCCGGCCCCAACCTTCGGGGCGTTCGAAGAACGTCATCGTATTGAGATCGATATCAACGATGTACCCGGACGATTTCTTGCTCTTCGTCGGAATACGGGCCGTGCGATTTCGCATAGTTGGCGCGGAGGTCCCAGGAAACAGGGCGAATCGTGGAAAGTGTGCTGACCCACCGACACCGCGCCATTGCGGCGCCCAATCTCTCGGAATCTTCGACAACCCGGGAGCTCAAGACCGATGGGCCAGCACACGAGGATTCTCACACAGATCGCGGGCTTTGGGGCATGGAAGGTCGCCGGCACACGCTGGGAGAGTGCGAGCGGCCAGCACCTCGTGCCTCGCCGGGTACGACGTCCCTTCCGATGCAATCCTGGTGCTGAGCATGACCCGTCGGTGGGCGCCGCGCTGCGCCCACCGTCTGGCCATCGCCCGAGCAGGGAGCTGCCACGAGCACTGCCGTGTTCGTCGATGGGCGGACCTGCCCTGGGCGGGCCACCGGGTGGTGCTCGAGTACGCCCCCATCCGGGTGAAGTGCCGTCGCTGTGGCTCTCACTCGGTGGAGTTGCTCGCCTGGGCGGAACCGAAGCAACGACAGATACGCCGCCTGCAGCAGCACCTGGCATTGGATGCCTTCTCGATGCCGCTGATTCACGTCGCGACCAAGTATGGCCTGAGCTGGCACACTGTGCGCCGCGCGGAGGTGTGTGCGATCGCTCGGTGGGACGCGACTCGTCCGCCGGAGGTCC
>JAEWRL010000138.1 GCA_023398955.1 Pseudomonadota bacterium
CACCACAACCGAATATCGTCCGTGGGGGAAAGGGGGAGGTCTATCCACGGGGCCGATCAACCCACGATAGTGGCCCCCCATGCGCTCGAAAACCCCAACTCCGCCCATCCAAACCTTTCATGGGGGGGAGCGCGCGAAATCTAGGTTGAAAGCTCCGGGGTGTTCAACGTCGTGCTCGGGATGGTCGCCGGGAAGCCGGCCCCGCGTCCACGCGCAGGCATCCGTCCCGGAGGAAGGCAAAGAGCTGTCCCGTCAGGACATCGGCGCTCTCCTCCGATAAGCCCAGAGTCACGGCCTGATACAAGAGTTCTTTCAATGCGCCGAGACTCAGGTACGCGAACACCTTCGGCTCCCCGTCGACAACGATGCCCAGCGCCTGACCGTCCTTGTAGCTCTCGGTGAGAAGCTGGACCATTCCGTCGTAGAAGACCGCCAGCTTGCGATCGAACGCAGGATCGATCCCGCCTGCGTCTGCGAAGAGTATCTTGGTCATCGAGCGCTCGCTCAGACACACTCGAATCACAGCCCGAATGTTCTCCAGAACCTGACTCGCTACGGGGCGGGCCGGATCATCAGTTCGGATACGTTCGATGGCCATCGCGAGCTGAGTCGAGAACCGTTCGACCAAGGCTTCGAGGACCGAGCGCTTGTCCTCGAAGTAAAGGTAGAATGTTCCCCGCGCGACCCCGGCATGAGCCACGATGTCGTCGATGGTCGCTTGGCTGTACCCGCGCTTTGCGAAGACGTCGCGCGCGGACGTGAGGATCTGAAGGCGGCGCTCCGCTTTTGCGACCGGAGCGGAGCGCTTCTTCCTCGAGGGCCTGTTGCCCGTCGCTGGTTTTCGCGAGACGGCCACCAACTGACTCCCTTAGCCCCAAAGCCCCAGCTCTCGCAACGCCGAATACCCGCTGGCGAAGCCGCTGTCCCCCATGCGACAGTGACGACCGTGTCACCCAGGAGCGCATTCGACCGCGTGACCGTTGTGACTGGCCCCCAAACCTAGTACAATTTACGCAGACCTGATTATCTCCGGGGTAGGTTGCGGTTGGATCCAAGGTCGCTATGCAACTGACACTAGTGTCAGTCCAGGGATCCGCTGCAGGCAGTGGCGCCGGCAGCAGGAGACCTCGAAGCGAACCGGAGCAGCGCGATGAGGGAAGCACGAGGGTTGGTCATTGGGCTCGACGTCGGATCCACCACGGTGAAAGCAGTGGTGGTAGACGCGGAGACGAAGGGGATCCTCTGGCACGACTATCAGCGGCACCACACGAAGCAGCCGGAGAAGGTCTTGGGTTTCCTCGAGCGGATTCTCACCGAGTATCCTGACGTACCTGCGCAGGAATGGCGGCTCTTCGTGACGGGGTCCGGCGCCGGACCCCTGGCGGAGCCCACGGGCGGCAAATTCGTGCAGGAGGTCAACTCCGTCACCCTAGCGGTGGAGGAGCTCCATCCTGACGTTCTCAGCGTCATCGAGCTCGGCGGACAGGATGCCAAGATCATCATGTTCAAAGAAGACCCGAATACGGGGACACGCACGGCGACAGCGTCGATGAACGACAAATGTGCCTCGGGCACCGGTGCCACTATCGACAAGTGCATGATCAAGGTCGGCGCCGAACCCGGCTTCGCGACGAGCCTGCATTTCCGTGACGACAAGCTGCATCATGTCGCCGCCAAGTGCGGCGTCTTCGCCGAAACGGACATCGTCAACCTCATCAAATCCGGCATACCGAAGGACGAGGTCCTGAATTCGCTGGCAGATGCGATCGTTCTGCAGAATCTGAGCGTGCTCACTCGGGGAAACACGCTGAAGCCCCGCGTACTGTTGCTTGGTGGTCCCAACACCTACCTCCCGTTCCTTCAAGAGTGCTGGCGGAAACGAATCCCAGAAACGTGGCGAGACAGAGGGCTCGCCATTCAATCCGATCTTCCCGCGGAACAGCTCATCTTCGTCCCGCAGAACGCGGAGCTCTACGCAGCATTCGGCGCCGCGCTCTACGGGATGGCCGAGGAGACTCACGTCGGCCGGTTCAAGGGAATCGACTCGTTGCGCGACTTCATTCACCACGGACGCCGCGCCCGACTGGGAGAGCAAGCGGCCCCGCCACTGTGCCGCGACACGGGAGAGGTCGAGACGTTCAGGCGCGTCTACGCCATTCCGAAATTCGAAGAGCCACAGCTCAATGGCGGCGAGGTCGTCCGCGGCGTCATCGGCTTCGATGGCGGCTCCACCTCCTCGAAGGCGGTCTTCATCAATGAAGACGGCGAAATCATGTGCAAGGCCTACCAGCTCTCGAAGGGAAACCCAATTCAGGACACCAAGGATCTCCTGCTCCAGATTCGGGACAACGTCGAAGCGAGGGGAGCTCGTATGGAGTGCGTCGGCTTCGGCGCTACAGGCTACGCGGCGGACGTGCTGGAAGAATGCGTCCTCGCGGACGTGAACATCGTTGAGACCGTTGCTCACATGATGAGTGCTGTCCACTTCTTCGGCGATGTCGACGTGATCTGCGATATCGGCGGACAGGACATCAAGGTGCTGTTCATGAAGAACGGCGACATTCAAGGCTTCAAGCTGAGCAACTCCTGCAGCGCTGGCAATGGCATGCTGTTACAGGCCATGGCGGACCAGTTCGGAATCCCCGTCACGGAGTACGCTGAAAGCGCCTTCCAGGCAGAGCTTGCACCGAAGTTCAGTTATGGGTGTGCCGTCTTCCTCGACTCGGATCGCGTCAACTTTCAGAAGGAAGGCTATCAAAAGGAGGAACTCCTGGCAGGGCTGGCGCAGGTACTCCCCAAGAACGTGTGGCAGTACGTGGTACAGATCCCAAGACTTGCATCTCTTGGCAAGCGCTTCGTGCTCCAGGGTGGCACCCAATACAACCTGGCCGCCGTCAAAGCGCAGGTGGACTACATCAAGCAACGAGTCCCCGGGGCAGAAGTATTCGTGCATCCCCACACCGGGGAGGCGGGCGCCATTGGTGCCGCCATCGAAACACTGCGGCGTTACAAGCGAACGGGCAAGACGCGATTCATTGGCCTGGAAGCCACGCTGAACCTGGAATACGAAACGCGGAACGACGAGAGCACGACGTGCCACTTCTGTCCCAACGAATGCAAACGCACGTTCATCGATACGCACCGCCCCGACGGCACCGTGTCCCGGTACATTGCAGGCTTCTCTTGCGAAAAGGGCACCGTCGAGAGCAAGGAGGCAATGCTCGACATCGTGAAGGAGAGAAAGAGGATCGCGGGCGAGTATCCGAACTTGGTCGAGTACGAGGCGCGTCGCGCCTTCCAGCACGCCTACGAACCGCGACCGCTGCCGAGCGCCGAAACACCCATCGAAGACATACTCGTACAAAAGGGACTGTTCCGCGTCAAACATGTCCCCATTCAGCGCCCCTTTCAGCGATCCTCGAAGGAGGCACAGGACGCCCGCCGAGCCATTCGCATCGGGATGCCTCGTGTGCTGAACATGTACAGCACGGCACCCTTCTTCCGCGCCTACTTCGAGGCGTTGGGAGTCCCGAAGCAGAACGTCGTCTTCAGTGAACCCACCAGCGAAGAGATGTGGGTCGAAGGGGGGAAGTACGGTTCCGTCGACCCATGCTTCCCGAGCAAGGTCGTTCAAGCCCACATCCATCAACTGCTCTTCCACGCCCATGCGCCGGAGAGAAAACGCCCCCTCCGTTTCATCTTCTTCCCGATCCTGACCCACGTCCCGAGCTTCGTCGTCGATACCATGGACAATGCGTCGTGCCCCATCGTCGCGGGCACTCCCGATGTGATGAAGGCGGCATTCACCAAGGAGGTGGACTTCTTCGCGCAGCGCGGCATCGAGTACGTGGCCCCCGCTCTCTCCTTCACCGAACCCACCTTGCTCGCGCGGCGCATGTTCGAGGCCTGGGGGCACCGCCTTGGCATCACCGAGGACGAGAGCGACTTCGCATGTAGGGAAGGGCATGCTGCCCTCGCCGCGTTTCACGCGGACATCGAGGAGAAAGGCCGCGCCATCCTCGAGACCGTGGAACACGAGAACCGCATGGCCATCCTGGTGCTCAGCCGCCCGTATCATGGGGATCCCGGCTTGAACCACGGGATTCCTGAGGAGTTCCAGGTACTGGGATACCCAATTCTCAGCGTGCGGTCGCTCCCCAAAGACGAGGCGTATTTGCGTCGCTTCTTCGAGCGCGACTTGTCGCGCGGAACCATGAAGAACCCTCTCGAGCTCAATCACGTCTGGCCGGAGAACTACTCGGCGAACAGCGCCCAGAAGGTCTGGGCTGCCACCTTCGCAGCGCGTCACCCGAACGTCGCCGTGCTGGACTTGTCGAGCTTCAAGTGTGGCCACGATGCGCCAACCTATGGCCTGATCGACTCGATCCTACAGACCTCCAAGACCCCGGCAGCAGCACTCCACGATCTGGACGCCAACAAACCTGGCGGGTCCATAAAAATCCGCGTGAAGACCTACGCTCACTCTCTCCGGCTACAGCAGGAGCGCCTGGAGGATGTCGCGCGCCGACGTGCCGAATTGGAGCACGCGCTCGATTCGAAACGCCTGCACCTCTACGAGGTCGAGCTCGAGCGGCTCCAGGAACGGTCATCCGCGAGAGCTGCTCTCCAGGAGCAGATCGCCATGCTTCGGGAGCGGGTGGCGCAGTATCAAGCACCCGTTTCGCCGCCCGAAGAACTGCCTCAGGGGGTGGTCCGCCTCGGTCGCAAGATGGAAGACGGGGCGATTCGGCGCATCGACTCGGACCGTCGCGCAGGCGTTCCCCAAGCGGCGGAGTAGCAACAACCTATAACCGAAGGCAATCGCTTCCGACCCCCTCGGGTCGGAGCTGCCTCTCTCAGCTGACCGTGATCCCTGACCTTCACCCCGGAGTGACGAACCATGACGCAATCCATTCCCGTTCAGGACAGCAAGCGCAATCTGCCGGTGTTCTCGGACAGCCCCAGCCTGACTGATGAGCTCGCCCGCTTCGAAGCCGAACAACGTCGGCGGCTCGGCCTTGAAGCGGAGGAGCAATGGCTGGAGAGCATGGCCAACGCGAGCTTCGCCAAGAGTGAGAGGGCAAAGGTAACTCTCCTCGTCGGCGGCCTCACGATGGCACATGACGTCCTAGTCTCAGCCGCGTTTCGGGGCTTAGGATACGCCGTTCAGCCGCTCGACGCGCCCAATTACGATGCGCTCCGAGTGGGCAAGGAGTTCGGCAACAGGGGGCAGTGCAACCCGACGTACTTCACGGTCGGCAATCTCGTGCAGTTCCTTCTCAAGCTGCGGGACGAGAAGGGCATGAGCACGCAAGAAATCATCGACAGATTCGTCTTCTTGACCGCTGGTGCGTGCGGGCCGTGTCGTTTCGGCATGTACGTGACCGAGTACCGGAAAGCGCTGAGAGATGCGGGATTCGATGGCTTCCGAGTGATGCTGTTCCAGCAGCAGGGCGGGTTGAGTCAGGCAACGGGTGAGGACAGCGGCCTCGAGCTCAAGCCAGCTTTCTTTATATCACTGCTGAAGGCGCTCATTGCCGGCGACACGCTCAATGCTCTCGGATATCGCATTCGACCCTATGAACTCGTGCCCGGGTCAACGGACACTGCGCTGGAGGAATGCAAGCGGCTCTGCATCAACGCCCTGGAGAAAGGCGGCAGCATACTCCGCGCGATGTGGCTCTGTCGCGGTGTACTCTCGAAGATTGAGGTTGACCGCACGCGGATCAAGCCGAGGGTCGCCATCATCGGCGAGTTCTGGGCGATGACGACAGAGGGCGACGGGAACTATCGCCTCCAGCGGTTCATCGAGCAGGAGGGCGGCGAGGTCGACATACAAATAGTAACAGCTTGGATCCTATATAATATTTGGGAGTTCCGATTCGATACTGCTCAGCGCACCGAGTTACGGGGCCGCGACGGGGGCAACTCTGGGCTCGCCGGCCTTGGAGACTATGGAGTATTCAAGCGCAGAGCCCTCATGTGGGCCGCAGACCGCGGTTTGCGCATCGTCTTCCACTCCTTCGCCCGCGCCGCAGGCCTCCGGGGTTATCACTTACCCGACATGGACGAAGTCGCGGAGATTGCAGCGCCCCACTACTCAAACGATCTCAGGGGTGGGGAGGGGCACATGGAGGTCGGCAAGCTCATTCTGAATGTCGTCAAGCAAAAGGCTACCATGACGCTCAGCGTGAAGCCCTTTGGGTGCATGCCAAGCTCGGGTGTCAGTGATGGCGTACAGTCCCTCATCTGTGAGAAGCTCCCGGGAACGATCTACTGCGCCGTGGAGACGAGCGGGGATGGTGCCGTGAACTTCCAGAGCCGGGTCCAAATGTACCTATTCAAAGCGAAGCAAGCCGCTCAAGCGGAGGTCGACAGGGCACTCGAGGAAGTTGGCCTCGACCTGGAGCAAGTTGGGAGTTTCATGGGCAAGCACCGCCGCTTTGCCCACGCCCTGTTCCACCCTGAGCACCGGGGCACCACGACGGCGGTGGACGTCGTGCGTGCCGTCGCGCAGGCACGGAGGCCTATCTGGCAACGGTTGGGCAAATTCCTGCCCAAGAGATCGTCGGTTCTTGGCAAAGGCGAAGCGGGGCGCTCCGCCGCGGCGGCGGCATAGCGATGAGCTCCCCGTGAAGCACTCGGACGGGGCGCCGTGGCCCGAGGTTACCAACTGCCCGTCGCCCCACGCAGGTAGGCGCTCTTCACGTCGTAGCGGCCACCCAATCCTTCCAAGTGCTCGTAAAGGCACGCTAGGTAGATGCCGAGAGCAACGAAGTTCGGGTGAAGGTGGACATGTTGATCGCGGCAGCAGACGAAGACTTCATGAAGGCCATGGCGGAGCTCGGCGAGGCTGAACTGAGCAGTAGCCTCGCCGCCACTGCCCCTGACGAGCTTTGCAAGGGCTGCCGATACCGGGGCTAAACCGAGCTGCGCGAGCCCACGTCTGTAGCGAGCATCATCACCCAGGTAGTGCCCGTGATAGACCTCCCTCACTCCAGCAAGGAAGGCCACATCCCACGCAATTGTCAGGGGAGCGGGATCCCAGCCGAGTCGCTCGCCAGTGCGGAATGACCCACGGCGCAGGTCGAGCAAGGTGTGCTCACCAACGAAGAGCTGGTGAAAGTAGAGCGCCAGGACGGCGTCGCCGTCCTGATGCGACGTGAATGCCCCTAGTCGACGCTTGGTGAGCACGACGGGCAACTCGGTACGGGAGAGCCAGCCTTCGCGGTCGCTCCGCGCTTTGGCGAAGCGCGAGCCGTCCCAGTAGCCTGAGGCAACCGACTTGAGCGAGCCGACGAGCTCCCCCATGCCCATCACCTCCAGCAGGGCCGGGGACGCGAGCTCCGCCAGGTCAGACCACTGCCCGCCCCGGAACAGGCTCAACCACATCCTCATCATCCAATGCGGCAGCTACGACCGCGGGTCTCAGCTATCCGAAGAGACAGAGCTTGGCCGTGTAAACTCAGGCGGCAAGTCCGAACCGTCTCCAAAAAAGTACTTCTCGCACTCGCCCATCCAAACCCGCTGTCCCTGCTCACTCGTGAGATCCAGACGAAACTCGTTGATGAGCATCTTCGAATGCTCGAGCCAGCCGCGCCACGCCTGCTTGGAGACATTATCGTACAACTTCTGGCCCAACGCGCCCTTGAACGGCGGCTTGTCGAGCCCCTCCGCCTCGCGGCCCAGCTTCACACAGTTGACAGTCTTACTCATGGGCTACCGTATTACGACTGTCTGGATCCGAGTCAACGGAAAGCTGGCCAACCGCAATGCCAGGTTCGGGAAAACGCGGCGGCGGCCCCGCTCACACGGGCAGGTCGCCGCCCAATACCAGATCCTCGCCCTGCACAGAGAGCCAACGCCTAGCGAGGTATCACACGGAGAGCGCCGACGTGTCGTCCTTGCCATCCTTGTCGCCGCCGCACAGCGCTGACGTGTCGTCCTTGCCGTCCTTGTCACCACCGCACAGCGCTGACGTATCGTCCTTGCCGTCCTTGTCGCCGTCGCCACAGGTTGGCACGAGCGGCCCGGCAGCCACACTGCCCACCGATGCCATCACGAGGCTCGCCGCCAGGAACCCTCCATACCACTTGAGAACGCTGGTCTTCATGGGGTCAATCGTGGGAATCGGCGCGTCGGACGTCAAGCGGGGCGCGGTCCCCCGGCTGATGGCCGACGGCGGGGAGCACAACCGCTGTTGCGGCCAAGCGCGCCAGGCTCAGCCATGCAGCCTACGCACTAATAGGCGCTCCTCCGCCTGCCTTCATGGGCGACGGCTGGCCGGCTCCGGGATGTCCGCCGCCGAACCCGCACCGTCTGCTCCGGGGTATGGCTGTTCGACGGCGATGGGAAACAGGACCCCAGCTCGCCATACCTCCCCAGTCAGCACCCTGGTGCCAGTCCCGCGCGCGCGAAGAATGCGCTCCACGACCCCAGCAGCATCACTCGCTGGCCCCCCTGCGGCCGTGACGAGAATGTCGCCGTCGCGTAACCCAATGCCGAGGCCGCCAACGTTGCTGAGTTGAACTCCGGCCGGTCGCGAGCCGGAAGCAGGCACGGGCACGCCGCTGGGTCGAGCCCCCGACTCGGCGAGGCGGAGCACCGTCTCGGCCGAGATCCGCAATCCCCGCGGCACTGCGGCCGGCTCGGAGCGCGGAATGCTGTCGATAGCTGCTGCTGCGGCTGGGGGACGGCTATGAGTGCCGACAACCCGTTTCGGGGTCATTGCCGCACTCTCCACACTGGGTGTTGTCAGCGGCTCGATGACCGTGACCTCTTGCTCCTCGCGGTCTCCAACGAGGAGTAGCACTCCAACACCGCGCGCCAGGGCGGCTCCCGCGCGAGTGCCGAGCTCATCCGCACACCAATCAGCCGTCCCCACCAGGGTAGCCAACCCCGCCAGCACGACGAGAACGTGTAGGGTAGAAGGTCGCCACACCATCCAAATCTAGAGCGGCTCGCGCCACCGGGCCAGCCGGCAGCGCGAGTACTCCTGCGGAAACTCACTCCACCTATTGCAGGCAGCCACCGAAGCTGCGGTGTTCGCTACCGCCGCTTGCCGGGTTGACCAAGATACTTGAAGAGATCGGAGCCCGTCGAGAGCGCCAGGGTGGCCTTCTCGTCGAGCGATCCTTCATACGCCTGGAGGCTCCTAGTGAAGGCATAGAACTCCGGATCCTTGCCGTAAGCCTCTGCATACACGCGGACGCTCTCCGCATCCCCTACGCCGCGGGCCTTCTGTGCTTCCTCGTAAGCTTTGGCAAGGATGATGGTGCGCTCCTTGTCAGTATCCGCTCTGATCTTGGCGGCTTCCTCTTCGCCTTCCGACCGATACTGCTTGGCCACTCGTTCACGCTCTGCTCGCATCCGTTCAAAGACGCTCTCTTGCACCTCCTTGGGAAGGTCAGCCCGCTTGATGCGAACGTCCACGATCTCTACGCCAAACTCGGCAGTCTGCTTGCGCACGCGTTGAGCAACGGTCTGCATGAGTGGATCGCGAGCATTTCCGATGATGGTCCCGAAGTCGTGACTGGCCACCTCACGACGCAGCTCGCTGTTGACGATGTCGTCGATGCGAGCCTTCGCGGCCGTCTCGTTGCCGAGTACTTGGAAGAAGCGCAGCGGATCGACGATACGCCAGCGCGTTATCGGATCCGCGACAAGGCGCTTCTTGTCCAGGGTCAGGTACTCCGCAGCCGGAGCATCGCTCCCCAGAATCCTGGACTCCATGGTGTGCACCTGCTGTATGAATGGCACCTTCCACTGGAGGCCGGCGTTCAAGATGGTGCGCTTGAACTCGCCGAACTGCGTGACGATGGCGAGCTCCCGCTCGGAGACGACGAAGAAACTCTGCCATGCGACTATCGCGGCAATCAGTGCCGCTACCCCGATCGACGCTTGCGATCTCATTGGCTACCTCCCTGCAACTGGCGCGCTTCGCCCGAACCCAACTGCAACAGCGGGAGGGTATTGCGTCCAAGCTTCTCGTCGACGACGACTTTGCGATCGATCTTGGAGAGGATTCTCTCCATCGTCTCCAGATAGAGCCGTTCCCGCGTCACGTCCTCAGCTTTCTCGTACTCCGCCAAAATGGCGTCGAACTTCTGCGCATCGCCGCTCGCTCGCAACACGCGCTGTTCTCGGTAGCCCTCGGCTTCCCGCACCTGGGTGCGCGCCTCACCGCGTGCCTTCGGGATGATATCCGCAGCGTAGCCTCGCGCCTGATTGATCAACCTCTCTCTCTCTTCCCGCGCTCGAACCACGTCGTGGAATGCGTCGCGGACCTCACCGGGAGCGTCGACGACCTGCAGCTTCACCTCCGTGACGGACAGACCGCTCTGATAGGCGTCCATCAGCTTTTGCAGCCACGAGCGCGTCTCTTCCTGTACCTTCTCGCGTCCGGTGGTGAACATGTCGTCGATGTTCGTGCGGCCCACCATGCTCCTCAGGGCCACCTCGGCGGTGGCGCGCAACGCTCCTTCGGGATCGCTGATTCGAAAGAGATACTTGCTCGGGTCGGTGACGCGATACTGGACGATCATCTGTGCCTCGACGATGTTTTCATCGCCCGTGAGCATCATTGCCTCGTGGGGCACTGGTTGATCTCCCCTGAACCCGACTTCAATCCGCCTGATCTGCTGAACGTTGACGACGTCTACCTGCTGCACGAGCGGAATTCGGAAGTGGGGGCCTGGTCCCGTTCTGCTCGTCTCCCGACCGAAGGTCCTCACCACCCCGACCTCTCCCGGATCCACCTTGTAGAATGACGCAAAGCCCAGGACCAATAGGATCGCCAAGGCTAGTAGCCAACGCAACTTGCGTACGTTGCGGGATAGTGTTTGCGAGACCTGCGACACGACATCGTTCACATCGGGGCGCTGGCCATTGTCGTCGAATTGACTTCGCATTAGCTGCTGGTCCCTAGCGTATTGAGCATAGTGCTGAGTACGCTAGCCATCCTGGCGGTGACGGCAAGCGTGTTCGTCTGTTTTCGCGCGACCCAGGCGCGGAAAGGGTACAACCGTTCGCCTTTCGACGCGAAACGTGACGCTCCGGGGGCGCGACGCTCACTGGCGCACGCGCCAGTTCCCTTGGAACGTCTTGCCCACCTCGTCACAAGTGGGATCGGTGACGATGAGCTCCGGGCGCGCGTCGCGGCAGTAGACGATTGTGTTTTGGCGGAAAGTGCGACCAAAGTGGATGGCTTCTTCGCGGTCGATTCCATGTGCCAACCAGGCGGGCTCGCGCCAGGTGCTCTCCGGCTCCTCATCGAAACCCAGCGCCTGCTCGACACGGTAGCAGCCGAGGATGAGCAGGTCGCGCATTACGACGTGCCTCCCTTCGTTGACTCGTCGGGGCAGGAGCATCGATCGCGGATTGTAGGCGGTAAGGATGGCAAAGGTCTTGCGGAGAAGCGGCGGCAAACTCTCTGTGTCCTTGACGATCTCGCCATCCATGGAGACGCGCAGCACGCCACTGTCACCGGGGAGCTCGTAAACGGTCGAATAGTAGGATCTCAGCAGGTTCTGGTCCACGGGCTGACTCTTAGCACACACGGTCCCGAGACAGCAAAGGCCACGGAGTTCGTCTTTCGCAGGCGCCTATCCACTAAAATGGAAAGCGCCTGGGAGGGGTGAGCGGCTCACTGGCCCAGCTCAACGACCAAAGCGCGGAGCAGCTCACCCACACTCCAGGCCTGAGCAGGACACCCTCGCGGGCGGTGCGGTTCATCCCCATCGACCATCTGCGCCACGTGGCCCAAGACAAGAGCGTTGTCGACGCACGACTCGACGAGCCGCGTGAGCTCATCCGAGAGGGCTTCATCATCTGGCGCTCGCTGGCGGCTCGCCTTGACGAAGGCCCAGATGAGATGTGGCCACGCCGTTCCTTGGTGCGCCGAGGCCTCGCGCTGCTCGAGCCCTCCTTCGTGGTATCCCTGGTAGCGACCGTCACTGGGAGTCAGAGTGCGCACCCCGCGCGGTGTCACGAGGTCCAGACGCGCGCGGTCGAGGATGGCGGTAGCTTGCCAGGGCTCGAACAGGCTGGGGCGTAGCGCAAGAGCGAGCAGCGCGTTCGGGCGGACACTCCGATCTCCCCAAGCAGAGGGCCCTTCCGCATCCTCGCTGATGCAGTCGTAGGGGAAGCCCGTCTCGCGGCACCAAAAGCGCAGTCCGAAAGCCGATTCTGCCCGAACTCGGGCGCGTCTCGCTTCCTCGGCGATGGAAGCATGCCCGACCTCGGTAGCAAGCACCTCGATGGTGTCGAGCGCGTTCATCCAGAGCGCCTGCCACTCGATGGGTACGCCTTGTCGGGGAACCGTGGGCGTGCCGAGAGCCGAGGAGTCCATCCACGTCAGTGCGGTTGCCGAGGCCCCATTCGCCAGAAGCCAGTCGTCGGTGAGCCACGCAAAGCGCCGTGGGCCGCGCAGAAACCGGGCCAGCGCGCGACGCAACGCCGGGTAGCAGACCTGGAGCACGCAGGGGTCGCGACGGCTCGTGTGCCTGATCAGTGCGGATACTGCCTCAAACATCCACAGCGTCGCATCCGGAGATGGTGGCGGCCGGGACCGTCCACCCTTCGCAGCCACCATCGGCAAGAATCCAGCCCGCACAGCACGAGCCGCAGTGCCGAGCACTGCTTTGGCCTCATCCACGTGGCCACGAGCAAGGAAGAGGCCGGGGAGTGCCACCATGGCGTCGCGCCAGTGGACGTCGAACCAGGGAAACCCAGCAACCGTGGCGGCTCCAGCCGCTTCAGTGGCGCAGTAGCTGGAAGCCGCAACCCACAGGGTCCTCACACTTGGCCGGCGTTTTGCGCCTGGATCGCTGCTCGACAGGAAGTCGCGGGTCTCCAATTGGAGCTCGCTCGCCGATTCTGCGGGGGCACTCCCTACGGACGCGGTAAGCCAGCTCGGTACGAGCGGCTCCAGCGCGAGTTCGAAGGTCCCTGGTGTCCAGAGATCCTCTCGGTACGAGGCGGCGCGATCACGATCGAGCAGGTACTCGAGCTGCCGCCACCAGTCGGGGGAGCCGACGAAAACCCCAGAGTGACGGAAAACCACAGCAGGAAGGCGGGGAACCGGCTGTATCGCCACCTCACCGGGGCGGAGCGTGGCCGCTTGCATCATGCCGCCATGCTCCGTAGTGAGCGAGTGAATCGACCGCAGCGGCATCAGAGGGCGCACTGTGGTCACGGCGACGTCCCTACCCTGCCAGAAGAACTCGAAGACAGCGGTGTTGTGCCGCCGCGCCAGGGATAGACAAACCCGGAGGCGCCCGCTTCCGAGCTTGTAGGTCCAAGTAGGCAAGGGGGCCTGCTCGAAGCGTTCGAGTAAACGGAACCCTGGCGTCGGCGCAAGATTTGGGAACTGGTGCGTCGCCAGACGGTAAGTACGGTCCCGAATCCGAACGCTGATCTCGGCGTGACTCAGGATGACATGCCGACTCTGTGGTGGCTCCAGGGCGGCCACGAGCATCCCATGATAGCGTCTCGTGTGCATCAGGGAGAGCGTGCTCATCGCGTAAGAGCCCAGACCATTGGCGTGGAGCCATTCGCGATTGTCCGGCTCCAAGCGCCCTGTGCAGGCAATCCTGGGCCAAGGTCCGTCGACTGATGCTCTCCACGGAGGGACCGGACGATTCACCGAGCCGCCCCTCTGCCCGCTCCCGGGTCTCGATCCACGGCAGAGCGCCAAATAACGCCACCCAGTGGCATGCTGAGGTCAGGGCAAGGGACCATCGTCGCCAGCGCTCTCTTTTCCAGGTGAGGGAACCACGACACTCTCGCCTGCCACGGACGCTAGGCGACCAGCACTCGTACGTCCACGACTTTCGGGGGCCCGGCGGGCCGTTACCTGCGCCGTCAAAGCGCCCTCATGCAGGTGCACACCTATTTCCTCGCCGACTTGGACCTCGCTGGCGGACCGCAGTATGCCGCCGGATCCGTCCGAGGCAATCGCATAACCTCGAGCTAGGACTGCGAGCGGGCTCACAGCTTGGAGTCGAGCCGCATGCTCCCGCAGAGCGCTTCTGGCGTCTTTCGCCTGCGCGAGCATGGCGGCCCGCATGCGTGCTTCCGCCGGCCCCAGGCGCGCCCCGGCCACGGCCACGACGGCTCGCGGATTCTGACGTTCCAACCGGCTCGCGAGGAGTTGGTGGCTGCCGCGACTCCGCGTCGTCAAACGCTTGGCACCCCGCTCGAGCGCTACCGCCAGGTCATCGAGAAGCATGTGACGCTCTGCCAGGAGGTAGCGCGGATCGGACAAACGCGACCGAAGCTGAAGGAGCGTCGCACGGTCGTCGCGCAGGCGGGCGTGGGCGGATGAAGCAAGGCGTGCTCCCAACACCGACAGCTGCGCCATGCGCTCACGCATGTCCGGGAACACGATCTCGGCCGCCTGTGACGGAGTGGCGGCACGCACGTCCGCCGCGTGATCCGCGAGCGTGACGTCGATGTCGTGCCCCACAGCGGAAACCACAGGTACCGACGCGGCCGCGATGCGGCGCACGACACGCTCGTCGTTGAAAGCCATCAGATCCTCGGAGGCGCCGCCTCCCCTGCCGACGATGATCACCTCGACGTCACCGCACCGCTCCAGCAGGTCGATGGCCGCTACGATGCTCAGGGCAGCCCCCTCCCCCTGAACGAGGGCCGGGCTAAGGATTATCCTCCCGGCGCCCCGACGAAACGCAACTGTAACGATGTCCTGAAACGCCGCGCCATGAGCGCTCGTCACGACGCCGACAACGCAAGGATCGCTAGGCAATGGGCGCTTTCGCGCAGCCGCGAAGAGCCCCTCTTCGAGCAACTTCTGCTTGAGGCGTTCGAGCGCTTCGAGCAATGCTCCCCGCCCGGCAGGTCTCGCGCTCTCAGCCACGAACTGAAGGCGACCGCGCGGCGCCCAGAACGAAGCACGCCCGCAGAGCTGCAGCCGCGCACCTTCGACCAGCTGACGACGCGCACGCAGCGCGGCAAGACGATACATCACACAATCGATGGCAGCGTCCTCCCTCTCGTCCCGAAGCGTGAAATACGCGTGCCCACTGGCCGCGCGCCGCAACCCAGCCACCTCGCCTTCCACCCACGGACCGCCGGTGGTGGCCTCGACGGCAGACTTTATCCGTCTGCCAAGCTCGGCAACGCTGATAACACCGTCGTCGTCGCTCATCACGCTGGCAGTTTCCGCACCGGGCATCGTGGCTCAGTCCCGGCCCAGTCCCTGGGTGAGGCGCCGGTACTCCTCGACAAACTCCCAGTCGGCCACGAGGTGCTTCTTCAGTAAGATCGACAGTACCGCGGCGAAGACCTGCTCCCACCGTGGGTCCTCGCCCAGAACTCGGCTTGCATCGCCGCCCTGGCCTGACACCACGAGGGCATGAATGAGATCGCGTGCGGTGAGCTGCGGAACCGAACCAGCACCCGACAGATCCTCGTCCTTGGCAGCGCGTGCAGGCAGTACGATTTCGGTCCCGTCGAGCAGGGTCAGCGTGACTCCAGCCGAAGGACTCCCTTGGCGCGGGCCGGGGAGATCGGAGGCGCGGGGCGAGACGGCCGTCTCGTGGCGTTCGGGCGCGAGGAGGTCCGCACCCCAAGCCTCCCGCGTGGGAGGCTCCATCGGCGAACCCCGTTTGGCTTGGTCAGCCATTCCATCGAGCGGGTCGGATGACGACTCCAAGACTGCTGACCTCTGCTCGGGAGGGTCTGTCTCGCCACCCGGGGGCGGGGGATTCGAGGGCATCGTCGTGGTTAGGTCCATGGACCCGAACGCGCTCTGCGGGAGGACTTCGGGCACCGTCTCTCGTCCGGCTTGGAGGAGTTCGGCATCAGCATCGGATTCCGCCATGGAAGTGGTCTCAGGGGCGTAATAGGCACGAATCGCAGCTCGAATGTCGGACGGAGGTGCGATCATCGCACGCACGGGGAGCCCCGCATACTCGGCAATGGCGAGCTTGGCATCCTCGTCACCGGGGTCATCCATGGCGACGTACAGCACACGCCCAAGCCCGCGCACTCTCCTGACGAACACCGGGATGATGCAGTAGCGTTCGGCGAGCTCCCGGGACGCGAGGTCCAAGAGCTTCCTGGAAAAGTCGATGTGGTAGAGCGAGACCCAGGGGATGCTCAGCTGCTGACTGAGAAGCTGAGTGAGCTGCACCTCGCTGATAATGCCGGACTCGACCAGGAGGGCTCCCAGCCGCCGGCCGTCCCTCCGCTGGAGCACGAGCAGCTCCTGGAGCCGTTCGTCCGAGAGAAGGCGGGCCTCCACAAGCATTTCGCCCAGCCGAGCGCGACTTGACACCACCATCGTGCTCCAGCTTACATCAACGAGTGCGAGTAGGGCAGCGCAGTGCAACCTGCAGAGGGAACGGGAGAACGCCGGACGCTGCGGGCCCGGAGCCCCTCAGCCGCAAGGAGGGCCGGGCGGGGCGCTTCGACCGTGAGGCCGCCACGATGGCGCTCGCCGCGCAAGGGCCGAAACGGGGGCGACGATCCTCGGGTCGAAAACACACCTGTTTGCACGAGGCGCGGCCGGCCAACCCGCTACCCCGACCAGGCACTTTGCCGAGCGAGACAGCCGCGCGATACTTCAACGCTCGGATGAGTGTGATCAGCAGTGTCAGAGCGGCGGCGAAGCCTTCCCCGCGTGCGACGGACGGTACGCGAGCCGAGCCCTATGCTATGCACGGCTTGGTGCGCCTGCGAGTATCCGGACCGCCGCGGAGACTGCGGCCCATTGGCCTTCAGAACCGCGACATTCTCGTGGGTGGGCGCCAAGGCACGCCATGATCTCCTCGCGGCTGGGTCAGCACACCTGCCCTCAGTGCGGCACCTCCTGCGAAGAGGCGCATCACTATTGCCCAACGTGCGGCTTCCCTGTGGGGACCGTTTCGTCGGCGGACGGGGACCGCTTCGTCGGCAAGACGCTGCCCGGTGGCTATCACATTCTCGACCTCGTCAGCGTCGGCGGGATGGGCCGCGTGTATCGCGCCGAGCAAAGCGTCTTGGGCCGCACGGTCGCGGTGAAGATCATCCATCCCCACTTGCTCTCCGACGATAACTCCGCTCTTCGGTTCATGACGGAAGCGAGGGCAGCGAGCCAGCTGAACCACCCCAACTCCATCGCTGTCTTCGACTTCGGCCGCACCGAACACGGGGAACCCTACCTCGTGATGGAATACCTCCGAGGCAAGGATCTGGCGCGCGTGGCTCACGAGGAGGGTCCGCTCCCCATCGCTCGCATCGTCGACGTCCTTCAGCAGGTCTTGGCAGCCCTGAGCGAGGCGCATGCCCTCGGCATCATCCATCGGGATCTCAAGCCCGAGAACGTAATGCTGGAGCCTCTCCGGCGGGGTGGCGACTTCGTCAAGGTATTGGACTTCGGCCTCGCCAAGCTCAAGGCCGACACGCAGTCGCCCGGCGTCACGAGCCCTGGAATCGTCTGCGGGACGCCCGATTACATGGCCCCGGAGCAAGGGCGGGGGGATCCCATCGACGGGCGGAGCGACCTGTATTCCGTCGGCGTCATGTTATATCAGCTTCTCACCGGCAGGTTACCGTTCGAGGCCGACAATCCGACGCAGGTGGTAATGATGCATCTCTCGATGCCCGTTCCCGACCCCCGTCAGGTGGCCCCGGAGCGGCTCATCCCGGACGACATTCTTGCCGCGCTCTACCGAGCACTCGAGAAGGAAGCAGTGGACCGCTTCCAGGATGCGGTGGAGTTCTCGGAGACTCTGGGCAACGCTGTCGACAATTTGAGCGTCGGCTCGCGCATGCGGCGCTCTGTCCCGCCTTCTCTGGCGCCCTCGGATACGGTGCGCTGTGTCTCGTGCGGCTCGCTCGTTCCCATGGCTAGGTTCTGCCTGGAGTGCGGTTCGCGTCTGCCCATGCGAAGCCTCGCCCCTGGAGCCAAGACACCGCCGCAGCTTCCCCTGCCCCTTGCCGCCCGGGACGAGGAACTGACGTTCCTGTTGGAACGTCAACAGCAAGCCCTTCATGGGGCGGTCGGCGCGCGCATCGTCGGGGAAGCTGGTAGTGGGAAGACACGCCTCCTCATAGAGTTTCTCCAGCGCTGTCACGCAGCGGGAGACCACGCGGTCATGGTCTCTCCGGATCCCCAATGGGCGGAGGTTCCCTACTATGCATTGCGCCGGGCCATCGTCGAACTGACCGGTGTATCGTCGCCGCTGGCGGCCGTTGGTCGCGTGGTACCCGTATCACCCGCGGTCCAATCAGGATTGGCTGACATCTTCGAAGGAGGAATCCGACCGGAAGACACGCGGACTCCGCTCCACCAACGGCGAGCGCTGGCCGACGCCTTGCGGTGGGGTCTCGAGCTCGGCACGCTCGCAGGAGACACCGGTCGGTGTGTCCTCGCGATTGATGACCTTCAGCGGATGGATGCTACAAGCCGCAATGCTTTTGCCGACGTCATCGGTGAGCCGCCTCCGCTCCGGGTCTTGCTCGTCGCCACGCATCCCCCAGGGTTCGAGAGCGGCTGGAGCGCGATGCACCCAGCACGGCTGCTCGGCCCGCTGCCCACCTCCACGGCCATCCGCTTGCTTCGAATTGCACGCGGAACTGTGGACCTGCTCGACGAAGTCGCGGAGCCGAGTCCCCTCCACGTCGAGGAGCTAGTGAGGTTCGCGCTGGAAGGCGGCACGAATCCTCCATGTGGCCTCGCCGATCTCATGGCTCGGCGCTTGGACACGCTGACGCCCGACGCGCGACGCGCATTGCAGGCTCTCGCGGTGCTGGGCGACGAAACCGAAGAAGCGAGGTTGGTGCGCATCCTGCCGCCGAGCGATGCCATGCCTCAAGCAATAGCGTCGCTCGTGGCGCGGGGCATGGTGCGGGCCATCAATGATCGGCTCTCCATCTCCCACCCCCTCCTGCGCGAGCTCGTGCTCACGGGGACCCCGGTCGGAGTGCGGAAGGAGCTCCACGGCAAAGCTCTCGCAATCAGCGAGCCACAGGAACCCCTCGAAGCGCGGGCACTCCACGCTTATTTCGCGCGCGAAACCTTTCAAGCACTGCTGTTGCTGGAGCGCGTTGCCGAGCGCGCGATGGCGCGAGGTGACGCCGAGGCCGAGATCATGGCACTGCGGCGCGGGCTGCAGCTGGCCCGCGAGGAAATCTCTCGGGGCGAGCTGGACGACCCCTTGCGCGCGGTACTAATTTTCGGACGAAAGCTGGGTGCTGCGCTAACCCGGGCTGGAAGCTACTCGGATGCCGAGGGCGTGCTTCAAGAGGCCCTCGACATCGCTGGACCAACCGGTCTCGATCGCGCCCGGGTTCTTGGTGCGTTGGCGCACGTCGCACGGGGGCGCCAGCGGTCCCGAGACGCCATACACTACATTGACCTGGCAATCGAAACGGCCCGCCAATCAGGCGCCCACGAGCTCGTGAGTGCACTTACGGACACCCGTCGTGCGTGGGCGTCCTGATGATGGAGCAACGGAGGATCGGCCTACGGGGCCGTGGAGTGAAGATCGAGACTCGGGCCGGGGGTGCCAAGTCCGCGCCAAATGCACGTTGACTCAGCGATGGGGCTCGCCGAGGTGGCTCGTTTGGTGGTAGAAACGGCACTCAATACTGATTCCAAGTCCGGCGGCCCAACCGAGCCGCCATTGATTGTGCCATTCGGCAGTGAAAGGCGTCGCCCTGTGGACAGCGACCTGGCTGAGTCCATATCGGCCCTCAAGGAAGTCTTCGCGGAAAGGGGAATCCCGGCTCGTTTCGGCAGCGCGGATCCGGCGCTCGTCGCGACTCTCAAGTCGAAGCTGCGACTCCCCCCTCGGTTCCGGGATTACCTTCGTGAGGCCGACCCGATTGACGTGGAAACTCGAACTCCATGCGAAAGCGTCAGGCTTGTGCCAGCAGGACGACTTCTCGAGGAGCAGAAGGGGTTCGCACTGGACAGCACCGGTGAAATGCTCGACAAGCCGGCTGCCACCGGTTGGCGACCCAACTGGGTGATCGTAGCGCACAGCACGCTGCTGGGCGATCCGTACTTCTTGGACGTGGCGAGCCCCGATCCAGAAGGCGACTGCCCCGTGTACACCGCCATGAGCGGGACTGAGACCTGGCAACCTCGCCTGTGCGCATCCAGCTTCGCCCTCTTCCTAAGGATCCTGGCGATCGGTATGGACGTCGCGAAGGGGTTCAGAGAAGACGACGTGGATATGGACGACGAGTACGTCTTCAGGGAGGCTCTCGCTAACCCGATCCGGCAATACGATCCAGCAGCCGTCAAGGCCGGTCACTGGACGTAGCGCGGCACACGCCGTTGTTCAACGCCGCACGCCTGGAGCGTCAGGCGCGCGCTTGGCGTACTGTGCCGTTTCGCCGCCACGGGAGCGCTCAACGAGCTTCCAAGTATCCACGTTGAATCAGGCTGAGAACAATCCGCGCCGTATCGAGATCGGTCAGTGCGCTGCGGTCCATGAGCACACCGAGGCTCGGTGCATTCAGGGCCTGCTGCAGAAGGTCGAGGTGCGATGGCTCCAGCTCATGCAGCGGAGCCTCGAGCGGAGTCCTTAACACCAGGCGCGAGGCCGCCGCGGGGAGCTTCTCTCTCAAGGTATTCAGCTCGTCCTGCTGACGAAAGCCCTCCATCAGCACTTCCTGAACGGAGACATCGATGGCCTTCTCGAACTCCCTGTTCTGCGGAGGCTCGAGCTCGAACTGACCACGAGTCCACGCCAGCATTCGATAAACCGATTTGAGCGGGTTCACCTCTGGTTGCCCCTCGAGAGCGGCAAAATGGATGAGCCCCGAGCTCAAGTAGAGTCGGCCAATGCGCGATTCCGAGCGGATAACCAGCACGCCCGTCTTGCGCGACGTCCCGAAGAGCTGGAGCAAATCGGGCAAAGGAATCTCTTCGATGCTTCCCGTCATGCGGGGCGCCTCGTCGAGCCCGTGGCTCGGCCGCGGGCGGGACAAGGCGGGCTCCGACGAGGGCCGCGAACCCCTCATCCCGGCGCCAACGCCGCCGGGCCCGGACGGAACGACTTTCAGTATGCTGGTGCCGATGAGAACGCGGTCTCCTTCTTGGAGCTCCGATCGCTGGACCTTTTCCCCATTCACGAAGGTACCGTTCGTCGAGCCGAGGTCCTCGATTCGGATGACCCCCGACTGCATCTCAATGCGGGCATGTCGACGCGAAACCATCTCCTCGACGAGCACCATGTCGAGATCACTGGAACGGCCGATGACGATCTGCTGGCCCTCCCGAACGGAGAACTCACCCCCCTGATACTTGCCAGAGATGAACCGCAGGGCCAAAGCCTGACCTGCGGGGGAGGCCTGCGGTCCATCCGAATGCGGCACTGTTCTGTCGGGCATTGTCTGAGGTATCGCCCCCTGGGCGCACAAACCGTCGAAAAAGGATAGGTTCTCGCCGGTGATACGGTCAAGTGCGGTTGAAGGTTGAGGTTAGTTTCCAGCGCACCGCGCAGCCAACTTTGCGCTCCATGTCGAACGGATGGCTCGACGGACCTAGCACACCGGACCACACCTAGCTTGCTGGCTCACGGGGTGAAAACTCCGTTCCCACTGAATCCACGGGGGCCAAGCTCTGCCGCGCAGCCGCTACTGGATCCCGCGCAGCCGGAAGCGACACGACGAAGGAAGCCCCAGCCCCCGGGCTCGAGACCACCTCTATTCGGCCACCCATCTCCTCGACCATCCGCTGGCTAATTGCGAGCCCCAGGCCCGTGCCGTGGTCCTTCGTGGTGAAGAACGGGACGAAGAGGTTCTGAAGCACCTTGGGCTCGATCCCTGGCCCCTGGTCCTGAACAACAACCTCAACCCACGGCGGGACCACGGGTTCGTCGCCGGTGCCGGAGCGGCTCTCGTACCGACCGCGAGTAATCACAGTGACGCAGCCTGCACCCGCCATCGCCTGGGTCGCATTGCCGACGAGATTGATGAGGACCTGCCTTAACTGCTCGGCATCGACACGCACCCGCGGGAGCCCGTCTCCGAGCTCCGTTTTCACCGAGATCTCTTCGCCCTGCACGGGTGCAAGAACCTGCAGAGTGCGCCTGACGATCGCGTTGACGTCCTGCAATGCGGGATTGCCCTTCGAGGGACGAGCGTAATCGAGAACGGAGCCTACTACCCTATCCAAGCGCTCGACCTCCTCCAGGATGATCTGCACGAACTCCTGAGATGCAGCATCCGCGGCTGCACCGTCGGAGGGCTCAGCCAAGAGCTGCGCCGCACCCTTGATCGCGCCCAGTGGGTTTTTCACCTCGTGAGCAAGGCCGGCAGCCATCTGACCCAGGGCTGCAAGCCGATCGCGCACTTGCATGCGCCTGTACTGCCGGGAGTTCTCGACGACTACCCCGATCTGCACGGCAAGCGACTCCAACATGGCGACATCATCCAAAGAGAACGCGTCCGTAACTCGATCGTCGATGAGCACGAGTAACCCAAGAAGCTCGTGCGCCTCCCCGTGGATCGCCAGACAGACGCCTTTTCTATATGGGCCAAGGACGGCCGCTGCTGCGAGGAGCCGCTCGTCCGCCTCCATCTCCTTGGCCCAACCTCGACGCTTTCGCTCGGCGAGCTCGACCTCGATGTCTTCCAAGTTGACCGACGCAGTGTCCGTCAGGCGCTCGATGAGGGGACGCGCCGTCGCATAGTCCACGCTCGAGGGGGCTGCTCGGCCGAAGAAAGCGCCCAGCTCGAACAGAAACCGGCTTGGATCCCTGAGATACAGGGCCGCTCCCGTGACGCGCCGCGAGTCTTCGAGCGTCGAGATAACGACCTGGAGAAGCTCGTCGACCTGCAGTACGTGCAGGAGCTGCCTGCGCGCCTGCGTCACGGCGCGCTCTAGATCCAGGCGTTCGCGGAAGAACGCTCCATGGATGTAGCGCTCCACCTTCTCCCGAAGCGGCTCGAAAAGGACCAGAATCACGATCGCCGCCAGGATGGCCCCGAGGTACATCGTCTCAAAGCCACCGAAGAGCACCACGAAGACGTAGAAGATCCCTGCGATACAGAACGCCAGCGCCGTCGAGACAATCAGGTGACCGAGGACGTCATACAGGTCCACGAGGCGCTCTCGCATCATGGACTCCGCCAGCGCAAAAAGGAAAACGATGCTGAGCACAGCTCCTACGGGCGGGAGCGGCGCGCCGATGAACCATAGAAAGTCCGCGAGACTGAACGCGACCGCGAGTGCTCCTATCGTCACCAGGAGTCTTACGCGTCGTTGCGTCGCCCTGGACCGACTCCGCTGACCGCGGAACGCCAGCGAGCCCAGCCCGGCCGCGAGAAGTCCGAAAACGTAGAGGAAGAGGGTACCTCGTGCGATCCCGTGTGCATGCTGAGGTGACAACGCCAGAAGCAGCATGGGGATCATGAGCAAGCCTGCGACCCGCAACAAGGCAGGTCGCCGCTCCTCCCTCGGCACGATCGACTCGAAGAGGCCGAGCGCAAGCTGTGGAAGGAGAACGGCGAGGACCGCGGTGATACGCACCCAGACCTCGTCATCCGACCACCGGTAGAGCCATTGCGCGAGGTACCAGAGGCCGACATCCGCAGCAAAGGCAGCGAAGAGCCATTGCTGACGTTGGGTCCTTCCTCGAAGCACGATCGAGACGGCAATCGCGATGGCGAGAACTCCGCAAAAAAGCGATGTGCGCGTCCGCAGATCCACGGGCGGGAAGGTAGCGGTGCTCGCCTGCGGGGGCAAGGCGCGGTCTCGATCCTCGGCTGAACCCTCGGGCGTCGAGCGTTGGCCACCGGGCGCCACCGGTCTGCCACGCTGAAGTAGCGGCCGGGTGCCTGAAGACGTGTGCCGGCGAAGAGGCACAGATTCTGCTCACTGGCTCGCAATGCAGAGAACAACCTCACGAGCCGACGGCGCCCCGGCAGCGGAGCCGCCCCCGCATCGGGAGTCGACCTCGAGCACCCAGTCACCGCCTACCCAGCTTGGCACACTGGCGCCCCAGCGTCGGCGGAGAGTCTTGTCGGAGCTACGCCGCAAGGCACGAGTCGAAGGTCTTGAGTCGCTGCACGATAGCGAGCTGCTCATGCTGCTCATCCCTCGGCTCGGCGGGTGCGGGGCTGTCCAATCGGCGGCGGCTCGCCTGTTGCTCGAGTCCGGCGGGTTGGCAGGCATCCGGCGCCTCTCCCCAGCGGGGTTGGCGAAAGCGCATGCCCTGACGGTCTCGGACGCGACGCGCATCGTTGCTGCGCTGGAGCTCGGCCGCCGAGATCTCCAATCAGAGCTGGGTGGACAGCGCCCCGTCTGCGGCAGCTTCGACGCCGTAGTGAGCTGGGCCTCTCCGAGGCTGGGCCCACTCGGGTACGAGGAGTTCTGGGTGATTGGGCTCGATGGGCGCAACGGGCTGACGACCCTGCGTTGCATAGCGCGGGGCGGTCAGCACGGATGTGCGCTCACGGCACGGGACGTGCTGCGCCCTGCCCTCGTGGACGGCGCGTCGGCCATCGTGGTCGTCCACAACCATCCCAGCGGCGATGCGGCGCCGAGCACCGAGGACATCCAGATGACTCGCGCGCTGGCAGCGGCATGCGACGTCGTTAGCATGCCGCTGCTCGATCATGTCATCGTGGCACGCTCCGAAGCGACGTCCTTGCTCGATCTCGGCTTGCTTACGTGAGCCCCCAGACAGTGAGCGCCAAACACGCAAAACGTCCCGAGGTCGGCCGCGCAGCCGCGCGTGGATATGCTAGAGGCACTGGGCCCTCGCCGCTCGTCCGACGCGGGGGCGCGCCGTGCGACTCCTGCAGTCTGCCCGGCGTCGTCAACGACCTGCCCTGAACGGATTTCGCGCGCGCCGAACATGAGCGCGCGGAGGCTCAAAGAGATGCTGAAGAAACACCCCTCCTTCCCCGGTTACCAGGGACCCGTCGTCACCATCGTGCTCGATGGTTTCGGCTATAATGCGAGTACCGTCGGCAACGCGATCGCTCAAGCACGAACACCGTTGTGGGACCGACTCCTGGCGCGCTATCACCACACTCTCCTTCGCGCTCACGGCAAATCGGTCGGCATGCCCTCGGACGAGGACATGGGAAATTCTGAGGTCGGGCACAATGCCATCGGAGCGGGCATGGTCTACCACCAAGGCGCCGCCCTCGTCAGCGAAGCCATCGCGAGCGGGGACCTTTACGAGAATGCGCCTTGGAAAGAGGTCGTGGACAATGCGCGCGAGCATCAGAGCACCCTTCACTTCATTGGGCTCTTCTCGGACGGGAACGTCCATTCCCACGTCGGTCATCTGAAAGCCCTCATCCTGCGAGCGAAGCAAGAGGGCCTGCAGAGGATCCGCGTGCACATTCTCCTGGACGGTAGGGACGTTCCCGAAACGTCCGCGCTCGAGTATCTGGAGCCCTTCGAGCACTTCCTTGCAGAGGTGAAGAGTGAATCGTTCGACGCACGAATAGCGAGCGGCGGCGGACGCATGACGATCACGATGGACCGCTACGAGGCGAACTGGAAAATGGTCGAGGCGGGCTGGAGGACCCACGTCTTAGGCGAAGGTCGGATGTTCGGCAGCGCCAAGGAAGCCATCGACACCCTACGTGGTGAGACGAACGCAATCGACCAGGACCTCCCCGCTTTCGTCGTTGCCGATCGGGGAAAACCGGTGGGACCGATCCTCGACGGAGACAGTGTGGTCTTCTTCAACTTCCGCGGCGATCGAGCCATCGAGATCTCGCGCGCGTTCGAAGAGGACGACTTTGGGCCTTTCGAACGCACGCGGCGGCCGAATGTCTGTTTCGCTGGCATGCTCCAATACGATGGCGACCTCAAGATCCCAAAGCGGTACTTGGTGCCGCCTCCTGCCATCTCGAACACCCTGGGAGCCAATCTTGCCGACGCAGGAGTTACCCAGCTTGCAATCTCCGAAACGCAGAAGTACGGCCATGTAACCTACTTCTGGAATGGGAATCGCAGCGGGAAGTTCGACGACAAACTCGAGACGTACATCGAGGTTCCCTCCGATGTCGTTCCCTTCGAGCAGCGCCCCTGGATGAAAGCAGCAGAGATCACCGACGCGCTCATCGCGGAGCTCCAGTCGGGCAGGCACCGTCACGCTCGCGTGAACTACGCCAACGGCGATATGGTAGGGCACACCGGGATCTTCGAGGCAGCCGTTACGGCGGTGCAGGTGTTGGACCTGTGCCTCACCCGTCTGCTGCCGGTCATCGACAAGCTGGGCGGCATGGCCATCATCACGGCGGACCACGGCAACGCCGACGAGATGTTCGAGCTCGACAAGAAGACGATGCAGCCGATTCCCGTCGGCGACGGCTTCAAGGCGAAGACCTCTCACACGCTCAATCCGGTACCATGCCTCTTCTTCGATAATCATCGCGGGGGGGCCTATTCGGTCAAGCGTGATCCCCAGCTGGGGCTCAGCAATCTCGCCTCGACGATCAGCCTGCTGTTGGGGCTCGAGCCTCACCAGGACTGGGCCCCCCCCATCATCGACTTGAAACAGTAGTCGTGGCTCACCGGTCCCTTGCTCGGTGGCCGATGGACATCGAGACTCGGGACCGTTGGGTCTTCGCAACGCTCGCGGCGCTCGATGGGAGCTGGCGAAGGCCAGTGCCCAGCTCCCATTCGCGTCTTATGCGGGATCCACCTGTTCACGCTTCGCGATCAGCCGCTCGAGGACGCTAGGATCGGCGAGCGTCGTGGTATCGCCGAGATCAGCTGTGTCTCGGCTGGCGATCTTGCGGAGAAGACGCCGCATTATCTTCCCAGAACGCGTCTTCGGCAGTCCAGGTGCTACCAGGATGATGTCTGGGGCAGCAAACGGGCCGATGTGGTGCCGCACCTCATTCTTCAGCTCTCCAATGAGCTCGGCGCTCTCCTCATATCCTTCTCGCAGTAGCACGTAAGCCAGGACGGCCTGCCCCTTGATGGGATGAGGAAAGCCGACGACGGCTGCTTCGGCGCAGCCGGGATGGGTGACGAGCGCGCTCTCGACCTCAGCAGTTCCAAGCCGGTGACCAGACACGTTGATAACGTCGTCGACGCGACCGGTGATCCAGTAGTCCCCCTCCGCGTCTCGCCGACAGCCATCGCCCGTGAAGTAGTAGCCACCAAACGGTTTCAGATAGGTGGTGAGGAAGCGCTCGTGATCGTTCTGAATCGTGCGCGCCATGCCCGGCCAAGGCGAACGTATCGCCAGCAGTCCGCTGACGCCGTTGCCCTCCACCTCCTTGCCGCTTTCATCAAGGACGACTGGCTCGATGCCGAAGAACGGCCGCGTTGCAGCGCCGGGCTTCGTGCGAGTCACTCCGGGCAAGGGGGTGATCATGATGCCGCCTGTTTCTGTCTGCCACCACGTGTCCACGACGGCGCACCGTTCATCTCCCACGACCTGGTGGTACCACTTCCACGCTTCAGGGTTGATGGGTTCGCCCACCGTGCCCAAGATGCGCAGGCTCGACCTATCATAGCGCTTCACGGGTGCATCACCCTCGCGCATGAGCGCACGGATCGCCGTCGGCGCCGTGTACAGCTGCGTGATCCGATGACGCTCCACCATGTCCCAGTACCTTCCAGCATTCGGATAGTGCGGCACGCTCTCGAACATGACGGTCGTCGCGCCATTCGCCAAAGGCCCATAAACGACGTAAGTGTGACCGGTAACCCATCCGACGTCGGCCACACATGCATATACGTCACCGTCCCGGTAGTCGAACACGTAACGGTGAGTCAGCGCCGCATAGAGCAGGTAACCGGCGGTGGTATGGGCGATACCTTTGGGGCGCCCGGTCGACCCGGAAGTATACAGAAGGAAGAGCGTGTCTTCGCTGTCCATGTGCTCGTACGGGCAGTAGGGACGCTCACCCTTCATCGCGTCATCTAACCAGATATCGCGCGGTGCGTAGAAGGGGACCTTCGCTCCTGTCCGACGCACCACGAAGACGTTCTTCACGGACGGACACGCCATGACGGCTTCATCGACGGTGCGCTTGAGCGGAATGGTCTTCCTCCCGCGCACACCTTCGTCGGCCGTGATGACTGCGACGCAGCGAGCATCCAGGATTCGGTCTCGGAGCGCCTCTGCACTGAATCCGGCGAACACCACGCTGTGGACGGCTCCTATGCGTGCACAAGCCAGCATCGCGTAAGCGGCTTCCGGAATCATCGGCATGTAGATGGCGACGCGGTCTCCCTTTCGCACACCACTGTGGCGGAGCACGTTCGCGACTCGGCAGACCTGCCGCTGCAGCTCACGATACGTGATCTTTCGCACCAGGTCAGGCTCGTCGCCTTCCCAGATGATGGCAACCTGGTCGCCGCGGCTCTCGACGTGGCGATCGACGCAGTTGAAGCAGGCATTCAGCCTGCCTCCGAGGAACCACGCGATGAGGCCGTGGGCCCAATCGTTGTCGCGGACGAGCTGAAAGTCATGGATCCACGACAGGTGGGCTCTCGCCTGCGCGGCCCAGAACGAGTCTGGGTCGTCAATGCTCTCGGCATAGAGCCGCTCGTACTCTTGGGTCGAAACAAGCAGCGCACCCTCCCTCACGCGGTCAGGTGGCGCATATCGTTCAGGGGTGTTCATAGGTCCTCGCGATGCTACGTCCGAGCGCCCAACGCTCCCGCCCGGAGGACCTTGATGTGGGGAGCCAGCCCCGGAAGCGCAAGGGGAGGTAGAACCTCACGGCTGCAGCCCTTCCTTGACACGAAGGTCAGTTACCAACTGCGCCGTGTTCGGCAGGACACAGTCCGGTGCGGTGTCGGTGGTCAGCTCTCGTTCTGGGAAGAGCTCGCTTTGCGGTGCTTCCAGCGATGGGCGCGCGCCTTCAACGCGCGAAAGGTGCGCGCCCGGTTGGCAAGCGCCGAGACTCGGCAGCTCGTGCCGCTGCCGTACATGCTGAACATCCCATGAGCCCAGTCCCCACCCCCGGCGTTGCAGGCTGCCCTGGCCCGCACGAGCATTCTCATTCCAATCTCCACACACCGACGCAGGGCGCGAGGCGAGTCCCCAAGGAGGGTCCGGGCGAACGCCTCACGAGCCTGCGGAGTCTTGGTCATGGCTCCTCGCTCCTCTTCGGACAGCCAGGGCGCGAAGCGAGGGGCCTGGTGCACGTGCAGCTGAAGGAGGCATGCCTCCCCGAGAGATCCGCGGCCAAGCGGCTCCTCTCCAAACTGGACGTCACGCCTCAAGCCCGACTCATGCAGCGCCACCGTCAACGCAGACAGCGCAAGCTCCTCCTCGGATCCTGGCCAACTGAAGTCCGAGGTCTCCTCGCTTGCGTTCGCGACGAACCGTTGGGCAGTCTTGGCCATAGCAGCCACGATACGTCGATAACGGTCGACCCCCTCTTCGGGCTGCTCCAGCCTGAACCACGCGTTGCGCCGCGGGGACCAACGCGGTGCTCTGCATGCCAGCACGGGCTCGTCGCATGGCGGACCTACGTGGCAACGTTGCACCTCTTTGCCGCACGCAGTCACCTCGACGACTGAGTGGGGTGAGCGCCCGGGTGGCGCAAATTCGATCGCCAACGCAAGCAGCAACGCTGCTAGGGAATCGAGAGACACGCTGGGAAGGCTACACCAGATTCGGACGACGTCGAACAGCCTGACTCCCATGATGCCCCTACGACGGCATCGGGCGACCGTTCGCCCTTCAACAAACCCTATTGTTCTTGGACTGATACGCGAGGGAGTTCCGTCTTCCTTGAAAGTGCTAATGTCGCTCCCTCGAACTGCCTCGGCCCCACCGGCCAAATCTTCATACTACTGAGGGACTAGACATGATCCTTCCGCGACTCTATCGAGAACTAGCAGAGTATTGGCCCTTGCTGAGTCCCCCTGATGACTACGTTCAGGAGTCGGCCCTGCTTCGGGATCTCGTGCTCCAGCAACACCAGCAGGTCCGTCGTAAGCCGACCCTCCTCGAGCTCGGCGTCGGGGGCGGACACACCTTGAGTCACATCGCTGGGGAGGTCGAGGCCACGGGAGTGGATCTCTCCCCAGAGATGCTGAGACAATGCCACCAGCTAGTACCGTCGCTAGAGCTCATCGAGGGAGATTTGCGCTATGTCCGTTTGGAACGTACCTTCGATCTAGTCTTCCTTCATGATGCGGCGGACTACCTTCTTGACGTTCATGACCTCGATGCAGCCCTAGAGACCATTCGCGTACACTTGGCTCCCGGCGGCATCGCTGCCATCGCGCCAACGTACGTGGCGGAGACCTTCGTGCCCCACGAGTTCTCGACCGATCAGCAATCGGCCGGCGACGAGTTGACCATCTCGTTCCTCTCCTATGTGCATGATCCGAATCCGAACGACACGGAGTTCGAGATGATCATCGTCTACCTTATCAATCGCTGTGGCAGCGTCCAGGTCGAAGAAGACCGCCATCGCTGCGGCCTGCTTCCGACGGGCACTTGGCTCGACCGGCTGCGACAGGCGCATCTCGACGCCGAGGTTCGGGATGACGAGATGTGGCGCCTCTTCGTAGCACGACATGCTCCGGGGCACTGATCCATTGCTCGATGCGACAGCTGGCTTCCGGAACGGACCTATCCCTCCGCCAACACCTTCGGTAGCTCGCGTAGCTCGCGTTCGTACCCGCCCGAGAGAATGGGGAAACGACACCAGGTCTTCGGATCCAAGTTGGCGTCATCGAGATGGAACGAGGGTGCATACCGCTCCCGCTTCCACTGATTACGGCTCCACAATCTGAAGAAGCGCTCGACCCACGCCGCACACAAGCCGGCGTCGTACTCCGGAAAGTCGACGCGAACGATCCGGAGCACGTCGCTCGGGGCGCGCTTGTCGCGTATCGCAGCGCGCTCAATCGCGTCGAGCACAACGTATGGCATCAAGTCTCGCTCGTCGGTTTGAACCGACTCCGGCGGTCGAAGCTCCGCGGTGGGGACTTGTCGTGTAATGCTGGCCAGTGCTGGGAGGGCCCCCATATCGGCCGGCCCCCGGTGCTCGAGCCACTCGAGCCACTCGAGCAGATATGCCTTGTCAATACCTGCGATGGGGCTCAATCCTCCGGCGGTGTCCCCGTCCATGGTGGCGTAGCCAACCGCAGCCTCGGACCGATTGCTCGTCGCAAGCAACAGAGCACCTCTGACATTCGCTAGCAGCCACACGCCTGGGGCGCGAACACGCGCTTGAATGTTCTGCAAGGCGACGTCGTCGTCGTCCCAGTTCAGCCGTCGCCCCAATGCGGTTTCGCCGAGCTCGGTATAGCGCGCGACGAGGTCGTCCACATTGAACTCGACGTGCTGCGCGCCGATGGCCTGTGCAACTGCCGCCGCAGCAGCTCGCGTCGTCTCAGAGCTGTTTCGAGTAGCTTGATATACCGTCATCAGAAGCGCTCTTGTGAGCGCCTTCGGCTCGCAGCCGCGGACGGGAACGTCCAAGAAAGGGAGCCGCCTCTTGAGCTCCGCGGGTGGCAGTTGCGCGCAGACCCAACGCACCATCAACCCTACGAGGCAAGCAACAGCGGCAGAATCCGCGCCGCCGCTCAAAGAAACGACGAACCCCCGGGAGTGACTCTTGCGCATGTAGTCGAACAAGCCAAGAGCCACGGCGCGGGCAAACTCCTCTGCCTTCCTCGCCTCGGAGGTCTCCCAGGGCAAGACCTCTACGCGGTTTCGCCTCAACTCGACGAGCGGAATGTCACAAGGGACATCAACGCAATAGCGGGAGGCTCCCGCGACGAGCGGTTGGAAGCTGGGCGTCCAGGCGCGACGAGCCCCGGCGAGCTCCAAATCGACAGTCGCAATGCTCAGCTCCAACTCCGTGAAGCTAAACCGCTTCCCATTGGCTACCAGCTCACCACCGCTGGCGATGAGCGTATCCCCGTCGTAGATGGCGCGCCCCGCTTCGTTCCCGAGCAGATTGGCATAGAGGTAGACGACTCCGAAGGCGCGGGAAGCCTCAACGACGAGCCGGCGCCGCACCTCGTGCTTACCGAACGCGAAGTGACTCGCGCTGGGGTTCAGAATGAGATCCACACCCGAGAGCGCCAAATCGGCTGCAGGACGTTTCGCAATCCATGCGTCCTCACAGATCTCGAATCCGATTCTCACGCCGCGACAGTCGAAGTGGATATCGCCTATCGGCACTTCTCTTCCCTGGAAGCTGACCTTGGATCGATACCCTTGAGGCCATGCCTTGAACCACCTCGGCTCGTAGTGGATCCCGTCGCCCGCCAATGCGCGCTTCGCGACGAGCCCGGCCACCACGCCGTCCGCGAGAAGCGCCGATACGTTGTAGATGGCCTTCGAGTGCCGCACTGGAAGCCCGACACAGGTCACCAAGCCTTTCGTGTGGGGCGCCACCTCACCAAGCAACTCGAGGCACGTCTCATGCACACCGTGCGCCAAGAAGGCGTCTTCGCAACCATAGCCGCTCAAGCACAGTTCGGGCAGACAGAGAACGCTGACACCCTGGCTCTTGGCGGACGAGATGGCGGCGAGCACGTTCGATAGGTTCCCGTCCCAATCGAGGGGAGTCTGGTTGAGCGCGGCCGCTGCGACTCGGATGGATTTCATGGGACACATCCTTCGTTGACGGCTCAACCCTAGCGGAGGAATCGCGGGACGCCCACTCAGCCTGCCTTCAAGCGGAGCGCCGCCGCAGCGGCGCCACTCGCGTCATGGCAGCTGCCGCAATACAAGAATACCCGGCCCTCTCTGGAGGGTCCTCACGGCTGGTTGACACCGAGGGTGCCGCAGTGGAATGCCTTCCGCATGGCGACGGCGTGGGTTGTGCAACACTCGAGGACGGTTCTCCAGCGTCGCTGGATAACCGTTGAGGAACAACGCGTCCTCCTCCCCAATGGGCACGAGATTGCTGAGTACCACCTCATCAGCGCTCCCAGCTGGACTGCGGTTCTCGCGCTCACGGAGGACGATCGCGTGCTGCTCGTCCGGCAGTACCGCCATGGATTGGGAGCCGAGAGTCTCGAGCTCCCCGCTGGGGTCATTGACGATACGGAAACCCCGGACCAGGCCGCCCGTCGTGAACTGCTCGAGGAGACAGGCTATCTTGCTGACGAGCTGCGTCCGCTGTTCACCGTTGCACCAGAGCCCGCGCGCCATCGGCAGCTCGCGCACTTCTTCTTCGCGCCACGCGCCAGGCACCACGGGCAGGCAAGTCCCGACGCCTCTGAGATCATTGAAGTCGTCCAACTTCGCAGACAGGAGCTCGTGACACTCGCCCTGTCCGGCGGAATCCAGCATGGCGCTCACGTCGGCGCAATCCTGGCCGCCCATACGCGAGGTTGGCTCCGCTAGCTCGATGTCGAGCGGCTCGGTCCGCTCCTCCAAATGCAGTGAGCACCCGCGCCTTCGAAAGCCGGGTGCTCACATCCGTGACGAGACGCAGCCCTTCTCCTATTGGCTCGAGGGCGTCGACGCTACCGAGCCGGGTTGCGCCCCCTACTGACCGGGCGGCGCAGCAGCGCCCTGGTTCGGTGTCGTCATCGTCGGCTTTGCCGGCTGACCCGTAGGCATGGGACCACGGGGCCCTCTCGGCGGGACCTTGCTGTCGTTTGCCCGACGCTTGGGGGCGATGCGCAGCGGGATCTCCTTACGAGGTTCGAGAGCGTCATTGCTGATGAGCATGAGCATTCCTTCGACGCCGGGCTCTGGTTCCGCCCCTTCCTTGAGAGCAACACGTACCGAGTACTGGAAGCCGCCTGCGTCGGTCTTCTCTATGTTGGCCGTGAAGGGCCCCTTGACCACGTTCGCTTGCAGGAGCTTGAAGTTCTCCTTGGTGCTCCGCACGCGCAACACTCGCTCGCGCAGGCCTCGGCTGGGATCGAAGTACGGGCGTGAAGGACTTACCTGCAGGGTCCCGCGGACCTGCCAGGAGTACCGCAACGTCAGCTTCTTGGGCTTCTCGACCCCGGTGTCGACCGTCACGCGACCGCTGCCCAGGCCCACCTCGGTTCCCTTGAGGCTGAGCTTCAGCCCTGCCTTCTCGCCTTCCAGCAGCTCGACCTTGACGTCGTCCTTCTTCTTCTCGTCAGCCTCGTCGGAGATTGCAAGCTTCGCGTTGGGGGCGAGCTTGCCGACGAGCTTCACTTCTTGCTCGACGGACGCCCCGTGCTCGGGCGTCAACCGAACGTACCGAGGCTCGAACCCGAGGAGCGGATCGATATCGGCACGCACCTCGATCTGTGTCCGCGGCGACTTGGGATCGTTCGTCTCGATGGTGACGACCTTACGGTTCTGACCGTGCCGACCAGCGGTATCAAACTTGACCTCGAGCTGAGTCGCGCCTCCGGGCGGGATCTCCTTGCTCTTCAGCTCCGCGACGGTGCAGCCGCACGAGGTACGCACCCGGTCCAGCGTTAGCTTGGACGACCCTTCATTCTTCAACGCAAAGACATGCGTCAGCTGATCCCCTTCAGTGACCTTGCCGAAATCATGCATAGCCGTAGGCACGGCGATGCTTGGACCCGCGAGCGCAGCCGCCGCCGATGCCGCAGGCTCCGCATCCTTCTTCTTTTTTCCGACGCAACCGACGCTCAAAAGCGTCAAGGCAAGGACGCCGGCAACCCCTAGACTCCAACGGTAGGTTAGCTCTGACACGGGTGGGAGCGTGGCCCGAGCCGCCCAATCTTTCAAGGGGGAGCTCTAGGCACCCAGTGGCCCATCGGCCGACTCACAAATCTCATGCGAATTCTCTTCGTTTGACGGGGTCTCGACGCTGCTCCAATACGGAGCCATGAGTACCCCCGCGCAGCAGGTGGATGACGCTATCGCGAGTGACGATGTCGTCGTCTTCATGAAGGGAACCCGAGAGGCTCCGCACTGTGGCTTCTCGGCCCAAATGGTGGAAATCCTGAACCACCTGCTCCCCAACTACTCGACGTTCGACGTCCGTGACGATGTGGAGCTCCGAAGAGTTGTCAAAGAGCGCTCAGGTTGGCCGACGTTCCCCCAACTGTACGTGCGCGGGGAGTTCATAGGCGGCTCGGATATCGTCAAAGAACTCTTCGTCAGCGGGGACCTGGCGGGCCGCCTCGGAGTGGCCCCCGCCGAACTCCCTAGCCCCGAGCTCCACTTCAGTCAGCGCGCACTGGAGCAGCTGGTGCGCCTGGCTGCAGGGCAACCCGTTCGCATCGAGCTCGATGCTCGCGGCGATAGCCATCTCTCCGTCAGCCAGCGGCAATCCTCGGACATCGAGCTCAGCGTCGGCGACATCGTGGTTGTGATGGACGTGCTCACTGCGACGCGCGCCGATGGGCTGCGCGTCGACTACTTGCCGGAACCGGGTGGGTTCATCGTGAGCCACGCCAAGGTGACGCCCATCACTGCTGCGCGATTCACCGAAATGCTTGCCATGCAGGAGCCGCTGCTCGTGGTAGATTGCCGCACACTCGCCGAATACTCGACGGGATCGGTTCCGGGTGCCGAACACTTGAACCAAGCGCTCTTGGAGCACCTTGCTGGCGCGAACGAAGAGCGCACGGTGGTCTTCGTGTGCCGCAACGGATCACGCTCAAGCAACGTCGCCGAACACTTCGCTGTCCTCAATGGTACGCCCGCTCGCTACCTCGAAGGTGGACTCGAACGGTGGCGATCGACTGGCGCGCCAGGTGACTGAGGGAGAAGATGTGGCCGCCTCAGAGGCCTTCCTTGCGCTCTCGCTGCGCTTTTACCTGCTCCACGACGGAAGATACGATCTGTGACGGGACGGGTTCGTATTGTGCAAACTTCATCGTGTAGGTCCCCGCACCGTGCGTCATGCTCCGGAGTTCGGTGGAGTAGCCAAACATTTCGGCCATGGGGACCTCTGCCGTGACGATCTGGAGATCTCCCGCCGTGTCCATACCCAAGATGCGACCGCGGTGGGAGCTGAGGTGGTTCGTAATGGCGCCGACATAGTCGGCTGGAACGGTAACTTTGACGGACATAACCGGCTCAAGGAGGAGTGATCCGGCCAGCTCCTGACACTTCTTGAATGCGAGGCTGCCAGCCATCTGAAAGGCAACGTCGGATGAGTCAACGCTGTGGAAGCTGCCGTCGAACACGGCTACTCTGACATCGACGACGGGAAACCCAGCGAGTCCCCCCTTCGCCATGGCGTGCTTCACGCCGGTCTCGACCGAAGGGATGAATTTGCCGGGAATCACCCCTCCCTTTATCTCGTCAACGAACTCGAATCCGCCCCCTATCGGCAAAGGCTCGGCCGTGATCCAGCAGTCGCCGAACTGACCATGGCCACCGGTCTGCTTCTTGTGACGACCCTGCGCTTTCACCTTCTTCGCAAGCGTCTCCCGGTAGGGCACGTGAGGTCGCCCGATGATGATGTCGATTCCGTACCGATCATGTAGTCGACCGGCGGCGATCTCGAGGTGCACCTCTCCCATACCGCTAAGGATCGTCTCGTTGAACTCTGGATCGATGTGGTAGTGGAGCGTTGGGTCCGCGACGACCAGCTTGGAAAGCGCAATCCCGAGCTTGTCTTGATCCTTGCGGGTCTTGGGGTGGACGCTCACGGAGTGCACGGCGTCGGGAAACGAGATTGGTGGCAAGCTCACCGCGCGACCGGCGCTGACCAGCGTGTCGCCGACGAGACTCGATTTCAGCTTTGCAACCGCGATTACATCGCCCACTGTCGCGTCAGTGACATCTACCCGTTCCTTGCCCTGCAATCTGAAAAGGTGACCGAGGCGCTCCCGATCCCGCGAGCGCGAATTGACGAGATCCTCACCAGACTTCACTGAGCCGGAGACGACCTTCAGGTAGAAGGTATCCCCCATTCCCTGATCACTGCCAATCTTGAAGAGCTGAAGAACGGCTGACCCATCAGGTTGCAGCGTCAGCTCCTCGAGTTCGTCGCCAGCGCCAGTAACCATAATAGGTGGGCGCTTCGTCGATGGAACGATGAGGTTGACGAGAGTATCGAGGAGGAGCGTGGTACCGACAGGAGGCGCCGCGCTCCCCACGAGCACCGGGACAATCTCCTCGCTTTCGATGTTCTGAATGAGCCTCGGGAGAATGTCTTCCTTCCCGAGAGCCTCGCCCTCGGCAAGCTTCTCGAAGAGTTCCTCATCCGTTCCGGCGACTTCCTCGATGAGGGCAGTCCGCGCGGCATCGAAACGTCCCTGCTCCGATTCCGGGATCCCCTGTTGCGCCACCGTGCCACCTTCGTAAAGGAACGCGTGGCCCTCGATGAGGTCCATGACACCTCGAAAGTCCACGCCTTGCCCGATGGGGAGGGTCACGGGCATGGCACGCTTCGTCAGCGTCGTACGGATGGACGCGAGCACAGCCTCAAAGTCAGCGTGCTCTTTGTCCATCTTGTTGACAAAGAACAGAATCGGCTTTCGCTGCTCGACCGCCAGCTCGAAGATCTGGCGCGTTGCAACGTCCACGCCGGCGGTCGCGTCCACTACGATGACGGCGGCATCCAGCGCGACGAGCGGAGCGATTGCTGCACCAATGAAGTCCGCTGCGCCGGGGGTGTCCGCGAAGTGGAGCTGATGCTTCTCCCAAGACAAGCTCTGCACCTTGCTGAAAACCGTAGAACTGCGGCGCTGTTCCTCGGGCTCGAAATCGAGCACTTTGCCCCCCTCGGCCTGATGAAGTACCCCGGCGCGGAATAGCAGAGCTTCGGCCAGGGCGGTCTTCCCGGTTCCCGTACCGCCGAGCAGAGTGAAACTACGGACTTTCTCAGGCATCGCCACAGGTATCGCCTCCGTGTATAGGTATCCAGCCGGTGCGGCACGCGGGGCGAGCAAGGCCGTGTCCGACGCTGGCGCAGGAGCACGGGCGGGCGCTATTGCCGCGGTTGGCTTGCGCTCGCATCCAAATCTGCCTTAGACCCACCATGATTGCTTGGCGCTCCGGCGCGGAGCCAGGATGATAGGCTAGCTTTGTGCAGGATCTCAATCGCAACCTGCGCTCATCCCGCGCAGAGTCGCCGGGCGACGTCGGGGCGGATGCTGCGAGCCCTCGCAAGAGAGGGGGTGCGACCCGCCCGGCTGAGCACCCGGTCCTCGTTGCGCGCTGCCGCGGCTGGGCAGGCCGGAGACGCGCCGCACCATCGACTACCAATAGTGCGCGCTCATCACACGTCCTGTGAGGGCGGCCCAGGCGAGCCGGGTTTCTCAGCAGCAGCGGGGAAGCGCTCGGGGTTAACCTCCTTTGAGCGCCAGGACTGGCCCTTCCGAGGCCGCTCCGCTTACGCCTCGGGCCAATACGATTTCGCGTCCCCGCGAGCGGCCCGCAGCATGTGCCTCCGTGACGGGACGCGCAGCGTGACGGGTCCAGCGGATCCGTGGATGGCGCGCCCGAAGGTAGCTCCCGAGGGCAGCGTCTCCGACCCAGACCAAGCCCTGCTCGACGTTTCTCTGGCGATCGCTCTCGAGCCGCTCCCGAAAGCCACACATCACACCGGAGACGAAGGTTCGCCGTTCGGCGTTGCGGGTCATTCCCTGCTCACGCTTGTATTCGACCCACAGACGCGCGGCGGTGCGGAGCAGGAAGTCATGAGTGTAGCTCGCAATCTCGAGGTTCTCGGCAGTCCCGCAGATCTCGAGAACGCTGCCGCGCTTGCCCTCTCGAGCGCGCCAGATAGGGACCCAGATGACCTCCACGAAGAAAAAGTCGGCGAGTATCCCGGCAAGAACTCGGCGGGCCTCGTCAGTACGACCAGTCGGTTTACCCAAATGCCGGAAGCCATAGTCGCTGCTGGCCGCTGAGGCTTGGAGGTCGAGATTGTGTTTGAGCATCAGGCGGTGCGCGGCGCTCATGGCCGAACGCGCCTCGTGCTCGTTGCCGCTCTCCGCCAAGGCGAGAAGCTTCGCAACCGTGCTCAGCACCCTCTGCTCTGAATGGGTCTCAGCGCTGAGCGGAATGCCGGTCGCTCTCGGGTCGATGGCGCGCCGCCTGCACACCTCTCGAAACTCAGAACCGTGGGCGGCCTCGTCGATGACCCCGAGCACTTCCTCGACGTACTGGTGGGCCATCTCGTGCTTCAAGATCTCGACGAGAATGCCCCACTCATGGGTCGTCAGCAGATGCCGCCCAATCTCTATCACGCGTGGCGCCCGCCGCCATGCCCCCAAAGTCGCCTTCGCATCGACCAAGACGAGCTGCGGGCGCCGCAACTTGCCAGAGAACAGCGCGTGATTGAGATCGTTGTAGGTGGCTGACAGGGCGCGAAGCGCAGCCCTCTCCAGTTCGAGGTTCAGATAGGTTCCGTCTTCCCCAAGCACTGAGACTCTTCCAGCGTTACGCGGCCGAACACTCCTCGTCGCGCGCCGCCTCCCCGTAGGCCTGATCTATCTCGGAAGCGCCGACCGACGAGCTGTCTGCCATGCGCGCGGTGCTGGCGATCAGGCCCAGCGCTTCCTTTCCATGCTCCGTGCTGGGTTCGAAACGATCCTCGGCAACAAGGTCACGACCGCGCACTGGCTCCCCGGCCACAAAACGGTCGATGTCCGCTATGAGGTCTGCCATCGACGCGTAGCGGTTCTGAGGATTTTTCCGCAGCGCGGTCAGCACGATCTTGTCGAGTTGGTCTGCCGTCTCATAATCACCCAACCACGAAGGTGGAGGCGGCACGCTGAAGAGGTGATGGCTCAGGAGTCCAGCGGGTGATCGGGTGTCGAAGGGGAGCTCTCCTGTCAATACTCGGAACAGCACCACGCCGAGTGCATAAATGTCAGCGCGCGCGTCCAGGTCTTCGTTTGCCGCCTGCTCGGGCGGCATGTACTGCAGAGTGCCGGCGATCACCGCCCCTTCGTCGCTCGGCTTCTTCCCTACAGGTCGTGCCAGCCCGAGATCGAGCACCTTCAAGCGGGTTGGACGACCCGGCGCTCCGCATAGGAAGAGGTTCTCCGGCTTCACGTCGCAGTGAACGAGGCCACTTTCGTGAAGCGCGCTCAGCCCCTCCGCTGCGTCGCGGACCAGTGAGAGGGCGAGCAGCGTCGGCAACGGCGTCTCCCGTTCCAGGAGGTCCAGCAGAAGCTCACCCCTCAACCACTCGAAGAGTACGAACGGCTCCCCATCGTGCGCAATGCCATACTCGAGCGTCCTCACGACGTGCGGGTGCTTGAGCCTCAGCCCCCAGTTGCCTTCATGCAGTAGTCGGCGGCCCGCTTCTCCGTCACCGGCGAGAGGAGACTCGCCAGACCGCTTCACTGCGACCAGGTCCCCCGTTTCCTCGTCCCGAGCATGGTAGAGCGCCGAAAGTGGGCCGCATCCCACAGCCTTCAGGATTCTGTAGCGGCGGAGGAAGAGTTGTCCGGGTTCGAGACTGGGCATGCTCGGACGCAGCGCGCTTTCAGGCACGGGTACGTTCACCGGCAGGAGCTGCCGCAGCACTGTGACGCACCCGGAGGAGTGACCGTTGAACCATCAACCGTGGTCTCTATCTTTGGTTCTTCCAGACCACATGGGTCAAGGCCTTTCGCATACCTCGGGCTGAATTGCTTTGGGATGGCGAGCCATCGAGCCCCACATCGCCACACCTTCACCAGGTGGCCGCCGGAGAGGCGAGCGAGGCTCTCAATTGGGTCCTGGAAGGTGTGCCGTCGAAGAAGGCGCCGTCCTCCATAGCCAATCGAGGCCATGGCAGGAGACGCGCAGCTGGAAGGCCGATCACCACGCGGCACCAGGCGCGAGCCGACTCGCCCAGTGCGCATTTTCCTTGTGAACCAGTCGGCCAATGGCATGCTTCGCCCCGCATGACGAAAGACGGTGATTTCGCGTCGATGATGGAAGCTGCCACGCGCGGAGGGCTGGACCGCACGGCCCGGCGCCTTGAGCGCGGTCAGGAGGTGGAGGGGACCATCGTACAGATCGGCAGCGACGCGGTGTTCGTCGACATCGGGCTCCCTGCCGATGCACGGCTCGAAAGGAGCGACCTGACGGCCGCAGATGGCACCTTCACTGCCCGCGTGGGAGATAGAGTTCGCGCAAAAGTCGTGAGCCCCAATCATGATCAGCCACGCCTCGCCGTGGCCATGGGCAAGAGCGGCGCGGCGTTGGATACATCCGCCTTCCTGCTCGCACGAGATAGTGGAACCCCCGTCGAGGGTACGGTCGCGGCCGTGATCAAGGGTGGGATGGAGGTCGCGGTCGGGGGCGTTCGGGCCTTCTGCCCTGCGTCCCAGGCAGACGCTACCTACGTCGAGGATTTGGGTGTCTACGTGGGGCAGACCTTCCAGTTTCTCGTGCTCGAGGTGAGGGATGGCGGCAAATCCATCGTCCTGTCTCGCAAGCGCCTTCTCGAACAGGAACGCTTGGCCCGCGCGGAGGCCCTGAAGGCCGAGCTGGCGCCAGGAGACGAACGCGAAGCCGTCGTCGTGAACATCAAGCCGCACGGAGCCGTGCTCGACCTCGGGGGATTGGAGGCTTACGTGCATATCTCGGAGCTTGCGCCCCATCGCGTGCGCAGCGTGGCCGAAGTGCTGCAGGTTGGAGAGACAGTGCGCGCGAGGGTCGTGAGCGTTGAGGATGGCGAGCGAGGGCCACGCGTGCGGATGTCGCTCGTCCTGGATACGGCAGGACCACCAGCAGACGACTCGACGCAGCCCGCCCGTGAGGTCCTCGAAGCAACTGTGCGGAGCGCAAATAGTGGAGGTCTGGTCGTCAGCACGAGTCGCGGAGAGGGTTTCGTGCCCGTCCGAGAGCTCGAGTTGGCCCCGGGTGCAGATCACCGCCGAGCGTTCCCTGAGGGTACCACCCTACGGATCGTAGCGATCGGCCCCGGCACTGGCGGACGCCTTCGGATGAGCGCGAAGCAGGTCACCGAAGTGGTGGAAAGAGCCAACTTCCAGGAGTTTTCGCGGGGTGAGGGCGCGTCACGCAACCCGCGAAGCCTCGGCAGCCTTGGAGACTTGCTGAGAGCCAAGCTGGGTGGCCTCACCGCCATGCCTTCCTCGCCAGGCGCAGATGTTGGAGCAGCCGCGCCCGGCGCCTCCAGGGGCGCCAGTGGTGCGCACGGAGAAGGCCCGAAGGCCCCGTCGCAGAGCCCCGAGAAGCCGAAGCGACACACCGGAGTCCTGAGACGGCGTAAGCCCTAACCCGGCGTAGCCGGAACCAAAGAGGAGCTGTGCGTCGCCAGTTTATCAGCTATTAGCGATCAACCTTCAGCCAGTCGAACCGAGCGACTGTATGAAGCGGTACAGCATGCGGTTGACCTCTGCGACATGCTCGTTGAGCTTCACGTATGCATCGCGCGGCAGATACTCGAGGTCGTGTGCCAGGCTTAGCGCTCTCGAAGACCCCACGTTCGCTGCCAAGGCCCTCGACAAGCTCAGCGAACCTGAACGCGCTGGGAGCCGGACCTACAAGGGATTCAACTTCTTCAGTGACAACAACCGGGCACTACGGCTTGCTCTTCCTGCCCCAACTCGGCTCAACTGTGCCGCCCACTGCGCTCGCCTGCTGACAGCTGACCCCTGATTGCTGGCGGCCGGCGCGAACACCATGATGTTCTGCCAAGACTGGTCAATATTGCAGCGCTAGGTGACTAGGGGGCGAAGAGGGGGGACAACGCTACGCACAGGCGGCGCCACCGCGCGCCATACGCCGGTACTCGCTCGGTGTCATGCCCTTCAAGTAGCGAAAGCGCCGGTTGAAATTCGCGAGGTTGTTGAAGCCAACCTCGACGGCCACCTCGGCGATGCTGCGGTCACCCTCCAAGAGCATCCGGCAGGCGTTCCCGATGCGCACTTCCGCCACGTAGGTGACGAATGGCTTGCCGAAATGGCGGCTGAAAAAGCGGCTGAAACCGGCTGGAGACAAGCCCGCCAACTTGGCTACTTCACGCTGCGAGATCGGCGACGTGGCATGGTCGTGGATGAACTGGAGCACCTCACGCGCCGTTTGCTCGTGCCTGGGGGTCTGAGGGCGCTGGCCTGCAGTCAGGGCCAGAGGCACACACTCGTCACTCTCGGCCATGCGGGCGAGCATCGACAGGAGTTGCGAGAGCCTATCGATAGGGCGCGGCGCCGCCCTGAACAAACGCAGCATCTCTTCGGTAACAACGGAATGGAGCGCCCCTGTAATCCTCAGTCCTCGAGCGGCTCGATGGAATAACTCGGCGACGGGCTGCGCAGCGGCAAGCTCAAGGAAACCACCGCCGAAGACATCCCGTGGGAACTGGACGACGAGGGCACGCACGGGCTTCCCCGGAATTGGCCTCGACAACCAGCAATGCGGAGTCTCTGGGCCTACCAGGCAGAAATCGCCACCTTCAAACTCGCTGATGGAGTCGCCCACGTAGCGCAGCCCATGCCCCTCAAGGATCAGCGTTAGCTCCAGCTCGGGGTGATAGTGCCACGGATAACTGAAATGCGTGTTCCGGGCATCCCTCAACGTTAAGAGGGAATGGGGGTCGACAGGGACGAGTTCCCTTTGGGCGCGTCGTGAGGAGTGCATACCGGCGCTTCACCTTTCATTGGGGTCGCCGCGGAGCGGAGAGTCAATACGCTATCAGAGGCAGGTACGTTGGACACGTCAGAATTGGTCAGAGACTTTTCATAATCAATCAGTGCGATGTAAATCTTCCAATCTGGAAGTACGCATTTTCGCCGCCGTTGATTCTGTCAGCTGCCTGGCCGCGCATCCGGTGGCGCTGACTGGATCGACTTCATCGTCGGTCCGGCGAGCGACCATGCTAGGTGCGGCGGATGTACCAGCTCGTGGACACGCAAGAAGGCCTGCGCGAAACGGCCCACAGCCTACAAGGAGCGCGTCGCCTGTTCTTGGACACCGAGTTCGAGTCGAGCCGAGGGGGAACGCTGCTCTGCTTGCTCCAGGTCTCCACCGGCACCACCGTCTTCCTTGTCGATACCTTGCGCCTCGGCGACCTCGGTCCCCTGCGAGAGCCCTTGATGGCAACCGACGAGTGGGTGCTCCACGCAGCGCAGCAAGACCTCCCTTTGCTCCAAGCTGCACTCGGGGCAGCCTCTCATCCTCCTGTGTTCGACACGCAAGTGGCGTGGGCGATGAGCAGTCCAGAGTACTCCGTCTCGCTCACCTACCTGGTGTTCCGGGTGCTCGGTGTCCGCTGCGGCAAGGCTCATCAGACGGACGATTGGAAGCGGCGTCCCCTGCCAGAATCACAACTGAGATACGCCGCAGCGGACGTGGAGTCACTTCCCGGGATTCACGCCCGGATTTCCGAGAAACTGCTGGAGCTGGGTCGCCTCGACCTGGTCCATGAGGTGGTGGACGAGTTGCTGAGACCCTCTCATGAGCGCGTGGATCGCCTCGAGCTTGGCGCCTTTCGCCATGCGTGGCAGCTCGACCCCAAGCAGCAGGCTGCCCTTCAGCACCTGATCACGTGGTTCAACGGGCTGTCCCCTCGCGAGAAAAGGCACGCGCCCGATCCCAAGGTCCTCTTGTCCATTGCCAGCCGGCTTCCCAGGACGACTGACGACCTGCGGCGCATCAAGGGCGTACCCCCGCGTTGGTGCAGCGAAGCTGGTAGGACGCTGCTTACAGGTTTGAGCGCCGCTGCCGTGCGAGCCGACACCCACGATTTCGTTCCGATCGACCCTGCGCCTTACGCCACTTTCGAGGCCATCCGTTATGACGCTTGGCTGCAGACGATGCGGGCGGAAGTCTGCGCAAAACTGGCAATCGCACCGGAGCTCGCCTTCCCTGCCCGTTTGCTCCGGCAGCTCCACCACGTCCTCTGCACATCGAGCCTGACGCCGGAGGCCGCAATCGACCTGCTCCACGGATGGCGCCGGGTCCTGATTGGCCCCACCCTGGAGCGGTACCTCATCGACACGCCACCGCCCTTTGGGACGCGCCAACCCTGAGGGAGTACTCCTGCGGCCAGTTGCGCGACAAGCGCCACTAGCGATGCCCTGGGCGGCTCGCTTCGCCCAAGCCGACTGCTCGAGTCACCCTCGCTTCATCGTAAGGACGTTCCCATTCACTCTCGCCGGCAAAGTCCCACGCGTGGACAGGGATCCACCCCTCCTCGGCAAGGCGGCGATAGAGAGCGAGCTCTTCCGTGGGTTCTCGTGAGAACCCGAAGGCGTTCCTCGCAGCCCCAACACAGAGCGGAGGATAGCGCTCGTCCGTGCCAGCTTGGATGGCAACGAGCAGCTCCTCTCCGCGACGCAGAAGTGCGTCCAGGAAGCGCGGATCATAGACCCCGATGCCTCTCCGCTCGTCAGGGGCTCGAGCTACCCAACGCGCCCAATCGAACCCGTACAGGAAGTCGTGGACGTAGCGGAACGATAGGGGAGTGAAGGCCCCAAACAGCTCGTGGAGGGCCACGACGCGTTCACAGTCCTCGCGGATCTCTGCGGCTGGACGCCCGTTCCCCCACAGCCACGCCGCGAGGCAGTCGAGATCCCAAAACAGGTTGTCTGGGAAGTTGCGCAGAATCGACTCCGCAATGGCAGCCAAGCCCTGGGCAAAGACCCAGGCCGGCTCAGCAGAGGCGCCGGCAATGAGGTACTCACCGACCTCGCGGAGAGCCCGCGCGCGCGAGCGTCCCGGGCAGAGGCTCAACCGGTGCTCAGTGGACGCATCAATCCGCTGGTCTACCACACCCAGGGGAGTGAGGGCTGGGGTCAACATACGCGCGATACATAGCGCACATATCCAACATGCACCCGGCAAGGCGAGTGGCTGGTCACGGCGGCAGTGCGCGGATCAGACATAGCGGCTCAGAGCGCTGTCCACGGAGCCAAGATACCCAGATCCAAAGAGGTTTACATGCACGAGCAACGGATAAAGCTGATAGAGCGAGATCCTGTCACCGTGTCCGGGGCGGAGGGGATACGCCTCCGCGTACGCGGCCAGTGTCCTCGCGGAGAATCCACCGAACAGACGCATCATTGCCAGGTCCACTTCGCGGTCGCCGCCATAGACCGCGGGATCGACGAGCACTGGGTGCCCCGAAGCGTCGCACATCGCGTTTCCCCCCCAGAGATCACCGTGCAGGCGGCTCGGCGCCTCCTCGCCTCCCAGAAGCCCCTCCAGCGCAGCGAGAAGCCGGTCGAAACGCCGCCGCAATCCACCATTCACCAAGCCGGCGCGGGCGGCGCGCTCGAGCATGGGTACGAGGCGCTGCTCAGCGAAGAACTGATGCCAGCTCTGTTTGGGCTCGTTGGACTGCGGCAGCGTCCCGATGTAGTTTGGATGATCCAGGCCCACCGAAGGTGCACCGAATCGATGTAGATTGGCGAGCTGATGCCCTAGCATTTCGTCATAGGCTGCCGCTGGCCGCCCCGATTCCACATGCTCGAGCACCAAGAAGCCGGAGGAAGCGGAAGGCTGCGAGTGGGCTAGCACCATAGGCACTCGCACCGCGTTGGCCTCGGCGAGCCATCTCAGCCCCTTTGCTTCGGCCTGAAACATACCATCGGGACAGCGTCGGTTCACCTTCACGAAGACGCGCCTGCCGTCCGCGAGATCCGCGCGATAGGCCTCGTTGATATCCCCCCCTCCCACGGCGCTCCTGTGACGCACCGAACTCCCCAGGAGTTCCCCGATCTCTTGCCAGGGCGAGTCCTCCACTAGATCCCGTGTTCCCTTCGGATGTGCTCCAGCAGGCCGGCGCAGGCGGCTTCGCACAAATCGAGTACTTCCTCGAAACCATCCTCGCCTCCGTAGTAGGGGTCTGGAACGGATGCTCCCTCTGGCGACGCAGAGTCGAAGCTTCGAAGCAAGAACAGCTTCGACAGCGCGCGCTTGGATGGCGCTTCGCGACGCAGATCGTCGTAGTTGTTGCGGTCCAGCGCGAGCACGTAATCCATCTTGTCCCAATCCTCACGAAGGAACTGCCGCGCCCTTCCGTCGACCTCGATGCCGCGGGACCGGGCAGCCATGCGGGAGCGCCGGTCCGGCGGTTCGCCAGCGTGGTACGCGGCCGTACCAGCGGACTCCACGCTGACCATGTCATTAAGGCCGGCGCGCGCAACGAGATGCCGCATCACCCCTTCCGCAGTCGGAGAGCGGCAGATGTTCCCGAGACAGACGAAGCAAACCCGTACCATCGGCTGTCTAGAGTTATCAAAAGTTGACAAAAACGGAAGGGCTCATTCCCAAGAGAGCGGAAAGAATCGCGCCTTCGCGGGTCCGACCGCCCCAGACGCCCTTGCACGGGCCCCAGGCACGCCGGACACTCTCCGGGTGCCCGAAGACGCGAACACCACACCGCTCTACCTGGTCGATGGGTTCAATCTCCTGCACGCCGTGATCCTCAAGGACCGTTGCCCGAAGAACGATGCGCTCCGCTGGTGGGATGGGGACCACCAGCAGGCCGTCGTGCAGCTCGTCGAGGGAATGGAGGGGGGCCAAGCATGTGTCGTGTTCGACGGGCCGAAACCGCCACGGGAGGGGGTTGCCGGAACTGGTAGGGTCGAGGTCCGGTTCGCGAAAAGCGCCGACGATCATATCGTCGAGCGTTGCTCCGAACTTCAGGGCAGGCGCAAAGTCTACGTGGTCAGTGCCGACCGCTCTCTCGTCGATCGCGCTCGTCATCGCGGCGCCGAAGCCCTCAGCCCTTGGCGTTTTGCACACCTCTGTCGCCCTCGAGCGTTGGCCCCTTGACGACGAGAACCTAACCCGGCGGAGCCGGAACCAAACAGGGGAACTGGCAACGCCAAATGCAACCGGAGGGCAGGCTATCAGGTGTCAGCCGTCAGGCGTCAGCTTCTGCATGAAGCTGGCGAGCATCGTGCGCA
>JAEWRL010000146.1 GCA_023398955.1 Pseudomonadota bacterium
CATCCGCACAATGGTGCTCCCGCAGATGCTGACGGCTGAGAACTGAAAGCTGATTGCCTGCACCAGTCGGCAACAGCCATCCAAGTCTTGCCAACCCCGCCATCAATCTGCCCGGTAAGGGACTAACAATGCGTCGCGTGAACTCGCGCCTCGACCCAGGCGATCACCTCCTCCTCGAACGCTTTGGCGTGGTGACGACCGAGCTCCTGCAAGCCCGTGGGGCTAGTGACGTTCACCTCGATGAGCCGCCCCGCTATTAGGTCGAGTCCAACGAACCAGAGGCCGCTACGCCTCAGTTCCGCACCAACCTCGGCAATCATGGTCAGCTCGGTGTCCGAGAGGTCCGTGGGGCGGACCTCCCCGCCGACATGGATGTTCGCTCGAACGTCGTCCGAGCGGGGCACACGCAAGATCGCCCCGAGCACCTCACCGTCAAGGACGAGTACGCGCTTGTCGCCATTACGGATATCCGGCAAAAACTCCTGCACCATCGCAAGGCGCCGCCCATCGCGAGTCAGCAAGCCCACCAGCGCGCGCGTGTTCGGATCACCGCGACCGATGACGACGACGCCGCTCCCACCTGCGCCGTCCAGAGGCTTGAGGATGGCGCGTCCCCCCACCCGTTCGACGAACTGTTGAATGTGCTCGGGATCTGCCGTCACCAGCGTTTGGGGCATGAAGCGTGCGAACCGAAAGGCGAATAGCTTCTCGTTGGCGTCGCGGATACCCTGCGGATCGTTGATGACGAGAGTCTGCCCTCTCGCCAGATCCAAAAGGCGGGTCAGATGGGAATATGCCCTATCGAACGGTGGGTCCTTCCGGATGAAGACCGCCGCGAAATCGGCGAGGGCCGAGTCCACGGGCGCTCCAAGCGAATGATGGGGAGCTGCCGCCGAGACGGCAATCGGCCTGGCGACTGCCCGCACCGCTCCACCGTCGCAGTAGACGTGGTGAACGAGACAATGGTAGCAGCGATGCCCTCGAGCCTGCGCGCCCCGCATGAAGGCGAAGCTCGTGTCCTTCTCCGGATGCATCGTCTCCGGAGGATCCATGACGAAAAGAATGTCCAAGAGGCGCTCCTGCAGCTGATTCGGCAATGTCGTTGCACTCTTCGCGGCACGGAGCAACTCCTCCCCGGCTCTCCCTGGATCTGCCTGCACCGCAGCCAGTCCCACACCTGGAGTGCGCACCACCTACCAGCGCCCTCGCGGGGCCTCCCGGTTTCTCCGCTGGTAGCCGTTAGAACCGCTGAGTCTCCGCTCTCAGGATCCTGATCGTCTCCTGGCTGCTCACCTCTTCCGAATTCTGCGCCAGCGCTGCAGCCAGCTCGGCGCTCTCGTCATACCCCAGATCGGTGGCCAAGGCGTATCCGATACCGCGCCGTTCGGCCGCAGCTATCGAATACCCACGCCGCGCCCCCACGTAAACCGGAAGATTGCGCACCACCCGAGGCTCCAGGGTCGCACGAAGAGGAAACCGGGATGAATCGTAAACGTACACCGTGATACGGTGATTCCCCAAACGGTATCGCAACGACACAGCACGTGGTCCGCGCTCTGGAGCCACTACACCACCACCCTCCCAGTAGGCTCCGTACTGACTGAGAGCGGGGACCCGAAGCGGCACCCCCACTTGAGGCTCGAGTTGGGATACCAGTGACGGCTCGGTGATCTGTGGCTTGGGCGCACGAGAATGGTGATCCACGAAGTCCTCGAGCAACTGCTCCAGCCTGTGTGTGGGGCTCCCACTCGTGGGCATCGAATGGACGGCTGCCTGAGTCACGACCGGGGAACCACTCGGCGCCCGCAGTGACGCCCAAAGCAACACAACCGCCGCCGCCGTCGCAAGCGGCAGGATACCTCGCCACGGCAACCAGCGCATAGGAGCCGTCGGTCGCGTTCGCCGCACCGAGTCGTCCGCGTGCTCACGCACCCGCTCCGCGACGAGCGCCGCGCCGATTCTGGCGCGTAACGCTTCTGGCGCGACAACGGCTCGGACCACCCTCTGCGTGCTGATGCGCACGGCATAGTCGAACCGGAGGCGCTCAGAGCAGAGCTCGCAGCGCTCGATGTGTTCCTCCGCCTCCAGGACACGATCAGGGGACAGCTCGCCGTCGGCGAAGGCCTCCAGGATGGCCTGAACTCGCCTGCACTCCGTCATGGCAGGGCCACCTTCTGCTTCCGGTATGCCGTGAGATCCACGGGTTCGGAGCGCTCCACACCGCCGACCTCGGGCTCTGGTCCTACTACACCCATCTCGCGCGCGACATCGTAGAGCTTTGTCTTCAGCATGCGCCGGCCTCGGTGCAGCCTCGACATGACGGTACCGATGGGGCACCCCATGATCTCGGCTGCCTCCTTGTACGATAGCTCTTCGACGTCTGCCAGGAGCACTGCGACGCGGAATTCGTCGGGGAGCGCGTCCAAGGCTCCTTGAATCTCGCGCTCCAACATCGGACGGAGTGCCTGGGACTCTGGGTCCCGCATGCCGCGCAGGGTGGAGGAGCCGATCCAGCTGTCAGCCAATGGATCCGTAGCTGGGCCGTCGAGCACGCTCTTCTCTAGGCCGCTTCGCCGATAGCGATTGATGAAGGTGTTCGTCAGGATGCGCAGCAGCCAGGCCCGCATATTCGTCCCCGCTGCGAACTGGTTCCGCGCCCGCATGGCCTTTACGAAGGTATCCTGTACCAAGTCGTCACTCTCGGCGCCGTTGCGTGTCAGCCGCATGGCCACAGCGTAGAGCGAGTCAAGGTGAGCCAGAGCCTCCGACTCAAACTCCGCGGCCGGAGAAGGGCCTAGGGGAACCGTCTTTTTGAGACTGATGCTCACTGTACCGCACACAACCGGCGGGCACCGGCGTCTATTCCTGGGGGATGGCCTCCTGCACCTGCTCCAAGCGCCGCTCCAACTCTGCGACACGTTCACGCAGCTGCGCGGTCTCCACCTGAAGCTCGTGAAAGGCCGAGAAACTTGGCAGTACGGCGCGAATCCGCTCGTCGATGCTCCGCTGCCACTCGTCGACCGTCCGTTGCCACTGTTCAAAAGTCGCTCGAAGGCCGGATGCTGCTGCCTCGATCCCAGCCTGGTCGCCTGGAGTATCGGACAACCAACCGGCGCCTTCGGACCCGGACGCAAGAGTTTCGCGGGCCGAAGCGGAGGTTCCTTCCCCCTCTTCCTTGCTGAATAGTGCGGCGAGGGCGCCCCCTTTCAGCTGCAGAAGCAGCCTCTCTCCGCGAGCGCGGATGAGCATCTTCAGGGTGGCGAGCGGGATCCCTCGCGGACGGGCCTTGAGCTCTTCCGATATGATGAGCGCGAGGGTGACGTCGGTCTTGTCCTCCTTGGTGGCGTTATCGATGACTTGAACGTCGGCCCCCTCCCTCACGAGCTCCGCAACCTGCAACAGAGTCACATAACGACTCTCTTGGGTGTCGTAGAGCTTCCGGTTGGGGTAGCGCTTGATCACCCGTCGCGGCGACACTGGGCGCTGAGGTTCATCAGGCGGCTGTTCCGGGACCGTCATCTCGACGCCCCTCCTGCGTCCGCTCGAGCTCGCATGGGTGGCACGCTTCCACGTTGAGTACACCGGCACTTTGGGCGCCAGGCATTCGACACGTCAAGACCCCCACGTCGGGATTGCGGTCGCGAGGGTGAGTTCGCTGACGCGCGGCACTCTGCTAATTCGCCAGATTCGCATCCCCAACTGTATAGGTCAGGCATGCGCGCCGCGTTGACTCTCTGTCTTGCGCTGGCTCTGGTCGGCTGTTCGTGGCAGCCACCGGCCGCCAATCTGCTGACCGTTACGGCCGTCAGCCCGGAGCGGGTGGACGTAGGGGATCGCGTCCGGGTGGTCGGTGACGGCTTCCCGCAGGGCAAAGCTGCCAGGCTCACCTTCCATGGTACCCTCCACAGCCCCGGCCGACCACCCCGTGAAACGGCGCCCATCGTGGTGCCCGCGGAGGCCGAATCCCTGCGGCGGGTGACCGCCTTGATCACAGAGGATGTGCGAGCGCAATTCTGTGGAGCAGGGGAAACTGCGGTAACCACGACTTTCAGGGGCTACGTGGCGGTAGCGTTTGCACCGCGCGCCGCGGGCGCCCCACCCGTGGCAGGAAGCATCGATGGTGTCGTGTTCGAGGTGGCAGCACCACCGGCAACCAGCAAGGTAGTGCGGAGGCGAGTCCTGTTGGCCAAGGAAGCGCTGCTCGAGGCAGGGATCGACCTCGATGATGGCCGCTCCGGGCGTCCGATTGTAAAGGGGGTGAGTGGGGTTGCGGCAGCCGCTGGCTTGCTGCCGGGCGATGAGGTCCTGGCTCTGGAGGGCTTCCGAGTGGCAAGCGCGGTGGATTTCATCCCTCCGGGCGATTCGCCGCTGGTGCGGCTTGCTGTCAGACGCCCCGGTGTGGACGCTCCTGTGGAGGTTCCACTGCGCAGCAGTCGGTTTCGCCGTCCGGCGCCAGGTGACGCGGCTTGGGCGTTGGCGTTACTGATCGGCGCGGTCCTTGTTTGTGCGGTCGCTGGAGGTCCGCTGACCGCGGCGGCCGCGTGGTTCGCGCGAGGCGAACGCCTCCGCTCGCCCCTGTACGAAACCCGAACGGGCGGCGAGCGGCTGCCGTCGTCCTCGGTGATGAGCGCCGTTCTGCGTCCCTTCGCGAGAATGCCAATCCTGGCTCGGGTCGTGCCACACCTCGCTCTCGTCAGCGTGACCGCGCTTTGGACGTGCATGGCCCTGGGCAAGCCGGTGGTGTCGTCGGAGGGCGATTGGATGCTGCTTCTCATGGTGGCAAACACCCTCTCCCTTGTCGCAGCGCTCCTCTCGGGGAGAGGAAGCCATGACGTGGCTGGGGGAAAACGCCTGTCTGTTCGTGAGGGTCCCATCGCTGCGCTGCATGCCGTTGCTCATCAACTCCCGCAGCTGCTGAGCTTCGCCGCGGTGGTCCTTCTCGCGGGCAGCCTCAGGCTGGCGGATCTGGTGTCCCAGCAGGGGCTACTGCCCTCGGAGTGGTTCGCGTTCCGAACGCCGGGGACATGGCTTGCCTTTGGAGCGCTGGTAGCTTCCCTCGTGCCACGTATTGGGCGTCGCGTGCTCCCAGTGGCGCGCATTTCGGGTGCCGCGCAAGGCGTCGGAGGTCCTCGCCAGGGCGCCACGAACGCGCTCAGTGAGCTACTGGGTGCCTTGCACCTGTGGCTTGTTTGCGGTCTCGTCGCGGCGGCGTTTCTCGGCGGGTGGGCGATGGGAAGCACGGAGCTCCTGGAACCGTCGTTCTCCGGCCGCATCGTGGCGGTCGCCTTATTCCAAGCAAAAGCTTGGGGGCTCGTCGTGGGGGTCGTCGTCGTACGCTGGGCACTGCAAGACGTCGAGCAGCGGGACACCCTTGCGATCACCGGGAAAGCCCTCCTTCCGCTCGCAACGCTGGCCTTGGGTTTGGCGCTCGCCTGGGAGAGGCATGGACAGCGCGAATTGCTGCTCCACGCCCAAGGTGCCGTAAGCTGGGTTCTCTTGAGCATGAGCCTTGTCGCGGTGGTGTGGATCCTCCGCCAGCTCACGCTCGCGCGTCGCTCCCAGATCCCGCATGGGCAGGTGAACCCCTGGCTCTAAACCGCGGCGCGGGGCGTGCACCGCCCTGTGCCCCGTGTTAGAGGGGCCCGACGCATCCGTCCGTGGGCGAGCCCGGCCGGGTTCGCCCCACCCCGACAGTCAGAGCGTTCTGCGATGGCCCTCCCATGACCGACACACAGAATCCCGCCGAATCCCAGCAGCGCCCGGGAAATGGACAGATTGCAAACCCTGACGTCACAGACGCCGTGCTCACCGCTCGAAGCGGACTACGACGGGACGTCGAGAGGCTGATCGAGCGCTTGGAGTCCGCCGAGCTCTTCACACCGCTCGCACGCAGCATGCCGGGCGTACCCGAAGGAGAACACGTCGAACTCGCCGATGAGATCACCATCGTGCCACACATGCTCGTCGACGACGAAGGACACGTTTTCTGCGCGCTGTTCACTCGACCGGAGCTGATGGAGCCATTCGGCTCACAGCTCGGGTGGGAAACCGACGGTGGCCCACTGCAGTACGTGGTGTTTCCAGCCCGTACAGCATTGGACATGGCTGTCAACGCGATCGACGAAACGACGGTCCTCGGCGTCGTCATCAACGCTGGTGACCCCAGCGAACTGATGCTCCGCCGCGCGGAGGTCGGCGCAATCCTGCAGCGACGCCCCATTCCACTCGTTGGCTACGTGAGCGGCATCCCAGCGTCATCTGAAGGCGATGTGCTGCACGCAGAACCCAACCCGCCGCCCGCGTTGGTGGCGGCGCTCGAAGCCTGTATCGCCCGCATCCCGGCGATCGAGCATTTCGAGATTCGCAGGGTCTTCGACGCCGAACGCGATACGGAACCACACCTCGCACTGCATCTATCCCTCTCCACGCCCGACGTCGATCGAGGAGAGCTCGTCGGGCGCATCATCGAGGAAATCCAAGACAAGCTCCCCCCGCCTGGCTACATAGATATCCTGTTCGAAGACTGACGTATGGCCGCATCAGCGAGCCAAACAGAGCCAGCCGGGGAGGGAAGGCTGGCCTCGTCACAGGCACGGGCGAGCGTCCACGCTTTCGATGAGCTGTGCCCGTGCCCCGGCGCTCGGAGGTATCAACGAGTCGCTGGCCCGGCGGACGCAAAGACAGTCATTCCCCGACGGACTGAATCTGCTTGATAGAGGTGCCGAGAAGCACCTCCAGCGCTCTGTGGGAATCCTCAGGGAGTGATTCAAACGCCACCCCCATTCCTGGGGCCATGAGAGCGGACTCCGAGAACGGGCGCACCCAACGGACGATTCCAACTCCCGATATACACCCTACGGCGCCGGGCAGGTGCACCTTGAGGACGACACGCTCGCCGATCTCGCGCAGTACGTGAGTCGCAAGGAACACGCCTCCTCGGGATATGTTTTCGCAGAGACCCACGTAAACGTGGTCGCACCCCCCTAAGCTGACGTCGAGTTCCAATGCGACGCGATGGTGCTCCCGACGCCCCAGGAACCCGTCCAACGAAAGCCGCGGAATGCACACGTGCGCATGCGGGTCCCGCGCGGCGGGTGAACTGCTTGACGGAACGCTTTGCACGCGATGTACCTCCGAGTCTCGCGACGACCCTTCACCCTAACGGCCGCGGTTCCAGAGCGCTGAACCCCTGCCCCCGCGCAATCATCGCCAACGAGGGCGGGCGGGCGCGCGCGGGTTCCCTGTGTGACGGTGACTTGCTAGTCGGTGGCCCCATCGCACCTCGGTCGGCTGAAAGCCCTGCGTTGCGGTCCGATGCGTCTTCGGGCCGGAGCTTTCAACGGGCACAGACCCTGCTAGAAGGACAGGCGAGCTCGATGAGGAAAGCGGGGCGTCTAGATTGATATTGAAGCAGTGGAAGAATCTGTTCGCCTCGACATTGGGGACCGTCGCTTCCCTCGTGACGCCTGGCCGCCGGACCTGGGTGGGACCAACGAGAGCCAACCTGACCTTCGCCGAGATGGACGAACAGGTGCTCGCACGGTTTCTGCCCAGCGTGGAGCAGTGCTTCGCTCGGCTTCAGCGGGTGCAATGGGTGCAAGTGGATACTGCCGCTCGGCAGGTCTCCGTAGGTTACCACCCTCATGCCTACTCCTCGAATGAGCTCGTCGCAGCCCTGGAGCTCGCGGAGAGTCAGGCGCGGCTCGGACAGCCCGACGGGGCCCCTGGCGACTACGGCCGCGATGATGCGGTACGGCTCGCGCTCGAGCTCGCGGCCGACACCTGGGGCTTCTGCTTTGCGAACGTCCTGAAGGTTACCCCGTTTGACCCTTCGACGATCGGGGGCGCTTCCGCGTCGATGCTCACCCTCATGAAGGGTTCGAACCGCCTGCGGCGCCGCCTGGACAATCGCATCGGCGGCAAGCAAGCCGAGCTCTTCTTGAACACGGCAGCGTCCGTGGGAATCGCGACTGCACAGCGACCGATTGCTTCACTCGTCGAGGTAGTTCACAAGGCGGCGCTCCTCCGCGAGCTGCAGTCGCGCAGAAGAACGTGGAAGGAGCGGGCAGAGACACTCTCGGCGCTCGGCGCCCCCGTCGGCCCCCCCAAGGTCGAGCCACGTCCCATGGGTCTTCCGGATGGCCCCATCGAGGAATACGCTGAACGCGGCTGGCTGGTGTCGCTCGGCGGTTTCGCCGTCAGCGTCGTCACGACGCGCAGCTTCCAACGTTCCGTCGCGGCGCTTTTCGCCGGGGTGCCGAAGCCCGCTCGATTTGGTCGAAGCGCGTTTGCCGCGCAGTTGGGCCATCACCTGTCACGCCGCGGCGTGCTGGTCCTGTCTCCCGAGGTCCTGCGTCGGCTCGACCGAATCGACTGCCTGGTGCTTCAGGGCGACCTGGTCATTCGCGACAAGTTCGAGTTCCGGAGCTTCGTCTCAAGTACCCTGACCGAGCCGGAGGGACGCAGCCTCACCGAGCGCCTCTTCGACCCAGACCATCCGCTCGAGGTGAGGCAGGCCGGGCCCTGGGCGTTGGGCCCCGTACGGCTACTCGCCGCCAACACGGATCCCGAGGTGGAGCGAGCCGTCCGCGACCTGGGCCGCCGCGGGGAGCTCGTCCTCGGGCTGCGTCGCGAAGGAACCATCCGCGGGGTGATTGGGGTGGAACTGGTGCCACGCACAGGTGTGGATGAGCTCGTCGCAGCGGCACAAGCAGCGGACATGCGCGTCGTCATTGCCTCGAACGACGAACGCATCAAGCAGCGATTGCCCGTCGACGCGATCGCCGCGGGTCCCGACCTCCTCGACGGGGTCCGGCGACTGCAGCGCGAGGGCAATGCGGTGGCTCTGGTTGCCAGCGGCAGCAACCCAGCCCTGGCAGCAGCGGACTGCTCGATCGGCTTGATCCGGCCTGGAGAACCTGCTCCGTGGGGAGCCCACCTAGTCTGCAGCGATGACCTGGGTGATGCTCGCTTCGTCGTGGGAGCGTGCCTCGTGGCACGGCAGTTATCGAAGCAGAGCGTCAACGTGGCCCTCGCCGCGGCAACGGTGGGAGCGGTGGTTACGGCGGGACAGCTACTCTCGATGCCGATGCGGCGCGTCGTCGCCGTCGTCAACGTCGCGACGCTCATCACGATGCTGAATGGGCTCCGCCAGGCGAGCGTCTTTGCACGTCGGCCCCTTCCCACGCCCCGTGACCGCACACCGTGGCATGCTCTCGATGCACAAGGCGTGCTCAACAAGTTGGGCGCCTCCGACCAAGGCCTGAGTCGCGCCGACGCCCTCGCCCGCAGAGCCTCCGACGGTCTGCCGCGGAATGCGCTGTTCGAGCTCGCCGATACCGTGTCCGACGAGTTGTTCAATCCGTTGACACCCATGCTCGCAGCGGGGGCTGGCCTGTCTGCTGTCGCGGGGTCCGTCGCGGACGCTGCCATGGTGGGCGGCGTCGTGGCGCTGAATGCGCTGATCGGAGGCGTGCAGCGCTTCCGAACAGACCGCGCGATTCGCGAGCTCTCCACCACGACCCGCCGCCGTGCCACCGTACGTCGTCAGGGTCTGGCTGTCGAGGTCGACTCGACAGAGCTGGTGCCCGGCGATATCGTTCTGCTCGGTGCGGGAGAGTTGGTTCCTGCAGATTGCCGGCTCCTTCATGCGGAGTCGCTCGAGGTCGACACCTCGAGCCTTACCGGGGAGTCGTTGCCCGTGCACCGACGAGTGGAGCCGTCGTTCGAGGCCGCTGTCGCCGATCGGAGCTCGATGCTCTACGAGGGGACGAGCATCGCCGCTGGCCGCGCAACGGCCATCGTCGTCGCCGTGGGAGCTCAGACGGAAGCGATACGTGGCGCGGCGGCGGCACGACGCACCAAGGTGCAGAGCGGGGTCGAGCAGCGCATGCGTGCGCTGATCGAGATGACCGCTCCTCTGGCAGTCGGCGCTGGAGTCGGCCTCATTGGGGCCGGCTTGCTGCGCGGACAGAAGCTCGATCAGTTGATTGGCACGGGCCTGAGCCTAGCGGTCGCGTCGGTTCCGGAGGGGCTGCCCCTCTTGGCGACCGCAGCGCAGCTGGCAGCAGCTCGGCGTCTCTCCGCGCGTGGAGCCCTGGTCCGGAACGTACGTTCGATCGAGGCGCTGGGCCGAGTCGACCTGCTATGCGTGGACAAGACGGGCACCGTGACCGAGGGGCGCATCGTCCTGAGCTGCCTCAACGACGGCCACCAGGAGGCGTCCTTGGAGAACGCGACGCCTGCCCATCACGCCTTGTTGAGCGCGGCGCTCCGCTCCTGTCCAGAGTTGACCCACGGCTCCCCATCGACGGATCCGACCGACCTGGCGCTGGTGAGGGCAGGTGAGATGGCTAGCGTCGGTGCTCGGGACGGCAGCGGCAGCTGGGACAGGCTCGCCGAGCTCCCCTTCGAGCCGGGCCGCGGCTATCACGCAACCCTGGGCAGCCTCGACGGGCAGCGGTTGGTGAGCGTCAAGGGCGCACCCGAGATGGTCATTGCGGTGTGCTCGCACTACCACTCAGGGCAAGAGGCCACGGAGATCGCGGATGACGATCGGAGCCGCCTCACAAGGATCGCAGGCGACATGGCGCAACGGGGCCTGCGAGTGCTGGCGGTCGCGGAGCGGCAGCTCGCGGATGGGGAGCAGGCGGACCTGACCCACCTCCGACGCTTGACCCTGCGGGGGCTGCTCGGGTTCGCAGACCCGATGCGGCCCACGGCTCCCGGTGCCCTCGCTAAGCTCCACGAGGCGGGGGTCGCCACCCTGATGATCACGGGGGATCATCCGAACACGGCGCGAACCATCGCCGAGCAGCTCGGAATCCTCGGCGACCGGCTCGTACTCTCCGGATCGGAGCTCTCCGCCCTCTCGGACGAGGAACTCGACACGGTCGTCCGCGACGTGGCCGTTTTCGCTCGGGTCACACCATCGCAAAAGGTGCGGGTCGTTCGGGCGCTGCAGCGTGCCGGAAGGGTCGTCGCAATGGTCGGGGACGGTGCCAACGACGCCCCTGCCATCCGGCACGCCCACGTCGGCATCGCGATCGGACGCGACAGCACGGCCGCAGCACGTGGTGCGGCAGATGTCGTCGTGACGGACGAGCGCATCGAAACGCTGGTGGACGCAATTCTGGAAGGCCGCGCGATGTGGGCTTCGGTCCGCGACGCCATTTCGATCTTGATAGGGGGGAACCTCGGCGAGATCGCGTTCGCGGTGGGCGCCGGCCTCATCGATGGGCGGCCACCGCTGAGTGCCCGACAGCTTCTGCTGGTCAACCTGCTCACCGATGTGGCTCCCGCGATGGCGATCGCCCTTCGTCCCCCCTCACCGGACTCCTTCGCGCAGCTGGCGCACGAAGGACCGGATGCCTCGCTGGCGCAACCCCTGGATCGGGAGATCGCCGCACGTGCGTTGGTTACGGCACTCGGCGCTGGCAGCGCGTGGGGAGTCGCGCGCCTGATGGGAAGCCGCGAACGGGCGTCCACGGTGGGCCTGCTCGCACTGGTGGGAACACAGCTGGGCCAGACAGTGCGCTCCGGTGGACTCACGCGACCTGTTTTGCTGACGAGTGCGGCCTCCGCGGGCGTCCTGGCGCTCGTGGTACAGACGCCTGGTCTCAGCCATTTCTTTGGCTGCAAACCCTTGGGGCCCGTTGGTTGGACGACTGCCATCGTCGCCTCCGTGCTGGCGACTCGGGGCAGCTCAGCCGTGCCGTGGGCAGCAGCGCGCGTCGCAGACCAGCTGGGGTTGCTGGGCGCGCCGGTGGGCGAGGCAGCACGAAACCTCAAGCCCGCGCTGGAGGGCCTCCCAGAACTTGCCGAGGCGGCCGGGGCCTCGAGCTAATCACAGCTCTCCGGAAGCTCTTCCCCAGTCAGTTTCCCTCCCCCGCGCTTCCCGCGAGGCCCACACCCCAGAGATGCTCGCGCAACCGTCGAGTGCTCGACAGTTGCGCCTGCCCATTCAGACGAAGTGCAACCAGTTGAGGTGGCGCTCGTCCTTGGCCGTCACGGCACGCAGGTAGGCGCGCTGCAGCAAGGCTCCAAGCGTCCTTCGCCCGGTGGGGAAGACCTTCCCATCGAGCTCGCGGACGGGGGTTACTTCAGCTGCCGTCCCCGTGAGAAAGACCTCGTCCGCTGTGGAGAGATCGGAGAGTTGAAATTCGTGGACGGATACCGGGACCCCGTTCTCCCGCGCCAGCTGAATGATGCAATCGCGGGTGATCCCGGGGACGATCGACGATGTCTCGTCGTTCGTGTGCAGGGCCTGGTCCTTGACATAGAAGACGTTCATACCAGTGGCGCAAGCGACGCTCCCGTCGAGATTCAGGAGGATAGCGTCGTCGAACCCGCGATCCATGGCTTCGTGGGCGGCGAGGACGTTGTTGGCATAGTGCCCACTCGCCTTTGCAGTCGTCGGGAGCATGCTTCTATGAGATTTTCGGAACGATGAGACGGTCACGCGAGCACCATTGCGCAGCGCGCCTTCCCCAAGGTACGTACCCAGGGTTCGAATCGCCAGCAGGACGTGTACTGGGCAATGACGCTTGGGCATGAGGTCGATGGGGCCGTGGCCAAAGAATGCAAGTGGGCGCAGGTAGCCGTCGCGAATGCTGTTTCGAGCGGTCAGCTCTAGGGCCGCTTGCTCGACCTGATCGGGTGAGTACGGGACCTCCATACCGTAGAGCGCGGCCGACGCGAAGAGCCGCTCGACGTGGTCCCTGAGCCTCAACAAGACCGGGCCGCGGTCGGTGGGATAGCAGCGGATCCCCTCGAATACCGCGGTCCCGTAGTGGAGCGCGTTGGCATAGAAGTGGATGCTCACCGCAGAGCTCTCCCGGAGCTCTCCGTCGAACCAAACCCAGCGGGCAAGGTCCTGCGACCTCGGACGGGAGAGCACGAGCTCTTCATCCTCGGGGACGCGCACGAAACTTGGCCACTCGAACTCCTCGGGATTCATTCCTCTTGCTCCTTGTCCTGAGCTCGCCCGTCGCCCGCGCGATGGCGGAGAAAGCCTAGCAACGTTCCTCACCTATCGCATCCTGACGTCTCATGCGGCCCCCTCCGCGGCTCCCTCGCGCAGCCCACGACCACCTCGGCCTATGGGCCTGCAACTCGTCACGCGTAGCTCACCTGCTACCGCAGCAGAAGCACGACCCACGATGCGCCGACCCATGCACCCATGGCGGAGCCGAGCGTCGCCGCCACGGCCACGAGGAGCACCCGCGTGAAGCCGTTCCGGTAAATCCCCCGCAGCGAGAGGATGTCGTCGGTGACCCGCTGGCATTCTGCGACCGTGGGCTTGCGTAGCCACGCTTCCATCAGGCCCGCCACCATGCCCGCTCCTATCGTCGGGTTCAACGACGTGATGGGCGACGCCACCGTCGCGACAAGCACCGTGAGTAGCTTGGCGCCAGCCAGCGCCGACAGAAGCCCGGCGAGCACGGAATTCGGAATGATCCACGCAAGGAGCATATCCGCTAGGCCGCGGCCCGCGTTCTCGCGGTATCCGAAGTAGAACGCTCCGACCACGAGTGCAGGGATGACCCACTTCAAGGCCGCCGTCACACGCGACGGCCGTGGTAACTTCTCCAGGGCTTCACGGTCTACGGTCTCCCCGATGTTGGCGAGCATGCCCTTGACGTGACCGGCACCAACGATGGCCACCACCTTGGCTCCTGGAGCTTCCACGACCTTGCTGATGAGGTATCGATCGCGCTCGTCGATGAGTGGCTCCTTGACACCTGGCACCTCCGACGCGAAAGCTTCCAACATCTCACTGATCGTGTCGCGGTCCTTGAGCTCCTCGATAGCTTCTTCCGTGAGGTCCTCGACGGCGAAGGGGGCAGCGACCAGCGCCGAAGCGATCCGAAGCTTGGTCCAGAGGGACATACTCGCCCAGGTTCGCTTGAGGGTTGCCTGCACGTCCCTGTCGGCCAATACGAGTTCGGCACCGACCACCTTCGCGGCGCTCACGGCAGCCAGAAACTCCGCCCCGGGGCGAACCCCGAAGCGAGCTCCCATTTTTCGCTGGTAGGCAGAGAGGGCGATGTTCGCCAGCAAGTAGAGGACGCGCTTCTGGCGAATCACTTGGAAGATGTCCATGTTTGCCCAGCGAGACTCGTCGAGCAGCGCTTCGTAGCGTAGGGCATCCAGTTCGACGCAGACCGTGTCCGGGCGCTCCCGCTCGATGACCTCCTGGACCTCCTGGACACTGCGCGCTGAGATGTGCGCCGTGCCGACGATGATGATCTCTCGGCCTCGATGTACTACCCTCGTCACGTGGTCGGGATTCGCCATTGAAGTCCGCCAAGCTATAGCGCACGTTTGGCGCTGTACAGCCTGGCAGACCAGAAGCTGGGCCCAATGACGACAAAAGGCGCAACAGCCGTGTTCTCCCGCACCTCGCTCGGCCCCACGACGGCCCACCCCCTGGCGCGTGCCATCGACGAGGCTCGCTCGGGGCCGCGGGCGCTCGTGGACTTGACCATCTCCAATCCAACCATCTGCGGCCTCTTGGTCGATGGCGACGACGAGATACTCCGCGCCATCGCTGCCCCCGCGGCGCTGCGCTACGACCCCGACCCTCTCGGCATGCCCAAGGCGCGGGCTGCGGCCGCGGCCAGCTTCCCGGCACCGTGGCGACCGCGCCCAGAACGAATGCTCCTGACGGCGAGCACCAGTGAAGCCTACGGCTACCTCTTCAAGCTGCTCTGCGATCCCGGAGACGAGATCCTGATCCCTGAGCCGGGCTATCCACTGCTCGAGCACCTGGCTCGGTTCGAGCGGATAGCGTTGCGGCCTTATCGACTGGGGTACGACGGAAGCTGGCATCTCGACCGGTCATCGGTGGAGATGGCCATGGGGCCCCGCACCCGCGCGCTCGTCATCGTCAGCCCCAACAACCCTACCGGGAATGTGATCAGTGATGAGGAGCTGGATTTCCTCGGTGGGCTCGGACTTCCGATCATTGCGGACGAGGTGTTTGGCCGCTACCCGCTGAGCACGGATGCGAGCCACTGCGCCTCGGCCCTGCGAAACGCCCCGGTCCTCACCTTCTCGCTAGGCGGGCTCTCGAAGCTTTGCGGTCTTCCCCAGCTGAAGCTCGCGTGGATCGCGGTCGCGGGACGAGACGCTCTCGTCAGCGAGGCGATGTCACGCCTGGAGTTCATCGCCGATGCTTACCTTTCCGTTGGCTCGCCCATTCAGTGCGCCCTACCGCGCGTCCTGGAGTACGGAGAACATGTGAGCGAAAGGGTTTCCAGGCGTGTCCGCGACGGTCTGAAGGTCGTCAGAGCTCGGTTGGCGGGCAGCGAGTGCACGGTCCTTCACGTAGACGCGGGCTGGTACGTAACGGTTCGCCTTCCGGCCGTGCTCAGCGAGGACGAGTGGTGTTTGTCGCTCCTTCGCGAGCGTGGCATCGTCGTGCAGCCGGGATGGCTGTACGACTTTCCTTTTGAACCCCTCATCGTACTGAGCCTGTTGACCCCACCAGAGATCCTAGAGCCAGCCGTGGTGGGCCTGCGCGAGCACGTGGCACGCGCCTGCCGCTGACAGGGATCGGATCAGGCTGGGGCTGCAGCCGATTTAGCAGCAGTCCCCAGCTCACCACGGCGCGTCACCGACTGGCGCCTCAGCCGCGCCGCTTCAGACGACCTGCAGCCGCAAACGCTAGAAGGAGCCCGATGCTCGACAGAAGGCCGCCCGAACCAGCTCGCCCTCCCGCCGCTCGACAGCCGCAGGCTCCCGGTTTCTCCTGAATCTCGCCTGGAGCGTCCTCTTCCTCCTCGCCGTAGCTCTCGTAGTCGTCAGTCCCGGCTGCTGGCTCGGCGTCCTCAGAGCTCTGCGTGGAAGCCTCATCCGGATCGGGGGACGCGGCCTCGGAGCTCTCTTCCTTCCTCTTCTCCTCCTTCTTTTCGCGGGGCTTGGCAGAGAAGTCCATGGTTCTGCGATCAATGACTTCGTTCTCGCCTTCCAGAGTGATGTTCGTCGGCGTCCCGATCGTGTTGCCGGTCCTGCCATCCTTCAGGGTGACTCTGTACTTGCCAGCGTCGTAGCCGCGATCCCGACGGAGCTTGAAGGTGAAGCGCGTGCGCTTCTGGATCTCCCCGCTACTCGGGTCCAGAAATCCCATTTCTACCGACTCCACCAGGGGTTGCCGGCCTGTCAGCGGAACCTCCCGCATGAGCTCCTTGTCCCCATCCACCAGGGACCGCTCGAAATACACCGTGGGAAGAAACTCGAACTTCACAGGCATATTGGCGAAATCGGGGGCCTTCGGGAGATGGACACTCATTTTGAGGCGCCACGAGTCGCCATCGCTGAGCGGCTTCACGCTTGTCTCTTCCCACTGAACCCTGCCTATTGCGAAAGCAGTCGCCGCACAAAGCAAGACGACGAGGGCCGCGGCTGCTGGCACATACCGCTTCAGGACACGAGAGCTCCAATTGCTCGACATTTTCGCACCTCCGGGACCCGGCTCTCTGATGCCGAGTCATTGTCGCAAATTACGCGCAATACCGGTCTGCCCGCCGCGGCCGTTCGCGATCACCCAGCAACGAGCGTACCACCATTACTGCGCGGCAGAATAAACCGTTCATTGCGTCTCCTGACAACCCGAACTGACGCGGACCCGACAAAACACCGCCTGCGGTCGACTAGCCGCAGCGGGTGGGAGGACAGGCCCAGGCGGTGTCGCTGGAATCCTGTCCTGAGGATGCCAAGGACCCCGTGTGTGGCATCAGGGGTCGGGGCCACAAATTCTCGGAGGCACGGCGTGAGCCGTTGACCTAGACTTCGCAGCGATGGCCCGGCGAACTCGGTTTGCTCTGCTGGTTGGGCTTGCGGCAGCCCTGCCTCAAGCTTGCGGCGCGCGCAGCGGCGACGACTGGCCGCAAGACACGCAGACGGGGAGCGGAGGACTCGTAGCGACAGCGCAAGGCGGAATGAGTGGAACGGGCGGTTCCGGCGCTTGTGCGCCCCTGAGCTGTGTAGGGTGCCCGACGTGCGAGTCACTCTGCGCGTGCCACGGGTTCGACGAGCCGTACTGCGCGACGTTGTGCTCGACGCTCATGGGGGGATACGGCGGCGTGGGCGGACTCGGGGGTTTCTTGGGAGGAGCCGGTGGATACCTGCCCACTGGCGGTGTCGGTGGCCACGCGGCGATTGGGGGCACGGGCGCCGCACCCCACACAGGCGGAGCCGGTGGGAGCGGGGGCGTCCTCCTCGGTAGCTGTTGCGACGCCCGCTCCGTACCGCTGTGCGACGACTTCGCCGTGGCTGCCTGCGTCTGCCTCGTGGATGCCTACTGCTGCACCAGCGCATGGGACGAAACATGCGTTCGCTACGTGGAGCTTGCTGGCTGCGGCTCCTGCAGCGCGGCAGGTGGGAGCGGCGGATCCGGTGGCACTGGCGCGACTGGTGGCACGACCGGAGCAGGCGGAAACCCACTACCCAGCGGCGGGACCCCCGGCATCGGAGGCACGGGCGGCAGCACTGGCGTTGGCGGCAGCACTGGCGTTGGCGGTGCACTGCCCCTGGAGCCATGTTGCATCGCCCACCCGACGCGCGGCTGCGACGACGCGGGCATCACCGAATGCGTGTGCCGCAGGGATAGCTACTGCTGTGATGCCTCCTGGGATGCGCTCTGCGTAGAGCAAGTCGACGAATTCGGGTGCGGGACATGCACCGGTAGTGGCGGTCAAGGGGGGACTGGAGGTAGCGCCGAAGGCGGTTCCGGGGGTACCGCACCGAACGACTGCTGCGAACCTCATGACACCGTGGGTTGCGCGGATGCAGAGATTCAGGCGTGCGTCTGCAGCAGCGACGTCTATTGCTGCCAGCGTCGCTGGGACGCCATGTGCGCGCGCGCGGTCGAGAACCTCGGCTGCGGATCCTGTTATCCGGTGGGAAGCGGCGGCAATACGGGCGCAGGGGGCAGCGGCGGCGCACCGACTTCCGGCGGCGCCCCCTCCGCAGGAGGAAGCACTTCCGCAAACAGCTGTTGCGAAGCCCATTTTTCACCATCGTGCAGCGATGCAACGGTCAGCCAATGCGTTTGTGCAGTGGACTCCTATTGCTGCGAATCTGCCTGGGACGCCCAATGCGTGACGGCAGTGGACTCGTTGGGTTGCGGCATCTGCGACCCAGGGGTCAGCCAGTGTGTCGCGGAGACCACCAACGCCTGTGAAACGTGCCTGTGCACTCAGTGTTTGCCATCCATGCAGAGCTGCCAGTCGCTGGACGACTGCCAGGCCATCGTCAATTGCATCCTGTCGAGCGGCTGCACCGGTCTGCAGTGTCTTGCCAGTTGCGGTGGCGCCATTGATGCCGCTGGGGGCATCCTGAGTGATGCTACCCTCGCGGCCCTGACGTTGGCGGAGTGCGCAAGTTCCAGCACCTGTGCCTGTCCGTGAGCTCGCTGAGGCTTGCACGCCGCCTATACCTGGAGGGTCGAAAACGGAACGAGGTGAACTCGTGGACCTCCTAGGCGCAAGACTCGGGTAGGAGCTCCCAGGTCTGGCGCTCATCCGCTGCGGAGCAGGGCCAAATCTGCACGCCGTCTGCGGTCGTCGTCAGACACTGCGTAGGGGCATGCACTGGTGCAATTTCCATCGCGCCGTCTTCCCGAACCCGAAACAGGAATCGCTGGTTGGGCCCAACGTGGGGGCCATACAAGATGGCCGGGGTTTCGGGAGCGACCGCGGAGTATAGCACGTCCAGGTTGAAGCTAACGGCAGCATTCCGCAACTGGTAGCCTTCCTGAGACGAGATGGGCCGCACGCTCCACCGTTGCTCGGGCACGGACAAGCACGGAGCCACCAGGTCCACGAAGTAGGCGTCAAATTCATCGACGACCACCGTGGGCGCTCCACTTGCAAGGCAGGTCTGACTGGCACGGTGGCGCAGATGGTAGACCCCAGGACCCACGGTGGAGGCTCCGGACTCGCACTCCGCAGCCGAGGTCGGGCCAGGAAACGGAGAGCCGCTTCCGGGATCCGATGCCCCGGCCGCCCCGTTTACGGCTCCACCTCCACCTCCCCCTTCGTCGGCCCAGATGACATCGAGACGACTGACCGCACAGCTCGACAGGAGAGCGCCAGCAAAGGTGAGCGCGATGGCGGGACTGGCTTCGAATCTGGGTCGGGCACGCGTCCGCGGCGGCGGGGCAAAGCCTCCAGGAACCTGGCTGGACGTAGCTCCGACCACAGGCGCAGCGTAGCGCGTTTGCAGCAACAAGCCGAGGGCCTCCAGGTCCATTGCCCCCACGCCGAGGAGGGTCCCACGACAACCACAAGGACGCTGGTTTGCCGGTCGCCCTCGCGGTTCTTCCAGCCGGCCACATCGCCTCGATGCTCGAAATAAATGACCTCCGAGCAATCGGCTACGCTCTGCTTCAGTGCATCTGTCAGCTTCAAAGCATCCCTGGCTCGGTATCAAAGTGCAGCGCTCGCAAAAACGACCAGATCTACGCCTCGTCTCGGGGGCGGACCCAGTTTACGCCGCTAGCGCGCCCTCACCCGAAGAGCGGCTCTTCCAGAAGATCCAATCGAATGCAGCAGACTGGCAACGAGAGACGTTCGATCTCTTTTACGTGCTGGTTTCACGGCTCATGGCCAAAGCCCTCGGGCCATCCTCGGAGGTCGAGGACCTGGTGGGGGATGTGTTTCTGAGCTTGTTCGAGAATGCTCGCAACATTCGAAGTGCCACCTCCCTGCGTAGCTACGTCGTGTCGGTCGCCATGAACGCGGCCCGCAGGGAGCTCCGGCGCAGGAAGCAGCGAGCCTGGTTCGGCAGCCTTGCTGGTTCCAGTGACGACCTCGACCGCCGGCCGAGCGTCGATGACCCGAGAGCCAAGGCGGCTCTGCTGCAGCTCGATCGCATCCTCGATGAGCTCGACAGTGGTGAGCGCATCGCCTTCGTGCTGCACAGCCTCGAAGGAATGCAGCTCGAAGAGGTCGCCGCGGCGCTCGATGTCTCCCATTCGACCGCCAAGCGCCGTGTGAGACGCGCCCTCGAACACCTAACGAAGAGGGTGAGCCGAAACGCACTACTTTCAGACTACATCCGTGAGAGGACGGGGAGAAGCGATGGCTGAAGAGCAGGCTCCCATCTCGTCGAAGGCAATCGTGGACGCGTTCCGGCAGCTCTCGGACGAGCATGTCGCGAAGAAGGTGTCAAGGAACCGCGAAGAAGCCTGGACCAGGCTGCAGATTCGGCGGATCGTGCTTCCCCGTCGTGGCCGCGGGGTTCGCGTCGTCGCCATGATCGCCGCAGTCTCAGCGGTCGCGGCGGTGGCCCTGTCCGTACTGCGTCCCGTTCCTTCGCCACTGCAGTACGAGGTGCGTGGCGCCCAGGAAGCAGAGGGCGTCATCAAGACCACGAATCAACCTGCCACTGTGGCGTTCTCCGACGGGAGCGTCATCCGTGCGCAGGATCACACGACCGTGGCTGTCAGCCTGCGTGGCGAGCACGGCGCATTGGCAAGGCTATCGCGAGGTGGACTGACCGTGGAGGTGGACCACCGTGATGAAACGGACTGGCGGTTTCTCGCCGGGCCTTACGAGGTAGTCGTGGTGGGGACCAGGTTCGACCTTGCCTGGGATCCGGACAAGCAGGCGTTACGGCTGGCCCTTCACGAGGGGCAAGTCCACGTCCTGGGCGATGATATTGGTATCCGAGCGGTTCACCCAGGAGACGTTCTGCAGCTTCAGGCGCCCGGGGCCGACGCGAAGCCCGAGGCGTCCTCGACGGCTGGCGTGAAGGAGGCAGTAGAGGCATTGGACCCGGCGACGCCGCTCCCGGCCGGATCGAGCGACGAGCGCAGCTCCCATCGCTCTGCCCCGCCAGCGCGCGCGCCCGAGGTAGCCTGGAGCCGGCTCGTAGCGGACGGGGACTTCGACGACGTGGTGCGAGCAGCGGAAGCTGCAGGGCTCTCGCGCGTCCTTTCGACGCGCGGAGCCACGGACCTGAAGGCCCTGGCGCAGGCCGCACGGTACTCGGGGCGCTCGGGTGTGTCCGTGCAGGCATGGAACACCATACGTCGACGCTTCCCGAGCAGTTCTGAGGCGAAGCAAGCTGCGTTCTTTCTGGCGCGCACCTTCGAGCAGCAAGGAAGGGTCGCAGAGGCAAGCCATTGGTTGGACGTATACCTCTCCGAAGCCCCCGGAGGCATCTATACGGCCGAAGCACTTGGGAGGAAGCTTGTCATCACGTCCAGGGCGAGCGGAGTGAAGGCCGCCCGGCCTTTTGCGCGCAAGTACCTCGATCAGTTTCCTGCCGGCCCCTACGCGCGGACAGCCCGTGATATCCTGCGGGCCGATTGATACGTAGAAGCGCATCGCCCCGGAGAGGCCGCTCTGAATGGCTGACTCTCTTCACGGCTCTCGTGGGAGGCTGCCTCCACTCGTCTGCCATGGCGCTTCCCCTCCGCCTCGCGTCGCGGGCAGCTCAAACCGACACGCGATCAGCCGTTCGGGAGCCGACGAAAGCAGGCGAGGCAGCAGTGTTCGTGGGGCAAGTGTCGCCCACAGCTCCCCTGCTCGAGGAAGCGCTGGTCAGGGCTCGAGCAGAGCTGCAAACTGTGGGGCTCATCGTACTGGAGCGTCCCCAGCAGGATCCGCTGTCGTCCGAGCCTTGGAGCACCAATCCAGGGGTTCACGGTAGACTCACCCTCGAGCAGGTCGATTCCATCGTTCGCATCGAGGCAACGGCCCCGGGGCTGAGCGCGCCCGTCGTACAGGTAGTGGACGTCAGTGAGGCCGGAGTCGACGCCGAAGTGGTCGCCATCCGCGCTGTGGAAACCCTGCGAGCCGCCATGGTTCAGTATGCGCAGTTCGCCAGCCGCGATTCCAAGACTCTCCCGACCGCCGTCGGGGAGTTCACTCGCGTGAAGCCGGCGCCGCCACGCCGAACGTCTCCAACGAGCAGTGCACCAGCTGCGGCAGGCGAGCCTCGACCCGAGCCAGATCCAGGGCAAGACGCCGCAGGCGGGGTTGCTCTCAGTCTTTGGGTCGCGCCCGAGGCCTACCTCGATCTCCGAGCGAGGGAAGCCAGCGGAAGCGGCCGGCTCGTCTTCTACGGCGGAGGTTTCGGGTACTACGCGGGAATCGGCGTACGCCAAACATGGACAGTCGGCTCCATCAGGAGCTCAGCGGGCGAGGCCCCGACTCGCCGTACGGATCTCTCGCTCTTTCTCAAGGTCCAGGAGGACCTGGGTTCGAACGCCGCCGTCTTTGGGGCAGCCGGAGGAGGCTATCGCCAATACGTCGTGTCCGGCCAAGCCAGCGACGGGTACTCGGCCAGAGACCGACAGCATGCCACAGCAGCCGGCTCGTTGGAGATCGGCGCGGCACAATGGATTGCGCGTCAGCTGGCGCTGTTCATCGATTGTGGCATCAGCGCCGCGCTCGATGCCCCCGAGCTGTACTTCGACGGAAAGCGAGTCGCACGACTGGACCGTCCATCCCTGTGGGTGTCCGTCGGCGTCGTTGCTGGACAGCGCTAGGGAGCACCTTCGATCTCGTGAGATGGGATTGGAACCCCGCCAGGCCCCGGTCGAGGAGTGTTACCCAATCAAGTAAGCGAAGAGAGGGTGCAATGCGTCAGTCGGTTGGGGAGTTGGAAGGCACGTTCGGCAACCTGGCGGGGTTTCGCGATCCTTGGAGGAGAGCTCGCTGGGTGCCCCCCAGGGTCAGAAAAGCAGCAGCCCCCGTGTTCCCCTAACCCGGCGGAGCCGGAACCAAACCGGGGAACTGGCAACGCCAAATGCAACCGGAGGGCAGGCTATCAGGTGTCAGCCGTCAGGCGTCAGCTTCTGCATGAAGCTGGCGAGCATCGTGCGCA
>JAEWRL010000186.1 GCA_023398955.1 Pseudomonadota bacterium
CAGGCGCGGTGCCGCGACGGCTCTGTCCGCCGAGCGTCTGCGCCAGGGCCGCGCTTTGACTCTCGAGCGTGCCCGTTCCTCTGGGGCGCCCGAACTCGGTACCAGGTTGTGCGCTATCCACAGCCGCGTCACCGGGTAATGCGTGCATCCACGCTCGCGCAACCAGTCGCGCAACTCCATCAGTTCCCGGGTCTTCGTTCCAAAACTCCGAACTTCCTTCCGTGGCTTCCTGTCTGGAGCACCCGTGAGCAAGCATGCGACCACCTTCGCCTGGTGCACGTCAAGCCCGCAACAACGTTCGACAATTGCGTCCATCTTGACCTCCAAGAAGGACTGGCGATCGCTACGCCCAGGTACGTCGAGAAACTACCATGCGCCCTTTCCGCTTCCGGATGCGACAAAGAATGGTACCTGCAGAAGGCTCGGGTCAGTCTACTGCTCGGGGTCACTCAGCCACCACAGTGTTATCGACCTCACAGCGATCACCAATCCGCTTCCGGTCGTGCCACAGACTGGCCTGCGCGCTCAATGCGGAGGAACTCCCATTCTCATCCATCGCGGTGAGCCATCGGCTCATCCCGTCTACTGCCCCAGGTACGGTCCCGTAACCCGTTTTCGGTTCGCGTTGCTAGTCTCCAGTTGCTAGTTCTGAACTAGAAATTGGGGACTGAACAGTTCCAGGCGGAGATGGAAGGCTGAGCTCGACACGGTTACGGTCACGGACGACGGTCCACGCTTGCGATGAACTTCGTGAGCGTCGCTGCAGAGCGGTCCGCCAGGTCTTGAGCAAGGATGATATCGTCCAGAGGTGCCAGTTTGTCTACCTTGACACAGTCCAGTGGCACGACGAACCCAACAAACTGGACCAAGTACTTGGGGCAGTAGTACTAGCCACGCGAGAATCCACACAGTGTAAACGCTCGCACTCGCCGGCGTCAGAGCATCAGGTGGAGCTGACCAAGCTGCTGCCATCCCGTTTACTAGGGCCAACGACATGGCTAAGGTCCTGGTTTACGAGGATGGAGCCGCCCCTGAGTTCGAGCCACTGCTGCACACCGATGTGCTCCAGGAACTCCGGGTCGTGGCTCACGACGACGAGTCCGCCGCGCCACGCCGCGAGCGCCCGCTCGAGCGCCGCGGTGCCCATCAGGTCGAGCTGATCGGTGGGCTCGTCGAGCACGAGCAGCTCGACAGCGGGTCGCCGCCGAAAGAGGCACAGGAGCGCCGCTCGCGTGCGTTCGCCTGGGCTCAGGGAAGACAGGGAGCGCTCTGCCAGCGCGAGAGGGAACCGATGGGCGGCCAGCAAAGCGGCCGCTTCGCTGCTGCCTCGGACCTCCGTACTGGTGAGGAGGAGCTCGAGCAGAGACTCCTCCGTTTGCCAATTACTGGCGGCTGGGCAACGTAGCCGATGCGTTACTGGCGTGCTGGGCAACGTAGCCGATGCGCTCCACGCGGCCCCTTACCGTACCCACATCGGGGCGGCGGCGGCCTGTCATCAGCTCGAGCAGCGTCGTCTTGCCCGAGGCGTTCGGACCCACGACGGCCAGGCGAGCCTTTGCGAGATCGAGGGTCAAGGTAACATCGCAGAAGAGCTGCTTGCCGCCAGGGCTCGCGCCGACCCCGAGGAGCTCGATCGCCGGTTGAGCCTTGCTGGCGTCGCCGCCCGCGGGCAAGCCCGGCAAGGTCAACTCGAGGGGCAGCTCGACGCTGAGCGCTCGTCGCGTCTTCTTCGCCCACTCACGCGCTATGGCCAGACGCTGAGCGCGAATTCGCTCGCGCTTGCCTTGCTGGACCTGTGCGGCGGAGCGTTTGAGGTTGAGTCGACAGCGCGGCGTGCAGCGATCGAGCTCCCGCGTGCGACCACCAGCCTTCTTACGGGCGCGCCGCTGGCGATTGGCGGCGCTGCGCCGCTCCTCGCGTTCGAGCCGGCACAGCTCCGAGGCGTACTTGCTGTTGGCGTCGTCGGTGCGTCGCTCGAGATCCGCCACCAACTCGTCGAAGCTACCTTGGAAAAGGCGGCAGCCGTTCTCTGCCACGACGAAGTAAGCGTCGAAGAGTCTCAGCAAGCGCCGGTCGTGGGAGACCACGATGAGTCCGCTCGCCCAGTCCTTGAGCCATGCGGCGAGCCAGGCGATCGCGGCTGCATCCAGGTCCTGACTCGGCTCGTCGAGGAGCAGGAAGTCCGGGGCGGTTCGGCGCGCCTCGTCGAGCAGCAGGCGTCGCAGCTCGCCTGGGCTCGCGACGACGTCGCGCAGCGTTCGCCGCGCGTCGAGTCGCTGAGGGACGAGGTGACGCGTCCCCACGCACTCCACCCGCCCTGCGGCCGGCTCGGAGTGTCCTGCCAATACCTCGAGCAGCCGGCTCTTGCCGACGCCGTTGCGTCCTATGACCGCCACGCGGTCCGCTTCGAGCCGCATGACGAGATCGCGGATCAGCGCTCGGTGACCGGGCGTTGCCAGGCAGAGGTCGATGGTGCTCAGGTGTTTCACCGTTGGCCCCCTTCGCCCGCGGTATTGGAGAGGGCATCGAGGACGTGAGGCTGGCCCTCCACCGTGTAGAACATCCCGTTGTCGCGCGCCTCGCTGGCCAGCACCCGGCACTTCGCGTAGATGCGGCTGACGGCTCGAGCGTCGTGGTAAGGGACGAAGAGCGTTCTACTCGCGAGGTTGCTCCGGACTTCGTCGAGCAGCCGCTCGCGGAGCTTGAACACGGCTCCGTCGTCATGCGAGCTCAGCACGAAGTAGGGGTGCCCACCAGCCAGCGCCGGGAGGTCGCTCGGGGGTGCATCGAGGCGGTCGGCCTTGTTGAAGGCGTACAGCCGCGGGATCGCCGCCGCTCCAAGCCTCTCCAGGATGCCTTCGGTGGTCTCGAGGTGGAGCCGGTGCTCCGGATCCGCGACGTCGACGACGATCACGAGGAGGGAGGCCTCGCACGCTTCGGCGAGGGTCGACTCGAAGCTTGCCAGCAGGCGCTCCGGAAGGCGACGGATGAAGCCCACGGTGTCGCTCAAAAGGACGTCCGAGCCATGGCGGCTCAGGCACCGCGACGTCGTGTCGAGGGTCTCGAAGGGGCGGCTCCGGGCCGAGAGGGCCGTGTGCGTGAGCGCGTTCATGAGTGAGGTCTTGCCGGCATTGGTGTAGCCGACGAGCGCGATGCGCTTCGCGTCCGAGCGCTGCTTGCGCCGCGCGCCGTCGCTGCGCTTGAGGTCCACGAGCCCTGTCCGGAGCTGCGCCAAGCGCCTGTCGAGCTTGCGTGCCAAGAGCTCCGACGCCGTCTCACCCGGGCCCCGCGAGCCCAGCACACCGCCCGCCTGCTGGTCCATGTTGAGGCCGATGCCCCGGATACGAGGGCGCAGGTACTCGAGGTGCGCTATCTCGACCTGCATACGCGCGCGACGGGTCGTTGCGTTTCGCTCGAAGACGTTGAGGATGACCGCCTCACGATCGCAGACGGCGAACCCCGTCACGTCTTCGAGGTTGCGTGCTTGGGATGGCGTCAGCTCCGCATCGAGCACCAATAGGTTTGCGTTCACAGCCTCGGCCGCCTCCGCGACCTGCTCGGCGACCCCCTTCCTCAAGAGGGTGCGCGCATCGGGTCGCACGAGCTCCTGCGTGAGGGTGCCCACGACGCGATCGCCCTGGGCCTCGACGAGTCCAACGATCTCCGCCAGCTGCGCCTCCGGATGAACGAGCGCACCGCGGCGGCGCACGGACACGACGAAGCAGGCGTTCTCACTGTCGGCTTCAGGCTTGCGCTCGCCCTCGTGCCGGTTCCAGTGGTTGACGAGCGACTCCCAGCGGCCCGCGTCGGGCAGGGGGACCTCACCATGCTCTTCGATGCTCTTCGAGTGAAATCTCATGACCATTCGCCTTCGTGCTCCGGACCCCAGGCGCAGCTTCGGTGCACGCCTGTCGCTCACTTGGTGGTGGATTCGCGGGGTACGCAGGAGCCAGAGGCTCACCTGCCACCCTGCCGCCGGGATGTGGTAGCTTCATCGCCGCGTCGGGAGCCCTGCAATCTCGTCCGGGATGCGTTCAGTAGAACCCGACGTCGTCGATGCGAATCTCGTAGTCGCCTGGAACGGGCTGGGGGGTGCCAGGGTTGAAGGGACCCGTCATGGTGTCGAGGTACAGCGCCACGAAGACGCCGACGATACCGCTCCCGTCGGTGGTCGCCCCGGCGAACGCTCCCGTCCCCTCGAAGTCGATGAAAGGGATCTCGTAAGCGACCCTCATCCGCAAGAGCTCGACCTCGGATTCGACCGTGGTGCCGTCCTGGAGCTCGAGGCCCACGATCGCCTCCTTCGAGGCGTTCGGGGCGGTGCCACGCGCGGAAAACCGCAAGCCGGTGAGTCCCCGAGCGTCCAAACACTGGAGGCGCATCCCGATGCCGCCGCCCCACGCGGAGGCATCCGTGTGCGCGGCGTAGACGAGGTACCCGTCAGAGCCCGATTCCGCGATGACGTCCAAGCTGTACTCCCCCGTGCCGTCGCTCAGGGCGTACAAGTTCCCGAGGGGTCGCTCTTCACCGGCACCTTCGAGATGGAACTGCCATGAGAGTGGCTCTTGTGCGCCGTCCCACGCGTCGAAATCGACGCTGACCGCCGAGGAGAGGACGAGCTGGTTACCACAGCCGCCTCCCTGCCCGGCGCTTCCGGCTGCACCCGGGTTGTCCGTGCCGCCACTGGGCGTCCCTGATACCCCCGCACTTGAGGTCCCCGCGGTGAGCAGCCCCGCCGTGCCAGCGCTCATGAGGCTGCCGCCCTGGGCTGCGCCAGCACTCGATCTGCCTCCCTCGATGAACCCCGCCGTCCCCGCGAGCGAGGCGCCGCCAGCGGCAACTACCTCGGCCCCGCCGGCCCCGCCTTGTCCCGCCCCCGCAATGTTTGCTGGCGCGCCGCCCAGAGGCTGCCCTCCGCCCGGGTTCGTTCCCCCCCACGAATCGCTGCCTCCAGGGCTGCCCGCGGTGGGTGCGCCGCCATGGTCGTTGCCCCCTCCGAGGGAGAGTCGTAATCCGCCCGTGCCGTCCTCGCCGCCGGGTCCGGTTCCGGTTCCCGCTGCCCCCGCTAGTGGAGGGCGAACTCCGGTGGCTTTCGTGAAGTCATCGTCGAGCAATTGGGGACACGCGGCGGTCAGGGCCGACGCCAGCAGGACCAGAGGAAATGCCCCGTAGTTCGGGTACTCGGCGCTGACGCGTTGCCGCATGGCATACGAGGATAGCCTGGGGGACGCTCGCTCGCGAGCCCGCTTTCAGCCGGCCGAGGCGGCGCGCGCGCCTGGGCGGGACTGCATCCCTGCTCGGCAAGGTTGCGCACCTTGCCCCACTCGGTCAATCGAGCGCCCTCCGTCGCTGCCTGTCGTCATGAACCGCGCTCCTGCACCCGCGCTTCGGGCTCCATTGTCGCGTGCGGCGCTGGGTCCTCTTCAGCGGCTGCTGGGCTCACGCGGCATCGCTGTCGAGAACCATCATCGGGCGGAGCGGCCGCCTTCGTCGCGGCGTTGACCAGCGCGCTCACCCCTCGTTCCAGCGCAAGCTCGAGACCACGCTCGAGTTTTGCGTTCCTTTCGCGTCTCCGCGCCTTCTCGTCTCGTCGGCGTAGGCGCTCGATCCGCGCTTGGGCTTTGCGGCGCAGGTGATCGCGGTCGGCGAAATAGGCTCGCCGCGTCTGGAACACGAGAGCCAATCCCCAAGCAGCGACGGGCCACTGTACCCACCATCCGGGTCCGGTGAGCCAGTCGACGCCAAAGAGGATTCCAGACGTCAAAACCCAGCTGGAGAGGGCTCCTCCGAGCGCGCGGCGGCGCTGTTCCAGGATGCCGCTCATTGTGCGTTGCAGCTCTCGCTCCGCTGTTACCTCAGCGATGGCTGCCGACACGTCTTCTGTGGAGACTCCCAGCTCCGTGGCGATATCCAGCAGCTCGCGAGGCCCCATCGTGCCGACGCGACTGGCGTCTCGCTCGATGGCGCGACGCAGGATTTCCTTGACCTCGTGTTCAGTGAACTCGGCGGACACGGCTAGGAAGCTACCACGCGTGCCGGCACCGGGCTGGTGTCCGGTTCGGAAAGGGGGTGGGGCAGGACTGTTCGATCGCTATCCCGTGAACTCTGTACTGAAACAATCTAGAAACACTGCCCGAGCGACACTCCGGCCGCGCGACGGCAGGACAGCTGCCGAACCGCTGTCAGACGTTGGCGCGTGGCGGGAGCCAAGACCGCGATCGAGTCCGTTTCCTCACGCTTGAGCCCACCGGCGCCTACTGTTGTCATCCTACTAACCGACCAGGGATCACACCGATGCCGACCAATCTAGCCCGCATCCAAGCCATCCAAACGATCACTCATCGACAATTGGCGTCCAAGACGAGCGTGCAGCCCATGAGCGAAATCTGGGCGCAGAACGTGTTCACGCTCGAGAAAATGAAGCAGCTTCTCCCCACGGAGATCTATAAGTCCATCCAGAAGACGATTCGCGAGGGCGGGGAGCTCGATGGCCAGGTTGCTGGCGCGGTGGCCGCCGAGATGAAGAACTGGGCCGTGGCGCGCGGCGCTCGCTACTACGCCCACGTCTTCTTTCCCCTCACCAATGCGACAGCGGAGAAACATGACGGCTTCATCTCCGTCCAGTCCGACGGCAGCGCCATCGAGGAGTTCAGCGGCAAGGCGCTGGTGCAGGGCGAGCCCGACGGCTCGTCCTTTCCCACAGGTGGTATCCGCGCCACCTTCGAGGCTCGAGGCTACACGGCTTGGGACGTGACCAGTCCGGCGTACCTGCTCGAGACGAACAACGGCGTCACCCTCTGCATCCCCACGGTGTTCGTTTCCTGGACAGGCGACGCACTCGACAAGAAGACGCCGCTCTTGAGGGCCAGCGCTGCGCTCGACAAGGCTGCGAGGCGGGTCTTGGGCGTGCTCGGGCACAAGGACGTCGCTCCGGTGAGCTCCAGCTGCGGCGCGGAACAGGAGTACTTCCTCATCGACACCGCCCTGGCGACCCTTCGTCCCGACCTCCTGCTCGCGGGAAGGACCCTCTTCGGCAAAGCTTCTCCGAAAGGACAGCAGTTCGAGGACCAGTACTTCGGCGCGATCCCGGAGCGCGTGCAGATATTCATGCAGGAAGTCGAGGATCAGCTGTACAAGCTGGGCATCCCCGCCAAGACCCGCCACAACGAGGTGGCACCCGCTCAGTTCGAGATAGCACCGTTCCACGAGTCCGCGAACGTTGCCACCGATCACCAGCAGATGATCATGACGATCCTTCGCAATACTGCGAAGCGCCACGGATTCATGTGCCTCCTGCATGAGAAGCCGTTCGCCGGCATCAACGGCTCCGGTAAGCACGTGAACTGGTCGGTGGGCAACGCGACCCAGGGGAACCTCCTCGACCCGGGCGACACGCCCCACGACAATGCGCAGTTCCTGCTCTTCTGCGGGGCGGTGATGCGCGGCGTTCACAAGTACGGTCCGCTCCTTCGCGCTGCCGTAGCGAGCTCGAGCAACGACCACCGCCTCGGTGCGAACGAGGCGCCTCCCGCCATCATGTCCGTCTACTTGGGTGACCAGCTGCAGGACGTGTTCGAGCAGATCAAGCGGGGCACGGTGACGGGGTCGAGGATGAAGAGCCTCATGGACCTCGGCGTGGCCTCCCTCCCGAAGCTTCCGCGCGACGCGGGCGATCGCAACCGGACATCACCCTTTGCGTTCACGGGCAACCGCTTCGAGTTCAGGGCCGTCGGATCCAGCCAATCGGTGGCAGGTCCGCTCGTCGTCATGAATACGATGATGGCTGACTCTTTGAACTGGATCGCGGATAGGCTCGAGGCGGAGCTTTCCAGGGGTGCCGATCAGCCGTCCGCAATCCTGGCGGTCCTCAAGGGTGTCATGGACAAGCACGGCGCGGTCATCTTCAATGGAGACGGGTACTCGGCGGAGTGGCACCAGCTAGCGGAGAAGCGGGGCCTGGCAAACCTGAGGACCTGTGCGGAAGCGCTTCCCGTGCTGAGGGACAAGGAGATCGTGGAGCTCTTCGAGAAGCATTCGGTGCTCAGCCCCGTGGAGCTCGAGAGCCGCTTCGAGGTGTATTCGGAGCAGTACGTCAAGTCGATCGACGTCGAAGCCAAGCTTGTCGTCGATATGGCCAAGACACAGATCTACCCCGCCGCCATGAAGTACCTTTCGGAGCTCGCCGACACAGCGGCGAAGCTCAAGGCCATCGGGGTCGAGGCTCCGATAGAAATGGCAGCGAAGGTCTCCGGTCTGGCGAAATCGTTGATGACCTCCGTCCAGAAACTCGAGGCTGCCCACGCGAAGGGCGAGTTCGCCAGCACCGAAGAGCACGTTCGCTACGCCGCGCACACCCTGCGTCCGCTGATGGACGAGGTACGCGGTTACGGCGACGCGATCGAGGGAGAAGTCGCGGACGAGTACTGGCCCCTCCCGACCTACGCAGAGATGCTCTTCGCTCGCTGAACAGCCGGGACAGGGCGAGGACGAGGGGGTCGCGCGGTCCATGGCTGCGTGGCCCCAGGGGGGGGCCATATCCGGGGGAGGGGTGACGGCGCCGTCAACGCGTCGTATTCGAGCGCCTGTCGATGGCCCGGTGAAACTGCCCTCCGGAGCGAAACAGCGAGTCGAGTCGCTCGAGCGCACTCTCCGCCAGAGGTCCCGGCTGCTCGCCGAGGGCGCACTGGAGGAAGATGGCTTCCCGCAGGATGGGGATCATGTCGTTCTCGCAGCGGCTCGTCCACTCGTCAGACTTCACCTCGCTCTCGATGACAGCGAGCTCGAAGTCGATGGGCATCACCTCGAGGGGCGTGGGACAGACGATGAAGTTGTGGAGCTCGGCATCCCCGTGCGTCATGCCCGCCGCTTGCAGCCTGCTGAGGATCGTATGAAGCTCTTCGGCGAGGCGCCACAGGCCAGCTGCCGTCGCGAGGGGAAGGTCTGCCGCGACCTTGATGTTGCTTTCCTCGGGTTCTGCCCCGAAAGGACTGAGCTGGCTGTAGGGTCTGCCCGGTAGCAGGCAGCTCCGAAAGGTTCCCAGGGCATGTCCGATGGGTGGCGGTACACCGACGATCTCGCTGGCTCGGGTGTGGCACTCGAACTCGCGCCGCGGATCACCCCGGAGCCGGGCCGTGTAGTAGGTCTTGCGGAAATGCAGCGGATAGGTGCGCGCCAGCGGGAACTCGTCCCGCGTGGCTCTGCCACCGATCACGAGCTCGCCCGTCATGAGCGGTGACTCACCAGCCATTCTGCGCGCAAGGGTACGAAGGACGTAATCTTGCTGTGGCGCCTTTTCGATGAGCGCCTCGTACTCCTCATCGACAGCGACGGAGTGCCGAGGGGAGACGGGTACCAGGTGGCGCGACGACATCCGTGGCGAGGATCTATGCACGGAGCGTCCCACCCTAGCAACAGTGAACGCCACCGCGTCACGCGTGCTTCGAAGATATTACCATGGACGACAGGTACCCCCGTCGCTAGAGTCGCTCACGCTCCTGGGGCGCCCAAGCCCGCACGCGGAGGTGCGGATTCGGTTGGAGTTGGGCGGGAGGGAGGCACAGCTCGCTCGAGCTGGGTTGGAATGGGCCCATGACCGGAACAGGGCCATGAATCGGAACAGGGCCATGATCGGAAAGGGAGAGCGCAATAAGGAGCGAGGACCGAACGCTCATCCGGGCGAAGAGACAGTGCGCGGCGCCACGCAGGCCTGCGAGTTGGGTGGCATCTGGTCTGAGGTTCGGCCTGGTAAGGTCGTCTGGCGCGCTGCTGGCACTCTGAGGCAGCGGCTGGAAGAGCGGCGTCGGGCGGCTTGGAAGTACCCCGAGTCCAGATCGACTCGCTCGAAGTGATCCTGCCAGCGCCGTCGCGGTGCGGGCTTGCCATTCGGTCCGCGTTGGACATAGCCTTGCGACTTGTGCAAAGGGCGCCGGGGCTGGAAGCCCTGGTGCGCACCCGCTTCGCCAAGGACAACAAATGATTCGATTGATGACAAGCCTCTTCTCACTCGGTGCGCTCGTGCTCGGCACAGTGTCGGCCTGCTCGGGAGGCGATGAAAAGGATCCGTACGCCACCGCCAATGACTTCTGTGCCGCCTGGTCGGAACGCGCTTGCAACACGGACGTCGTGAACAACTGTTCCCAGGAGGGCGGGGAGAAGGCCTCGTGTCGCGCCAGCCAGAAGGCCTTCTGCAAGACGCTCCTGGGCGACGCGAAGTATCGTCGGGACGCGGCCGAGGAGTGTCTGGCCTTCGTCAAATCCGCCTATGCGGACGCGGAGCTACGAGCCAGCGAGGCAGCCGTCGTGCTGAAGCTCGGCTCGCCTTGCGCGCAGGTAGTCGGCCGAGGCGGCGAACTGTGTGAGAGGGACAGTGACTGTTCGGACGGGGTTTGTGAGATGGACGATGCAGGGATTGGCACGTGCCGGATCGCCGGCGGGTTCCGTTGCGATCCAGGCGGAGAAGTCACTTGCGCTTCAGAGTTCTACTGCAACGACAGGGACATCTGCGAGGTGAGGGGCAGCACCGGGGATACCTGCGAGTCTGACGGCCAGTGCGCGTCGAATCAGCGCTGCAAGATCACTGTCGTCGAAGCGGATCCCGACGCGGACCCTCCCGTCGAAGAGTCGACCAGCGGTGAGTGCGTGGCAAGGCTCGCGACCGGTGAAGACTGCGAGCAGGACGACGAGTGTCAGAGCCGATGGTGCCTGGACGGCGAGTGCACGGTTCGCGTGATCCTCTCCGACCAGACTTCCATCTGCGACGCCCTGCAGTGATGGAGCTGCCCGGGCAGGCTGTGTTTGTTTGCCCGGGCGCGTCTCGAGCTCAGCGAGCGGCAAAGAGTCCGAGGCTCAGGGCCAACGGCGGTCGTCGTAGATAGGCGCGCTGCGTTGCTGGGTCTGCGTGAGTGCTTCTCGCAGGCCCGAGCCCTCGCGGAGGCATGGAAAGCAGTCGTCCTTGCGCGTAGGTCCGCAGCCCGTGTCCTTTGCCAGCGCGTGCAAGACTCGGTACGAGCGCTGGTCGCCGCTCTGGATCATTCGCGGCAAGAGCTCGGCGTAGTCCTCACAGCTCCGCGCGTTGCGGACGTCGAGCGCGAGTTCGAGCGCGGCGGACATGTGATCTCGCTGTCCGGGCTGATTCAGCAGCTCGTGGGCGAGGAGGGTCGCGTCCGTCTTTCGGCTGGTGGACGCCCACACCTCGAAGAGCAGGTCCGAGCCATGGGCACCGAGGTGTTTGGCAGCAAAGTGAAGCACCTCGGCGTGCGTCCCGGGTTTGGAGCCATAGTAGCGGAGCCCGCTCAGCATGGTCCGATCACCCGCGTAGCGGGGCTCGAGCTCGATGGCCCGCTGATGAGCCTGCAGCGCGGCGCTGACGTCCCTCCGCGCCAGCCTTCCTTGCGCGATGGCGAGCCACTCGCGCCCGGACCGCTCGCCCAGCGCCCTTTCGTCCAGCGTCTCAAGAGCCTTGCTGGCCCCCCCGCGTGCCGCCTGGATCAGCTTCTCGAGCTTCGGATCCCGGAGCTTGGCGGACGTCTCGAGGCGGCCAAGGTACTCACGCACTGGGACGGGTGACGCAGAGGAGCCCTGCGCTTCCGAAGCACTCTGCTCGCCGCCGCCCAGGGTGCTTGCAGCAACGATGACGAGAACCAGAACGCAGAGAGCAGCTGCGACGACAGCGAGCGCTGCCCGCGCGGGGGTCCAAGGCTCGACTCTCGCCCGCAGCCCGGCTGGCAGCCGGCTGCTGAGCGGCGTCACCCATCGGGGTGAGGCTGCGACGAATGCCGAAGCCAAGGCGCGGACTAGGGTTGCAAGGCGTCGCGCGACGGGGGGGACCTTCTCCCGGAGGAGTCGCGCTATCTCGAGGGCCAGCTTGCCAATGCTCCGTGCGAGCGCGACCCCTCTGGTCCCGACAAGGCGTGCCAGCTCCATGCGGCGGGCGCTGGCCCTGCCATCGCTGCCGTGAACGAGCGCCGCGGTCCTGGCGCGGAGCAGACCGAGGACGGACCGACCCGCCTCGAGCCCGGTTTCCGCGGGCGCCTCGGGGCGGACCGTGTCGCCCAGCTCGAGAGGAGTAGGAGCCGCGGTCCGCGAGGACTCTTCCCCCCAGCCAGCGGCAGCGGTTTGCAGGGCTTGTAACGCGGCTACGGCGTCCTGTGCCGTCTGCACGCGTTGGTCGGGGTCTTTGGCGAGCAGGCGCGTGACGAGCTGTCGCAGCGGTGCTGGGAGCTCTGCGGAAAGAGGTGGCGCTGCGGCGGTCATCTGCTGGGTGAGGAGAGCCAGGATGTCGTTGCCGCTGAATGCGGGTTCACCGCTCAGCATTTCGTGGAGGATGAGCCCCAAGGCATAGAGATCCGCGCGTGCATCGACGGCTCCTCCCGCCGCCTGCTCGGGCGCCATGTACTGCGGCGTGCCGAAGACAGAGCCCATTTGGGTGAGCTGAGCCCCACCGAGATCCACCTTGGCGATGCCGAAGTCGAGCACCTTGACCCGCTCGCGCCCGGCCTCGCCCGATGTAACCATCACGTTCTCGGGCTTCAGGTCGCGGTGTACGATGCCCTGGGCGTGGGCGGCGCGTAGGGCCATGGCCACGTCGACCGCAATGTCCACGGCCCGCGCCGGCACCAGCGCGCCTTCCTCGGCGATGACCTTGGAGAGGCAGGTGCCGTTCACGTACTCGAGCGCAAGGTAGAAGGAACCCGTCTCGAGGCGCCCGAAGTCAGTCGCCTGAGCGATGCAGGGGTGCTCGATACGTCCGGCAGCGACAGCCTCGCGCTCGAAGCGCTTGACGGCCTCCTCGTTGGCCGTCATCTGCGGGTGCAGGACCTTGAGCGCGACAGTCTTCCGCATGAGCACGTGCTCAGCCCGATACACCGCCCCCATGCCCCCTTCGCCGAGGAGGGCGTCGAGGCGGTACCTGCCTCCGACAGTGCTCCCCACGAGGGCGCAGGCAGTGGCTGACGGTTGGAAGGATTTGCTCATTAGGCGTTGCTCATGACTTGGGCATTCAGACGGAGCTAAGCCACCAAAGCTTAGTGCCCCGGGAGCGCGCCACACCGCCTGGCTCCCCGCCATTCGGCCGGCGGGGGCACGCCCGTAAGGGTGCGCGGCGCCGTTCAGTGGCTGGCGGGCTGGTGACGCTCATGGGTCCTCTCGGTGGCTTGGGGCTCGCCCGGCGTACTCGTGGTGGCGAGCCACGCCGTGGGACCTGTGCTCGTTGCCTGCTGCGGGTCCTCCGCGGGCGCTGGCACGTCCCGATCGTCCGCGGGCGGAGTCGGGCCTCCGAGCTTCGGAGCGGGGGTGGGTTCGACGTCGCTATCCATGACCGGGGTATGCCAAGTGGGCTCGAGGACTTCCCCGAGGACGCGCGCGATCAGCGCCAAGTGCGCGCAGTGGGCGTGCTCGTCGCGTCCGGCGGTCCCCCAGACGTGGAGTCCCTGGCGGCTCGCTTCGCTGCGGACGCCAAACGGGTCCGTGCCAGCGACGGGCCGCGGCTCGAGCTCGAGGCGCTCGAGGAGGGCGCGGGCTGTGGCACGAGTGGAGGGGTAGCTCCGCGGATCGACCTCGGAATGGGTGAAGACGAAGAGCTTCTCTCCCCGGGCGGCTCGCTCGGCGAACTGGAAGGTAGGCTCGATGAAATCCGCAAGGACGCGGCGTCCCTTTCGAGTCGGCGCGCTCGCGGGGTCGAAACGAGCGTGCAGGCCATCGAGAAGCACCACCGCGTCGATGCCCTCGTCGCCGTGTTTCAGGATTTCGTTGACGGCGCCATAGCCCGCGCTCCAGGCAGCGAGGGCGAGGTGCCGGATATGGGCGCGGTCGTCGCCGCTTGCCTTCTTGAGCCCCCGCTCGATGGCAGCTCGGAACCTGTCGAAGCTGTCAGCAGCAGAGAACTCGGTGGCGTAGGGGCCGCTGCCGAGGCCAAGGTCGACGCCGACGTAGGCGATGCCGCGAGAGACCTGCACAAGGAATTTGCGCATCGCGTCGTGGCCATGAAAGTGAACGAGGACGTCGTAGCCGAAGTCTGCTGTATGGCCCCCACGCTGCGGGATGGTGAGACGGCCCAACGGGAGCCGCGTGTAGGGACGATAGGGGCCGAGCCCGAGGGGATCTTGGGGATTGCACTCGTTGAAACCGCGGCGCCGGAGCTCGTCCGTGAGCGGCTCCGCCTGTCGTTGCGGGATGAGCCACTCGTCGAGGATCTCTGGACAGGCAATTCCCTGCTCGAGTGAGCAGGGCGCAGTGGGGATGGGGGCACGAGTGTACCAGGCTGCCGCCAATGCAGTACCGGCGCTCGCGAGCACCGCGAGCCAAGTCCCTGGGGAGAAGCGGAGCGAACCCATGCTGTCCTGACTAGCCTCTGGAGCGAGGCTGCTGACGCCGACCCTAGCGGCACAGGACGGATGGAACACGCGGAATTCTTCCCGCGCAATTCCCGTCGTGGGAGACGTGTCGTACCCTTGACGCTGTACCTCCGACGATGTGGGTGGCAAAGTGACTCACCGTCTGGCCCATTGCTCGGTGGCTCGGGCGAGAGCTCGGTTGCCAAGCGGGACGTTCCGGCTAGACTGACGGACCTCGACCGGCGGTTCCGGATCGAGCTTCCGCGACACAACAACTAGTCCTAGTTAAGGTTTTCGTCATGACCAAGCGTCTATTTCTCGGCTTTACTTTACTCGCCTGCGGCATCACTGCGGTAGGTGCCTCAGCGTGCTCGTCGGATGACGACGACAATGATCCGGTTGTCGCCACCGGCGGCGCGGGCAACATGGGCGGTGCAGGCAACCTTGGAGGGGGCACTGACACGGGCGGCTCGACTGACTCGGGCGGCAGCACCGGCAGCGGGACCTACAGCGTCGACGCGGGCGGTTTCGTGACGAGCGGCGAGTGGAAGGGCTACGCGTGGACAGCGGTGGAAGCTGAAGAAGATGTGCCGTCCTCGGGAGTCCACAGCACGATCACGCCAGGCGATTTCAAGGCGCTGGAGGCTGGTGGGCAGCTTTGCGCCGAGGGCGTCGTGGCGGAGGACCTGGACTACGGCGGGGTCGCCATGCTGGGCATGAATATCAATCAGGAACCCACGAACCCAGACGGTGGCGACCCAGTGGTCGGCCTTTGGCAGCCGAGTGGTACTGGCATCAACTACGACATCACGAACAACGGCACGAGCGCCATCCGAATCCAGATCCAGGGTGCAGCAGGCTATCCGACGGAAGCCTGGTGCGCCGAAGTCACCAACGAGCTGGCAGGCAGCCTGGAATGGGCCGACTTCAACACGGAGTGCTGGGCAGGTGGAGCCGGCACTGCCTATGACGGAACTGTCCTGCTGAATGCAGTGCTGGTACTGATCCCCGGAAGCAACGCGGCCGATACGCCTTTCGACTTCTGCATCAACTCGATCGGGCCCGCATAATAGCCGAAGCGCAGGGGGGACCTCCGCGGGTCGGGCCTTGGTGGCTCTGACCCGCGGTGCGCTTCGTGGGGACGAGGCACGGGTCGCGGGGGTGAAGAGCGGGGGACAGGTCTCCAGTGCATCGAGCGGGCGCCTGTGGGCGGGCGCCAGCATGGTGCATACAACGGGGGCAGGGGCTCCCACTCAAATGAGTGGCGCGGGTAAAGCCAGCCCCGTCCGTGCCGTTCAGCGCTAAGCGCGCCGACTTCCCGAGCGGTCATGGCATCGGGCTGCGCGACGAGACCGCCACCGAGCCTGCCGGGTCGAGGCCCGAGCGCCCGGACAGCTTTCACGTCGACCTGCAACGCCGAGCTGGACCTACGATGAAACCGCTACTGGCCATGGCATTCGTTGGAGCTGCACTAGGCTTCAGTCGGCCCTCGGCGACCGCCCTGCGCCCCGCTCCTGCGCAGGAGCAACGGGCCAAGGGAGCGTCAGCCAGCATGGGCCGGCAGGGGAGACTCGAGCCTGGCATGTCGATGCGCTCCCAGCCGCGGCCAGAGCCCAAGACCGTCCTGATGCGGAGCGGTCAATGGTTCGTGTATCCTGGCGGGTGCGAGGGTGTCGCCAAACGTCGGGATGTCATCTTGCACTTCCATGGTGCGCACACGACGGTCATCCCGCGCTTCTTGAAGTCGAACCTCGACGCTGTCCTCGTCATCATCAACAAGGGGATCGGCTCGGGTGCCTACAGCAACGCCCTGGGCATCAGGGCGCAGGTGGACGCTCTGCTGGGGCGCGTGGAGGCGACGATCGCGAGCCAATGTGGTCTGCGTGGCGCTCCGATCTCCCGCCTCGCCTTGAGCTCTTGGTCGGCGGGTTACGGCGCTGTGGAGCAGATCCTGCGCTGGCGTCCCGAGAGGGTCGATGCGGTCCTCCTGGCAGATGGACTGCACGTTGGCTTCGTCGACCCGCGCACCCGTCAGCTGGATCCCGGGCGCCTCGACGTATTCCGGAGCTTCGCGCGAAGCGCCGGCCTCGGCAAGAAGCTGATGACCATCACCCATTCTGCGATCATGCCCGTCGAGTACGCGGGCACGGGTGAGACGGCGAGGGTCTTGAGTGAAGCGGCTTCTGCCCCGACGTGGCCTGTCGCGGAGGCGCGATACGGGATGAGGCAGATCACCGCCTCTCGGCGCGGGCAGTTCTATGCGGAGGGATTCGCGGGTACGGACAAGCAAGCTCACGCAGGTCACCTCTACGCTATCGGCAACAGCAGCTTTGCGCGCCTGCGATCCTACTGGGAAAGCTAGGGGTATGCGTCGCCGCAGCAGTTCATGGCTAGCGGTCCTCGGATCGGGATGCCTGATCTTCGGGTCTCTGTATGGGGAGCCATTGGGAAAGGCTCTCGACCGTTCAGCGCTGTCGCGGACCCTGACGGCACCCTTGCAGCGAGGGGCCGCCCATAGCGCGCGGTACGTGGCTGCGAGCCTCGGCGCCTTGCCGATGCTCTGGGGCTCGGCTTGCCCGCGCCACATGGTGCTCGTGCACGGTGAGTTCTGCCCCGTATCGAGCCAGCGCTGCCTGCGCTACGTGGATCCCCAAGGTAGCTCGCTGTTTGGGCAACGTTGCGCCGAGTACGAGGAGCCCACCCGTTGCAAGAGCGAGCAGCGGGTCGCCCTGCGCTACTGCATCGACAAGGACGAGTACACTCCGCGACGCGGCGACCTCCCGCAGACGCAGGTCACCGCCAGCGAGGCCCGCTCCATCTGTCGCAGCGCCGGCAAGCGCCTGTGCTCGGAGCAGGAATGGACATTTGCCTGTGAGGGAGCTGCCGGGCGCCCCTATCCCTATGGCTTTGCAAGGGATACTCAGCGCTGCAATGCAGACCAGGTGGACCTCATCGAGGCTAGCGGTAGGCTCAAGGATTTCCGAGCACCGGCGGGAGCGCATCCCCTCTGTACGAGCGTCTTCGGTGTGCGAGACATGACTGGGAACGTCGAAGAGTACGTGGCTTCCGACAGCGACCCGACGCAGGTCGTCCGTAGGGGAGCCTATTGGCAACCCGCTCCCAACGGCTGCCGCGCTGCCCAACCGCCCCCATCCTCCGACTACAAGGGCTTGGAGCTCGGCTTCCGATGCTGCACGGAGGCAAGAGGGGGCTAGCGGCTCACCGAGCGCTTCGGACTCACGGCTCAACGCATCGCGGATAGCTGATAGCCTGGCGACGCACAGCTACTCTTTGGTTTCGGCTACGCCGGCTAATGGGAGTGGCAGGCTGTGGCGGCCAACTGTCGGCTCATTGCCAGTGAGTCGACTCGCCGTAGCCTCGGAACTGGGCGGAATGGTTCGCTGCGGGCCGCTCTGAATAGGGGCATGTTTCGTGCACCAGATGCGGCCGCGTGCGTGGCCACTGACTCCGGCTCGAAGGGGCGCGGAGCTCGGCGTCTGCGCTCCCGCACCGCCCAGGGATTTCGCCCGGCGGCCACAACAAGGAGAGATGACCGATGACGACGCAGAAGCGCGACGAGAAAACGGTACGTGCCATCGTACAAGAGATGGATAAGGCATTCGGGCGCGGTGCCGTGATGCAGCTGGAGGACCAAGCCGCAATAGACCCAATCGGCGTGATTCCGTCGGGCTCGCTGGCTATCGACAAGGCGCTCGGGGTCGGAGGCTACCCCCGGGGGCGTGTCGTCGAGATCTACGGGCCCGAGTCGAGCGGGAAAACGACGTTGACCCTGCACGCAATAGCAGAGGCCCAGGCCGCGGGCGGGATTGCCGCATTCATCGACGCAGAACACGCGTTCGATCTGAAGTACGCGAAGGCTCTGGGCGTTCAACCCTCGAAGCTTCTCGTAGCCCAGCCGGACTGCGGGGAACAAGCCCTCGAGATAGCCGAGGCAGTGACTCGCTCGGATGTCGTCGACCTGGTCGTGATCGACTCGGTGGCGGCCCTCGTGCCGCGCGCCGAGATCGAGGGCGACATGGGAGACGCGCACATGGGCTTGCAGGCGCGGCTCATGAGCCAGGCGCTCAGAAAGCTGACCGCCGTGGCCCACCGAACCCAGACCTCCCTGCTGTTCATCAACCAGCTCAGACAGAAAATCGGAGTCGTGTTCGGCAACCCCGAGACGACGCCTGGCGGGAGCGCGCTGAAGTTCTACGCCAGCGTGCGGCTCGACGTGCGGCGAATAGGCAAGCTGGAGGTGGGAGACCAGACGGTAGGCAATCGGACTCGAGTCAAGGTAGTGAAGAACAAGTGTGCCCCGCCATTTGCCGAGGCCGAGTTCGACATCCGTTGGGGCAGCGGGATCGACGCGATCGGGGATCTCCTCGATATCTGCCTGGCCGCGGGTGTCATCGAGCGAAACGGCTCGCACATCTCCCTGGACGGCAAGAGCATCGGTCAAGGAAGGGAGCGCGCTCGCGAGGCCATCCTGAAGGACGCCAAGCTTCGCGATAGGCTTCGCGCCGCAGCCGCTGGGGGCGCCCGTGTTTCAAAGGGGAAGGACTCCGACGGCCCGGCAAAGGCTACCAGCGGGAGTACCAAGGCGGCCTGAGCCGACCCGAACGCTTCGCACCGAGGACGGCAGACAAGAAGAAGCCGGAAGCGAGTCGACCTCGCGTTCCGGCTTCATGCTTTCGTCACTGGCGCCAGGAAGCGGAGCAAGCCTTCTATGCTTGCACAGTGCCTCCCAGGTTGGAGGATGCGACTAGGCCTTTGCCAGCCGCGCCTCCAGCGCCTCGAGTTGGCGGGTCAGCTCTGAGGGCAGCTTGTCGCCGAACCGTGCGTAGTGCTCCTTGATAGCGCCGACCTCGGTGAGCCAGCCTTCCTTGTCGACCCGAAGGAGCTCCTCCATGTCCTCGTCGCTCACGCCCTCCAGCCCGGTGCGGTCAATGGCGTCCACCGTCGGCATCATGCCAATGGCAGTCTCCTGAGCCTTGCCAGTGCCCTCGCAGCGCTCGAAGACCCACTTCAGAACGCGGCTGTTCTCGCCGAACCCGGGCCACAACCAGCGTCCATCGTTCGTCTTTCGGAACCAGTTCACATAGAAGATCTTGGGGAGCTTGGCGCCCTTCGTCTGACCGATCTTGAGCCAGTGAGCGAAATAGTCGCCCATGTGGTAGCCGCAGAAGGGGAGCATTGCGAAAGGATCCCTCCGCACCCCGGCCTTCAAACCAATGGCGGCTGCGGTGACCTCGGAGCCAACGATGGAGCCCAGGAACACGCCATGGTTCCAATCCGCGGACTCGTGGACGAGCGGGACCGTGCTCGGGCGACGTCCGCCAAACAGAATGGCGCTGATCGGCACGCCGCGTGGGTCCTCCCACTCGGCTGCGATGACGGGGCAGTTGGCAGCGCGAGCCGTGAAGCGGGCATTCGGGTGGGCCGCTGGCTTGTCCGACTTACCTTCTTCCCATTCGTTCCCAATCCAGTCGATGACCTTGCCGGGAGCCTTGTGGCCGATGCCCTCCCACCACACGTCGTTGTCCTTCGTGAGGGCGACGTTCGTGAAGATGGCGTCCTTGTCGACGGACCGCATCGCATTGGGATTGCTCTCATCCGAGGTTCCGGGCGCAACTCCGAAGAAGCCAGCCTCGGGGTTGATGGCGTAGAGCTGGCCGTCTTTGCCGAACTTCATCCACGCGATGTCGTCGCCGACCGTCTCCACCTTCCAGCCGGGGATGGTGGGGATCAACATGGCCAGGTTCGTCTTGCCGCATGCGCTGGGGAACGCGCCACAGACGAACTTGACGACGCCTTCGGGGTTGGTGAGCTTGAGAATCAGCATGTGCTCGGCGAGCCAGCCTTCGTCTCGCGCCTGCGCCGAGGCGATGCGAAGTGCCAAGCACTTCTTGCCAAGCAGCGCATTGCCACCGTACCCAGAGCCGTAGGACCAGATTTCCCGCGTTTCCGGAAAGTGGGAGATGTACTTCTGCTCGATCGGGGCACAGGGCCACTGTCCACCGTCCGTTTCCCCTTCGCCGAGAGGCTTGCCCACGGAATGGGTGCAGGGGATGAACTCACCGTCATCGCCGAGCACCTCGAGCACCTTCGGGCTGACCCGGGTCATGATGTGCATGTTGGTGACGACGTACGGCGAATCGGTGATCTCGATGCCGATCTTTGCGATGTCCGAGCCGATCGGACCCATGCTGAAGGGAATCACGAACATCGTGCGTCCACGCATGCAGCCCGAGTAGAGGCCGGTCATCGTCTTCTTGAGTTCGTCGGGATCGATCCAGTTGTTCGTCGGGCCCGCGTCTTCTTGCTTTCGAGAAGCGATGTAGGTCCGGTTCTCTACGCGCGCCACGTCCGACGGATCGGAGCGGAAGAGCACGCTGCCTGGACGCTTCTCCGGGTTCAACGGCGTTGCCAAGCCAGAGTCGATCATCTCCTGCGTGAGTCGCTCGTACTCTTCCTTGGAGCCGTCGCACCAGACGACGTCCTTCGGCTGGCACATCTTGGCGACTTCATCGACCCAGGCCAGTAGCTTCGCGTTTTTGGTCGGGGCAGTGCTCATTGGGGCTCTCCTTACTTCATCGTCATTGTGGCGGTGATAGGGTGTCGATCGCACGTCCGCGGGACCACTCAGCGCGCGCTAGCTCGCTGGCCTGTGGCCGATCCGGTTCGTGCGCATTCGAGCGGCCTCGCGGTAAACGCGAATAGCGTTCCACGAGGGAGCTGCCGCCGAGGTGGCCCTCTCCAGCAGCATTACCGGTTTTGCACGGAAGCGGTTCGACACAAAGCCTTTTCTAGGGCAGCGCTACTTTTGCGTGGTGCAGGTGGTTTCGTCAGTTTCACGCGGGTTCCGCCAACCGGAGACGGGGGAGCTGTGACGCCGCTCCACGCCCCACGGCGGGCCGTGCCGAGCGGGCTTTCCACTGCTGGCGGGATGTGCAGCTTGAACCGCCCGCAAAACATAGTCGGGGTGAGTACGGTTCGCCAGCGCTCCCGTGGGCGTGGTTACCGTAAGCCTGGACAACCGGTCAGGCGCGAAGGTGCACCTCCGTGGGCCGTGCCAAAGGTGGGCCGTGCCGAAGGTGGGCAACTGCTCGGTCACTGCCGTTGGTTTGTCGTGGTGGAACGACCCGCATCTCCCGCCAGGGAGAAGCGTAGTGACAAGTTGTGGTTGAACCGGATGCGACGCTTCAGCTTTGCGTAGCCTGGCGCGCTCACCTCCAGCTCGTGATCGCGGGCGTCACGCGCGAAATGGCTTTGGTAGGGATTGCCCGGCAGCCGCTTGCCATCCAGATGAAAGGTCGCACTCGGTGGCTCGGCATGAAGGCTGAGTCGAATGTGATCACCGTGGCCGCGTTCGACTGCAGCGCTCGCCGCGGACGCACTGCCACTTTCCGGGACGCTGCTCGACGAAGGTTCGGCAGTGTCGCGGCCGATGGCATAGGCAACGCCGAATCCGGCCGCCGCAGTGGCCGCTGCCGCGCTGAGGTGCACCGCGGAGATACGCCGTAAGAGAGCCAGCCAAGTGCGTCCGTGGTCCCTGATGACCATCCGGAGCTCAGAGGGCGGAGCCGCTGAACCGGGCTGGGGTGGCGAAGAGGTGAGGCGCGGGGTGTGCTCCGAGGGGACGCCGAGCTCGTCGGCGGGGCGGCTCGGTCTCCAGCTTGGTGCCCTGGCAAAGCTCACGAGGCGCTCGAAGCGCGCTCCCGAGTAGGGAGTGAGACCAGCTATCTCGAGGCCGAGTTCCCCTGCATTCGCGAAGCGAGCATCGGGATCCCGGTCGAGGCAGCGGAGCACGATTTCTTCTAGCCGTGGTGGGACGTGGGGACAGTCATTGCGGAGCGGACGAGGGTCCTCTGTCGAGATCTTCACGAACAGCTTCTCGAGCGAGCGGTGTTCGAAGGGAAGCTTGCCCGTCAAGAGCTGGTAGAATACGACGCCGAGAGACCATACGTCGGCCCGAGCGTCGACGCGTTTGCTGTTCCGCAGCTGTTCGGGTGACACATAGAGCGGAGTGCCCAGCATGACGTGTGCTTCCGTCAAGCTCTTCTCACCGGGGCCAAGTCCCAGGAGTGCTTTCGACACGCCGAAGTCGAGGATCTTGACGCGAGGGCGGGCGGCATCCGCCTGGGCCAAGAAGAGGTTTGCCGGTTTCAGATCGCGATGAATGATGCCCAAGGAGTGAGCTTCCCCGATGCCGTCGCAGGTCTGCAGCATGATCTCACATGCTTCGTCGACGCTCAGCTGCTTCCGTGTCGAGAGCTCTCGCGCCAGCGTCAGCCCGTAGAGCAGCTCCATTGCCATATACGGGATGCCGTCGGACGTGCCGACATCGAGGACTCGGCAGACGTGATCGCCCTTGAGCTGCGAGATGGCCCGGGTTTCGCGGAGGAAACGCGCCACAGCGAGCGGGTCGCGGCCGAACTCTGGCCTCAATACCTTGATAGCCACACGTCTACCCTGCGGAAGCTGCGTCGCTGCCAGCACCTGACCCATGGACCCTGCTCCAAGGGTCCGGTCGATTCGGTACTGTTCCGCGAAGATCTCGCCTCTGAGCACGTGGCCTGCCACCTGTTAGGGACTGCGTCCGAGCAACCGGATGCAGCCCCGGCACTCTTAGCCGGCGACATGTAGCATCGACAAGCCATCGTCGCGGCGCGGAATCGATTGGCGCCGCGCGTCAGCGTCGCCCGGCCCACGATTTCTGCACCTTGACGGCATTCGGGTGTGCTCAGGTTGGGGCTTCAAGCCCTAGGTGCGGCCGCCCTACGGGGACGAGCCCTGGGAAGCGACGGAGGCGCAGGTTCGGATGCAGCCGCGCCCAGCACCGCAGATGCTTCCAGACCACCGGTCGTGGCTGGACCGATTCCCAGTACGGTGTGGCTGCACGGGCGGATGCTTCAAGGGGAGCTTCGCAGGTCACGCACTATTCGGCATGCCAGGTTCGTGCCGCGCGACCTCACGCACGAGCGCCACGCTCGAGAGGCATGTGCAACGCGCTTCTGTGCCACTTTGCGCCACTGCGCCTTCGACCGGCGGGCCCCGCGAGCATAGGGGCGACATCAGGGCCGCAACCAGCGGCGCACCCGATCCCCCACCCACTTGGCAGTCGTGCCGCGCCACAGGGCCGCGTCCCAGGAGTCGGGACTCGCTCCCGCGCCGTCGATGCCTCTTTCGAGCCGAGCCGCGAGGAACCCTTCCAGCCGCTCGGCGCGAGCATCCCAGGTGAGGCCAATCGAATCGGCGCGCGCGCCGTCGGCGAGCCGCTGCCGTAACCCGGCGTCCGCTATCAGTCGGCGGAAGCCAAGCAGGATGTCCTCCTCCTGCTCTGAGCTGACAAGCCAAGCGTTGCGATCATGCTCGAGGATCTCAGCGGTGTCCGGCGCTCGGGGCGCCAGGATCGCGCGCCCCACGGCGAGGTACAAGAACAGCTTCATCGGGAGAACCGTCGTGCCGAACTGCTGCAGCGGCGCCAGGCTCGGCGGAATCAGGACGACGTCGGCCGCATACAAATACGGGACGGCGCGATCGAAGGGTTGCCAGGGAAAGACCCGGACGTTCTTGTACGTGGCGGCCTGGCTCTCGATGGGACCGTGCCCTTCCGACCCGACGAGTGCAAAGTCCACCTCCGGGCACGCGCTCGCCAACTTCAGGACGCTCTCCAGCCCCTTTCGCTCATTGATCCTACCGGCATAGACCGCGAGTGGGCGGTGGTTCGGGAGGCCCAACAGACGACGGGCCGAGGCGACATCCAGCCGCGGCTCGACCCGTTCAGGTGAGTACCCATTGTGTGCGACAAGGAGCTTGGCGGGTGGGATCCCAAGGCGTTGAAAACTCTGGAGGGCCAGGCGGGAGTGGAGCACCACGCCGAGGCACTTCTCATGGAGCATCATCCAGCGCAGCCAGGGGACCAGGGGTGGATACTGATCTGGCCATGCACGAAAGTGTTCGTAGAAAATGGGAATTCCCCGTGCAAGCGCTGCGTGAAGGGTCGCCAAGTTGCGGGTGTACACCGCGTCGGCTGCCTGGGCTTCTTCGAGGCGCATCGCTTGCCATGCGTGAAATGCCTTCTGCAGCGGTCGCCAGTCGTTCATCTGAGCGGGCACCGTGACGACGTCGAACCCACCGCGCACCTGATAGTAATCGCGCAGCCGCGGGGCCGTCGGGACGGTCGCGCCTGGCTTGTGCGGGAGCGCGAGCGTCACGTCGTGGCCGCGCCGCGCGAGGGCGGACGCGGTGTTCACCACCTGTTCGGTGTCGGTCGCGGTTGACGGCAGGATCTCGTCGAAGACGTAAAACAGTCGCAGTCGCTCGCCGAAATCGCCCATCATCAAGCACCGAGCACGGACGACACGATCGCTTGGGCTTCCTGTTGAATCCGCTTGAGGTGTTCCGGTCCCCGAAAACTCTCTGCGTAAATCTTGTAGACGTTCTCGGTGCCTGAGGGACGCGCCGCAAACCAACCGAATTCGGTGACCACCTTCAGTCCGCCGATGCTGGCGCCGTTGCCCGGCGCATGCGTCAGGGTCCCCGTAATGCGATCCCCCGCCAGCTCCGTGGCCCCGACCTGTTCTGCTGAGAGCTGCTTGAGGCGGTTCTTCTGATCGGGCGACGCTGGAGCGTCGACGCGGGCGTATACGGGCGCGCCATGCTGGCGGGTGAGATCCGCGTAGAGGAGGCCCGGATCCTTCTGCGTCTTCGCCACGATCTCGGCGGCAAGCAGCGCCAGGAGAAACCCATCTTTGTCGGTCGTCCAGACCTCGCCGTTCCTTCGCAGGAAGGAGGCGCCAGCACTCTCCTCGCCACCGAAGCCGAGGCTCCCATCGAGCAGGCCGTCGACGAACCACTTGAACCCGACGGGTACCTCTTTGAGCGGCCTTCCCAGCGATGCGGCGACGCGGTCCAGCATGCTACTGCTTACCAGGGTCTTGCCGATGGCTGCGGTGCTGCTCCAACCTGGCCTATTACGGAAGAGGTAGTCGATGGCAACGGCGAGATAGTGGTTGGGGTTCAACAGGCCGCTGCTTCGGGTTACGACCCCGTGCCGATCGAAGTCAGGATCGTTCCCGAAGGCGATGTCATACCGGTCCTTCAATCCAATGAGGCCAGCCATCGCGTAGGGCGACGAGCAATCCATCCGAATCTTGCCGTCCCAATCCACGCTCATGAACGAGAACGTCGGGTCGACCACGTCGCAGACGAGCTCGATGTTCAGCTTGTAACGCTCGGCGATGGGCCCCCAGTATCCGATTCCCGAGCCCCCCAGAGGATCGACTCCAATCTTGAGGCCTGCTCCCGAGATGGCTTCCATGTCTAGAGCTTGGCTCAGAGCGGTAACATATGGCGTGATGTAGTCGTAGTGGTGTGTGGTGGTGGCTGCACGCGCCTTGGCATATGAAATGCGCTTGACCGAGCGGCAGCCGTCGTGGAGCAGTTCGTTGGCAAGGCTGGCTACTCGCGACGTTTCCTCGGCGCCTGCGGGCCCGCCGTGAGGCGGATTGTACTTGAACCCTCCGTCCTGGGGAGGGTTGTGCGAGGGCGTGATGACGACGCCGTCGGCCAAGTGGCTATCCTTGCCTTGATTGTATCCGAGGATGGCCTGCGAGATCACCGGCGTCGGCGTATAGCCACCTTGAGCGTCGACCATGACCTCGACCCCATTGGCCGCCAGCACTTCCAAGGCCGTCGTGAGGGCCGGCTCGGAGAGGGCGTGGGTGTCGACGCCAAGGAAGAGCGGGCCATCGATACCCTCAGCCGCGCGATAGTCGCAGATGGCTTGCGTGATGGCGAGGATGTGGTGCTCGTTGAAGCTCCCCAACGTGGAGCACCCGCGATGCCCCGACGTGCCGAACCCGACCCTCTGGCTCTTGACGTTTGGATCCGGTTGTATCGCGTAGTAGGCGGTGACCAGCTTCGGAATGTTCGCCAGGATGTGTCTCGGTGCCTTTTTGCCAGCCAGGGCATGTACCGTCATCGCATTGCCTCGACGACGTCTTCGACCGGCGCCTCGCGATCGTCAAGGGGCTAGGTCCGTCATTTCCGTTGATGAAGCTGGCAGCACGTTCAGCGATCCCCCGCACTCCGCACCCTAAGATGCGGGCCGAGCCGTCTACATGGCACATCGGCGCGTGCTGAGAACTACGCGAAGCACGACGTCGCTCCCTTTCGCGAAAACTTTGCGCAGTCCTCAGCGTGGTGCCCGAGGAGGCGACGAGGACTGCCGCCAGTGCGTTGCGAGGAGAGGCAACAGCGTCTGTCCCATCGCATGTTGATGCGCCGCATGCGCTGCGGGGTCTACTCCACCGTAGCCTGCCACGTGCAGAGCCCCGGTATCGGCGTGATACTTGCGCCGCATTCCTGGGCGCGGCCCCGGGGTATCCTCGAGCGTGCGCATCACGGAGAGGCTGCGGAGAAGGTAGTCTGCAGTCTCCGTGGTGCTCGCGTAGCCGATTGTTTCAATGGACGAGTGCGTGAGACCGAAGAGTGCCTTCCCTGCCGCAGCCCGCCGCCCGAACGCGAGAAAGTGCTTCAAGCTGGGCGCGTTGAGGGAACCGTCGCCAGCGTAGGGGGCGTGCAAGCCATCGGCGAGGAGCACCGCGTCTACCCGCCGAAAGTGCTCGGGCCATCGCAGGATACGCGAGATGGCACCATAGCCAGCGCTCCACGCGCTGAGCGCGATCCGTCGTGCTGACCTGGCGCCGTTCCCGCAGTGAGCGGCGATCGACTTCTCTGCGCCTTCGACGAGGGCTGGCAGAGAATACTCGAACTGGTATTTCGTCGAGTAGGCTTCCGCGCCAATGCCGTCGATCGTGATCAGCATCGCCGCGCGCAGGCCGGAGACCGAGAGGGCTGGCTCGAGCGCGGTGTGGACGCCGTGGAAGTGGACGATGAGATCGAACGTCTGCTCGCCGACGAAGCAGTCTTCCGGGAGCAGGATCGTCTTGCCCGCTCTGGTTTGGATTCGCTCGAGGAGCTGCAGGGTCTTGCGCGCTCGCTTCGGGTGAACGCCCGCCAGTGATGCGCGTTCGAGACAGGTTCGAACGATTTCGCGCGTGGCCACCCCGCACCGTCTCAGACCATGCCGGTTGCTTTCATCTGCGGCTGCGTGCCTGCCCCTAGCGAGAACACCGAACCCAAGCGCAGCAACGAGAAGCACCAGGAGGCTCCACTTCATGGCGCAACAGTGTACCCGTGGAGTCGTTCGAGGCTCCCTACAAGTGCGTCCACTGTGGTTCCTTTAGAGTAGCCACGGAAGAATTGTGCCGCGAGCTTGCAGTAGTGCGGCTGGTCGAGTGATGGCTAGCGACATCACTTGCCATCCTCGAGGCCAGTGCTGAGACTCACCCCCATGCCTCTCATCAAAGTCTACTCCTCTGCGGCTGCGGCCGACACCGACACGGCGGCGCTGCTGCGAAAGCTCTCGGCGGACCTTGCGGCCCTCCTGGGCAAGCCGGAAGGCTATGTGATGACGTGCATGATGCCGCGCGTGCCAATGACGTTTGGCGGCGATGACGCTCCCAGCGCCTATGCCGAGATCAAGAGTATTGGCCGCATGTCTGCCGACACCACAGCGACAATCAGTGCGTCCATTTGTGCGACGTTGTCTCAGGCGCTCGACGTCCCAGAGGACCGCATTTACATCGAGTTCCAGGATGCAGAGCGACACCTCTGGGGCTTTGACGGACGCACCTTCGCCTGAGCATTCGCGGCCAGCGCCGCCGCGGGCCCGACGACGCCTGCTGCAGTAGCTGGTCCGATGCTCCTCAGGCGGGCTCCCCGAGTTTGCCGTTGGCGTGGCGCGATCGAGCAGGCTAAATGCGGGGGCGATGAAAGGCGAACACCTGTCCAGGCGCGCGCCGGCCAACCGATGTGAAGGCGAGCATTCTCCCAAGGAGGATGCCCGAAGGAAGCGCGGAGCAGCGGTGGCGGGTGGGGCAATCGACTCCTTGCGACGCAAGGGTTGGGCCCTGGCGGCCTCCGTCGTCATAGCGCTGTCCTTTGCGTGGGTGCTCCATGCCGGTGCGCTCCCTGTCATTCCTCCCGCAAGTGCCTTCAGCGAAGCGTCCTGGTGGGCCGTGGCGGGCTACGGCGTCATCTGGCTTGCCTTGCAGCTCCTGAGGGCCGCGCGCTGGCAGCTGCTGCTTGCTCCCCTCGGAGAGGTGTCTCTCGGGCGAGTCATGCGGATATGCCTCATCGGCTACGCCCTGTTGTTGCTCCTGCCATTCCGCATGGGGGAGGTGGCGCGCCCCGCGATGATACGCAAGTCCGCTGGCCTGAGCATGATGGCAGCGACGGGCACCATAGGCGCGGAACGCATCATCGACGGGCTGTTCTTGAGTTTGATGCTGATCGGCGCGCTCCTCGTGTCCACTCCCGTCTCTCCGCTTCCCGACCATATCGGCGAGCTACCGGTGCCGGCGGCCATCGTGCCAGGAGCCGCCTTGGTGGCGGTCACTGCGTTTCTGGTACTGACACTAGCCATGACCGCGTTCTACTTCTTCCGAGCAACGGCGCGGCGCGCGACCCTCAGGATTCTCGGAGTGCTATCGGCGACCCTCGCCGAGCGCACGGCGGGAGCCATCGAGCGCCTCGCGACGGGCCTGAGCTTCCTTGCTCAATGGCGGGCTTCAGTGCCCTTCGTTGCGGTGACGGCCATCTATTGGTTCGGCTATGGTATCGGCGCCTGGCTGTTGCTTGCCGCGTTCGGCCTGGGGGGACTGTCGTTCTCGGAGGTCCTCGTGATCTGCGGAGTGCTGGCGGTGGGCGTCATCGTGCCGAGCGCACCCGGGTTCTTCGGCTCATTTCAGATATCGGTCTACGCAGGAATGGTCATGTTCCTGCCGCTCCACCTCGTGGTCGGCCCAGGTTCGGCGTTCGTCTTCGTACTCTACGCCATCCAGGTTGGCTCGACCCTCCTGCTGGGGCTCGGCGCCGCGGTGTGGGAGCGCCGCGTGGTGCGCCGCACCGGACAGTGAGCGGCTCCGTTCCGCAACGGTGGCGTGACGCGAAGGCCCGTCGGACCGCTGGGCGGGCGGCGGCCGCGGCGCGCTGTGCCTGGCGCGGCGGCACCCGCGGCTCCACCGACGCGCCAGCCCGGCGACCCTACTCCTTTGTTCCCCGTGACCGCTCCACCGGCGCCGGCGTGCTTGCGGGGTTTGTGACTTCGGCCGAAGCCTCGGGCGCGGCTCCCGGCGCTTTCGTCGGCTCCTCGCCGCCGGTTTCGTCGAGCTCACCGTCCGCGTCATTCTCGGGTTCGTCCAGGCCGTTCCGGTACTCGTCGTTGTCGTCACTCTCAGAAGAGGGCGCCTCGCTGTACTCATCGAGGGACCCGATACCGGCAGCGACGGGGGGAGGATCGAGCCAGGGTAGCCCGCCTGCCAACCACTCTCTTCGGAGCAGACTCGCGAAGAGCCCCGTGATGCCTGCGAAGTAGATGGCGGTTGCCATCTGGAAGTGCAGATCATAGTCCTTGACCAGGGTCGTCCAGTATTGGGCGACACAAATGGCGAGGAGCGACCATAGCACTGCGCTGTCCAGGAGAGAGTAGGGGGCGCGAGCGTCCTGTCTACGTTCGCGCGCGAGCATGGGCAGGACGAAGATGAAGTGGATATAGTAGTTCGCCGGATTGAACACGACGGGGATCATCAGTGAGCCGAGCAGAGCCGCCTGGTCGAGGGGCTGGCGACGTCCCAGGACGACGATGATTCCGCCGATGAGAAGGGCGCAAGCGGCGAAGATGATGGCCCGCTCCTGCAGGAGCGTTGCCTGCAGGTGCGTGGACCCTGCGATCAAGGCTTTCAAGCTGACGTGGTTCGTGTGCGGCGTGCTATCCAGCAAGCGGACCTTCGCGAACCACTCCGGCCAAGCGTCGAACCCGAAGAGCAGCGACGCGAAGAGAAAGAATGCCAGCACACAAACCACTGCGCCGGCGACTGCCCGGATGAATTCTCGGTGCGCGTCACGGAGCTCCTGGAGAGCTGGGACTCTCCCCGTCTCGCGGTAGCGCTCCACGATGGACCATGCCACCGGGATGGCCAAGCCGACTAGGGCGAGGGCGGGGAAGGCGCGGATGAGCGCGGACAAGGCGAGCAGTCCTCCGCCGAGGGCAGGACGCCGGACCTTCAAGGCACAGATGCCCATCGCCAGGTACGCCATCCAGTCATGGCGTAAGGTGGCGCCGCCCCAGTTCGAGCCGAACATGTAGAAGTCGTTCGCTCCGAACACCACCGCCGACACGAGCATGGTTCGAATGCCGAAGGTGCGCCCAATGACGAGCAGGGCGAGCAAGATGAGGACCGGATCGAGCATGCCGGTCCACCAGAGGGTCGGGTTGCTGGCCGTCGTCCCAGAGAAGATCACGTGAGCCAGCGCGAGCCAGACGGGGGTCGCGTTCCCACCGTGATCGATCATGCTGCCCAGGTAATCGCGTACCCCCATCGTCTCACGGAAGTAGCGCATGTCCGTCTTGAACTCCTCCCAGCGCGGGTCGGAGAAGCGCGACCGAATGCTTCGAATCTCGTCCTTGACGTCGCGGACGCGAGTCATTCGATGATTTCGTAGATCGCGGAGCTCGACGTGTTCGAGGTTCTCGAGGGTCACGCCGGGCACGTCATCGACGTACGCCGCCACGCTGGCCTGGTAGAGCCCATCGAAGCGGAGCTCGGGGAAGTACTTCGCGACGGGATAGTAGACCCGCATGTCGAAGTTGTGCACGTAGAGAGGTTCGTTCCTGGCGGCGTCCCTGAACTGTGGGTGCCCGAGGTTGTAGAAGCTGAAGAACGCCGCGACGCCAGCGAGCCCGAGGGTCGTCATGCTCGCAATGCGGTTTGCCGGGTAGCGTTTGGGAGCTATCACCCAACGGAGGAGCGACAAGCCGGCTACCCCGGCGCAGAGCCCGCGAGCGAAGGAGACCTCGCGAGCCCCCACGGGCCAAGCCAACGCCATCTCCTCGAAGAGGAGGTATCCAGCGAAGGCTGGCGCGAGCGCCGTGGTCCATAGCCAGGCCCGGCGCGTCTCACGCTGCGTGACCAGCACCCAGAAGAGCAAGCCGAGGGCGACGAGGAGCATCTTGCTGCGAACCAGCTCCGGCAGGGGCGTGCTCGGACGTTTGCGCACACTGGGAGGAAAGTTGGCGGGAGCCTCGGCGAAGACCTGGATCTCGCTGACGGAGAACCGGCTGTCGCCACCGCGAGCGGTGAGTTTCACGAATCGGGCCGAGCCCTGCAGCTGGGCACGGGCGCGCGCCTGCAGACCGGGGTTTGCTACCGCTTCGGCAACCCAGAGAACATCATATTCCTTGCCGTCGAGTGAGCCGGAGAGGATGTACTCGTCATTGTTGTCCGCCTGCAGGTAGGCCGCCGCGATCGGCGTCGGCTTGCCGAGGTCATAGACGATCTCGCTCGATGGGCCGAGACGGACGGTGAGCGGCGAGTCCCAGGCGCCTCCCTCTTCTGCCTGCTGCCCGTCCGTGAGGCGCGCGGTATGGGCCGCGCCGACGGCGCGGATTGGCGCCTTGCCGGACAGGAGGTTGCCTTCGGTGGCCCCGCACGGCCGCGAAACGGCTACGACCGCCAGGAGCACGCCGAGCAGTGCTGCCCCTCGGGCTGCCCGAGCCATGATTCTCGTCAGCCTCTCCCGCGCGCGCTCCCTGTGAACGACAAAGCCCAACCAATTCATCGAACCGCTCCCGCAAAACAAGTGCACCCGCTCTAGGGCGCGATCAGGACACCGCGTCGCCGTACCATGACCGAGTAGCCGATGTCCAAACCAAGAGGTCGCATTCGCACTCTCGCCGCCTCGGCAGCTGGCGTGGATTCTCCTCGCATGGGCTGGCGTAAAGGGTTGGTTGCGTGCCGGGCCGACTGTACGGTCAATCCGTTGAGGGTAGATGCGCGGCCTTCCGGCGCGCGGCTTCGGTGGTAGGATGGCCGCGCATGAGACTCCGCACGGTGCGCAAGGTGGGGTGCCTCGTTTATAGAGACCCTTGACCTATGCGGGATGACAACGATCCACGGAACGCCCCCAGCGACCCCACGCTCTTTCGCGGGCGTCTGAGGACGCCGGTGCTCGACGATGACCCGGAAGGGGGGCCTGCCGAGGTGGAGTTCGAGCTGCGCATGGTCACTGAGGAGGACCGCAGACGCTCTCCTTCCGGCGTGATTGATACGACGGGAGAGATGCTGGATTCCGCTCCGGCAGGGGACGACAAGCGAGGAGGGAGTTTGGCGCCAGTCGAAGCGCGACGCGTTTCACATCCGCTTCGGGGCACCGCGCTTGGCTTGGCGGTCTGCGCCGTCTCCCTCGGCGTCACGCTCTTCTTGTTGCAAGGCGGACCTGGACCAGAGAGCCGTGGGGCTGCTGAGCCAGGGGTTGGGGTAGGCGTCGCGGCGGCGCAACCTGGTGGCTCCGAGGTGAGCCCTCCGCAACTACAGCGCGGGACCCCCGGAGCTCGGGACGCAGTGGAGGCGGAGGTGAGCCCCGAGGTCATCGACTTGGACGCAGTGGAAGACGAGATGCCGGTAGCGGAGAGCACGCCGACGCAGCGCCACTTGGACACATCCCAGAGCCGTCAGTCCGTGTCCCTGAGGCTAGGCGCGACGAATCCCTCGAGCTCCGGCCCTGCTCCCTCGACCGATGAACGCTCGTCTTCCGACGGTTCAGCGGACTCGCGGAGCGGGGCGCGGGGGCGTACCGGGACCGTCCAGGTTCACGGAACGGAGGAGCGATTGCGCTCCAGAGACGTGCCCCCAAGACCCGCCGCGCCAGCGGCGTCGGCAGCGAGCGTGCGGCCCGGGGCCTTCTCGGACACACATTCGCTGCTCGAACAACAGACCCCCTATTGAGGCGAGCCGGCGTTGCTTCATGGATAGGTACACTCTTGCTCGCGAGCGCCGACCGCCGTTCAAAGTGGACGGGTGGCTGCGGGTGCCCCATGGCGGGCGACGGGGCTGCCGATGGGGATGGGCGACCGTCCTGCTCTTCTTGGTGCACCTTGCGGCGTCTGCCGCTCCGGCTCGCGCCAGCGAGGCAGGCCGTGGCCCCCAGCAGGGGCGCGCCACGGAGGAAGCGCGACGGGAGGCTCGTGAGCGTTGGCACGAGGGGATAGAAGCCTCATCGGCTGGGGACTACGAGCGCGCGCGTTCGGCGTTCCAGAGGGCTTACGCGCTCATTCCGCATCCTGCAACCTTGCGCAATCTTGGTCTGATGGAGCTCGAGACGGGTCGCTTCGTCGACGCCGCCCGCCACTTGGCAGCCTACTTGGCAAGCAATAGCGACAGCGGTGACAAGCCCGATGTGCTCGCGGCCATCGAGGAGAAGCTAAAGAGCGCCGAGCGGATGGTGGGTCGCCTGGTACTTCGGATCGCGCCTATCGATGCCGTGGTGACCGTCGATGGGGAGCGGGTTCCCAGCGCACTTCGTGACGACACCTGGTACGTTGCTCCGGGGAGCCACTTCGTCGAGGTGCATCGGAACGGGATCGAGCTGGTCGGCAAGGAAGTCACGGTGCCGGTTGCCGAGGCGCGCGTGGTCGCCATTGATTTTGCGTCTCCATTGCCAGCGAGCGCCCCAGTCGTCGCGGGTCCCAGTCGGCGAAGCGACGCTGGAGCTGCTGCACGGCAGCCTGGCGAACCGCCTGCGGTCGAGTCAGCGTCCTGGAGAGGCCCTAGGCTGTGGGCCGTCGTCGGAGGGAGCGTGCTGACCGCCGGCTCTCTTGCGAGCGCAGTATATGGAGGCGTGCGGGTGAACACTCTGGAAGATGAGGCGGACGCCCTCCGTGCTGAAGCTCGAGAGAGCCTTGGGGACGAGAACCCCTGCGGTCGCGATGGCGTTTCCGACGCGGGCGTGTGCAGGAAGCTGAAAGCCACGACCGACGATCGCGATAGGGCGGCTCTGATCGCGAACGTTGGTTGGATAGGGGTGGGGGTGTTTGGCGCGGCGACCGCCGCAGCGTGCTTGTTCTGGCCATGGGGCGACGGGGACGTGGCTCGCGGCAGTATCCCGACGGTCAGGCCGTGGACGCAGGAAGGAGCGCACGGCGCCGTCCTGATGGGGCGGTTCTGAGGTGGTGGGTGGTGAGCGCTCGGGTCAATCAGATCGAGGAAAGCAGGAACGCGCCCAAGGCATCCATCAGGGATTCGAATCGCTGGCGATTGAAATGGGCGCCGCTGTTCATCCAATCGACATGCCGCGTTGGTCGCTCGTCGTCCTGGAAGTGGCCAATGACGTCGAGGTGGTCCCCTTCACTGCACCAGAGCAGCTCTCCCCAGAGCATGCTCAACGTCGGAACCACCCCGTCGTTCGAGCGCGCTGTGAGCCGCTCACTGGTACACCAGCGGAGCATCGCCGCTTGCTGCTCCGTCGGTGCGGCGTAAGGATACATTCGCGCGCTCTTGCCGGCGAACTGGTAGAACGTCGCGTAGATCGCGGCCGTCATGGCCGAGTAGGGATGCCAGAGACGCCGAGCCAGGCGCATCGGTTTGGGGGAAGGAGAAGCCGTCGCGATGCAGCCGTACCGCACGTTGGGGGCGTCCTCGGCGGCGGCGTTGAAGAGATCCGTGGACTCCGGAGTAATCTGGAGGATACCCCCCTGGTCGCGACGTACCTTGCGCAGGTAGTCCATGATCTCGGAGCGTCCGCGCTCGTCCACGAAGCGCTGCAGGAGATCGGTGCCCCGCCGCACCAGCTTCTGGTCACTCCCGAGGAGCGCGTCCACCCCGCCCAAGCCGCCCAAGAGCCGTGAGAGGATGGCCAAGGAGGGTTCGCCGATGGTCAGGGAGACGACCGTGAGCAGACTGGCGGCATACAGAAGCCGAGTGCCGGAAACGGTGGCAAAGTACGCGGCGAGCGGTGTGCCGTAATGGGGGCAGTTGATCGTTACCACGCTGGCGACTCTGGGGGTCCAGTCCACCAGGGTGGAATCCATGCCGAGGTTCGTCGAAGGGGACATCACCAAACGGGCGTCGAGGCCACCCGTCGAGTGCCCGACGAGGTGAATGGGGCTCGTCTCGTCGACCGTACCTTTCACGTGCTCCGCGAGCACCCTGCCCCGGTAACGTACCGAGGCCGTCGGAGAACTTGGCACCACGTCGGTCACCAGTCGAACGCCGGCACTTGCATAGCGTTTCGCCAACCCGTCGCGGACATGGTGGAAGTAGTCGTAGCCGGCGAGGCGGCCGAACCCGAACATCCCAGGCACGAAGTAGACGTAGTGGCAGCGATCCATGCGAGTCCGCCGCAGGTTACCAGCGACATGCTGCGACCCCAAGGAGCTACCCGCACCACCCCGGTGGTCAGGCCCGGGTTCCGCTTGGCTGCGCGGCTGTCGGTGTCATGGAAGAGGCTGTCCGACGACGGACCGTCGGGTTCGCTCACCGCCCCGCGGGGTATGGCACTTCGGGCGGCAAGTGTCAGAGTCTCGACGGCCATGCACGAGTACTCCCTAGTCCTGGCTCTCCTGGAGCGCGCCGAAGGCGTCGCTGCCGAGCACCGGGCGCTCGCCGTCAAGCGGCTCCGTTTGAAGGTGGGTAAGCTGTCAGGGGTCGAGCCACAGCTCCTGATTGCCGCCTTCGAGATCGCGCGGGAGAGTACGCTCTGTGCCGGCGCGTCGCTCGAGGTCGAGGCCGTCGAACCCCGCTGGATCTGCCCTCGCTGTGAGGCGGAGCTTGGTGCTGAGGAAATGCTACGCTGCGGAGGATGCGATGAAGGTGGAATCCTCGTCGCGGGAAGCGAGATGCTTCTCACGAGCGTGGACCTGGAGGTGCCTTGATGTGTGGAACATGCGGATGCGGCGATACCCAACTAGTCCCCGTCGAGCTGCAAGAGAACATCCTGGCGATCAACGAGCGCGGGGCTAGCCACAACCGCGAGCACTTCGAGCGTAGCGGCGTGCTCGCCATCAATCTCATGGGCTCGCCTGGCGCCGGCAAGACCGCCCTCCTCGAGGCGACGGCACAAGCTTGGAGGGGGCGTCGGCTCTGCGCGATGAGCGGCGACCTCGCCACCGACAACGACGCGAAACGGCTGACGAGAGCGGGCATTGAGTCTCGAGCCATCACCACGGGGCAGGCCTGCCATCTCGATGCGGCCATGGTCCACCACGCTCTGCATCACCTCGACTGGCAGGGTGCGGACGTGCTCTTCGTGGAGAACGTCGGGAACCTTGTTTGCCCGGCTGTCTACGACCTGGGTCAAACAGCCAATGTCGTGGCATTGAGCGTCACAGAGGGCGAGGACAAGCCGCTCAAGTATCCCGTCATGTTTCAGAAAGCCGACCTGGTCTTGCTCACGAAGATGGATCTCGCTCCGCACTTGCCGGATCTCGACGTGCCGAGTATCCGGGACGCGCTGGCCCGCGTTGCACCACGCGCAGAGATGCTCGAGGTGTCGGCGGTGGCCAGAACCGGAATCGCTCCCTGGATCGCGTGGCTCGAGGCGCGGTTGGGCGGGGTGCGAGGCCGCCGCGCAGCGGAGTAGCGGAGCTTTGTGTCAGTCCTTCGGCCGGAGTCAACAGATGCGGGGCAATTGTTCACCGCTCAGCATGTCGACGACGCGCACGCCTCCGATGCGACTCCGTAGGTGTACGACGGGACGTGCCGCGTCCGTCACCTCCCCGATAATGGCGGCACGGTGCCCAAGAGGGTGTGCGCGCCAGACGCCGAGGGCGGCCTCCGCGGCCTCGGCGGCGACGATGGCCAAGCATTTGCCTTCGTTGGCGACGTAGAGGGGATCGAAACCGAGCAGCTCGCAGCCGGCCCTGACCTGTTCGTCGATGGGGATCGCGAGCTCATTCAGCATGAAACCAACGCCCGCCGCCTTGGCGAGTTCGTTGAGCGCGCTCGCCACGCCGCCTCGGGTCGGATCCCTGAGTACGTGTACGGCGCTGCCAACCTCATCGAAGAGCGCTTCTACCATTGGCGAAAGGCATGCGGTGTCGCTCTCGATGGTGCTTTCGAACTCGAGCCCCTCGCGCACGCTCATGATCGCGATGCCGTGAGCGGCGACCTCACCGCTGAGGATGACCTTGTCGCCCGGCCGAGCGCGCACGGGATCCACTTGGCGGCCCTCGGGCACGCGACCGATGCCCGTGGTGTTCACGTACAGCTTGTCGCCCTTCCCGCGGTCGACGACCTTCGTGTCGCCCGTGACGATAGGAACGCCGGCATCTTCGGCGGCTCGGCGCATCGAGAGGACGACGCGCCACAACTCATCCATCGCGAGTCCTTCCTCGATGATGAAGCCAACCGCGAGTGCGACGGGTCGTGCGCCGCACATGGCGATGTCGTTGAGGGTGCCGTTGACAGCCAGACACCCAATGTCCCCGCCGGGAAAGAACAACGGACGAACCACGTAACTGTCGGTCGCGAAGGCAAGCTGTCCCTCCTGCGGACCCAAGAGCGCGCCGTCGTGCATCCGGCGGAGCTCCGGGTTGTCGAATGCCTTCAAGAACATGCCCTCCACGAGCGACTGGCTGAGCCGGCCGCCTCCGCCATGGGCTAGTTGGACGGTAGGGTAGTGGGATAACGGGGTCGGACAGGACGCCGCGCTGAAGTCCGGAGTCTCGGGCGCGCTCATTCCGCGCCTCCCAGGTCGAGGGGCTCCCGAGCCGCGCGACCGTAACGATGGTACGCGGCGCAGGCTCCCTCCGAGGAAACCATCGGCGCGCCGAGAGGATGGTCAGGGGTGCAGCGGCCGCCGAACGCTGGACACTGGGGTGGCCTCTTGACGCCTCGGAGTACGTCTCCCGCGATACACTCGGGGGACTCCGCGACCGTCACCCTCGCGAGAGCGAAGCGCTTCTCCGCGTCGTGGCGGGCGAACCTTTCCCGCAGACGCAGCCCGCTGTGCGGAATGCCGCCGATGCCGCGCCAGTTCTGGTCACAGACCTCGAAGACCTCCTCTATCAGGCCGCGGGCGGTCGGGTTCCCATCGCGCGTCACGGCCCGGGTGTATTGATTCTCGACGCCGAATCGGCACTCCTCGAGCGCAGTGACCAAGAGATGAATCCCCTGGAGTAGATCGAGGGGCTCGAAGCCCGTCACGACGATCGGGACTTGGTACTTCGCCGCGATCGGCTCGTACTGCCAGTAGCCCATCACTGCGCAGACGTGCCCAGCCGCCAAGAAGCCTTCTACGGTATTGTCCGGACTGCTCAGGATGGCGTCCATGGCGGGGGGAACGAGGACGTGAGAGGTGAGGAGGGAGAAGTTCTCCACGCCGTGCTTGGCGGCCTGCCATACTGCCATGGCATTGGCGGGAGCCGTCGTCTCGAAACCCACGCCGAAGAAAACGACGTGTCGCTCCGGGTGCTTGTTCGCGAGAGACAAGGCGTCCAGGGGCGAGTAGACCATGCGAACGTCGGCTCCGGCCGCCTTCGCTCCGAGCAGGTCCGTTTCGGAGCCGGGGACTCGCATCATGTCGCCAAATGAAGCAAGGATTGTCCCGGGCTCTCGCGCTATGGAAACGGCGTAGTCGATGAGCTCGATGGGTGTCACGCAGACGGGGCAGCCTGGACCATGTACGAGCGTGAGGTCTGGAGGGAGGAGCTGATCGATTCCGAATTTGATGATGTTGTGCGTCTGCCCCCCGCAGACCTCCATGATGGTGTGGGGGTGCCGAACGCGTCTCGCGATGGCGGCGGCGTAGCGGCGTGCGTCTGGCTCGCTCCGGTACTCGTCGAGGTACTTCAAGGCTCCCCCCGTCCGGCGGTATCGGGCGAACTAGCTGGGACGGCCTCGGCGGCCTCCTCTCCCAACTCGCCGAGCTGCTCCATCTCCGCCAAGTACCGGAAGAGCTCGTTGGCGTGATCCTCGTCGATCTTGCTGATGGCGAAGCCGACGTGGATCAGGACGTAGTCTCCGACGCGAACGTCGGGCGTGTAGGCCAGGCAGACCTCCTTGGACAGGCCCCCGAAGCTCACCTTGCCCATCAGTAGTCCGGACGAGTCATCGCCAACGTCAACTACTTTGCCGGGGATACCCAAGCACATGACAGGCTCTTAGCGCATCGCTCCAACAGCCGCAGCTGCAATGGCGACCTGGCCTGCGGAGACGGCGCCGTCATTGGGGGGGAGCTCGCGATGAATGCAGGCGCGCGCACCATTCCCACGGAGCCCTTCGGCCACTAGGCGGGTCAAGAGTCGATTCTGGAAGCAACCTCCCGAAAGGACCACCACCTCCGCTGCGGCTGCCCCGACGACGGAGACGATCCCTTGGGCGAGCGCCCGGTGAATGCCCATCGCGATTCGGGGCGCAGGGACTCCGGAGCGCGCGTCCGCGACGACGCCGCGGATCAGCGGGCGCCAGTCCAGCCTCCAGGGTTCGGCTTCGGGGGCCCGGATTGGCTCCTTGTCGGCGCGAGCCCTCCATCCGGAGGAACGCGTGGCGCTGCGCACCAGCGGGAGGTCGTAGTGGGGAGAGTCGCCGGCTGCTGCGAGGTGCTCGAGTCGGATGGCTGCTTGCCCTTCGAAGGACACCCTTTGCCCCAGCCCCAGCAACGAGGCGAGTCCGTCGATGAGCCGGCCCGCGCTCGTACAGAGCGGGCTCTGCAGGCCGCTCGCCAGCATCCTCGAGAGCACCGAGCGCTCGGAGTCCGAGAAACTCCTGAGTGAAGGCAGACCCTCTGCTTGCTCGAGGTCGCCGAAGGAGTCGCGGAGCAAGGAGAGGGCTGAGCGGCGAGGTTCTCGCGCCACAGCATCACCGCCCGGCAATCGAAAGGGCCGCAGCGAGGCCACGCGAACGTAGCCTCGAGCACACCCGTGGAGGAACTCGCCTCCCCAGACTGTTCCATCCGCGCCAAGTCCGGCACCATCCCAGCAGACCCCAAGCACCGGTGTTGCGAGGTCCAGGCCGTTGTCGAGCATGCAGGCGACGAGGTGCGCATGATGGTGCTGGACCGCGACGGTCCTCGCGCCGAGGGTCGCGGCGACGCGTCTTGCCGTGGTCGTCGAGGCGTAGTCCGGGTGCAGGTCGTGAGCGATGACAGCTGGGACTGCCCCAAAGAGTGCGGGGAGATCTCGAGCGGTTCGCTCGTGGGCAGCTACGGCTTCCGCGGTAGAGAGGTCCCCGACGTGCTGGCTGACGAAGATGCGTCCTCCCGTCGCGAGCGCCAGCGTGTTCTTCTGATGAGACCCGAAGGCGAGCGCTGTCCCCTCCGTGCCAGGGGCATCGAGGGGCAACGGCGCATAGCCCCGAGCACGCCGCAAGAGCTGGAGCTGTCCCAAGCAGAAGTGCGCGACGCTGTCGTCCACGTGCCGCTCGATAGGGCGGTCGTGAAGGAGAAAAGCGTCAGCGAGGGAGGCCAATCTCCTTTCCGCGTCGTCGTTGTCGATGCAGATTGGCTCGTCGCTGAGGTTGCCGCTCGTCGCGACGATGCTGCGACCGAAGGCTGTCAAGAGTAGGTGGTGCTGTGGTGTGTGTGGCAGCATGAGGCCCAGCAAGGGAGTATCTGGCGCCACTGCGGGGGCCACCGCGGCGCCACGTTTGCGCTGGAGAAGGAGTATCGGTGCGCTAGGGCTGCGAAGCACGGCTTCGGCTGCTGCATCTATTTCGGCGAGGGTCCGAGCTATCTCCAGGGACGGAACCATGACGGCGAGCGGTTTCTCCGAGCGGCGCTTGCGCTTCCGCAAGCATGATACTGCGGTCTCATCGCTGGCATCGACAAGCAGTTGGAAGCCGCCTAGGCCTTTCATGGCAACGATGGAACCTTGGGCGAGCAGATCCGCTGCTGCCGCGAGCGTCGCGGGACCGCTCGCCAGCCGCGAGCCAGCGGCGTCGTTCAGCCAGATCGTCGGACCGCATTCTGCGCAGGCGTTGGGCTGCGCGTGAAAGCGTCGGTCTCCGGGGTTCTCGTACTCTGCCGCGCACGTCGGGCACATCGTGAACGCCCGCATCGTGGTGCTCCGTCGATCGTAGGGGAGCCCGCGGATGATCGAATAGCGCGGGCCACATCGAGTACAGTTGGTGAACGGATAGCCGACGCGGCGGTTGGAGGGGGCGAAGATGTCGCTGCGGCATTCGTCACAGGGTGCAATGTCCGGCAGCACCAGGGTCGCGCGAGGACCAAGGGTGCTGCTGCCCACGATTTCGAAGTCGCGGCTGCCCTCCGTCTCGATGTCGGAGGCTCGCACGGCGTGGAGCGCGGCAAATGGCGGACGTTCCGTGACCAACCGACGGCGAAAGGCGGCGATGACCGGCGCTTCGCCCTCTACTTCGATGTGGACGCCCTGCGGTGTGTTGCGGACGAATCCGCAGAGGCCGAGCTGCTGCGCGAGGCTGTAGACGAAGGGCCGAAAGCCTAGGCCTTGAACGACGCCTTCGATATCGAGTCGCACGCGAGCTATCATCCTCTCGGGCTCATGGCGCACGACCCAGCCCAGGACAAGGGGCCGCGGGTTATTGGGCCGGTAATGACGCCTCCTCCTGCGCGCAGATGTTGCGGCGCGGCTTCGCGGAATCGCAAGCCCTGCGCAATCCTTGTGCCTTTCGGGCGTACCGCTCGGGGCTCCGCTGTGCTGAACTCCCGTCCGCGGACCTGACAGGATGGCGTCGTCGAGTTAGAAAGAACGGCGCATCCCACTATCCATCGAAGATGCCTTCCCGCGGCCGTCGGCGACTGCATGGGACTGCAAATCGTGGCGGGCGGACAGCTCGGACGGGTGCGCCAAGTCGAATCGAGAGCAACGGTGACGCATGAATCTACCCAACGCCTTTGGTAAGTCGCTCTGGGCGTTCCACTTCAACGCCGGGTCCTGTAACGGCTGCGAGATCGAGCTCGTGGCCCTGGTTACCCCGCGTTATGACGTGGAGCGCTTCGGCATCAAGCTCGTGGGGTCTCCGCGTCACGCGGACCTATTGTTGGTTACTGGTCCGGTGACGAACAAAATGGTGGGGCGGCTCAAGAGGGTGTACGAGCAGATCCCGGATCCGAAGGTGGTCGTCGTGGTGGGGGCGTGCGGAACCACGGGCGGGACTTTCTACGATTCCTATTGCCTCGCGGGACCGGTCGATCAAGTCATCCCGGTGGACGTCTACGTCCCAGGCTGCCCACCTCGCCCAGAGGCCATGATCCAGGGCGTCGTGAAAGCCCTGGCCAAGCTGGAGAACCAGCGGAGGAAAGCATCGTGATGAAAGAGCTACTCAGCGGCGAGGAGGTGGTTCAAATGCTCCGCGACCGTCTCGAGGAGCGGCTCATCGAAGCGCGCGTCGCGGAGTGGTCCGAGGGCGCTTCGCAAAAGGTGAGCCGTCAGGTTTGGGCGCGGATCGATCGTCACGCTCTCAGGGCCGCGTTGCGGGCCGTCATGGACATCCAATACCCCCACCTCGCAGGGATCTCGGGGGTAGACGTCGGTGACTCCATCGAGCTCATCTACCATTTTTTCATCTACTACGGCATGCGCCACTCGGAGCTGGGGGTCTTCTTCACTGTCTCCTTGCCGAAGGGGGATCCCACTGTGGACACCATTACGGATCTGGTGCCGGGGGCCCTCGTCGGCGAGCGGGAGAAGCAGGAGATGCTCGGTGTTCGAGTCTCTGGCATCCCGGATGGTCGCCGCATGTTCCTGCCACAGGACTTCCCAGAGGGGGTTTATCCGTGGCGCAAAGACGACAAGGGTATTCCCGACAGCATGATCAAGAATCTATGGCGAACGGGGCGCAGCCCCGAGACCCGTGCGGCCGAGGAATCCACTGAGGCGGCCAAGGAGGAGACGCCATGAGCAATACCATTCAGGTCGATCTCGCGGCGTGCCCGTCGGACTACACGGCAAAGATAGGACCGAACCATCCGGCCCTCAAAGAGCCGGTGCAGTTCACGTTCAAGCTCCATGGCGAAAAGATCGTCGACGTCGACTTCGAGCCCGGCCAGGCCCACCGCGGGATCGAGTGGATGGGCATGCGACGGAACCCTATCCAAATCATCTACCTAGCGGAACGCATTTGCGGAATCTGTGGGGTAACACATTCCTTTGCGTTCTGCCGCGCCATGGAGCAGGTGCTGGGCCTGCAAGTGCCGCCGCGTGCCCACTACGTGCGCACCATCGTTGCGGAGCTCGAGCGGCTTCACTCCCACCTCCTGTGGGCAGGCGTCGCGGCGCACGAGCTCGGCTTCGATTCTCTGTTCTTCCTGACCTGGCAGATCCGTGAGAAAGTGATGGATCTGCTCGAGCTGATTACTGGGAATCGCGTCAACTATGGCATCATGCAGGTCGGGGGCGTGAACCGCGACGTCACTGACGAGCAGATCCCGGTGATCCGGGAGGCGCTCAAGTATTTCGAGGAGAACCTCGACAAGCTCAAGATGCTTTTCCTCGAGGACACGACAATCCAGATGCGCTGCCGCGACTGTGGGGTCCTCAGTCGCAAAGACGCGCTCGAGCTATGCCCAGTGGGCCCTACGGCTCGGGCCAGCGGGATCAACAAGGACGTGCGGCAGGACCACCCCTACGGCGCGTACGCCGACATGGACATCAAGGCTGTGCTGCCCGACGAGCTCACGGGGGAGATTCGTGGGGACGTATACGATAGGATCGTCGTGCGTGTACTCGAGATCCCGCAGTCGCTGGAGATCATCCGCTTCTGCTTGGACAATATGCCAGACGGTGCCCTGCTGGCGGAACCGAAGATCGCCAAACTCCTGAACATGATGAAGAAGGTGAAGGGAGAGGGGTTCGGGCAGCACGAGGCTCCCCGCGGCGAGGCGACGCACTACGTCCGCATGGACGCGGCCGAGGCGCCAGCTTCGTGGAAGGTAAAGGCATCGAGCTACAGCAACTACATGTCCTGGATCCCGATGCTGAAGGGCGAGCAGATCGCCGACATACCGATCATCGTCGCGTCCATCGATCCCTGCATCTCATGTACGGATCGAGTCGCCGTCGTGAACCAGGGCAGCGCGCGCGTCTACACGAAGCAGGATCTACATCGCATGAGTGTCGAGAAGACCAGGAGGATGCAGCGTGGCTGACTTCATCGCAGTTGCCGGTGCGACCGTCTTCATTGGCGTGCTGGCTGTCATCCTTGGTCTATCGTTGCTCGGCCTCGATCGGTTCCTGGTGGCTCGGATGCAGGCGCGCCTGGGGCCACCTCTGCGGCAGCCATTCCTCGACACCATCAAGCTGATGGCCAAGGAGAACGTCTGCCCAGAGAATGCCATCCCCTGGCTCTTCCACGGAGCGCCCCTCGTCGCCGTGGGGAGCTCGATCACGATCCTGCTCTACCTGCCCCTCGTCGGGCTGCCACCCCTGCTTGGCGATCGTGGCGACGTCGTGCTCATCTTGTACCTGCTCGCTGTCCCTTCGTTGGCGATGGTGGTTGGCGGGTTTGCCTCTGGCTCCCCGTACGCGACCATCGGTTCACAGCGCGAGATCGTGACGATGATCAGCTATGAGCTGCCGTTGGCGACCACCGTCGTTGCAGTGGCTTGGGCGCTCACCCAGGCTGGCGTGCCACAGCCCTTCTCCATGTCGAGCATTTCCGCGAACCCCATCTGGGGCCACGTGGGGCCGATCGGCGTGGCTGGGTTCGTGCTGCTCCTGGGAGCCACGCTCGTAGTGACTCCCGCTGAGCTCGGAAAGGTGCCTTTCGACTCGCCAGAAGCCGAGACGGAGCTTGCAGGTGGCCTGCTCGTCGAGTACTCGGGGCGCAACCTTGCGATGTTCTTCATCTCGCAGGGGGTGCGTGGCGTGGTCGTCGCGGCCTTCGTGGTCGGGGTGTTCTTCCCCTACAATTTATCGCCATGGCTGGGCTTGCCGCCGAGTCCCGTGGTTCCGATTGCGGAGAAGGAGCTCTGGCCATTGCTTGTCGACCTCGCCTTCTTCTTCGTCAAGATCGGCGTCGTGCTGTTCTTTGCGGTCTCCCTGATCCGCATTGCCATGGCGCGATTCCGCATCAATCAAGTGGTATCCATCTATTGGAAGGTCATCGGCCTGGCGGGGCTGATTGGTCTTTTGCTGGTGACGCTGGACGCGGGGCGCTAGCGCAGGCCGAGGAAATAGAGGAGAGTACGCTATGGGGTTCCCCATCATTCCTGAGCTTCTCAAACAACTTGGCAGAAAGCCGGCAACGAACGCCTTCCCGGCCCCGCACCTACCCCCGTCCGTGACGGAGTTCCTGGCAGACGTTGCTGCTGGGCGGACGGAGCTGATTGCTCCTGTTCCGACGCCCGTCCGCTTCAGGGGTAAGATCGCGTTCGACAGTGAGAAGTGCAACGGCTGCGGCCTTTGTTTGAGCGTCTGCCCCGCCCATGCGATCGAGCGTTCCGGCCCCGGTAAGCGCGACAAGATGATGGTGTACGTGGCTCAGTGCTGCTCCTGCGAACAGTGCACGGCCGTGTGTGCTCGCGGTGCTCTCACGATGACCGACGAGTTTCTTACCGCGACCTACGACCGCTATTCGGAAGACCTGGTCCTCAAGTAGCCGCGTGGTGGCCCTTGCCCGCAGAGCCAACGGTGCGGGCCCCGGGTTCCGCTGGCCTGCCCCTTGGCGGGCTCGGACGGCCGGTGTCTGCCGGGAACGTCGTGCTTTCGCCGCGGCGGTGAAGCGTGTACGTTTGTTCGCGATGCAGAGCGTGATTGGATCGGGCAGCGCTGTACTGGGTCTCCTCCTGTGCTTGGGGGGGATGGGTGCCGGGTGTGACGAACCCAAAGAGGGGGTCGCTGTCGCGCCTGCGGCGACCAGTCCCCAGGCCGTCTCGGCAATCCCCGCTCCGGCGGCCTCGCCAGAGCGTGCAGCGGTACGGCCTGCCCCCGCCAAGCAGAAGCTCGAGGACTGCCCCCAGGGCAACACGGTGGAGCTCGCGGATCCCGAGGTCGAGAAGGCCGTGCGCCTCAAAGCGCAGAAGCCCACGGGCGCCATCACCAAGACGGATCTGGCCCGTCTGCGGTCCCTCAACCTCTCGCAAGTCAAGCTCGAGCGCCTCGATCTCTGCCTCTTTCACCCAATGGTCGCTCTGCGGGAGCTCTTCTTGGGGCCGGGTGAGATCCGAGACTTGTCCCCGATAGCAGGTGCCGTGCACCTGGAGAGCCTGAGGGCGTCGCTGAACCCGATAGAGAGCATCGGATCGCTCGCCGCGATGAAGAAGATGGACCGGCTAGACCTGGCGCATACGCAGGTATCCGATCTGACGCCGCTCTCGGAGCTCACGTCGCTCACCGAGCTTCTGCTGGACAGCACCCCCGTTTCCGACATCGGTCCCCTTGCAAGTCTCGAGAAGCTCGAGGTGCTGGTGTTGAAGAATACGAGGGTGAAGGATCTATCGCCGCTCAAGGGCCTTCGTGCTCTCAAGTCCGTCGACGTCCGCGGCGCCCCTGTCGAGGACACCCTCGTGGTCACCCGCCCCGGGTTACACCTGCAGGAGGACTGAGCGAGCGCGGCTCGGACGACGTCCCAGTCGCTCAGGGCAGGGCGCCATCGCTTCGCGACGCCTGTTCCTGGCAGCGTCGATCCGCTTCCACGAGGTACTCGGGGGCGCGATCGATGCCGATGGATCTTCGCCGAAACGCCGTCGCGACCAGGTTCGTCGTCCCGGTGCCGCAGAACGGATCGAGCACGATCCCGTCGGGCGGGCAGGTCGCGGCGATCGGAATACGGCACAGGTCGGTGGGGTAGGGGGCGAAATGCTTGGCGCGGCCCTGGCTATCCTCCGGAATGATATCCCACACGTCGCTCGGTTTGGTCCCCTTGGGATGGTAACGGAGGACGTAAAAACCCCGGCGGCTCAGCTCCTTCGCTCGGCCTGAGCGTGCTTCGACGTCGGAGTGCGTCACGCGCTGCTGTCCTCGAATCACCAATCGGAAGTCGGCCAGAGCTCCACGACGGACCTGCTGGAGCATGTCGTCGAGGCACGCCAATGCCTCGGACTTCTCTTGCTGGCTGAGAGCCGTCGATAGCTCGATTTGCCTGCGGTAGCGCACTCCGGTCACGCCCGTCGCCGAGACCACTGCGCCGTTCCGTATGCTCGCTCGGGCGGGCGCATTGCGGATCGCATCCACGTCGTAATAGAAGCGCCGCGCGTCCTTCACGAAGTGAAAAACGGGCTCATAGACATTCCGCAGCTTGTCGCGACTGTTGTCAGGACCGCCCTTCACTTTGTGCCAGATGACGGTGTTGCGCTGCACGAGGCCGAGCTCGTCCGTGAGGCGCAAGGCGACGCGCCACGGTATGTTGGCCAGACTCTTGCCGCGATAGGCGTCTCCCAGGTTCAACCACAACGACCCGCTGCTCTTCAGAACTCGCTGCACTTCAGCGAGCACCGTCACCAAGGCGTCGACGTATTGCGCGGGAGTCGGCTCGAGGCCGATGCCTCCGGCGGCGTAGGAGCGCTTGGCCCAGTACGGTGGGCTTGTCAGGCAAACGTCGCAGGACCCCTCAGGAAACGAACGCAGCAACTCCAGGGCATCCCCGCACAGGAGGAGAGGGCGACGGTCTCGGACCTCGAGGTAGCGCTCCACCCGCTGCCGCGCCGCTTTGGGGGCCAGCTTCACGAAACGACAGCTACGCGCCACGGGCGCTCGTTAGCCGCAATACCCGGGTCTGTCCAGGGGCCGACTCCGGTCGGCGCGACTCTCCCCGGCGGTCGTCGGGCCGCTCTGTTGGGGCGCTGTGCCCCGATGGCTTGACGGCGTCCTGATCTAGACTAAGTCTAATTGCATGGCCGAGCCGATACAGCGTCTGCAAGAGTGCGGCATCCAGCCGTCCGCGCAGAGGCTGGCCATCGCGGCCTACGTGCTCGAGACCGATGAGCATCCGAGCGCCGACGACGTGTGGCGAAAGGTCAAGGGTACACTGCCCATGGTCTCCCGCGCGACGGTCTATAACACACTCAACCTATTCGTGTCCCGCGGCCTCCTGCGCCAGGTCGTGTTGCGGGGCGGAAGGGTGCTTTTCGACCCGCGGACGGAGCGTCACCATCATCTTGTGGATGAGCGAAACGGCGTCGTCTACGATGTTCCGTGGGAGGCTCTCGAGGTCCGCAACGCGGAGCGACTCGATGAGTTCGCGGTCACGGACTACGAGGTGGTGCTCCGAGGCACTCGGCGCGGCCGACGGAGCACCAAGAGAAGCTAGACACCGCCTTGGGGCAGACATAGACTTGCCCGACGTTTCTTTGGGTCTCGGCATTAGACGGTATCTAAAGATAAACTGTTTACAACAACCTGAAGACAGGAGGAGCACGAATGCCAGCAACGAAAGAAGGCCAGAGGGTCCCGTCCGTAACGTTCAAGACGCGGGTGGACAACGACTGGGTGCCGGTGACGAGCGACCAGGTGTTTCGTGGGAAGACAGTGGTAGTCTTCTCGCTTCCTGGTGCCTTCACTCCGACATGTTCATCGACCCACCTGCCGCGCTACAACCAGCTCGCGCCAGTGTTCAAAGAGAATGGGGTCGACGAGATTGTCTGCGTGTCCGTGAACGACGCCTTCGTGATGAATGCGTGGGCAGACGAGCAACACGCTGCGAGCCTGCGGTTCATCCCTGACGGCAACGGGGAGTTCACCGAGGGCATGGGGATGCTCGTGGACAAGAGCGACCTCGGCTTCGGAAAGCGCTCGTGGCGGTACTCGATGCTCGTCCAAGATGGTGTGGTGCAGAAGATGTTCGTCGAGCCTGACAAGCCGGGCGATCCCTTCGAAGTCTCCGACGCAGACACGATGCTCAGGCACCTCAATCCGAACGCGAAGGTGCCGCCAGTCATCACCCTCTTCACTCGAGATGGGTGTCCCTTCTGCACCAAGGCAAAGAAGATGCTCTCCGAGCGTGGACTGACCTACGAAGAGATCAAACTACATCGCGACGTGTCCATTCACGCCATGCACGGGGTCACTGGGCGTCACACCGTGCCTCAGGCCTACGTGGACGGAAAGCATATCGGGGGTTCGGAAGAGCTCGAGAAGTACGTTTCGAGCATGTAGCAAGCGGCAGAGTGGGTTGCCGCTCACCGGATCGGCGGCAACCCGCCCAGAAGTCGACGTGGACGCGCCAGCCCTCCCGCCGTCGCCCGGGTAGTCAAATAGTCACGGCGGGGCGCTTGGGGCGTGGCAGGAGTGCCCCATTGCCGCTAACGTGGACCGGCTGCGAATGCTCCTGCTCCAGGGAACGTCGCGTCTGCCGTTTTGCTAGGGAGAAATGAAGGCCATGGAAGAGCGTGAAGTCGATGTAGCGGTACTTGGGTCTGGTACAGCTGGGCTCGGGGCATACCGGGCAGCCAAAGCAAAGGGATGCTCCGCCATGCTCATCGACGGAGGGCCCTACGGAACCACCTGCGCGCGGGTTGGCTGCATGCCCAGCAAGTTGCTCCTGGCCGCGGCCGAGGCATGCCATGACATTCACCGTGCCAGTGCGCTCGGGATCCGAGTCGACGGCAGTGTGGTGATCGACGGCAAGGCCGTGATGGGGCGTGTGCGCCGAGAGCGGGATCGATTCGTCGGTGGGGTCCTGCGCTCCATCGACGAAATCCCGATCGCGGACAGGCTCGCCGGCTACGGACGCTTCGTCGCTCCTGGCCAACTCGAGGTGTTCCGTCAGCGTGAGAGCCAAGGGGGGGTCATCGCGCGAGTCGCGGCACGGTCGGTTGTCATCGCCACGGGGTCCTCGCCTGCGATTCCGGGACCATTCCGCGCGTTTGGTCCACGTCTCATCGTCAATGACGATGTGTTCGAATGGGAGGACCTGCCCCGCTCCGTTGCCGTGTTTGGGCCGGGGGTCATCGGGTTGGAGCTTGGCCAGGCGCTTCACCGGCTTGGAGTGCGTGTTCGGGTCTTTGGGATCGGGAATGTCGTCGGCCCTCTCACCGATCCGGATGTCGCCGCGGTCACTCGAAAGGTATTTGGGGAAGAGCTCTACCTCGACGCCGACGCAAAGATAACTGAGATGACTGCCGAGGCGGAGGGCGCCGTCATAGGCTTCATCGATCGTGACGGCACGCCGCGGCGTGAGCACTTCGACCACGTACTTGCCGCGACTGGACGGCGTCCCAACGTCATCGGGATTGGGCTCGAGAATGCGGGCATTCTCTTGGACGAGTGGGGCGTGCCAGTCTTTGATCGGGCGACGATGCAGTGCGGAGGCTCCAGCGTTTTCATTGCGGGCGACGCCAGCAACGATCGGCCCTTGCTTCACGAGGCGGCCGACGAGGGCAGAATTGCGGGCGCCAACGCGGCGACCTTCCCTGACATCATCCCTGGCGCACGCCGTGCGCCGCTAGCGGTCGTGTTCAGCGATCCGCAGATAGCGACGATAGGCGAGTCCTACGGGCGGCTAGTCGCGGCCAGAGGGGAGCCGGGCACCGAATGGATCGTCGGAGAGGTTTCCTTCGAGGACCAGGGGCGATCGAGGGTCATGTTGAAGAACCAAGGGCTCATGCGCCTCTACGCCGAGTGTCGCACAGGTCGGCTGCTCGGTGGTGAGATGGTGGGGCCGCGTATGGAACATATGGGCCACCTATTGGCCTGGGCCGTCCAGCAGCAGATGACTGTCGAGGGAATGCTCAGCATGCCCTTTTACCACCCTGTGGTGGAGGAGGGGCTGAGAACAGCGCTTCGGGATGCGGCTGCCAAGCTCAGCGCGGTGGCCACCAGGGCTGCAGAGCGCGGGATGTGGAGCTCGCCCGCTCCGCTCCCGAGGTAGGCCGCAGAGGCACGGCGGGCCCGCTCCAGCCCGCCCGTTGCGCGACGGCGGCCGCTTTGACTGGCGCTGGCGAGCCGCCCCGCGGACGCGACGTCCGCGTCGAGGAATGGTACTCTCATTGTCGGTCTACGTCAGGAGCGACAGAGTGTCCGAAGAACGCGATAAGGATGGGTCCGAGCCCGTCTACGTCATCGAGGCAATTCCCGTTGCTGGCGCCCACGAGGTGCCGCCGGACGTGATCGAGAGGGAGGCTATCCCCACTCCCGACCACCTCCGGATTTGCGCAGAGATAGGTCGCGGCGGTATGGGTCGCGTCCATCCCGCCACCGACCGTAACCTCCTCAGGCATGTCGCCCTCAAACGCCTCGACAAGCGTTACGCGAAGACAGCGTTTTATCGAGATGGATTCGTTGCCGAGGCGCAGATTACCGGGCAGCTCGAGCATCCCAACATCATCCCCGTACACGAACTGTCGGTCGACGCGAAGGGCGTCCCCTATTTCACGATGAAGTTGGTCCAGGGCGAGAGTCTCGATGACTGGCTCCACGATCCCCGTCACCGCATTGGTACGAGCGAGCGATTGGAAGGCGGGCTCGAGATTTTTATGAAGGTTTGTGATGCGTTGGCGTACGCTCACCATCGAGGTGTCATTCACCGCGACATCAAGCCCGCGAACGTGATGGTTGGCGATTTTGGGCAAGTCTACCTGATGGACTGGGGTCTCGCGCGGCTGACGAAGACGAAGCCCGCGTCTGGTGAGTTCGCGCAGATGGAAGCGCGAGGCGCCGTAGGAACTCCCGAGTACATGGCTCCCGAGCAAGCGCGCGGCGAGCCCAGCGAGATGGACGAGCGCTCGGACATCTTTGGGCTGGGTGCCGTGCTCTATGAGATCGTGTCGGGGCGGCGCGTCTACGGTCCCGAGCGCGATCAGCAGCGGGTGCTGGCCAAGGCGCGGGCAGGGGAGATCGTTTCGACGGATCGGGCCTGCATGGGTCTCGGCATAGCGCGCCAGCTGAGGGCCATCGTCGCCAAAGCAGTGGAGCCTGATCCGACCCGCCGCTACCAGGCCGTGGAGGACCTGAAGCGCGACGTGCAGCAGTTTCTCCGTGGTGGGTTGCACCTGCCGCGTAAGCTCTACCCGCCCGGTGCAACAATCATCCAGGAGGGTGACGTCGGTGATACTGCTTACATGATCGTTAGCGGGACCTGTCGTGTGTTCCGTACCATGAGCGACGATCATGAGGAGACGCTCGACACGATGGCAGCCGGCGACGTATTCGGTGAAATGGCTTTGCTGCTCGACGAGCCCCGCGCCGCCAGCGTCCAGGCGGTCACTCCAGTGACTGTTTTGGTTCTCGACAAGCAAATCATGGACGAAGGATTGGGGGTCAACGGCTGGACCGGAGCGTTGGTACGCGCCCTTGCCCAACGGTTCCGCTCCCTGGAGCTCGCGGTCCGGAGGGCCGGCATAGATCGACGGTAGCTGGGCCTGTGGTGACCGGGTGCGGTCCTGAGACCCCTACGTGGAGCCTCGCTTTGGCGGGTGGCCACGACCTTGCTTCTGGTCGCTGGTCCGTTTTGAGACTCGGAGCGTACCAAATTGGCCCCAACCCGCCCGCTGCGGACTCCTCAAAAAGGTGTGGTTTCTGTCAATCAAATGCAGTTGCGGCGCGTTACCCGTATCGCGTACTCGCCTCTTGATGGGGGTTTCGTCAGATGGGGCAGCCATTAACGATAAGCAGAAAGCGCCGCCCAGGGCAGCTATGGTAAGGGCAACGCCCGGGCTTTCCTCCGTCATGGCTGCGGCGACCTCGCGAGTCGCGCCTGTCCGTACGGCTCCGAGTCTGGCGACCCTTTCAAGGTCTGTCGTCTGGTTTGGGGCTCAAGCGTTCTCCTGGGTGATGGTACCGCGAAGCGGCGCCTCTCGTTCCACCGAGGCTCTATGACTGACAATCAGAACCTGCGGCATGTCGATTGGACATCCATCCTCGGGGCGACCGCCAAATCTCCTGTTTGGGTTTCAGGCGCTACCATGGTTGGGAGCGTCTCGGTGCTTTCGGCCATCGACGAGCTATCTGCGTATCAGGACCTCGACACCGTGCTGAGGCGTTCCGTCGAAGTGGCGCGGGACAGGTTGGGGCTGGAGCGTGTGTCCATTTACTTGCGAGACGAGGCCACCCGCACCATGTGCGGCACATGGGGAACCGGCGCTTTTGGGGAGACCACCGATGAGCGCCACCTGCGCTATCACTATGGGAGCACCGACACGGAGGCGCAGCATCGCGTCGACGGTGACGTGGGGCGTTGGCTATTGCTTCAGGACGCTCCGCACATTGCTCACAGCCGGGCGGAGCGGATCGTCCTGGGCAGCGGCTGGGTCATCGTCACCCCAATACGCTCAGAGCGGCGGGACGTCGGAGTCATCTTCAACGACACGGCATTGAGCAAGTCGCCCGTCGATGAAGCGAAACAGGTTCGGCTCGCCGTCTTCGGCCGGTTGCTGGGGAACGTCGTCGACGCTCGCGCTCGGTCGAAGGAGCTGCCCGCCATGGTGCCAGCATCCGCCAAACTGAGCCCGCTCGTGAGGCGTGCCGCCCTGACGTTGCGTTCCGAGCCGGGGCTGTCGGGGGCGGAGCTCGCGGATCGAATCGGTGTCAGCGCCGGACACCTCGCTCGTCGTTTCAAGGCGGAGATGGCCGTGAGTCTCGTCGAGTATCGCAACAGGCTTCGCATCGAGCGCTTCTTCGAGGTCGTCGACCAGGGGGGCGAGCGGTTGCTCAGCGCAGCGCTCGCAGCCGGATTCGGTAGCTACGCGCAGTTCCATAGGGTGTTTTGTCGCATGGTAGGCGCGACGCCGAGCGAGTACCTGACCGGCAGGGCAAACCAAGGGCGTGGCGAAGCTGGCTTGCACGAAGTCGCTCGCCCGGAGGGCGAACCGCTGCGTGCGGCACCTGCGTAAGGGGCGATCGGCGGCGCGAGCTTTCGGGGGTCAGCCGTCCAGCGACCGTCCTTGACTGGACGCGCGACCGGGTGCCGGGAGGCTTGATCCGTCGCCGAGCGTGAGGGGGCGGCGACGTGATGGGTTAAGATGCTCTGTGCCCTCCCCCTACTCCACTCGACCGTTTGACACGGCGGCGATGCCACCTGGCATTCCGTACATCGTTGGTAACGAGGCCGCCGAGCGATTCAGCTTCTACGGCATGAAGGCGATTCTGACGATCTTCATGACCCAACACCTCGTGTCGGCTTCTGGCGAAAGTGCCACCTTCAGCGATGAAGAGGCGAAGGGCATATTTCATCTCTTCACGGCGGCCGCTTACGTGTTTCCCGTCGTTGGCGCGTTGCTCAGTGATATCCTCTGGGGCAAGTATCGGACCATCCTTTACCTCTCATTGGGGTACTGCGTCGGGCATGCGGCATTGGCGCTCGGCGACACGGAGCTTGGGCGAGGGCTGATGGAGCCGCGAGCGTGGCTCTATGCGGGGCTCATCCTGATTGCGGTCGGAGCCGGCGGCATCAAGCCCTGCGTGTCAGCTCACCTCGGTGACCAGTTCGGCACGAAGAATCAGCGCCTCATCCCGCGTGCATTCAGCTGGTTCTATTTCTCGGTGAACGTGGGTGCCACGGTTTCGTTCCTGCTGACGCCCGTCCTTCTAGAGCACCTTGGGCCGAGTGTCGCCTTCGGCGTTCCCGGCGTGCTCATGGCGATTGCCCTCCTCGTGTTCTGGCTAGGGCGCCATCGCTTTGCGCATGTACCAGCAGCCGGCGCGCGCCGGTTTGCTCGCGAGATCGTGGGTCCAGACGGACTGAGGGCCCTCATGAATCTAGCTGTCGTCTACCTGCTGATCGCCCCCTTCTGGGCACTGTTCGACCAGACCGGCTCCTCGTGGGTTCTCCAGGCCGAAGCCATGGACCGCCATTTCCTCGGTGTCGAGTGGCTGTCCTCCCAAATAGGAGCGGTGAACCCAGTTCTCGTTCTGCTGCTCATCCCCCTATTCAGCTACGTCATCTATCCCTGGGCTAATCGCCATGTCGCCGTGACTGCTCTGGGTAAGATCGCCGTCGGCATGTTTCTCGCGTCCCTCGCCTTCGTGATCACGGCCTGGGTTCAGATGGGCATTGATGCGGGGGAGAAGCCAAACATCGGGTGGCAGCTCGTGGCGTACCTTGTTCTCACCTGTGCGGAGATACTCGTGTCGATCACCGCTCTGGAGTTCTCCTATACACAAGCGCCGCGTCGCATGAAGTCGATCATCATGGCCGCGTACATGGCGTCGGTCTTCCTGGGGAACGCGTTCACCTCTGCCGTCAACTTCCTTATCGCGACCCCCGATGGTCCGGGCCGGCTTCAAGGCTCCAGCTACTTCTGGTTCTTTGCGGGCATTATGTTCGTCTCTGCCGCGCTGTTCCTGCCAACGATGAGGCTGTACAAAGGGCAGACCTTCATTCAGGGCGAAGAGGGTTCCCGCCCTGCTTAGTGCTACTGCCCGAGGTACGGCCTCGCTGTGTGCGTAGCCCATGCCCCGAGCCCGAGCCCGAGCCCGATATCTTCAAGACCATGGCGGTGAGACAATGACGAGGCGTTCGCGGCGTCGTCGGCTCGCTCCGAATGCATGGCCCGTGGGCTGTAATCGGGTGCAATCGACGAATCCCTTTGGCTCGTTACTCTAGAGCACGGCAGCCGTTTCGCCCTGCCACTCACTCCGGTGCTGCGTCGGCGACAGTGCTGCGAGGAGCGACTCATCGCTGGAGAACATGATGAGCAAGCTTGAGCTTCTGCCAGATGCCGGTATTGATGTGGTTCGGGTAGCGGGTCGGTGTTTGGTACTTCACGGCGGTACCTCGGTCACCGTGCACGACGACCGGCAGGTCGAAATCGACCTCGCGCGCGTCTGGAGGGAGCTCACGCAGGGCCGCACCACAATCGTTGATGTGTTTGCAACGAGCCGTCACTGCTACCTCGTGCTGGAGCCGCGAGGGCGTGAAGTGCCCAGCCATCCTGACTTGTCTCCGAGCAGGGTTCGCATGCTGGAGTGGCTCCTCCTGGGCAACGGGCGCAAGGGGATCGCTCTCGACCTGGGGGTGAACGACCGCACGGTGACAGGCAGCATCGGCCGGGTGTTACGGGCGATGGGCCTCAGGTGTCTGCTCTCGCGGATCCCAATGGCTCTGTACACGCTCGTTCATGCAGCCCATGAAAAGACCGACGTGTCAAAAGGAATGATTGGGCCCTTCGAAGCGGCCGGCGAGTATCGCATGCTTGGCCTCGAGCGGGTCGACGGCTGCTTGGACTACCTCTTGTCGCCAGCTGAAGCGGCTGTCGCGAGGCTGTTCATCGAAGGGCATTCGCACGCCGAGATCGCCAGCGCTCGGAGCACCGCTCGGCACACCATCGCCAACCAGCTGACAGCCACATTCCAGAAGCTGTCCGTGTCGGGCCGGGCGGACCTCCTCTGCATGCTGCATGATAGCGCTCGCGCGCGACGGATTCGCGCCACGCTGGCGGCAGAAGGTGTTCGGAGCGAGATGCGAAGAGCGCGGGGACAGAATACGGATGGCGCTAGCCTTGTCCCAGCCCGACTGAACTGACACGCCGCGATACCGGACGGGGACCGGCATGGCGCGCGCTCTGTGCCTGGCGCGGTTCCTCGATGAGGGCTCGCGCCAGGACGACCTTCAACTATTGCCCAATTAGAATCCCACGACGTAGCCGACGGAGGGCTCGATGTTTACGCCGGGGAAGGGGAACATGTACATCAAGCCGACGTTGACGAGAACGCCGCTACTACCGGCCACCTTGATCAGTGCCCCCGCGCCGGCTTCCACGAAGCCAAGCCCCATTAGCTTGTAGGCGTCCAGTTGATATGTCGCCGGGCAACCGGGCACGCCAGCCGCCTCTTGCTCCGGAGTGAGGTTCACAGGGCAAACATCTGCCGTAACTTTGCTGTTTACCTGCGCCATTCCGCCGCCGCCGAAAACGTAGGGATTGAAGCCCAGATCGTTGACGCCCACGAACCAGTAGGCGACGCGGGCCTCTGCGTGGATGGGTTGGAAATCCGCCTCGCCGCCCCCGAAGGCGAAACCCGCCCGGGCTCCGACCGAGATCTTTGGCGTGAAGAAGCGATCGTAGGAGAGCAGAATACGCGTCGTGCCCAGCAGGGGTGACGCGGAACGGCCTGAGGACCACAGGTTGTAGTCTTCCACGGGACCGTTGCCCGCAGAATCGTAGCACCGGAACCCATCGTTCCAACCGCCGTCCCGGAAGCACAGCTGGTTGCCCACCACGATCGGGATATCCAAGCCGACGTGAAGCCCGACCCAGTTCTTCTTGAAAGGACCAGCAGCCCCCTCACCGCCAGCCTCCATCTCGCAGAACCCTTCCGAGCAGACGCCGCTTGCACACTCGCTGTCAGAGTCGCACGCCGGAGCAGGCTCGCAGATGCCTTGCTCGCAGTACAGCCCTTCCTTGCAGGGCTCTGCCGGGGTGCAGCTGTCACCCCAGTTCCCTGCACCCGCACAGCCCGGGAAGCCAGGGGGGCAGTCCGCTCCAGAGTCCTCGATGCCTCCCGTGCCAGTAGCACCGCAGCGAGGGGGAGCCGGCTGTCCCGGGAGACTCGGCGGGGCCATCGTGGACTCCTCGACGAGGTTGATGATCACCGGTGCGTCAGGCGTGCCCCACTGGCCAGCAACGCCACCAGCTGCGCCGCTCGCGACAACGTACAGCTGCAGCTCGCCCGGCGTGCTCGTCGCTTCGCAGGGGACCTCGGCTGTCATGAAACCACCGGCTTCCTCGAAGAGCACGGTCGTGTAGGCCGAGTCGGAGCTGCGCCTGTATGCCAGCTCGACGGCTGCCGCCCCGCTCGGAGCGTCGCAACTGATCGGAATGGGGCGGCTTGTCTCGACTTCGCGCACGGCTGGCGTGCAATCCAGGGTTGCCACGCCAGCGGCGGCTGGGGTTGCGGCTGCACCTCCCGACCCACCTCCGCTCTTCTTCACTGAGCGAAACGCATCCTGCGTCTCAGGGGTAGCGAGTGCCTGGTCCAAGTCGACGTTCGGATCCGCGGCAACGGCGTTCCCGAACGCCTCCGTGGCTGAGCCGATATCCTGGTTGCCCGAGCCTCTCACGAGCCCCACGTACATCCACGCTCGCGCGATGACACTTGGACTGCACTGGTCGTTGCAGGCGTTGATGACGCCAAGCAGGATCCCCTCCGCCTTGCGAAAGTCCGTGGCAAGGTAGTGCTCGTTGATGGCTTCGTCGATCTTCTCGTTCGCGGACTTGTCGAGGGGAGCTGCGGCGGCCGCACTAACGAGCAGTGCCAATGCAAGAGGAACCAGGAACAGGAATCTTCGAACCACTGGGAAAGCTCCTTGGGAGATCGGTCAGTAGGGGGCGGTGCTGTTGTGCGGGCTAGGGGCGACAGTCAGCCCCGTGCCTGCGGTGCGGAGGAATTGCAGCCGGCGGTCGATGGCTCGAGTCTGCGGTAATCTGTGCGGGGGGACGGGGTCGTCGAAGCCGTGTCTACGGGATGTCAGGCGACCACCATTGACGCATTCGGACACGACGCGATCGTGAACAGTGGCGCCAATGCACTCACTTGATCCCTTGTTGCTTTGCGCGGTGCCACGGCGACCGGCGCAGTGCCGGAGCTCAGTCCTGATATCCGGATTCTCGTCGAACACCTCTACCACGTCATCCAGTACAGGGTAGCTGCAGCGCGCGATCTCCGGCTTATCGTACTCAAAGCGGATTTGTTCAGTGTTCTTGGCTTTGCCACGTCTCACGAGCGCGGCGGCTCGAGGGATGGTGAAGCCGAGTGCTCCGTGCTCGGAGGCCCCCATCTCGTCGGGACACGAATCGCTGAAGCTGCGGCTGTCATGCGCCTCCAACCGTTCGGTGTCCGACGCTCGGGATCGCACGCCGCGCTGCTCGGCGCGCCGCGTTTCGCGTCGGTAGGCGGCGCGTCCCCAGGCCAGCGACGACGTACCCAAAGCGTTCAGCGACGCGCAACGCGAACGCCTGCTCATACAGGGGGCGAGGTTCGAGGTTTCGTGCATCGAGAGCCCTTTGGCTAACGGGCCACCACGACATCGCACGCTAGCAACGGGCATCAACTGTCGTCAACAGCATCGGAGGGACCGGCGTTGACGGACCCCGTGAGCGGCGCCGTTCTGCCGAACAACCCCTCCACGGCATAGAACCCCGGGGCGTTCGAGTCGCAGGGCCGCTCGTTCCTCAGCGCCGTTCCTCAGCGCCGTTCCTCAGCGCCGTTCCTCAGTGCGGCGTGCCTCAGTGCGGCAGAACCAATCCGTCGCCTCGCCCATAGGTTTGCTGCTTCACGCGGCGAAGCGGCGGTATTCGTGCACGCCGCGACGGGATCAGAGCCTGCGGTAAAGGCCGACAACCTTCCCAAGCAGCATTGTCGGGCGGAAGTCTGTCGCTCGCACCAGGATGGGCGCCATCTGAGCGTTCGCAGGTTGGAAACGGATGTAGTCCCGTTCCGGGTAGAAATATTTGACCGTAGCTTCATCGCCGATGAGAGCGACGACGATGTTGCCGCGCTCGGCCGTGGCCTGTTTACGCACGAAGATATAGTCGCCGCTCAGGATACCGGCTTCGATCATCGAATCCCCAGCGACCCGAAGACCGAATACCTCCCCACCGCTGGGCACCATGGCTCGGTCCACGCGGACCGAGTCGATGATTTGCTCCTCGGCCAGAAGTGGCAGTCCCGCTGCCACCCGCCCCAGAACCGGTATCTCGACAAGCTCCGTATCAGACGTGCGGACCTCAGCCTCCCCGCCATGGTCCTCTACCAACCGCAGGGCTCGGCTCTTCATGTCTTCTCGGCGCAGGTACCCCTTGCGCTCCAGGGCGCGGAGGTGATCATTCACTCCATTCGTCGACCGGATACCCATGTACTCGCCGATCTCGCGTAACGTAGGAGGATAGCCGCGCTCCTCGATCGAGTGACGAATGAACTCCAGCGTCTGGGATTGGCGCTTCGTGAGGCCCTGCATGGTAGGCCTTACGGTACTGAACGGGTGTTAAGACGTCAAATTCGGAGTGCATGTCGTGCTGTGGGGGTGAGCTCCATCGCTCCGGAACCAGGTTTTCTGGGTAGGTCAAGCGGCCGGCTGGCGCCTTGGCGGCTGCGTGCGGCGCGGTGTGGACGCGAAACGAGCTAGAACCTCCCGGTCACCGACAGGAAGGTCAGCTTCTCATTCGTTTCTCGCAGACGTCCCAGAAGCACCCGCACCATGTTCCAGAGCACCTCGTAGGCGAGGTCCCTGTGGATGAACAGGAGATCGTCGAACGCTCCCTTCGTGATCGTGAGCAAGCGGCAGCGCTCGTGAACCGTTGCGTCGGCGGAGCGCGGTGCTTCATCGAGCAAGGCCATTTCCCCGAAGGCATCGCCGGGGCCCAAAACGGCCAGGGCTTCCTCGCCCATTCCCGGCACGGTGCGGCCGATGCGCACCTTGCCCTCGAGGATGAGGTAGAGCCGGTCACCGACCGCCCCATGCTCGAACAATTTGGTGTTCGAAGGGTGGGTTTCTTCGGTTGCCACGCGCGCGATCAAATGAAGCGCTACCGGCTTCAGTCCGGCGAAAAGCTCGACGTTGGCGAGTTGCTGCGCCCGATCAGTCATGGAGTAGGGCGTACTATCGCTCAACGAGCAGCGCTGGTATAGCTTTAGCCTATCGGCTGGGGTCTATTGGGTGCGGCTTATCCGTTCGGGCCTAACGCTCGAAGGTGATAATGAAGGGAGGGGTAGTCTTGACTACGGGTTGACCGTTGGTGTCGAGACCAACCGAGAAGCGCTTGCGCATGGCGCATTGGCGAGCCCGTTGACCGAAGCCGTAGCCGGGATCACCGAGTACCTGGGCACTGACGGCGCGTCCGTCTTTGCCTACGGTGACGACCAAGCGCACCCTCATGTAGTTGATCTGCTCGAGGTCCGCCTCCGGTGGGAAGCCGCAGTCGTTCCAGCGGTCGCCTACCGGCTTCGGAGAGCGGGAGAGGTCTCGGACTGGTGCCGAGCGCCGCGACACGGCGGGACCCGGATTGCCGGTGCCGTTCCCGGTTCCTGCACGGCGGTTGCGGACGGCAGTCTTGGATGTGCCAGCAACAGCAGTAACCCCGCCAGCGAACCGGGTGCCCTCTCCCGTGACGAAACCCTCGCCGGTCAAGTCCACGGGGGCGTTCGGGTCTGGCTCTGCGGTGAGGAGCTTGCCAGCTTCAGCTGCGGCAGGAGGCGGTTCCTCGACCTGTTCGGGGGGACTCTCGAGCGGGCTCGGTGGCGGCTCGAGTGGCTCTGGTTCCGGCGGGGACGGCTCTGGTTCTGGCGGGGACGGTTCGGGTTCGGGTTCGGGTTCGGGTTCGGGTTCGGGCTCGGGCTCGGGCTCCGGGTCATCCACCTCGATGGCGTAAACAGTTCGAACGCGTGTGGCAGCGTGGCTCCGCACCAGCTCGGCAAAAGATCCAAGCTCCGCGAGGTGCGTGGCGGCGCGGGCGGCCACGGACGAATGCAACACCAACGCGCCCACCAGTCCGACCACCATGCCACGCCGAACCTCCCGGTGGCCCAACGCCAGCACGGGACCGAGGGGCCCGAGGCCGGCGGAGCCATGTGTGGTGGCGGGCGGCGCGGAAAATGGGCGAGGGGGTTGGCTCGGGTCGGGGCACATAGGCGCCGTTCCTTGGAGGCTACTGCGTCGTGGTTGGGATGGGTTCACTGATGGGGGTCACCGCAAAGGCTATCTTGTCGACCCCTGACCGGTTCAGCAGGTCGAGGACGTGGATCACGCGGCCGTGCTCCACCTTGCGGTCGGCGCGGATCACGGCACGCAGATCGGGGGTCTTTGCCTTGGCTGCTTTGGCAAGGCGCGACACCTCATCGTCATTCGCCACCGGCTCCGAATCCACCACAGTGGCGCCTTCGGCCGTGAGCTCGACCGAAAAGATCGTCTGAATCTCCTTCCCGCTGGCGGCTTTCGGGAGGTCCATGGGCATCCCTTGGGAAACGATGATGCGGGCAGTCACCATGAAAATAATCAAGAGCACCAGGATGACGTCAACGAGAGGCGTGACATTGATGGCGCTGATGATGTCGTCGTCGTCTTGGGTTCCGCCAGCCATCGGCTAGTCCCCCTTCTCGCCGCTGGGTGCCGTGGCGTCACCCTGCCGAGTAGACGCAGCAGGCGAGCTGTCCCCGTCCGGTACGGCGACCAGGTGCGCGATGAGGACGCGGCTCAGGGCCTCGGTATTGGCGAGGATCGCCTTCGCCTGACGCTGGAAGACGTTATACATCGCGACCGCGGGGATCGCGACGGCAAGGCCGATCGCGGTGGCCACGAGGGCTTCGGCAATGGCGGTCATGACCTCTTGGGGGGCCATCCCGGACGCAGCGGCCGTGGCTGCCGCTGCCGCGTCTTCACGTCCCAGCGCTTCGAAGGCCTGGATGACGCCAATCACCGTGCCGAATAGCCCAATGAAGGGGGCGTTGTTGCCCACTGTGCCGAGATAGGCCAGGCGACGTTCCAGCTTCATGCGCTGCAGGGCCATGGCTCCTTGCATGGCTTCCGCGGCTGACTTGGCGCCCCTATCGGCCTCGAGGAGCCCGGCGATGACGACCGCCGCCTCCGCGCTCGGGGAAGCCTCCAGGTGCTTTCGCGCCTCTTCGAAGTCGCCGCCGCGGAGCGCTGTTCGGAGACGTTCGGCGAGCGCAGCGATGTCGTCGCGAAGCGACCAGTAGAACCAGCCACGCTCGAGCATGATCGCGACGGAGATCACGCTCAGGAGGACCAGCAACCACATGACCCAGCCGGCTCCGAAATTGCTCATCAGACGCTGGAGCCACTCAACGAGATTCATCGCAAGCAAACCTTTCCTGAGGTCGAGACGTGGTTCAAGGTAACCAGGGGGTGCGGAGCCACAGAGAGCCGCGTACCCCGCCTAGCACACTTCTGCAGGAGGCGCCGTGCGAGCGCTCGTGGCTACGAGGGTCCCTTCGGCCGTCGGGCTTGACTGCGCTGGGATCGACCGAGCGGACACCGGCTTACCCGTCGCCGATACCCGACCCCGTAGCTCCACCCCGCATCGATGGGAAGTGGTTTGAGCGAAGTATGGAAAGGGCCTAGGGTGCGGCCCGCCGTGTTGGTCGTTCATCGCAGCAATCGGATGGAGCAGCTCGTCGAGGCGCTGTCAGCCGTGCTAGCTCGCCCAGTCGACGATCCGCTGCTGGCCGAGACCATCCTCCTTCAGAGTCGCGGGCTGCAGCGGTGGCTCTCGATGGAGCTCGCCGCGCGGCTCGGGGTGTGGGCCAACGCGAGCTTTCCGTTCCCTAGGTCGTTCTTCGAAGGCCTCTTCGACCGGCTAGAGATCGAAGGGCCGGCGGAACCTGTTGCCTTCGCTCGGGAGCAGCTCACGTGGACGATTGCGGCCCTGCTCGCTACCGCCGTGCGAGAGCCCGCCTTCGCCCCTGTGGCGGCGTACGTCGGTGAGACGGGTGATGCCCCTCGTCGCCTGGAGCTCGCGCGGCAGCTCGCGCAATCGTTCGACCAGTACGTGGTGTACCGGCCAGACCTCATCGCGAGCTGGGAGAGTGGAGCGGACGACCACTGGCAAGCCCAGCTGTGGCGTCGGATCGTCGCGCATCATGGGACCGCGCACTTCGCATCGCGTGCTCGTCATATGATGGGCCTGCCGGAGTTCGACGTCCGCGCCCGCAAGGTGCTCCCGCCCCGACTCGCCGTGATAGGCATCTCTGCTCTGCCGCCCCTCTACGTCGCATTACTGGGAAGAGTCGCGGAAGCCGTTGACGTCCATTTCTTCTGGCTCAGCCCCTGCCGCGAGTACTGGGCCTTCACGAGAGCCCCCCGCGAACTCGCCCGTTTCGAGCGCCCTGCTACGGGGATGCTCGAGCCCGATCATTGGGAGGTCGGCAACGCGTTGCTCGGGGCTTTCGGCCGCCAAGGGCGCGAGTTCCAGCATGTCTTCGAATCGGCGCTGACCCCCGGCCGCGAGCAAGATGCCTACGTCGAGCCCGGTTCCGCATGCGTACTACACACGCTGCAGGACGATGTCCTCGCTTTGCGCGCCCGGGGTGCGGGTTTCGACGAAGGACCCGCCGCGTTCCGGGATGACGATACCTCGGTCCAGGTTCACTCCTGTCACAGCACCCTGCGCCAGCTGGAGGTGTTGAAGGACCTGCTCCTCGACAGTTTCGAGCGAGATCCGTCCCTGGAGCCGCGGGACGTGATCGTCATGGCCCCGGACATCGAGCGAGCCGCTCCCCTCATCGACGCCGTGTTCGCCGAGCGTCCCGGGGGAGGCAACATCCCTTACCGCGTTGCCGATCGGCCTCTGGGAGCCGATGCCGCGCTCGTGCGGGCATTCCTCACCGTGCTGCGCGTCCTCCGAGGGCGCATGAAGGCGAGCGAGGTGCTCGACCTGCTGCACCACCGCCCCATCAGGGCCCGTTTCGACATTCCAGAGAGAGAGTTGGCGCGCATCAAGGACTGGGTTATGCGGTCCGGTGTGCGCTGGGGGCGGGATGCCGAGCATCGCTCCGAACAGGGTGTGCCGGCCGTCGATGCCCACACGTGGAGCTTCGGGATGCGACGCCTGCTGCTCGGCGTGGCGATGCCAGCGCGGATCGATCCTCCCTTCCAGGGCGTGCTACCTTGCGATGGCCCAGAGGGAACGGCGAGCGATCTGCTCGGAGGGGTCTCTGCCTTCCTGGCGGCGCTCACCTCCGCCCAGCGCCGGGTCGCGAAGCCCTGCGTCATGCGGCAGTGGTGGGAGCACCTGACCGCCATCCTCGACGCCCTGTTGGACGTAGAAGGAAGCTCGGCGTGGGAAGCCGCGGCGATCCGCGCGGCTCTCGGGGCCCTGCGCGACGAGGCCGAGCGCGCGGACTTCGACGATCCGCTCGATCTGAGGTTCGTTGAGCGGGAGCTGACGCGACGCTTTGGGGAGGAGCAAAGCGCCCACCAGTTCATGGCCGGGGGCGTGACATTTTGCGCGATGCTGCCGATGCGCAGCATTCCATTCCGCCTGGTCTGCTTGATGGACATGGATGATGGCGCTTTTCCCCGGGTCGACCGCCCCCCAAGTTTCGATATAGTCGCCGAGTCTCCCAGGGCCGGGGATCGTTCGGTACGCGCTGAGGATCGCTACCTCTTCCTCGAAGCACTGCTCTCTGCGCGCGACCGCTTCATCGTCCTCTACTCGGGGCGTAGCGTACATGATCATCAAGCACGGCCGCCTTCGGTGGTCGTCAGCGAGCTACTGGACGTCATCGATGGGTCCTTTCATTGTGCTGGTCACTCCGTGGCCGACCGTCCCAGGACTCGAATCGTTGTGGAGCACCCGCTGACCGCGTACAGCCCCCAGTACTACCTTGCCGAGCGCGATCCGCGGCTCTTCAGTTATTCGGCGCAGAACGCGGCTGCTGCCGTTCGAGTCGTCGGGGACAGGCACGTCGAGCTGCCGGCCTTCCAGCGACGAGAGCTCCCGGCTCCGGCGGAGCAGGGCCATGTCAGCCTTGGCGACCTGACGCGCTTTCTCGAGCAGCCCATCATCTACTACTCCGAACGCGAGCTGGGGCTTCGCTTGCGGGACGCGGAAGCGCTGGAGTCCGATCGCGAGCCATTGGAGCTCGATGGCCTGGCTCGGTACAACGTGGGAAGGTGCCTGTTGGAGTGGGAGCTCGAGGGCACGCAGCCGGAGCAGCCGGAGGCGTACTTGCGCGCGGCGGGCCTTCTTCCACATGGCGCGATTGGGCGCCGCGCCTTCGAGCAGCTGCTCGCCGAGGCAGCGGCTGCCGCGCAGCTGGCGAAACGCTGGACTGCTGGGGTCGAGCCGGTCAGCGTACCTCTCGACCTGAGCGTCGGAGGATTTCGGCTTTCAGGGGTGCTCTCCGGGGTATATGGCGAAAGGCTGGTCACTGTCGCCTTCTCGCGCAGCAGCGCGCGACTGCGGTTGCGGTCGTGGGTCGCCCACTTGGCGCTTCAAGCGTCACGCGGAGGTACGGCAACCGAGACCATCTTGGTCACAAGGGCCGAGAGTGGGGGAGATGCAGGGGCGGCCGTGAGCATCTTCGCTCCGGTCGAACGAGTGCGCGCGCGCTTCTACCTGGCCGATCTTTGTGAGCTCTATGCGCTCGGACGTCGGGCGCCGTTGCCCTTCTTCCCGACTCCCGCAGAGGCATTCGTCGTGGCTTTGGGCGGACCAGGCAAAGACGATGAAGGCGGCATGTTGGATCGTGCGCTCGCCGCTGCGGTGAAGGTGTATCGAAACGAGCGCTTCTCGAGGATTGACGGGAGCGAGCGGGCCTACCTGCAGCGATTCCTGCCTTGGGGCAACCCCCTGGCACCGGCGCTGCGCATGCTGCCGGAAGGCTCGGAGAGCTTGCCAGACTTCCCGACGCTCGCTGAGCGAGTTTTCGGTCCGCTTCGCCGATATCTGCAGGAGGAGTGTCCGTGAGGCCGTTGGACATCTTCACCCTGCCTCTACAGGGGACGCATCTCATCGAGGCGAGCGCTGGCACCGGCAAGACGTATGCCATTGCGACCCTCGTTCTGCGGCTCATCCTGCAGCGAGGGCTGGGCCTCGAGAGCATCCTCGTCGTGACCTTCACCCGTGCCGCGACCGCGGAGCTCAAGCATCGCATTCGTCTGCGAGTGAGGGAGGCGCTGGAAGCTCTCGACGACCCGCGCGGGTGCAAGGATGAATCCCTGCTGAGAGTGCTGCGTCCTTGCGACGAATCATTGGCGCGGCAGCGCCTGGGGCGAGCCATCGCGGCGACCGACGAGTCGGGGGTGATGACGATCCATGGCTTCTGCCAGAGCGTGCTGCGCGAGCATGCGTTCGAGTCTGGAGCGCCATTCGATGTGGAGCTCGTCGACGACGCCCGCCCCTTGTTGCGGGAGCTCGTGGCAGATTGGTGGGCGCGAGCCTTCAGCGATGTCTCGGTCGCTCAGCTCGACTACCTCGCCGAGCAACGGTTCACGCTAGCGGTTGCCCAAGAGCTGGCCTGGGACGCCGTCGCGTGGCCGGATATGCCTGTGGTGGGCGTCAGCGGGGAGGTGCCGGGTTCCGATGAGGAGGTGCGACGCTACCACGAGTGTCGAAGGAAGCTCGCCGCCCGATGGCAATCTTCACGGGAAGAGGTTCTCCGGTTGCTACGACAGCCGGGCGTGCTCCAAGGCAACCGCTATCGCGACACCTGGGTGGAGAACTGGATACGCCAGCTCGACGCGCTGCTCACGTCACCGCGGGAATGCCTGGATGGCTGGTTCGAACAGTTCGGCAAGTTCACTCCAGCTTCCCTGCAAGACGGTACCAAGCGCGGCAAGGTACCCCCCCAACACCCGTTCTTCGAGGAATGTGCCGAGCTGCTATCGGCGCGCACCGCTGCTCTGCAGGCGTTAGGGGCTTGGCTGGAGCTCAAGAAGCGAGAGCTCATTGCCTGGGCACGCACCGAGTTTGGCAGACGCAAAGGCGAGCAGGCCATCCGCACCTTCGACGACCTGCTCCGCGAGTTGGCGGAGGCCCTGCGGGGGCCGCGCGGTCCCCAGCTCGCTACACGCCTTGCCCATCGCTACCCAGCTGCACTCATCGACGAGTTTCAGGACACCGATCCGGTGCAGTACGACATCTTTCGAACCGTGTACCGGCGCGCGGGAACTGGGCTCTACCTGGTCGGGGATCCGAAGCAGGCGGTCTACGCATTCCGCGGTGCGGATATCTTCGCCTACCTGCGCGCCGTAGCCGATACGCGGGGCCAACAATGGACCATGGACACGAACTGGCGTTCGGATCCGGGACTCGTTGCGGCCGTCAACTCTGTCTTCGGACACGCCGAGCGCCCCTTCCTGCTAGATGGCATCCACTTCACGCCCGTCTCCGCGCGCCCGGGTGCTGCCGACAGCATGCAGATCGGCGGCGCAAGGGCCGTTCCTTTCGAGGTCCTGTTCGTCAGCGGCGAGGGTGAGGTGGGAGCTCGAGGGCGCCTGACGAAGACGGATTGGGCATCCGAGCGACTCCCCGCGCTTGTCGCGAGCGACATCCATCGGTTGCTCGCGGCCGGTGCGACGCTGGCAGGGCGCCCCGTCGCCGCCGGGGACATCGCGGTGCTCACGCGAACGAACCGGCAGGCGAACGACGTGCAGCGTGCTCTGCGCCGGCTCGGGATCCCGAGCGTTTTGGCAGGGGACGCCAGCGTGCTCGCCAGTGGTGAGGCTCATGAGCTCCTGCTCGTCATGCGCGCTCTCGCCGAGCCCGGCCACGACTCCTGGCTTGCTTCAGCCCTCTCCTCCGATGCCTTGGGGATCGGGGCAGAGGAGATCGCCAGCCTCCGTGATGACCCTCTCGGCTGGGAGGTGTGGGTCAACCGCTTCGCGCAGTGGCACGAGGAATGGCTGTCACGCGGCTTCATGCGCGCCTTCTTGGCTCTGAGCGCGGAGCTCGGGGTGGCGCAGCGCCTGCTGTCGGCAGTGGGCGGCGAACGTTCGCTGACGAACTGGCTTCACCTGGGGGAGCTGCTCCACCAGGTGGCGTCCAAGGATCACCTCGGCATGACCGGGCTCGTCGAGTGGTTGGAGACGGCCCGGAGGGACGACGAGGTGCGTCAGGCCGTCGGGCGTGACGCGCAGCAGCTGCGACTCGAGAGCGACGCTTCGGCAGTTCAGCTAACGACGATGCACCGCAGCAAGGGGCTCGAGTATCCGGTCGTCTATTGCCCCTACCTCTGGGAGCAGGCGGTGTTGGTGGCCGAGGAGGCTCGTCACCTGAAGTACCACGACCCCGCTGATCGGCAGCGCCTCAAGCTCGACCTGCGTCCATTCGGCGAGAAGGAGGGGGCCATCGCGGCGGCACAGCGCGAGCTGCTGGCGGAGCGTCTTCGGCTGACCTATGTCGCGCTGACGCGAGCGCGGCATCAATGCCGTGTCATATGGGGCCTATTCACGGAAGTCGAGGGCTCCCCGCTCGCTCACCTGTTTCACCATGGGTTTCGTGGGCGCCATGGCGACTCCGGTCCAGACAAGCTCGACGAGCCAAGGATGCGGCGTCAGCTTGCCGACCTCGAGAGCCGTTCTCAGGGCACGATCCGGATCTCGAATGCGGAGCTCGTGCTCTGCACGCCCCTGCAGGCACAGAGGGGCTCGCTGGAGTGGAGCGGTCCACGCCTCGCCCGAAGGGCCCTATCAGCCAACTGGCGTACAGCGAGCTTCTCTTCACTGGCGGCCGGGCGCGGCCCAGACGCCGTAACGGGGATTGCAAGCCTCATCGGGCGAGATCGTGACGAATCGGGGCGTGTTCGCGACAGGCCAACAAGCTTCTCAGGCGCAGCACAAGGAGCGGCGAACCTCCTCGGGTTTCCGCGCGGCGCTCGCTCGGGAGAGCTACTTCACGCTGTCATGGAGCGTGTCGATTTCGAGGCCGTGAATCGGCTAGCTGAGGAACCCTCGGGCCTCGATGGGATCGTGATCGAGCAGATGAGGCTGCATGGCTTCGATGGTGAACGATGGGGCGAGACCGTCTGTCAATGCGTGAGAAGCGTCGTCTCGGCAGCGCTCGACGACTCGGGCTCTATCCGCTTGGAGCGGGTAGGGCGGCGCCAGCGCCTGGACGAGCTGGAGTTCATCGTCCCAGTGCCTTCACGTGGCTCCACCATGCTCGACGCTGCGAGACTGGGGAGAAGCTTTGCGGGTGCGGCGACCAACGCGACAGTGAAGCGCTACGCCGCGCTGCTTAGTGCGCTCGAGTTCGTTCCGCTCGAGGGATACTTGCGGGGGTTCATCGATCTGGTCTTCGTGCTGGATGGGCGGTGGTACCTCGTCGATTACAAATCCAACCACCTGGGAGAGGAGCTCGACGGTTACTCGCAGGAGCGGCTCAGCGCCGCGATGATCGAGCACCACTACATCCTCCAGTACCATCTGTACGTGTTGGCTCTCCATCGTTACCTACGGCTTCGGATCGCCGACTACGACTACGAGCGCCATTTCGGCGGAGTCTATTATCTTTTCCTGCGGGGTCTCGTGCCGGGCCAGTCGCCTCGATTCGGCGTCTGGTACGATAGGCCTCCGCGCGACCTCATCGACGGCCTGGTCGATGAGGATGCCTGTCATCTCGAGCCCCGGGGGCGGCTGTGAATCCGCACTTTGGGGAGCCTGAGCCCCTGCTCGGAGCCATCGATCTCGCCCTGGGTGACCTGATCAACGGTCTTGCCACGAGACCTCACCCCTGGGTGCGAGCTGCCGCATCCGTGGCCTCCAGGCAGACTCGCGCTGGCCATGTATGCGTGCCACTCGACGGAGTCGTGCTGCGTCCCGAATGGGCAACAGCGTGCGGACTCGAGCGCTGGCCGTCGGTGCTCGAACTCGCCACGGTGCTGCGGGATTCTGGGGTGGCGGGTGATGGGCAGGTGCCCACGCCGCTCGTCGTTGGCAGAGGGCCGAGCCTCTATCTATATCGCTACTGGGTCGCGGAGCGCAACGTGGCGATGCGGCTACTCGAGCGCGTGTCCTCGGGACCAAGGTCGGAGCTGCCGAGCCCTGCTCCGGCGATCGTTGCCGAACTCTTCGGCTCCCAGGACGCGGTGACGGACTGGCAGAGGATCGCTGCGGTGACAGCCTTGCTTGGTCACCTCTCCGTCGTGGTGGGCGGGCCCGGTACCGGCAAGACCTCGACCGTCGTGCGGCTGCTGGCACTACTCCAGAGCGTGGCACTGGCGCAGGCAGGAGCACCGCTACGAGTCACCCTCCTGGCGCCAACGGGCAAGGCAGCCGCGCGGCTCGCGGAGTCCATTCAGGGGGCGAAGGCGGCGCTGGGCCTGCCCCCGGCGATAGCCGACGGCATCCCCGAGACAGCATCGACCCTTCATCGCGCCGTCTTTCGGAGAAGAGGCCTCGACCCCCTGGGTCGCTATGAGAAGCCCGAGCCCCTGTTTGCCGATGTGGTCGTGCTCGATGAGGCATCCATGGTGGACTTGATCGCGCTGAGCGGTCTCTTGGATGCAGTGCCCAGTTCGGCGCTGGTAGTGCTCCTCGGCGATGACGAGCAGCTGACGTCCGTCGAAGCCGGCTCCGTCCTCGGAGATCTCACCCGGCGAGCTCGGGGTCGCGGCTATAGCCTAGAACGCGTCAGGCTCCTTGCGCATGCGGGCTGCGGCGAGGTCGCCGCGGATCCGGCGGCTATGCCGCTGCGCGATCAGATCGTCGAGCTCCGACGGAGCTATCGTTTCGACGTGCGGAGCGGTGTTGGCGCTTTGGTTAGCGCCGTGCGTGCGGGTGATGTGGAGCGGGTGGTCCACGTGCTCGAGTCGAGCGAGTACCCAGAGGTCGAGTGGGTGCCGGCCGACGAGGAGCTGCCGCTCGACCATCGCTTCGACGAGGCGGTGTTCGAGGGCTACGGCCCGGTATTGAGCAGCGCTTCGGCCGTGGACGCTCTCGCCGCGTTCGGGAGGTTCCGGGTGCTGGCAGTCCACCGTCGCGGTCGTGCTGGGGTGGAGGGGCTCACGGCCCGCATCGAAGGGGTTTTGTCCGTGCGCGGCCTCACGCTCCCGGATGGAGACTACGCCGGGAAGCCGCTGCTCGTGACTGAGAACGACTACCGCGTGGGGCTCTTCAATGGTGACATCGGCGTTCTCTGGCACGGCAGCGACCGCCGCCTTCGAGCTCACTTCGTCACCGGCGATGGCGTGGAACGCGCCGTCGCCGTGCCGCGACTCCCACGCTTCGAAACGGCCTATGCCATGAGCGTGCACAAGAGTCAGGGATCCGAATTTGACACGGCGCTGTGCGTCTTGCCGCGGTCGGGTTCACCCCTATTGACGCGGGAGATGCTGTACACGGCGTTCTCACGAGCGCGAAGGCGCATCCTTTTGTTTGCCAGTCGCGCAAGCATCGAATCGGCGGTGGCACGACGCGTCAGCCGCAGCAGCGGGCTGGAAGGACTGCTCTGGGGTGGACAATAGGTGCCCGAGGGCGTCCTCTGACCGTGGCTCCGCAGGGTCGCCTCGGCACGCACGCGGAGGCGCGCAGGCGTTGAGTTGCTCAGTGCGCTGTGCCGCTGCCCACCGGGTCGTCCATACCGAGCGTCGTGTACGGAGAACTCGGGAGGTCGTGCTGCATACGGCGACGCTTTACCTCCAGGTATGCAGCGGAGAACGGGTTCGCTGCCACCACCGTGGGTATGCGGCCCTCGACCTCCACACCGAGACGCTTCAGCTGCGCCACCTTCTCCGGATTGTTCGTCATCAGCTCGATTGACTCGACCCCGAGGGCGCGCAGCATCTCGGCCGCCACGTCGTACTGGCGTGCATCGACGGGCAGGTGAAGCAGCTCGTTGGCTTCGATCGTATCGGCCCCAGCCGCCTGGAGTGCGTAAGCTCGAATCTTGTTCGCGAGGCCAATCCCGCGCCCCTCTTGCCGGAGATACAGGATTACTCCCAGCCCCCGCTTTGCCACCTCTGCTTGTGCCCTCTCGAGTTGCTCACGGCAGTCGCATTTGAGCGAGCTAAAGACCTCGCTCGTCATGCACTCGGAGTGGACTCTGACAGGGACCCGCCGCTTGCCACGGACGTCTCCGACGACAAGCGCCAAGTGCTCATTGCTCAGGCCGAACCTTCCTACACCGTCATCCCAGCGGAAGACGTGCATCTCGAAAAGGCCGTGCTTGGTGGGCACTGGGGCTTGAGCGAGGTGCTCCAAGGAAGGGCGGGCCAGCTGGCTGCTCATGCTCTGCATCGTTGGCTCACGAAGTAGTCCTTCTGGGTCGGGGTCACTCGTGGCTTCGAGATCAGCTGGTTGCCACTGCTGGCCGCGCGACCGCGCACGGCTCAACATGGCGCGCGGGGTTCTGGGGGTCAAGAGGTAGCTGGCCCGGCCGCGGGCCTGCGCGGGGCCTCGCTGCGACACAGCTCGATGATTGCGTGCTCCAAGACCGCCTTGGGGGGCCGTCGAGAGCCGCCCTTCAGATCTCGATCGACTCGCGCCAGGGTGACCAGCCAGTGTTCCAGCACCGGGCGAGCCATGCGGCGGGTTTGTTCGGCTAGCTCCCGCGCCTTGAATGGTGGTGCGCCGGCCTTTTTTGCAGCGTCTGCCGGCGACGAGCCACCCCGCATCGCAGCCTCGAACTTGACGAGTTGACGCGCGGACCAAGCTAGCACCCCAACGAGGCGCAACCCCCGGTCTTGCGGGTCATACACCTCCTCGAGGGCGCTGAGAGCGGCGGCAAGATCCTGCCGGCCGACTGCTGAGACGAGTTCCCACACCGTGGATGTCCTCAGCCTGACTACGCATGCGGCAACGTGCTCCTCGGTGACTTCCGCACCTTCGCCGGCAAAGAGGCATAGCCGCTCGAGCGCGTCGACGCAGGGCGCCAGCTCCGGTCCGCTCAGCTCGGCAATGAGTGCGCTCACCCCCCGAGCGAGCCGGTTGCCGCGGCGTCGTGCCGCCTCGTCCAGCCAGCGAGGTAGCTCGTTCCGCGACAGCGGCGCGCAGCTGACGAGCCAACCACCGGCTTTCGCACGCGATACCAGCCTGCGGCGGGCGTCGAGCTTCGGCGCCGAGAGGACGAGGGTCGTCGTGGGGGAGGGTGCCTCGGCATACTCGGCGAGCGCGTCCAAGGGGGACTCCTCCTTGGATTGGGACGGCTCCCACTTCTCCAGGCTTCGCACCAGCACGAAGCGCCGCGCGCCCATCATGGGGAGGGTTCGTGCGGCACCGAGGACTGCGTCGACCGAGCTTTGCCCGGCAGTGAAGTGGTCGTCGTTCAGGCCGGGGATACCCCCTCTCACCGCTGCGTCCCGAATCGCCCGCACGACGTCCGTTTGCAGGCGCACTTCCTCACCCAACACCAAGTAAATAGGCCGGAGTTCCCCTCTGGCGGCTTCTTCGACGACTTGATCCGGAGTCACTGTGTCTTCCTTCTGTCCTGTTCCTTCGGTCCTGCGTTTCCGGGCCCGTGGGCAGTCAGGGATGGGCGGCGGGTACGGTCGTGGGGCCGACAGGTCGACTTGGTCGTCTCGTTGCAGGTGTAGTATGCGAGGCCACTCGTGGAGCATCAATTGGCACAGGGAGCTTCGGCGCTCAAGGTCCCTTCGAGTGGATCGCTCGTTGTAGTGGGGAACTTCGACGGGGTCCACCGAGGGCATGTTCGGCTTGTGTCGGACGCCGTGGGTGAAGCGGTTCGCCGAGGGCTGCTTCCCGTGGTGTTGACGTTTGAACCGCACCCTGCGTCCGTGATCCGCGGCGCTCCCGTGCCCCGGCTCACCACGCTCGAGCGTCGTTGCGAGCTCCTCGCGCGGGTGCACCCTGCACTGGCCTTGGTCGTGGAGCCGTTCACCCCGGAGCTGGCTCTGCTGCTGCCCGACGAGTTCGTACGTCGACTCCTGGTGGATACGCTGGATGCGCGTGAGGTCGTGGTCGGCAAAAACTTCCGATTTGGTCGAGAACGGAGGGGTGATGTCGAGGTGCTGCAGCGCATGGGAGCGGTCTTCGGCTTTGGCGCGCGGGCTGTGATCCTTGCGGGAGATGGCAGCGGCCCCTTCTCGAGCAGCCGGGCTCGGTCCGCCCTCGCGAGCGCGGATCTCCAGGCATTTCTGGAGGTCGTCGGCAGACCTCATTCGGTGTCAGGTCCCGTCGTCGCGGGAAGACGCCTTGGACGTCGGCTTGGCATGCCGACCGCCAATCTGGACGCGGTTCCCGAGGCTCTGCCGCCCCGCGGGGTCTATGCTTGCCTGGTCGAGGAACTCCCGCCGGGCGGTCCGCCGCGGCGTTTGGGCGCGGCCGCAGTGAACGTCGGAACTCGTCCGACGGTCGATGGAGAGGGAGAAACCATCAAAGTCGAGGCGCACGTATTGAGTTTTGCTGGGGACCTCTATGGTCGGTGCCTGCGCATCCATTTCGAGGTGAAGCTCAGGGACGAGCGCAGGTTCGCCGATCTTGACGAGCTGAGAGACGCGATGGCCCGTGACCTCGCGGAAGTCGAAGCGCGGCTCCGCGAGCGCGCCCGTGAGACGGCTCGCCCCGGCCCATGGTACTGAAGGCGCAGCGCGAAGCCCTGCTCGACAGTGCGCTCCGGCGCTGATGGTCCCGCTGATGATGTGCCCAGGCTCTCGCGCGACGGCGGGCACCCCATGGCAGAAGCTTGTCGGCTGATTTACAGTGCGGCCGTGACGGACAACCCGGTGCTGTTCGATTCGATGTCGCGCGATGAGCTGATCGCGAAGGCCAAGTCTCTGGGCGTCGAGTGCCCACAGGTGATGACGCGCGTCGAGCTCCGCGACGAGATACTGCGCCGCACCGAGCTCGACGAGCGACGCTTGCGTCAGGCGCGCGGGTGGTTCGGCGTGGCGCGCGACCTGGTTGCGAGCGTGGTCGAGCGAGGGCTTCACCTGCCTGACGCCGCAAGCGCTCTGCGAGCGGCCAAGTTGCGTGCGCCAAGCTGGGCACCGCCGGTGGCAACGGTGACGCTTGCCGAGATCTACGCTTCCCAAGGGCACCGAAACCGGGCCATCGTCATGCTTGACGAGGTTCTGCAACGGGAGCCGGACCATGAGATGGCGAGCCTGCTCCGGCAGAGGCTGCTCGCGATGACACCTCCAGCGCCACGGCCGTCCGAAGCCCTGCCCACCGAACAGGACGACTCGACGAGCGGGTCCCCGCAGGTGGTCGTAGCCGCTCCAACGGGTGAATCGGTGGAGCAGCGGTTGGAGGACCCTCCAGCGCTCGGTACGGAGAGCGGGACTCCGAGCGAGCCTGGCGACGACAGAGAGGCGTCTCCCCGTGCTGAGGAGGAGCACATCCCCTCGGTCGACTCCGTTTTGCCGACCCTTGATGTCCTTCTCTGGCGCCGTGAACCAGACGGGCGCTTTGCTGCCTACTGGGAGCTGGGTGCAGCGACGGAACGCCATCATGTGAGGCGCGCTCCGGCCGGTACCCTGGTTTGCCGAGTGCGCGGCGCCTACGTCGAGCGGGCTACGTGCCACCGCATCGAGCGCGAGGTGGAGCTGCGCGGCTCCTCGGGGACCGTGCGCCTCGATGGACTTCCCCTCCATGCCCAGCTGCGGGTTGCGCTGGGGTGGCGGACGAGCGACGGCTTCGTCCCCATCACCTTGGGGCTGGCCACCGATGATCGGGCGCATCAGTGGTGGGAGGGACTGGTCGCCGCGCCGGGCCGCGAGGACGAGCTTAGGCAAGCCAGGGCACGGGCTGACCACGAACTCGCCCGCTCGCCTCGCCCCGACCCATCCTGAGAGAGCACGCTCCGCCGGGAGTCCCTTGTGCCGACAACCGGCTCCGCGGTGGGCCGATCCTTCGCCCATGCAAAGAATCCGCCGCAGACGAACTGCCGCTTCGTGGTTTCTACTGTTGCTCGTTGTCATCCCGCTGGATGCCGTGGCGAGAGCAAACATCGGAGGCTCTCGGTTAGCCGCCTGGGAGCTATCGGTCAGGGCTGGTGGACGCCGCAGCATCGAGGGACGTGAGCTTTACGCATTCCTCGAAGTGGCAGCCCCCCTCGAGGCGCTGCTGACGCCCGGCGTCGATGCTCCGTTCCCGGAAGCCGCTCGGCAGGGGCTTGCACAGGAGAGCGGGGCTGCTTCCGAACGTGAAGCGACGCCGCCGCAGGGCTTCCGTGAGCCACCAGAACTCACCGCGGAGGCCTCAGCGAAGTCCCCGGGGAGGGGAGCCTCTAGGTGGTCCGAGCTGAACACCACGGTCCTCCTGGACAGCGCGCTCGTCAGGGAATGCGTACGCAGGGCGCTTGCCGTCTCGCGGGATGGACGCGGCGCGGAACGCCTCTCGAACCTAGGCTCCCGGGCGCGCTCCTCGGCCGTCCTGCCCGACCTCAAGCTTCGGGGCGGGCGCTCGACGGATCAGTCCCTCCGCCTCAGCCCTACCACTGAGGATCCTTATCGCTACACGCAGTCCGACGGCACCGACCTTTTCTTCGAGGCGACCTTGGCTTGGCGTCTGAGCCGCCTCATCTACGACTCTGACGAGCTTGCCGTGCAGCGCCTTCGCCTCCAGCACGAGAGCGCTCGCGCGAAGCGGGTGGAGAAGGTGCTCGAGCTTCTTGCTGATTGGCAGGCGGCGGCAGCGCGGTTCGCCGACAGGGTGTTGCCGTACGAAGAAAGGGTCGACGCCTGGGTGAGGCTCTCGGTTGCGGGTTTCTGGCTGGATGCCATGACGGGTGGCTGGTTTACGCCGAGGGTAGCCAGTCGTCTAGCCGAGCTGACCACAATCGCAAGCCGACTCCAAAGCGGCGCCAGCCGGTGATGCGCGCCGTCGCCACGATGAGCGAATCATCCGGTCGGGGCTGGCGGCTCGCACGCTCCGAGGGTAAGACTTGCCGCGTTATGCTGACTGAAACCCGCTCCCAACTCGAGGACCTCCAAAGGCGTGTCGATGCGCTAAGGGGGTCTCTTTGACGTCCCTCGACTGAAGCGAGAGATAGAAGAGCTCGATCAGATCTCCAGTGATCCCGCCTTTTGGGCCGATCAGGAGAAGGCCCAGACCCTCATGCGCAGGCGTGCCGCCGCCGTAGAGAAGCTTACGCTTGCCGAGTCCCTCTCCAAGGACGTCGTCGATGCCTTGGAGTTTCTCGAGCTCGGTGCCGCGGAGGATGACGGGAGCGTCATCGCGGACGTGGCCGATCAGGCACAATCGCTGGAGCGCCGCGTTCGCCAAGCGGAGCTCCAGCGCATGCTCTCCGGGCCTGTCGATCACGCGAACGCCATCGTCAGCATTCACCCTGGTAGTGGCGGGGCCGAAGCGAAGGACTGGGCCGACATGCTGCTCCGGATGTACTTGCGATGGTGCGAACGCCGCGGGTTCAAGACCGACATCATCGACTACCAGCCGGGTGACGAGGCCGGGATCGATGGGGCCTCATTTACGGTGGAAGGACCCAACGCTTACGGGTACCTGCGGTCGGAGATGGGGGTTCATCGCTTGGTTCGCATCAGCCCCTTTGACGCGAATGCGCGTCGCCACACGAGCTTCTCTGCCGTGGAGATCACCGCTGACATCGAGGACGAGATCGACATCGAGGTTGCGGACGGAGATCTCGAGGTATCGACCATGCGGGCTGGCGGCAAAGGCGGACAGAACGTCAACAAGGTCGAGACGGCAGTTCGCATGAAGCACCTCCCCTCGGGTTTGGTCATCGTGTGCCGCGCTGAACGCAGCCAGCATCAGAACCGGCACATGGCGTTGAAGATGCTGAAAGCGAAGCTCTACGAGATCGAGCTCGCAAAGAGAGAGAGGCGACAGCAGGAATACGAGGCCTCCAAGGGAGCCATCGCCTGGGGAAACCAGATCCGAAGCTACGTCATGCAGCCTTACCAGATGGTCAAGGATCTGCGGACCGAGTATGAGGTCGGTGACATCAACGGCGTGCTCGACGGCGACCTCGATGCGTTCATCGAAGCGTACCTGCTGAAAAACGCCGACAAAGCGTCTGGGTCACGGCCAAGCTGACGGCGCGACAGGCTATTGGGGGGCGAGGCGGTTGCCAGTTGGCTGTTCGGCTGGTTACGCCTCGAGCTGGCAGGTAGCCGCTCACGGCTTGCGCGCTGTCGGGACGCCCAGCCACTGCCGGTGGACGCAGGAAGCGATGCGCGGTACAGGCAGGCGCCCCCATGGCTGAGCATCTCAATCAAGAGCAGGCGAACGGTACGGCACCCGGCGGCGCGGAGGAATCCCTCCTGGCTGCGCGCCGCGCCAAGGCTGAGCGCGTCCGCGAGCGTGGTGAAACGCCCTTCTCCAACCGAGCAGGCGCCGAGAGGCGGACACTCACTGCCGCGATCCGACGAGCATTCGCCGAGGCTCTGATGACTCCGCCGGAGGAGCTGCGCTATGATTCGGAGAGGGTTCAGCAGTTGGCTGGGGGCAGCCCTCTGCGCGTCCTTGGTCGCCTGATGGCGCGGCGCGGGTTCGGAAAGGCCTCGTTCTTGCAGCTGCGCGACTGCTCGGGTGGGATCCAGCTGTTCGCCAAGAAGGACGTGCTGGGTGCTGACTTCGCGCGCCTCGAGGATATCGACATTGGGGACCATATCGTGGCGGAAGGGACGCCCATGGTCACCAAGACAGGTGAGCTGACGCTTGAGCTCAGCTCCCTCCAGCTTCTCACGAAGGCGATGCGCCCGCTGCCCGACAAGTGGCATGGCCTCGCCGACGTCGACCTGCGCTACCGTCGGCGTTACGTCGACCTCGTGGCGACGCCGGAGGTCGCCTTGGTTCTTCGGGCGCGGTCGGCGGTTATCCAGGCGCTGCGGCGCTTCCTCGATGACGACGGGTTTCTCGAGGTGGAAACGCCGACCCTGCACCAGCTGGTGGGTGGCGCGGCAGCCCGGCCATTCACGACTCACCACAACGCGCTCGATATGGAGCTCTTTCTGCGCATTGCGCCGGAGCTCTACCTCAAGCGCCTCCTCGTCGGGGGGCTCGAGCGCGTCTATGAGATTGGCCGTTGCTACCGCAACGAGGGCATCAGCACGCGCCACAACCCAGAGTTCACGATGCTGGAGTTCTACGAGGCCTACGCCACGTACGAGTCGTTGATGAGCAAGACGGAGGCGCTACTGCGTCATGTCGACGCCGCCGTGGCCAGTCGGCTCGAGGAGTGGGGCGCTGGAGCCCAGTGGAAGGCTTGGCTCGCGCAGCGTCCATTCACGCTCGAAGAGCCGTTCGCTCGCGTTCCGATGCGCCTAGCCGTCGAGCGGGCGCTGGACCTTGCGGCGCTGCCGAGCTCCTTGATCTCACGGCTGAGCGAGATTGCCCTGGACGCGGAGGGCAGCGCGACCTCCGAGGGGGATGCCCTGGTACACCAGTGGCTGGCGGCATCGCCGCGAGCCCGAGAGATCGACTGGCGCTCGTTCCGCAAGGGACTGGCCGCTTGTGAGAGCGACGGTGAGCGGCTCTTCGCCGCCTACGAGTATCTCGCGGAGCCTTTCCTGGAGCGAGATTACAGGTCTCAGGACGAACGCCACTCCGTTCCCGTTTTCATCATCGACTATCCGGCGGAGGTCTCACCGCTAGCTCGACGCAAAGACTCGAACCCATCGCTCACGGACCGCTTCGAACTCTTCGTCGACGGCAAGGAGCTGTGCAACGCCTTCAGCGAGCTCAACGACCCGGAGGATCAGGCGCGCCGGTTCCAGGACCAGGTCGAGCGAAAGAGCCGAGGCGCCGACGAGACGATGGACTATGACGAGGATTACATCCGTGCCTTGGAGCACGGGATGCCCCCAGCGGCCGGGTTCGGGCTCGGCGTCGACAGGTTGACGATGGCGTTGACGTCCCAGGCGTCGATTCGAGACGTGATCGCCTTCCCTCTGATGCGTCCGGAGCCGGGAAAGTGATTACTGACCTGCTCGTTCGGTTGGCGGCTTTCAAGCCGCCCGACTGGATACCAAAATGGGTCCTGGGGATGTGGGTCGAGCACGGCGTGTCCCTGCGGATTGGCCTTGGCGTGCTGCTTGGCGCCGCCCTCGTCTATGTCTTGGTGCGGGTGCTGACCAGCTTGGGGCGTCGGGGGCGGCGTGCCCTGTTTTGGGGCCTCGCTGTCGTCGGCTTGCTCGCGCTCCTCGGATTGGGGATCTGGTCGGTGTTCCTGCCGGAGCAGCGGGGCAGCTTCTTCGTGATGTGGCACCAGGTGGTGAGGGTCGGCGCTGCCGTTGGCGCCATCGTCTTCGTCATCGGGTTGATCGGCCTCACCATGCCGATGCTCTTCGACTGGCTCGAGCGGCTCGGCTTCGTGCCGTTCATGGCGGTGCGCCACGTGCGCTCCAGCAAGAGCGGCTTTCTCACGGTCATCTCGTTGCTGTCCATGGCTGGGGTCGGCGTCAGCGCCTTCGCCTTGTGTGCGGTCATCTCCATCATGGGAGGCTTCGGGGCGGATCTGAAACGCAAGATTCTCGACCATAATGCTCACGTGAAGGTCGAGGCACCGACCGTGGGTGGATTTAGCGACCATGGGCCGCTCATCAAGCAGCTCCGCGCAGTTCCGGGGGTCCTTGCGGCGTCGCCGGTGGTTGCGGGTGAAGCCATGGCGTCGAGCAGTTCGAACACGGCTGGTGTGCTGGTGCGCGGGGTCAATCCGGACACTATCAGCCAAGTCATCGAGCTCGAGCGGAACATCGAGGTAGGGCGTTTCGAGCTCCTGAGACACCCCGAGAAGCTCGTGGATCTTCCGCCGGACGAAGTGGTTGGTATCGGCGCTGGCGGTCAGCTCTATCGCCGAGGTCCGCGGCTCGGCTCGACGAGCTCGATTGGCACTGAGGCCAAGGCGAAGCTCGACAGCGCGAGCGAGTTCCCAGTCTATCCGGGGTTGATCGTGGGCAGAGAGCTAGCGAAGAGCCTCCACGTGTACGTGGGCGACGAGCTGACGCTCGTCTCTCCCTTCGGAGACCTCGGGCCGATGGGGGTTCTTCCACGTAGTCGGAAGTTTCGCGTCGCTGGCATCTTCTACAGTGGGATGTACGAGTACGATGCGAACCACGCCTACCTGATGCTGGACCAGGCGCAGGCGTTCCTGGAGCTGCAGGGGCGTATCACGGGGATAGAGATAAAGGTCGCCGACGCGGATGCCGTGGAAGGCGTCGCCGATCGGGTGCGCCGTACGATCGCGCGACCTGACCTGAAGGTCCGCCATTGGAAAGAGCTGAACAAGAACCTCTTCAGCGCCCTGAAGCTCGAGAAGCTCGCGACCTTCATCATCTTGGGGATTGCCATAGCCGTCGCGAGCTTCTGCATCGTCTGCACGCTGCTCCTGATGGTCACGGAGAAGAGCAAAGAGATCGCCATTCTGAAGGCTACAGGGGCGAGCGACGAGCGGATCCTCTGGGTGTTCATGACCGAGGGAATGGTGATTGGGAGCATCGGCACCGTGATTGGCGTGATCACCGCATGGGTTTCCATGTGGAGTCTGGATCGGTTCGGTGTCCGTCTCGATCCCGAAGTCTACTATGTGGATCGCCTTCCTATCCTGGTCGATCCGCTGGACTATGCCCTCGTCGGGCTGGCATCGTTCGTCATCACTACGCTCTCCACGGTGTATCCAGCTCGCGCGGCGAGCCGCGTGCGACCCGTCGAGGGGATTCGCTACGAGTGAGGTTGTCCGTGTCCGATTCATTGATCGTCGTAGAAAACCTGCACAAGAGCTTCGAGCACATGGGGCGTACGCTGCAGGTGCTCAAGGGCATCGACCTGCGCATCGATCCAGGACAGGTTCTGGCGATCGTAGGGCCTTCGGGCGCGGGTAAGAGCACACTGCTTCACTGCCTTGGAACCCTCGACCTCCCTACCAGCGGTCGAATATTCCTCGGCGGCGAGGAGCTCACCTCCATGTCGTCGAGACGCCTCGCCTCTGTGCGGAACCGTGACATCGGCTTCGTCTTCCAGTTTCATCACCTGCTGCCAGAGTTCAACGCGCTCGAGAACGTGATGATGCCCGGCCTCATCCAAGGCCGCTCCCGTCGGTCCATGGAGGCGAGAGCCATGGAGCTGCTCGAGGAAGTCGGGCTAGGCAATCGGGCGACGCACAGGCCTGGGGAATTGTCCGGAGGCGAGCAGCAGCGGGTCGCCGTGGCGCGCGCCTTGTCATTGGGGCCGCGGCTGCTGCTTGCCGACGAGCCTACCGGAAACCTCGATACAGCCACCAGCGAGTCCATTCACGACCTGTTCTTCGAGATCAATCGGGAGCACGGCACGACAATCGTCGTGGTTACCCACAACGCCGGGTTTGCCGAGAGCATGCCGCGGGTCGTGCGTATGCTCGATGGTCGGGTTGACGCTGACGAGGTTAGAGCCCCGTCATCCTAAAGGCGCGCTGCCCTGCTGCCCCGAGCCACTCTTGTGTGGTGTGGTGTGGTGTGGTGTGGTGCTCTGGTGTCCTTTGGCCCGAGGGCGGGTAGCGGTCGCGTGACCTTTGCCCAATCGCGTGCGCCATCCTCCCGTAACTGTCGACGTGGAGCGATACGAGGATTAGTCTAACCGGTTGGATGATTGGGCTCGAGACCAGTTCAAAGAGGCTAGGTGGACGCTTCATCATCGAGTCGCCGATCGCCCGAGGGGGCTCAGGGGTCGTCTACCGCGGCTACGACGTGGTGACGGAGCAGACCGTCGCGCTCAAGGTGCTCGCGGTTGAGCCTGGCGTGGCGCCCCGGGAAGAAGAACGGATGGCTCGTGAGGGCCGTCTGCTTCAGGAGCTCCGCCATCCGCACATCGTACGCGTGATGAGCTTCGGCGTTCTCGAGGAGCTCGGAAACGTTCCATACGTCGCGATGGAGTGGCTCGAGGGTGAAGACCTCGCGGCGCGGCACCGTCGACGGCCCGTGACCATGGCTCAGGCGGTGGAACTTGCCATCGTGGTTGGTGAAGCACTAGAGGCGGCCCATGCTGCGGGGGTCATTCATCGCGACGTGAAGCCGGGCAATATCTTCCTTTGCCCGGGGCAGGTGGAGTGGGCGACACACCTCGACTGCTATCCGAAGCTACTCGACTTCGGTTTGGCTGCTCGCAACGATGCACGAGTGACTCGCACCGGCGACATGGTGGGCACGCCAGCCTATATGGCACCAGAGCAAGCGCGGGGCGATGGGACCGTCGATGTGCGGTCCGACATCTACTCCTTGGGCGCCACGCTCTTCGAGCTGGTCTCGGGACGGCCGCCGCATGTGGGTCCCACGGCAATTGCCATGCTGGCACGACTCGTCACCACTCCCGCGCCCCGCCTTCGTGAGCTGCGGACCGATGTCTCGGTCCAGCTGGACCAGCTCGTCGCCGCGATGCTTGCCACGTCGGCCGACGATCGACCGAGCTCGATGCGCGAGGTCGTCGATGCCCTTGCCGAGTGTGTGGAGCAGGCGAGTCGATTGAGCTGGATCGATCCGTTGGGCGACACGACCTCGAGCCGGCTGGGGTCGAGTGCCACACGCCTGGTGACGTCCATCGTCGCCATTCACTTCGCAAAAGGCTCCGCGAGAGAACGAGCTCTCGACCAGCTGCGCCACCGCGGGGCGGACGCCATCCCACTCGGCACGGATGCCATCGTGGCTCACCTGGGTGCCCGCCACGCTGTCGGAACCGAGGCTGCGATGGCGCTCGACCTCGGACGGCGCCTCGCGCGCGCAGGAGCGCAGGTGGGCATCGCGAGCGGGCGAATTCGAGTCAACTGGGCGTCGGACAGGCACGTTCAGCCAGTTGGTGAGGTCGTCGATCGTGCTTCGGCTCTCGCCCGCGACGCGCAACCCGGACTCGTCCTCGCCGACGTGACGACCAGCGAGCTCGGGCGCGGGCGCTACGAGTTCTTGTCGCGTGATGATGGCTCCACAATTGTCGGGGAACAGCGACGCGGTCAGCGCGGCGAACGAGCGGGCGGCGCGCCGTTCGTCGGGCGCGACTCGGAGCTGGCGCGGGTCCTGAGCGCCTTTCGCCGCTGTGCCTCGGAGCGCGTACCCATCGTCGTGTCGATTACCGGCCCGCCGGGCATCGGCAAGACGCGCCTGCGCCGCGAAGTAGTCGCGCGGGTCGGGGCGCTTGCTGAGGCATCGGTCATCGTCTTCCAGCGTAGCGAAGCGTACGCGCGCGGAAACGCCTTGGGTGCGGCGGCCGACGTGCTGCGAGCGATGGTGGGCCTATCAAAGGGTACCTCCGCGAAAGAGGCGGAGTCGGCTATCGTTGCTCGATTGGGGGCCGCGACCAGCAGCGAGCTGACGGCGGAGAGCCGAAAGCTCCTGGCCATCCTTTTGGCGAACGAGCCGTTGCCCGAGGCGTTCGATCCTCGCGGTGCGCGGGACGCGCTGTGGCTCGCCATGACGGATTTGGTGTTGCATCTGCTGGACCAGCCGACAGCCATCATCATGGAGGACCTCCAATGGTCTGACCCCGAGAGTATTGGCTGGTTGGATCACGTGATGGGGCGCGCCCTCGGAAGGCCGGTGCTGCTGCTCGCGACGGTGCGTCCGAGCTTTTGGGGTGAGAGTGAGAACCGTTTCCAGGGGCGGGATCATGTTCGAATCGATCTTCGGCCCCTATCGCGAGATGCCTGCCGCACCATTGCGCACTCCCTGCTCGGCGAAGCGGCGGCCAGCGCCGAGGTCGACCAAATTGCCGACCAGGCGGCGGGCTTGCCACTCTTTGCCGAAGAGCTCGCGCGCTTGAAGGCTGCCGGACGAAATGTGGCTCATGCACCCACGATCGAGGCTGCTATCCAGGTAAGCCTCGACGCTCTGGATGAAGAGTGTCGCGATGCTGTTGGACGACTGAGCGTCTTCGGGCAAACGTGCTGGGATGCCGGGCTGGAGGCTCTTGGACTCCCGAGCGCCGAGGGCGTGATGAAGGAGCTCGCGGCGACGGAGGTGCTCATCGAGCAAAGCGTATCCCGGTTCACGGGGACGCGAGAGTGGATGTTCAAGCACGCGCTCGTTCGCGAGGTTGCCTACACTGCGCTCGGCGAGTCTGAACGGCGTGAGCTCCATGCCCTGGCGGCGGAGTGGCTCGAGTCGATGGGCGAGGATGCTGCGACGGTCGCTGGGCACTACGACCTCGGGGGCCAGGAGGCGCGGGCTGCCGAGCGCTGGGCGGTGGCGGCGAAGCACGCCCTCGTCGCCAACGCCCTGGGGGATGCGCTGACGATGGCGGAACGTGCTCTCATGTTTGCCGAGAGCAGACAGGTTGGGTTCCAGCGCGCTTGCCTCTTGGACGAAGCCTGGAGCCGCTTGGATCCGCGGGCAGGTGAACGGGAGACCGCGGTGTCGGCGCTCGAGCAAAACGTGCACGACGAGGCGAGCTCCGTGCTCGCACTTGGCGCCCGGGCTCGCTACGACGACGCGCGAGGCGCCGGAGAGGAAGTCAATGCTCGACTGATTCTCGTCCGAGATCAGGCGGCCCGTCTCGGCCTGCATGATGAAGAGGCGCGCTGCTCCGCCGCGCTCGCTAGCCGCCTTGCCTACGCAGGCGAGTTCGAGCAGGCGGAGTCGGAGGCGCGACGACTATTGCGAATTCGGGAGGAGCGCGGGGCCGGGGTCGCCGCTGTCGACGCTTGGCAGGCCATGGCCATTGTGCGTCAGAGCCGTGGCGCGCTCAGCCTGGCGCTCGAGGCCCGCCGCAACGCGGCCAGCGCAGCCCGGGAGGCTGGTTTGCGGGAGAGGGAGGCCATACTCATGGCGAATCTCGGCTTCGCCCTCACCACGATCGGTGCTCGTCAAGAGGCGCGTACTGCTTTGCTCGACGGTGCTGCGCTCGCGGAAGCCATCGGCAGTGTCGCGGCACTTCGGAATGCGCAGATGAATCTGTTGGGGTGGTCGGCGACGTTCGGGCGCGACAGAGCACTGGACCCGTACTTGAGCGAAGCACGAGCGGATGCCGATGCATCAGCGGGCGGGGTGTGGGCCGCCACGGATCGGGCGAACTTGGGCGTGCTGTTCTACCGCGGCTGTGAGCTGGTCCGCTCGAAGGTCGAAGGGGCCTGCGCTCGTGCGCGGCTGCTGCTGAAAATGGCTGCAGAGGGGTATCGCTCTGCCGGTTTCCTCGACGTACTCCCTGCGGCTCTGGGCATGTGGGCCGAGGCCGAGCGCGGTTGCCGTGATCCACAACGTGCTGTTGCGTTGGCGCAAGAAGCTGTGGCCTTGTTTGAACAGGGGGCTCCAAGTCTGCTGAACGAATCAGCGGTGTACCTGGTGCTGCACGATGCGTACACCGATACTGGCGATGCCGACAAAGCTCGAGATGCCGTTGCTCGTGGCATCCCACTGCTCGTCCGACGCCTCCACGGGCTCATCAATACGAGCTACGCGCGAGCCTTCTTGACCGACCTGCCAGCGAATGCGAGCTTCCTTGCCGCTGCGGAGGGCTACGGTCTCGTGCCGGAGGAGATTCGCCGGGCACTGGAGAGCCACGTCTCCTAGGACTACTCCGCCGAAGTTCTCGGCCCAGTTTGCTGAGGTGTGCGAACAGGGGAGTATGGCGAGTTCCTGATCCTGGTTAGTTCCCCATTTCTGGTTCGATGCTAACGCGGTGAACCTCAGCCGGGGCGGCGTCGCCGGAGCGTGGCGCGCCGCACGGACCGATCCTCTGGAAGCGCAGGGGCCAATGCTGCCGTCGTCTCTAGAGGACAGAATCCGAGACCTTCCAGGTCGGCGGCAGTGATTGCCCCGCCAGCGCAGGACAGCGCCGCCCTGAGCATGAGCGCGTCGAGCTCGAGTTCGTTTGCTGGCCAAGGATGCTCGACGAGCCACCGCAGTGCTCCTGGGTCGATGCCGAGAGGGGCACCCTTCGTCCGGAGTCCGGAGCGCGTTGCAGCATCCAGCAAGAGAGCGCGCAGATCCTCTGCACGCTCGGCGAGGCTGGGGGTCCGAATCACCCGATCCCTCGTGGCGCGTGCGAGTGGAGCGCTCAAGCTCCCGTGGCGCTCGAGGTCGCCATAGCTCCGGCCTGACGTGACGAGCAGCCAAGGCGGGCCGAGGGGGCTTGGACGTGGGTCGCGTCGGTTGGCGCTCGCGGCCAGTGCGGACTGAATGCCAGCCGGCAAGGCTCCGACATCGGTGACTACCAGGGTTCCCCCTTCTGCAAGGCGCCAAGGAGATGTGGCGCTGTCGTCCCAGTACGCCGTCGACTGTTCTGCGCTGCCCGTGCCGCAAACGACAACCAGGGGCCCCTCCGGACGAGTTCCTTCGACGTGTGCGAATGCCGCCCATCCGATGGCATCGCAACCGTTCGGGACCTCCAAGGCTAGCGGCTGGGCGGAGCGGGCTGCTTTCCGGATGCTCTCGAGAGCCATGCGAGCCGCAGGGCAGTAGCTGGTCGCCTTCACCCTGCGCGCCTTCCGCTCGGCATCCGCCACGTGTCGCCCTCCTATCCCGGCAACGACGCTGGTGAGGTGATCGCGCTCGGCGGCGAGACTCGTGATGCGTTCAGTTGCCTCGAGCTCTCGGTCGCGAGACCGCGCGAGAGCGGATGAAACGGCGAGAAGTGCGCTAATCCTATCAGTGAGGATTCGCATCGCGCGGGCTTCCTCCAGTGACAACGAGGAGGTGCGCTTGCCGCGAGGCATCAACAGAAAGCCAGAAGGTCCGTCCTCATCGAGCACCAACGTCGCTGAGAACGCGTTGCGCGCCCGAAACCATTCGAGCAGTGGACGTACCTCGGGCTGGCGCACCTGGACGGCATTCAGCGCCTCTGCGCGCACGGTGCGTTCCGGCTCGGCGAGTGCAAGCTCGGTCAGGGACGCTGGTGGATCAGCCGCTGTGACGTGGAGATAGCCCGCTACATCCACGCTCAAGACCTGCGGAGGGACGAACCGCCAGAGCTCCGGCCGCGCACCTGGTGCCGTGCCAGTAGCCCGAAGGGCTTCCAACGCAGCTCGAATTGCAGAGTCGGGTTCCGGCTGGAGCGCGCCTCGACTGGCTGAGTCGATGGCATCCAGCCAACGCGACTGCTCAGGCGCAAGTGGCCGCGCGGCGGCGCGCGCGGCGATGCCCACGGCGATCGCAAGCACGCTGCTCGCGAGGACGACCATGGCGGCCAGGTTGGGCATCGCGCGAGCCAGGATGGAAGACACAAGGGTGATCGGCGCACCGAGCACCATAATCGCCAGGATCCCCCGCACAGCGCCTGACACACGCGTGGGTTCGCGCGCCACCACGGTCCCCGCCGCCATGAGCGACGCGACGAGTACCGTGCTGGGCAGGAGGCGATCCGGGGGGCCCAGATCCAAGAACGCCGCCGGGATGGCGACGAGGCCTGCCGTCGCGCTCAGCGCCAGACCCGCTGCTGCCCGGTCGCCCACGCCGAGCTCCAGCCCACGCAACCAGCGTAGGCGCCAAGTCGTGGCGATGAGGAGCAAGAGGGTGCCTAGCGAAGCTGCTGTCGTCGCATAGTCGATCATGAGCGGCTCGAGGCGAACTGCAGCCGAGGGGAGCGCAGCGAGGGCTGCAGGAAGGGATGTCGCGACGCCCCAGATCAACCCCGCGAACGCTGCTGCGTCCAATGACTGGGCGGCGCGGGGTGGTCTCAGCATCCCACCAGGAGAGCGGATTCTCGCGAGCGCCACCAAACCGGCGACTGACGCGAATCCGCATCCGAGGTTGCCCAACGCGTCGAATCCGACGCTCCCAGAAGGGCCCACCCGCGATGCCACCCACAGGAGCGTGCCCCATGCGACGGCCCGAAACGCGGACATGGCCACAGGGCTCACGAGGGCTTCGCCGCGTGCTCTGCGTTTTGTTCGGCGCCAGAGCTCGAACCAGGCGAGGGGCAGCGCCGGCACCAAGAGCCAGGTCCATGCTGGCCCCTCCCGCGATTGGGCGGCGGCGAACGCGACGTAGCCGAGCGCCGCCGTGGAAACCCAGAGGGATCGGGTTCGTTCGAACACGGGGCGACTCTACAACGTCAAACCCGAGGCGTCCGGAACTGACGCTTGATGGGGTATGACGGCGGCGCCGGCCCGGCTCCCAAGGCGTTTGGGCGGACGACCGCTGGATACTGTCCGTAGGCCGTAGAATATCCACTCGCGGCTCGACGCAGCCGGATGCGGCGGGTGCGAGGGCGCCTCCGAGCGTCTGGGTAATCCGTTGGCGCTCGGCTTCCAAAGGCGGTGCTCACGGGTCCATTCCCCACGTCATTCGACTCCCGTCCTGCTCCCCGGCGAGCCAGAGTGGGGCGAAGTAGGGCAGCCGTCGCCATCGCTTGGTCTGCTGCAGCTCTCCCGAAGTACCGCGTAACGTTAGGGGAATCCACGCGATCTGTGGGACAATTGAGAGTACGGCATCGAGCTGGTGCCACTTCCCCGCAGGAGGCGACTGTACCTCATGAAAAAACGCTTCGTTCTCGACACGAATGTTCTGCTCCACGACCCGCGCGCCATTTTCAAGTTCGAAGACAACGACGTCGTGCTCCCAATCTACGTCCTGGAAGAGATAGATCAGTTCAAGCGCGAAACGACGGAGCTCGGGCGAAACGCTAGGATGGTGGCTCGCCTCCTCGATCAAGAGCGTCAGAAGGGTCCGCTCTCCCTTGGGGTGCCCATCGGTGAGGGAGGATCATTGCGAGTGGTGGTTCCCCACAAGCGCCCCGAACTCGCCGTGGCGCTCAATCAGCGCGCAGCAGACCATGCCATTCTGCAGACGGTCATCGATCTAAGGGACGCAACCCCGGATTTTCCGACCATCCTCGTCACGATGGACGTGAACCTCCGCGTCCGAGCGGATGCCTTGGGCGTCAAATCGGAGACGTATGAGAATCTCTCCGTCGACGTAGATCGCCTCGACAGCACGGTGGTCGAGCTGAAGGTCGCGGCTGCGGAGCTCGATGGGTTTCTTGCGGGGGCGACACTGCAGCCCGCCGATGCAGGCGGCTTCCACGACAACGTCGCTGTCGTTCTCACCGACGACAGTGAGCGACCGAGGACGGCGCTGGGCCGCTATCAAGCGGGAAAGAACCTCGTCTGCGCGTTGCGTGTTCCTCGCGAGGGGGTCATGGGTGTCCGATCCAGGAACCGTGAGCAGAGCTTCGCTCTCGACCTTCTGCTCGATGACGCGGTGCGGATGGTCACCCTCATGGGAAAGGCTGGCACGGGGAAGACGCTTCTGGCATTGGCTGCTGGACTCAAGCGGACGATTCAAGACGGCGCCTACACGAGATTGCTCGTCAGCCGTCCAGTCATGCCGATGGGGCGCGACCTCGGAGCGCTACCAGGAGACCTGATGGAGAAGCTGCATCCTTGGATGCAACCTATCTACGACAACCTGGAGTTTCTGTTGGTTGCCGGCGCCGGTAGGCAGCGCGGCGTGCGCAGCTACGACGACCTGCTTCAGAGCGGGCAGCTCGAGGTAGAGCCTCTCACGTACATTCGGGGCAGGAGCCTTCCGAACCAGTACGTCATCGTCGACGAGGCGCAAAACCTTACGCCACACGAGGTGAAGACCATCGTGACCCGTTGCGGTGAAGGATCGAAGATAGTCCTTACCGGCGACCCCTTTCAGATTGACAACCCCTACATCGACAGCACGACGAACGGCTTGAGCGTCACTGCGGACCGGCTCAGGGGAGAGGCACTGGTGGGACACGTTCTGCTGTCGAAAGGCGAAAGGAGCGAGCTCGCCAATATCGCTGCGAACAAGCTGTGATCAGCGATTACTCGCGAGCCTGCGGTCTGATCGAGGAGGCAGAGCGACGCATCTGCCTCCTGGGCCGCTGTCAGCCGTTGAACCTCCGCTCCGAGCAGGAGCGCTTGCAAGCAGCATGGCTGCAGCGGCGCGACGCGAAGCCGAAGCTCCGCTATCCCAGGGCAGCAGCTCTTGGAGAGGTGCGGCCGGCCCTGGCGGCTCTGGCGGAAATGCCGACGCCTCAGGAGTCGCGCTGGCTACTCCTGCAGGAAAGGACGCGTGAGCTCGTGCTCGAGGCAGAGCTCGCGGATGCGTTTGGTCAGCCCCAGTTTGTGACTCTTGCGGCTCGTCGATTTCCGCGTCCCAGAGGCGAACTGGCGGAAGAGTGCACCTCCTTCGTTCACCGCTTCGCGTATTCACCCGCAGAGTCGAGTCCCGAGCTGGTCCCGAGTGATGATCTTCGCTCGGCGCATAGCCTCGCGTCGCTGCTGGGACGAGCGGTCGGGGCGCTGCGTCTTCCCCTCGCGGTGCGCGTCGAACGGAACCTGGCGAGCACTGCGGCAGTGACTGCGGGGGCGATTCTCGTGCGGGAGGGCGTGCCTCTGACGAAGGAGGCTTCGCTGCGCATCGCGGCGCACGAGCTGCTCGCGCATGCCCTGCCGCGCTGGTGTGCATCCCAGTGCGGTGAACCGCTTCTGCGCGTCGGAACGGCGGGCGCCACGGAGGGGGAGGAAGGGCGTGCCCTCCTCGTCGAGGAGCGGTTGGGGTTGCGGAGTCGTGACCGGTGCGCCGAGCTGGCCTGGCGGCACTGCGTTGCGGAGGCCGTGCGCGACGGTGCGGAGTGGGCCGACCTGATGCGCCGCCTCGCCGCCTTCGACGTCCCGGTCGACCGCAGCGTCGCGATGGGGCTACGGGCGCTGCGCGGCGGAGGTCTCGGACGTGACCTCGTCTACCTCCCAGCGTACCTGAGCGTCCGCCGTGCTTTCGCGGAGAAGCCCGCGCTGGAGTCCTGGTTCGAGTGCGGCCGCGTCGGCTTGGCTGCCGCGCAGGTGCTGGCTGCCACCGGGCTCGCAGCGCCCGGAGCCGAGCGTGCCGCAAAGCTCCAGGAGACCTGCTTGGCTAGCCTTCGGATAGCTCTATCAGGAGTGGCGCGTGGTCCGAAGGGCGCAGGTCCCAGCGTACGTCCTGATCGATCGTGGACCGAAGGCAGCGGGGGGCTAGGCTCCGGCTGATGAAGATGTAGTCGATTCGTAATCCGCGTTCGTGGCGACGCTTGCCAGCGCGATAGTCCCACCACGAGTACTGACCCGGCCTGTCGTCGTGAAGCCGCAAGGAATCCACGAACTCCTCGCCCAACACCGACTCGAGCGTGGCGCGCTCGTCCGGATGGAAATGTAGTTGACCTACGAAAGCGGACGGATCGTAGACGTCGCGCTCATCGCGGGCGATGTTGAAGTCACCGCACACCACGAGGGGCGCTCCCGTGCTAGCGAGGCTCTCGAGCGTCTTGCGGAGAGCCTCGAGCCAACGGAGCTTGTACTGAAATGCGGCTGAGCCCACCGCTTGCCCGTTGGGGACGTAGGCGCTTGCGATGCACAGGCCCTGTACTGTTGCAGCGATGAATCTCCTGTCCGCTGCGGCCTCGGCATCGCCCTCCAAGCCCAGAGTGACAGCACTCGTGGCATGCCGGCTGAGCAGGGCCACTCCGTTGTAAGTCTTTTGACCAAACAACGCGGGTTCGTAGCCGAGCCGTAGGAACTCTTCGATGGGGAAATCATCGTCGCTGCATTTCGTCTCCTGCAGGCAGATGACGTCGGGCTCGTGGCGGCTCAACCAGCGTGAGACAATCGTTTCACGTGCTCGTATCGAATTGACGTTCCAACTTGCTATTTTCACGGTTCCGGGGCTTAGGCCCGTGTGTCCGCGTCTGCAAGTGTGGGTCGGCGTGCCCCCTCTCGCTCTTGGTGCACAGTGACCCCCCCAAGCACCATGAACTACGATTTTTGCGGTCCGCTCAGAATTTGCCTGTAGGTGCTGCGACCTGCGCAACCTGCACGACTTTGTTCCCGTAGGCTGGCGGCGGAGCGATGAGCCGCGGGGGAGCATCCTTCCGCTGTTCGGGTTTAGGGGCTTCGGTGCGGGGCGCGAGCTCGTGAGCGGGAGGCGCAGCGGGGCGCACGACGCTGCTCGCGCACCCAGCCATGCTTGCGATGGCGATGAGGACGCCGAGCATAGTCAGAGTTCGAGCCATGATATAAAGGATAACGGCCAATCGAGCATTGGCCAGTAGACGCACAGGAGAACATTTCCTCCTCAGTCCGCTGAGCGGCACCTTTCGCCTTACTTAAGGCGGTTCGGCGTGCCGTCGCTTCACCCGCGCTCTCCACCCGTTTGCACCGATGCGACTGTCTCGAGCTCGCTGGAGCCGCTGGCTGGACGTGTACTGTCGAAGGAGTGCTGCTGCCCATCCAGTGATAACCCACCGACCGGCTCAATCAGCGCCCGAAATCGTTGGCGCGCGGGCCGAGGTGATCACAAGCGTGGAGAAGTGTAGAGACGCGACGGCAAGTAAGTGGCAAACTCGGCCAATCAACCGAGTCCGATGATTGCACGAATGCGGTAAATCGACGACCCTAACGCGACAAGCACTACCTTCGAATCGGGCGCATGAGCCAGGTCTCCAAAAACGTACCGCCTCTTGGCGTAAACACAGTCGTCAATGACCGCTACGAGATTCACCAGAGCCTCGGGAAAGGCGGGATGGGCGAGGTGTTCCTCGCTTATGATCGCGCCACCCAGCAAACCGTAGCGTTGAAGGTCGTCCGCGAAGAGACGCGGATGCCCGGGGACGACGAGGCACTGCGGCAAGAGCTCGTCCTAGCCCGTTCCGTCAGCCATCCGCACGTCTGCCGTGTTCATGACCTGGCTCCGAGTCCTTGGGGTCCGATTCTCGTGATGGAGCACATTCCTGGGCAGACGCTCCACACGCATATCCGACGAAAAAAAGCCCGCGGCGGCTATGTGCCGGATGAGTTTCGAAAGATCGCCAGTGAGGCGAGTGCCGGGCTCGCAGCCATCCACGCGCAGGGGCTCGTGCATGGGGACTTCAAGCCCGGAAACGTCATGGTCACCGACGACAGGGCGATCATTCTGGACTTCGGGTTCGCACAAGAACGAGCTCGCCTCAGTGCCCGGCGCCCCGGTGCTCCGCCCGACGGGGGAACCCCAAACTACATGGCGCCCGAGAGGCTGCGCTCTGGGGGTGCCAGCCCAGAAGATGACATCTATGCATTGGGTCTCACCCTTTGGGAGATGTGGACCTGTAGGGTTCCTGAGCCCGGCTACAAGCCGCGGGCGAAGACACTCCGCGAGCAGGTGATGTTCGACGTCGCCGCTGGCCTCAGCGTAGACGAGGTGAAGCAGGTCTTTCGCTGTCTCTCGGACGACCCATTACAGAGGCCAGCGGGCAGGCACCTGCGGTTCTTCAACCCTTCGGCGCTAACGACAAGTCAGGTGCAAATAGCTCGGGAGCGGCTGGCACCTGGTCCGCCTCTCGGGCGCGCAGTCGCTGAGGCCTTCGTTCCGGGTGCTCAGGCGCTCCTCATTACGTTTGCCAGCAATGCCCCCGCGTCGGCGGGTCGGCTCTATCCGCTGGACAAGCCCATCGTCACGGTGGGCCGCCGTACGGATCAAGACGTCGTCTTGGACGAGGCGACGGTATCCGGAGCACATGCCGTGGCACGCTGGCAGTCGGGTTCCTGGGTGATCGAGGATGTCGGGAGCACGAATGGCAGCTATGCAGATCACAGCTTCGAGCGCAAAAAGTCCGTCACGGCCCTGCACGGTGGGGAGGTGCAGCTGGGAGAGTGCCGGGTCAAGCTCGTCAGCTTTCTCGAGCGCTCGGCGCAGCACCGACGCGCCCAAGAGTACCTGAAACGGCGTGATGGCTTGACGGGCTTGCTCCTGCCTCAGCCGCTCCGTTTTGCGCTCCAAGAGGAGCTCGAGTTTGCTCGGTGGTACAACACGGCTCTTTCGGTGGCGCGCTACCAGATTAGCAGCCCGCAGCGCCCCCCGGGTCAGCGCCCGACGATCCTCGAGATGCTGGCACTCAGACGCGCCGCGCAGCGTGTGATCGAGCTGACGGAGATGCTGCTGCTCAGCATCGTGCCAGTAACGGCAGGCCGCACGGGACCGCTCGGGTTCGCGGTCGCGATGACAGGCCCTTCCAAAGGGGAAGCGCTGCAGGTCGTCGAGCAGGTCGTTTCTCAAGTGCAAGGCTTGTTGCCGGGAGCTCTCCAGTTGCGGGCTTCCCTAGTCAATGCAGAGTACGGACAACCCATCGAATCCCTCCTCGAGGAGTGAGCCCGTTCGGGCGAGAGAGAACCCTTCAGAGCCGATGCCAGTTCCCACGCGTCCTTCGTTTCCATCCGCCCCTAGCGAGCCCAACCTCCGGCGTCTTGGGGTAGGTGGGCCCGGAGGCAACGGCGATCGGCCCTTGCGTGCACAGTTGGTCGTGGCCTCTGTCGTGGGCCTCATTCTACTTGCCGTGCCGCTGTACTTGTGGCGGCGTCCCGGTGGGAATAGTGCTGCCGGAACCCAGACCGCTAGCGGAGCAGCGGTGGACGGCGGTTTGGCGGCTGCGTCCAGCTCCAAGCCCAAAGTGCAGGCCCCCGTGACCCCCGCTGTCAAACTGGATGCCGTGCAACGCGTCCGGTGCGCAGCATCACCGAACGTGAAGGGTCAGGAAGGGGTGCTCTGTGACTCGCTACCGGCTTTCGAGAAGGCGCTGGCCGACGCAATACGCAAGACGACAGGCTGCGCACCAAAGACCGGCGAAGCGGGAACGCTGAACTACGTCATGCAGATCGATTTTCGCCGAAAGTGGCTCAATGTCTTTCCGGGTGCGAGCGGACAATGGAAGGGCCCGCAGGCTCGCCGCGCCGTAAAATGCGTTGAGCGCGCTCTGCCTCGGCCCGAGTGGGACAAGATAATTCACCAATACAGCTACTATATGATCGCGATCATGGCGAGCTACCCACCCCCCGCGCCAATCCCCGGGCCTGACGGCGCGCCGGTGTTCGAGTAGCGGCTGCGGCAGGCCGAACCTAGCGCTTGGCTTCGAGGGAACGCCGGTATTGGGAGGCGACCTGCCTGTGGAAAAAGTACGTTGGGAGGAGCCGCGCGAGGACGGAGCCCAGCCAGTAGGTGAAACCGGGAACGTGGGTGTAGGCCCGTCGTACGAACGCAGAGACGGCTTCTCGCGCGCAGATATCGGCAGGCATGAGCCAGGAGCGGAGGCCATCGAACCGGCTTCCTGCGCTCATTTCTGTGGCAATTCCCCCTGGCAAGTAGGTCGTCACGGAGATGCCTCGTGGCAGCATTTCGTGGTGCAACGCGCAGCCGAAGTTGATCAGAAAGGCCTTCGTTGCCGAGTATGTTGCCTGGTAGGCAAGCGGGTTCAGGCCGGCCATGCTTGCGACGATCAGCAATCCACCCCCTTCGCTTCGTGCCTGGAGGTACGTCAGGAACAGTGTCGCCAGGCGCGCAGTGCTGATGACGTTGACTTGGATCATGCGCTCGTGCTCCGACCAGGGAACCTCATCCCAATGGCCGAAGTGCGTGATGCCAGCGTTGAGCACCACGCCATAGATATTGCGGCGTCGAGTGGCTTCTTCGAAAAGCTGCGTGGCACCATCTGGAGCACTGAGGTCGCTCGAGATCGTCTCGACCTCGATGCCATACTCCTTCGTGAGCTCAGCGGAGAGGTCGTTCAGACGTTGCTCCCGTCGCGCTGTGAGGATGAGGTTTGCGCGATAGCTCTTCGCGAGTTCGCGAGCGATCTCACGACCCAAGCCCGATGACGCCCCTGTGACGACCACCCAGCGAGCGCTCAGTTGCATGTGCTCCATGGCTTGCTGAGTAGGCGTTTTCGGCGGGCATCGCAACCCGAATTATGGTGTCTAGCCCGAGGGAGCGCGACAATCCACGTCGTCGCGCGGTGCAGGGTTCATGAGTCCTCCGGGAAGCGTAACCTATGCCGTCCGGTGCCTCGGAAGGAGCTTCATGGGATCACCGGTAGTGCGCTCCGGGTACGGAACGCGAATACTCTCTCGGCGCGCCCGATCCGTTGCAGGAACAGACCCGTGAAGGTGCTGAAGAGGGCGTCACCCGGGGCTGCGATCCCGGTGCCGCTCGGTCGGCTCACCCAGCGCTTGATGCGCGCGAGCACGTCGCTGCTCACGGGGTTGACCTGAATGCTGGCGTCCAGGTACAGGGCCGCGCCCAGTGGCACTTGCGCACGTGTCGCGATCAGCAGCCCGCGGGCCTCTCCGCAGCGGCGGATTACTCCCTCGATGGTCGGAGACCATGCCATGGGGCGGCGCTCGCCGGGCCGCGCGATCTCGAGCTGATAGGCCTCCTCCCACACATGCCAAGTGATTTTGCAGCTTTGCGCCGTTGTGGCCAGCGGCGCGTCACTCGTCGGTGTGCGTACCGTCGCGGTCATGACGATTGTCGTCGGTAGCCCACGCCGGAGCTTCTCTTGGATGCTGCCGTCCATGGCGTCACGAAAAGAGACGTTGACGTAGAGCCGGTTCCTCGCTGGCGAATCCCAAACGAAGTGGGCGCTGCGACTTGCGAGGTTCGAAACCTGTGTGGTTTGGGCTGCAGCCAGGTTCGAGAGGCTTACCATGGCGCCGACTGCCACGAGCCCACGGAAGAACCAGGCAAACCTGTCCAAACGGATCACGGACCTTCGTCTCCACGCACAGGGATGAAACCGAGCACGTTCGAGAACGCGAACACCAATCCACCCGCGCTCGTGTCCATCCTGAACCCGACGTTGCCAGTGAGGTCCACCGGCATGAGGGAGGCCCCCGAGTAGCCTCTCGGGGGAGACGATAGATCGCGACGGTGAGCCAAGCCCCAGATGCCGACCGACCCAAAGAGATCGATGCCGAAGACAGCCCGTTGGCCGCGGTACAGGGGAACCCGGTACTCGCCGTTGAGCTGGAACGCATAATGACCGTAGCGGACCTCGCGAACTGCCGTTTTCAGGAAGTCAGGTGGAGGCCGGCGATCAAAGCGCAGCCCCAGCATGCGGCCTGGCAAGAAATCGCTGAAGTCGCCGATGTAGTGTTGTTCAAAGAAGGGGGCGAATCCGTCGATCACGCCCGCGAAGGCACTGACACCCAGAACATGGTGGTACCAGGGAAGCGCCCACCAGGACCGGGCAGCGGCGTCGAAGCGCTGAAACTCGTAGTCACTCGCCCCTGGAATCCCGAGCTCTGCCGTAGCTGTCGCGAACCAGCCTTGGGTGGGTAGAAGCGGGTGGTCGCGGGTGTCATGCTGCAGGGTCGCGCGCAGTGTCGATAGGATGCTATGCCCCGGGAGGATATCGTACACGATTGGTTCCAGGACGCCGCCTCGCGTGTGCGCCGCCGCCCCGGGGAGCTGCGCGTCAAGAGTCTCCAAGCGGTAGTGACCCCAGAGTTGCGTCGAGGGATTCAGATCTCGACCGACGCCGGCGACTCCGCCGAACCGGGTGTACTGGACGATGGCAAAACGTCGGACGAGCTCGGCATAGTTGGACACCCACACGACGTCGGAGTTGCCGAAGAAATCCGTAGCATCGTTGTACAAGAGGGACGCGCTGACCATCCAGGAGCTACCCAGAAACGACGGATCGAAGTACCGGACTCGGAGCGCGTATTGGTCCTCGGAGAGGGCGAGCGCGCTCCCGAGTGTAACGCCGGCTCCTCCGAGATTCGTTTCCGCGACATCGAGGCCTGCATAGGCCGTCAACGGCCGCGGTTTTCCTGAGCTTTCAGCGTCCGCAGACAACCCCATCTGCACGTCGTTGACGACGATGGTGTTGCGCTCCTCGACCTCCACGATCAGGCGAACTTGACCGCGCCGCGAGCCCTTTTCGAGTGCGAACTGTACGTCGCGGAAGAAGCCCGTCCCGAGGAGGCGGTAGCGCGCCAGCTCAATCTCTGGGTTGCTCGGGTCGAGATGTGTGCCCGGCTTGAACGGCAGGTAGCGGAGCACCACGCTACGGCGGGTGCGTTCGTTACCCCTCACCTCGATCGACTCCAAGGTGTAGCTTACTGGTGCCGGTTCGCCGGGTGCTGGCTCGTCCTGCCAGGGTTTCCGGGGAGCTTCACGGTCCGCCGCCCCGGAGAGGCGCAGCCGGGGAGTAGTTTGGGCCCCCAAAGCCCCCTCGACCCCAGGCACATCGAGGTTGTCTCGCGGGGGTGTCGAGGGAACGGGTGCCGCGGTACGCTCCTCGGACTCGGAGCGTGGCTGCTCGGGAGCTGTCGTCGCCTCCTCAGCCGCTGGCGCGTCGATATCGGCCGAAGGCTCGTCTTCTTGAGCGGCTACGGCGCCTGCGACTGCCAACACGTACAGGACGGTCGCGACGGCGGTCGCGGAGCGGCCCAGACCAAGTTCGATGCGCTTCGCCTTGGCGTTGCTCATGACCAGTGTTGGGATCTCGTCGACATGGTGGTCACAACGGAGGGAAGGCTACCATGCCATGGCTGCGAGCGTTCCCAAAAGCGCCCGCGGCGTCAACGCGGCGGGTATTGTCCGGTTCCAGCTCTATCTCTATCTGGAGCGGCGCCTGCCTTGCGATGATCCTATGGCCGTGCGGCGCTCGTAGCGGCCACAAAGCTCCGCCATGTGTTCCGCCAGCGCCGAGCTCAGTTGTTTGTCGCGCACGCGCCAGGTCCAGTTGCCATCGAGGGTGCCTGGCGTGTTCATGCGAGCCTCCGAGCCCAAACCCAAGAGGTCCTGCATTGGGAACACCGCCGTGTTGGCGACGGACATCAGCGCCAACCGAATCATGTCCCAATGCGGAGCGCGCCCGTCGCTGTCTGCATAGTCCAGCGCCCGGCGACCTTCCGCACGCTGCTCCGAGCTTGCGGAGCTCGACAGCCGTTCTCGGAACCAGCCCACGGTCGTATCGTTGTCGTGGGTTCCCGTATACACGACGGAGTTTCGCTCGTGGCGGTGGGGCTGATAGTCGCTTGGCTGCGTGGGGTCGCCGAAAGCGAACTGCAAGATGTTCATCCCTGGTAGCTCAAACCGCCGACGGAGGGAGCGGACCTCTGGAGTCACCACGCCGAGATCCTCGGCGACCATCGGAAGGCTGCCGAGCTCCTCCTTCGCGCGCTCCAAGAACGCTGCACCGGGCACGGGAACGAACCGTCCGTGTTGTGCGGTGCGTGCACCGGCCTCCACCTCCCAGTAACGACTGAACCCGATGAAGTGGTCCAAGCGCACGGCATCGAACCGCTTGAGCATCGTTTGGAATCGCTGGATCCACCACCGAAACCCGCCGCGTGCCAACACGGGCCACCGGTACAGGGGGTTGCCCCACAGCTGGCCTGTTGCGCTGAACATGTCTGGGGGAACCCCGGCGACGACCCGGCGCTTTCCCAAGCGGTCAAGGTGAAAGAGCTCGCGATTTGCCCAAGTGTCCGCGCCGTCATGAGCAACGTAGATGGGTATGTCCCCGAGCAGACGCACGCCAAGCCGATGGCAGTGCCTCCGAAGCTGCTCCCACTGAAGCTGGAACTGGAACTGCTCGAACTCGATGAAACGGATCTCCTGCGCGAGAGAGGCTCGGGCCCTCTTCAGCTCTGCAGCACGGCGGTCGCGAAGCCCTGCGGGCCACGCGGTCCAGCAGGCGTCGCCCTGTGCTTGCTTGAGAGCCGTGTAGAGGGCGTAGTCGTCCAACCAAGCGCCTGCGTCTTGTCGAAATGCGTCGAACTGACGCCTCAGGGAAAGGGATCTGCGCCGCTCGAATCGTTCGAACGCCGCTCGCAGACGGGGCTTTCGAAAACTTGTCGACGCGGAGAAATCCACCTCGCGGCAGCTCTGTAGCCTCTTGGGGGCGGCGACCTCGTCCTCCCTGAGCAGGCCTTGGGCTACCAGGGGCGCGAGCGCTATGAGCCGGGGCGAGCCCGCGAACGCTGACGGACTGTCGTACGGCGAGCCCCAGGACCCCGTTGGTCCTACTGGAAGCATCTGCCACCAACGCTGTCCGGCGTTCGCCAAGAAAGAAGCAAACGCATGCGCGGCGGGACCGAGATCCCCCGACCCGTGCGGTCCTGGGAGTGACGTGACATGGAGCAGTACTCCACTCGATCTTCGGTCCAGCAGGTCTTGCTTCATGCGCCTCTCTTCGCTGCGGGGGCAGAAGTATGCGATCCGTTGAGTGGGGCGCCAACGGAATCTGTGGAGTGTGTCGGTGGGGAGAATCCGGAGTGTTCGCCTCGTCCCATGACGAACTTGCCCCGGCCGCGTCACGTTTCGGGTCACATCTTGCAGCGCGGCAAGGCGCCAGTCGGGGGTCGTTGCGCAGGCTAGGAGCAGGGGCACCCGGCGCGGAGCCCAACGCGCTCGATCCTCAGTCGCCCCCGCCGACGCCGGTGGCAGGCTGACTGGCCACGGGGCCATTCCCGGGTGGTGCCAAGGGAACGGCAAGAAGCTCGCGCGCCCCCTCGTCGCAGCACGGCCGGCCCGCGTGCGTGGTGCGGCAGGCAGTGTACGGCTGCGGCTCGCGCGCCAGTGCTGGGAGTGATAGATGGCCGCCGTGGCGATGACGGCGTGGGAACGAGTGTTCTTATTGGGTGGGGCAGGGGCGATCGGGACGCTATCGCGTGCGGGTCTCTCGCACCTGCTGAGTCGCCATCTAGGTGCCCAGTACCCCTGGGGCACGACGGTCGTCAACGTGCTGGGGTGCCTTCTCTTCGGGCTCGTTTGGGCTCTTACCGAAAGGGGGCTACCTGGCAGCCTTCCGGCTCGCTACATCGTCCTCACGGGTTTCATGGGCGCGTTCACCACCTTCTCCACGTATCTCTTCGAGACGAGCGCATTGCTGACGGCCGGCAGGGTGGTAGTCGCGCTCGGCAGCCTCACGTTGCAGAACGTACTCGGGATGCTCGCCATCGTCGCGGGCATGGCGCTTGGACGATGGCTCTAGGTCGGCTGCGCCTCTCTGGGCGTGCCGAGCACTGAAGGCGGCTCTCATGAGCTCATCGCAGTGGCGTAGAAACACCAGGAGGTACCTTCAGAGACGCCCCTTCTCGGTCTACTACCACGACGAGTACCGCTGGACTCTGGGGGTGGCCCTACGCGGTCTGCAATTGGATGCTCGCGCGCCCGAGCGACTGATGCGCTACCTGGTGTACGAGGGCTTCGTGTCTCCAACGGCAATCCGTAGGCCACGTCGCGTGACGCTCCGCGATCTGGCGCGGCTCCATTCTCCAGAACGAGTGAACGAAATCCGCGGCGGGGATGCTTCGAAGGACGTGACAACGGGCTCGGGCAGGACGGCAGCCGTCAGCTCCAATTGGCGTGCGGCTCGGCTGGTGGCGGGTGGTACGCTGGCGGCGGCCCAAGCGGCACTGAGCGAAAGACGACCGAGCGTCAACCTCGCGGGCGGCTTCATCCCAACTCCCGAGCAAGGCGGAGACCGCGCGCTCCTCATCGACGACATTGGCACGGCGGTGGCAGCCCTGCGCGCTTCGGGCTACCGAGGCCATATAGCCGTCGTGCATCGCTCTCGGCGCGTGAAGGGGCCAATCACGAGCTGGAGTGCGTTGGAGGGGCCTGTCTCCGTTATCCAGGTGTCGGAGCTCATGGATGCCGACATTGGGGATTCCCTCGGCAGGGCGCACGGCGATGAGCAGGCGCGGCCGAAGAAGGCTTTGGATTGGGACACCGTGGACCTGGCGTTCGTCGTCGGGGAGGTTGCGGATGCGCCCTCGATCGATGCGGAGCGCTTCGAGGGCTGGCTCGAGGAAGTGAGACGGCGCGATGAGATGCTCGTTCATCGTCTGCATCGGGCCCACAGCGTGTGGCTGCCCGGGGGTGCCTTCTCGAAGGGCGCTTGGCGCGCCTTTGCCGGAACTCTGCATGTGTTGGCTGATGAGCGAGACGTTGCTGTCCCTTCGGAGCATCCTTCCTGGCGCGAACGCTTCGTAGCGTTGGCGGCCGAGATGCCTCCCGAGGTGCTGAGCGGGAGCTCCGGAGTGGGGTGGTCGGACGTGGCGACAGATCTTGGCCTTGCATCCCGGGAACTACCGAAGTTCCTTGGCTACTACACAGCAGAAGGGATCGAGATTGCACTTCGGCGCTACGGGGTTCTCGCCGCTCTGGAGAGGTTGGGCTACGGTGATTTCCGCATCGAGCTTGGCAGTGAACCGCGGGGGCACTGGGTGCGCCTGCTCGGTAACGGGAAGGGGAGGCTGGTTCGTCTCGCGGATTGCCTCGCGTCCCGAGAGGTCATCGAGGGGCGGCCGGTCCTCTACCTGCATTGGCTGAACCTGCGTGACCCGCTGGCGACCTTCGAAGAGAAGTCAGGATCCCTGCCCGGCCAGGATGCTCCGGGGCTTGGGGTCATCGAGGAGCTCGCGCAGGCTGTGGGCGCGTCGGCGCGTCGCCTCGCGCTCGATGGCGTCGCGCTGGTGCCTGCATGGTACCACACGGCCTTCATCGCGAGGCGTCACGCTCGCTTCCTTGACGCGATGAGGCAGGCACGTTTCGAAGGGTTGATGGAGTTCCTGGGCTCGATGCCGCTGGTGGCCCAAAGCGAGGCGGTGCACTCGGGTCGGGTACAACTAGATGGTGCTCTCTACGAATGGGAGCCGGACGTCATGGTGAGTTGGGTGCAGGAGAGTGCCGCCGGCGCTTTGGCTCGTGGGGCGCCATCCTTGGAGCAGTACCGGGGCCGCTTCCGTTTGGTTGGCGATTCTCAACGGGAGCGATGACGGTGAGCGCGGTCAGGGGCACTGTCCTTGATCGTGGGGCGCGCGTGGGTATCCTGCGCCGACGTATGCCTTCTACCGCTGCAGAACCTCGGATGTCCAGGTCGCTGGTGCGCGTGGGGTTCGGCGACACCGACCTCATGGGCATCGTTCATCACGGGAAGTATGCCTGCTTTTTCGAGATGTCTCGGATCGAGTACATGCGTCGGCGGGGCATCGATTACGCTCGCTGGGCGAGTTCTGGAGTGCACCTGGCCGTCATCGATCTCTCGATCCGCTATCTGAGGCCGGCCTTTTTCGACGAGCTGCTCCTGGTGGAATGCTCGCTTGGTGCCACGTCCGGTGCAACCGTCTCCTTTGGATATCGCCTGTCCCGCCGTGTGGATCAGCGCCTGCTCGTGGAGGGAGCAACGGTGCTCGCTTGCATCGGCGACAACCAGAAGCCGCGACGACTGCCCACCGATCTGCGACGGCGCTTGCTCGGGGCAGAGACCGAGCCTCGCCCTATTGACCGCGTCTAGTACTGGGTACACCGCTCCTGGCAATCGCCAGCGATCTCTCGTCACTTGCCTCGCAGGCGACCGTGGACTCGAAGCCCCCCTCCAAGCACACGTCGAAAGCGGTCGGATTGCTGCGCTCTCGGTGCGGAGCCCGCCGGGGTGCTTCACGTCAGCTTGGCTCGTAGCAGCCCGCCGCGCCTTCGCAGGGAGCTCCACGGGAGTGCAGTCGGCCTCGCCCAGGTGAAGCGAACGCCGACTGCGCCGCAGCGCAGAGCCCCCAGGGGGCATCAATCCGCATCAGGTGCCCCAATAGTGCAACCGCACCGTACCGTTGCCGTCGCCCTTCAGGTTCAGCAGCGTCGTACACTGCGCGCTGATTCCACCCACGAAGAGGCTCTGCCAGTCACGCGTGAACTCGGCCGAGCCTGCGCTCCCCGGGCAGTTCGTCCAGTCGAAGGGGATCGGGTAGCTGCCAGGAGTCCCGCTCATGAGGAGCATGGGGCGATTGCCCCACCAGGAGGGATACTGGGTGAGCTTGAGGCAGCCGTCGTTGGCAACTGTCGTTGCCGTACCAGGAACGCCCATATCCACCGCGGTCGCCTCGGTGCAGGTTTCATCCTCAGATACCAGCTCCAGTTCGTACCGAATCGACTCGCCACGGAGCTGCCGGGTGTAACCCCACTCGCCGCTCGAGGGGTTCGCCTCCACGTTGAAGACCAGGACGTAGGAATCGCCAGAAGCCAGCTCCACGGTGCTGCTCGGCTCGGCGCACATTTCCGGGATCGCCGGCGGCTCGGCCGAAGCAGGTGCGACACACAAGGCAGGCGCCAGCTGCTCGCCATTCGAGAGGAGCGCTCTCACGCGCACGGCGCTCGCGCCCGTGGCCTCCTTGTTGACGCGGAAGACGTCCTTCTCCCCGAATCCGAGCCACCCTTGGATGCTGTCTTCGGTCAGCCAGTACTCTGGTCCCGACGAGTAGGCATCCCCAACCCAGAGCACCTCGTCGACGGGAACGTAGCCTTCAGCGAAGGGATCCCACTCGAGGCGGGTCGTCACTACGTTCCATGGCCCCGTGGGCGCGTAGGGGCTGATGGTCGCCATCGCTCGGCCGTACAGCGCCCTGGGCGAGATGGATTCGCCGTGATACGGCCAGAGCGCGAGCGCCTCCGTCCCGGTGCGCGTGCTGTGCGGGTCGGTCGCATCAAAGACGTACCACGGATCAGAGTCGCTGAGCGGGCCACCACTCGGCGCCGTTTCCCCGCCGTGATAGGGCAGGTTTGGAACGAAGACCTCCGTGAAATAGTGCTCGCCCCAGCCCCCGAGGCCAGCGTGGGACGAGGCGACCCGCGCCACGATCCCACTGGTCCTCGCTAGGGCTGCGAGGATGGAGCTGTAGTCTTGGCACTGCCCCCCGACAGTCGAAGCAAGCTCTTGCCCAGGCTGGCTCGCCAGCCGCGCATCTTCGACACTGAAGTATAGGCCGTCTCCCGAACCGAGAAAGGTCCCCGACGAGTCACCCCGCGGATCGTAATGAGTGTACCGCAGGCGCTGACTGACGATCCGGTAGAGCCTCCGCATGGACTCGAACTCTGACGCCGTGCCGTCCGTAACGGCCATGGCGTAGTCGAGCATCGAGTATGAATCGGCGGCGTGCGTCCTCCGGAACGCAGCGGTCAGCTTGGTTGTCAGCGAGTAGCCATAGTCCGGATCGCCATAGTAGAGGGCCGTGAAGTTGTCGCGCGCGGTGTCCTGGTCTGGACCGTAGCCTCCCGATACCTTCGCACCGTCTTCGTCCTCGTCGTATCCGAAGGTCTCGAGCTCGGACTTCGCGAGAGCCCCGCTGGCGACGAACTGGTAAGGGTTATGAATAACATATATCAAGACGTCCGAACCGATTCGCGCGCCCCCCGGCGCCGTGGCCCGGACCACGTACCTGCCGACTGCAGCGTCTGCAGGCACCGTCACGTTCCAGTGCTCCCGAGAACGGCTCGAGAAGCCGCCGGGGGTCATGATACCGCCAGCGTAGTCGCCGTCGGCGGCGCGGGTGGCAGACCAACCCGTCGGTGTGCTGCTGCCGTATGGATACACGCGTACCGTCGCGTTCTGATAGGATCCGCTGACGCGGGAGTCCTCGAGCGCCAGCCCGAAAGCAGTTCCTCGCCGGACCGGCGGCGGCCGCACTCCTCGAGCGAGGGCAGGCCCCTGCGCGAAGGCGACGCCATCGCTCCAAGCGTCGTAGTCCGCGGTGTGCATGGGCCCCCTATAGAGAAGCTGCACGCGGTCCCACTCGGTCTTCGTTCCCGCAGGATCGTAGGATTGCTCGCTGACGCCGAACCAGGAGTAAGACGGGCTTGCTCCGCTCGTCCTGAGGGAGAACTGGAGGACGTGGCTCGATGCCGGCAAGCGCCCGAGCGGGTACGCAAAGAGCCCCTGATCGAATCCGCGGCGGTAGAGCCGATTCCCGTCGACACGGACCTCGTCGACGTAGGCGTAGGCGCTCGCGCTCGCATCCCGAAAGGCGCCGCCCTTGAGGAAGGCGTTCGACTCTGCCTCGACGGCGACGGTCGCCCTCACGTCGACATTGGCGCCGGCCGGATCGCAGGAGGCGATCTTCAGCGGATTGCCCTGGGCGTCGGTGGCCCAGATGCCCAGGGTGCGGCCGGCGTTGGGAGCGCCGTACTCGAAGTCCAAGCGGTACCAGCCGGGCGTCGACGTGGTCAGGGCGTAGGTGTGCTGCCCCCCAGCGTCCGGGAGTGACTGCTGCACTTCATCGACTTCGCCGGGATGGGTCGTCAAGCGGACCGATCGGAATGTGTGACTCGGATCGACGCTGCCACTCGACGTCGTCGCCCTGAGCTCGAAGCGAATCCCCTCTCCGTTGTCGTCGGGCTGATACACGTGGAGCACGTGAGAAAACGTCCCAGACTCGGGGAAGGTCTCGTCGATGGACTGGAAGTAGACATCCCCGGGAATGTCGAGCGTCCTCAGGGGCGCCAGTGTCGTGGCCAGCGCGTCGTCCGGGACCGCGATCCGGCTTTGAACGACCCCCAGGGATGCCCCCTCCGCACCGGAGGTATCGCCCCCGCAGGCGGCGAGGCTCGCGGCTCCGAGCGCCACGAGCGGGATTGAACGCGACGTGATTTGCCGAAGGTTGGGGATGGACTTCATCGTATCTCCTCTCGCACTCTTCGTGCGGCCACGGGTGTGCACGGCGGGCTCCCGACCTGCCCTCGAAGACCTGTTCGTTCAGACGCCTGTTCGATGCGCCATCTCAATCGATGGATGGCCGCTTTTCGCCCTGAAACTGACTGGTTCACGAAGGACAGCAGTTTGTTTACGAAGCCTCGCTTCGCGTGAAACGAGGCGCTACGTCATCAATTGCCCGGCGTTGCTCCTCCCAGAGCGCTGCCCGCAATCACCGAGCAGCACGCCTGGCATCTTGCGTGCGACCGGCGATACCGTCAAGGTTAAAAACTTCCACTTGCCATTCGGGCGCCCCGACGTAACGGGCGCGACCGGCGTCGACCTGCGGCGTGAGCGCCGACACGGACCGGCAAGGCGCGCCGCGATACCACGCAGGCGCCCCGCGGGAGACGGCGGCTCCGTTCACGCGCAGCACGCTTCACGAACCACCCGGGAAAGGTCCGCCGGTTCGGGGTGGGCCCTCGTGTCAGCGGGGCTGTTGGGGGGGCGTGCCCCAGACACGTCTCGAGACCCCTCATGCCACGAGGGATTCCCGGACGGGGCCGCTGTCCGCCCGTGCCTCGCGCGTCGCTCGGGCTTCGTTCTGCCGTGTTTCGCGGGCGGCCCCTCCCGCGGTGCAAGCACGGCGAGCACCGACGCACTCGGGCAACTCCCCGATGGCGGACGGCGACCTCGCAGTGGCGGACGGCGACCTTGCAGTGGCGGACGGCGGCCTCGCGGTGGCGGACGGCGGCCTCGCGGTGGCGCACGGCAACACCGTCGAGGCGGACGCACTGCACGTGGTCGACCCCCACTCCCCCCGAGACGTCGTAACTCAAGTCGGGGAAGGCCGTGGAGGGCAGGCGCGTTGTCGACCACAGGGATGTCCCGCCCGGTTCACGGCTCTTCTTCCGTCGCGGTGCTGCTGCTGCTGCTGCTGCTGCTGCTGAAGGTTTCGCGCATGCGTCGCTGTGGCCGTGTCCAACGGTGAGATGGGCAGGTGTCGAGCGATTCGCCAGCGGCTCGCGACAGCGGCCTCTCCGCTGCGAGTCTGGGAGGGTTGGGCGAAAGCTCGCGGTGTTCTCGCGTAAGTAGTTCGGTTTCCGGCGCTCCGATCAGCGGTCGATCTCGTGGGAGACTGCTAGCCTGGTGTGGGTCTTCAGGGTGACTCCTCGAAGCGTTTCGAGAGAGAGGTGCGCGGCCAGCAACCTGTGCGTCAGGAGTTTCAGGAGCGCCAGACGCCGCGATATGGGTGCCCGGTGATGACGAGGAACTGCGGCGCGTATGCCCCTCTGGCCGCACGTAACACAGGCCCTCGAAGCCGGCCTCGGACTGACTTCCATCTCCGCCTGGAACTGTTTCGAGAACGCCCGGGCTAGACCTTTTCAGTGTGCTTGAGTGTGACGGAGGGGCGAAGGTGCGGGACGACGTCTCCTTTGCTCGCCGCTCGTGGTCGTTCGCGGGGAGCATGGTAGTTGATGCCCATGACGGATGGGAACGACCGGGTTGAACGGGGCGGCGAAGAGGAACTGAGGGAGTCGCTGCTCGACGCGGGCTGGGAGGTCGATGGTTTGGATACGAAAGCGACAGAGGGCGAGCCGTCCACGCCGGACGCGGACCGGGGGCGCGGCGAGGCGGTGGCCTCGACGGCCCCGGTGGGCCCCATCGAAGAGGGCTCGCTTCAATCGGGGAGCGAGGGTGAGGGTGACGCTGTCGTCGAGGAGCAGCGCTCCACGTTGATTGGCGTCTCGGAGCCTGCAGCTGGCGAGCTCACGCCCGATTCTCCGTCGCAGAGCGATGTGCAGGGAGGGCCACTCGACGAGGCATCGGGTATTGGAGGGGTTCGGACGGCGGTCCCTGCGGAAGACCAGGAGGACCTCTTCGCCGCGATGCTGGATGACGATGCGCCCCGCGTCATCGCGACCCGCCCGTCCGCTCCCACCACGGCGAGCGATGTCGACTCGAGTACCGATGCCGGGAGAGAAGTGTCGACTGCGCCTGAGAGTCCGCTCCCGACCGGCCTAGGTGACGTCGAGGGAGCGGTCCCACCTGGAGAGGCGCTCGCAGCAGCGGATGGCCCGCCCGAGCCCGGGCCTGTGATGGATGAAGCCGCTGCGCCTGCCCAGCCAGAGGTGCTCGACGAGCGAAAGGACGAGACAGCAGGAGGCTCCGCGGGTGAGATGGCGACCGGGGTGGTGAGCGAGGACCACGGTGCAGCCGCGGCATTCTCCGACACAGCCGGGCAGCTAGCCGTGCCGGTTCCATTGGACGTCATCGACGAGCCGTTCGCCGCGCCAGAAGCGCCAACGGCGGCGGAAGCGGAGCGCCTCGGAGCCGGGGATGGGGACGACGCTCCTGCGGGCCTACTCGAACAGCCGAATCACGTAGGATTGCCAGCGGCGGAAGAGGACCCGTCGGGCGCCGCGGCCAGCGTCGCGACACAAGCGGCGCCGGACGAGCGGATGGATAGGGAGCCCGAGACGGGCCATGAGTCCTTCCCGCAGCTCGACCCGGGCGAGGGGGCAACCTCGGGCGAGGCGGCTCCGTCAACGGCGAGCGATCTCGCCGGGCCGCCTGTCGACGCGGGGTCGCCCAGCGAGTCTCCTCGACCCATCGAAGCGCCTACGTCCCACGAGGGATATCCGGCGCCGACTGGTGTGGAGGAACAATCGGTGCTGCGCTCTGGCACAGCAGACGAGGGAGCACTGCACTCGCTCGCTCCGACCGTCTTGGGAACGGCGCATGAGCGCAGGATCTCCGTTGCTGGAGCCGCTGCCATGACTCTTTGTGGGATCGCCCTCGGGGCTCTGCTTGGGTTCATCGTTGGAGGGGACGAACGCGAGCGCCCAGCCCCGGCCGTGGCTCCCGCAGTTGTCAGCAGTAGCAGCAGCAGCGTAGCGCTCGAGCCGAAGGCTCCCACCTTGATCGAACGGGTCATCGCAGGCGAGGCGGGCGCGGTTGCGGAGCTCGAGGGGGTCCCTCCTCAGGAGCAGGACATCGAGCAAGCAGTTGCCCTCCACGAGGGCCGCAGGGCTTCGGCCGGCATCAAGCTAGCTGGGTTCTTGGAGGAGCTCCGCGCGAGCCCTGAGCGGATAGGGGATCCCGCCGCGCGGCGACGCCTCATGGAGGCCGCTGCAGCTCCGGAGACCTCCGTCCTCGCGCTCCGCGCCATCGCGGAAACGAAGTCAGCGACCGGCGCTGATATGCTCTATGAGCTCTGGACGGGCACCGCCGAGCGGACGCCAGTGACGATGCTCGCCGAAGCGCTCGTTAACACGAAGGAAGTCAGGCGCGCCGCTTCCCCCGCATTGAAGGCCATGCTCGACCTGCGCGCGAGCAGCGACAACGATTGTGAAGGGAAGAACGAGATTCTGTTGCGGCTGAAGAGCGATGGTGATGACCGTTCTGCCCACCTGGTCAACAGACTCCTCCGCCGTAGAGGGTGCGGTGCCGATGGACGCGAGGATTGTCATCCGTGCCTGCGGGACACACCCCTCTTGAAGGAGACCTTCTATGCCGTGCGGGCGAGGAAAGGGCCGCGGTTCTGACGGGCGTCGTGCGTCATGGTCCCCGACTGCCCGCGCCTGAGCGGCCTTGCTGTGTGCCCGGACCGCTCACTCGGCGTAGTGCTCGACATAGCGCTTGAGCGCCTGATTCATCCCAACGCATCCTCGCGCTGTGCGGGCGATGGCAGCTCCGAGGTAGCGTGTGAACAAGCCGCTGACGTTCTGGCCATGCACGAGCCGCGTGCGCGAAGCACTGAGGGCCTGGAGGCGAAAGAAGTGCTCGGTGCAGAACAGTGCGCGCATGCCGAGTACCCCGATCCAGCGCAGCTCGCGCTCTGCGTCGAGAACGACGATCCGCGGTGAGAAACGAACGTCCCTCCCCTCTGGAGGAGTCAGCAGTACCCTGATTCGCCCTCCCTCACGGAGTTCCCCGTCGACAGCCGCGATGAAGGGGTTCCACCGGGGGTACGCTTCCACTGCCATCAAGGCTTTCCATACGTCAGCCGGAGACGCCTCGATCTCGACCTCCGTTCGAATCTCAAGCTTTTCACCCGCCACCGAGTATCCCATAGGCCGATGCACCTCGCGTCCTGCTACGACATGTGGAGGAGGCCATTGTTCCACTCTTCTGGCGCTGAGCGTCGCGCGTGCGCGGCGATAGAGCTCGGTCATGATACGGGGCGGGTGGCCGTTCTGCTGGCAGGCGTGCATACCGTTGACCAGGATGCTTCGAGAGAGGGCGCCGCTCCGGACAGAGCAACCCGGGCGCCATGGCAGTGCTCGCGGGATTCTGGATCGACCGTGCTCGCATTAACGCCTCACGGTCGCCCGTTTCCACCGAGTCAAGCTTGGGGCTCGGTGGGACGACCGGATTGTGGAGGAAGGAGCAACAGCGTATCGGCCAGGTGAGGGGAAAGCAAAACGCTGCGAAATTCGCCCCTTCGCGTGGGGTGTAGGGACGCGCGAGTGCTTGACACCCGCTTCACTGCACGGCAACTTGGCCCCCCACTGGCTCCTTGGGATCCCACTGGGGCTATTCGATGCGGTGATCGTCTCCCTTCACAAATCGACCAATCGTGAGTCACCTCACGTATTGCTCTCTGAGGTCGCGCGGGCGACAGACAAATCGACGACCGTCGCGTACTTGAAGGTCGTAGCGGCAGGCCAGGGCCCTTTCAGAGGGCCTAATAGTGGATGGGCAGCTGCGATCCCGACCTCCAACCGCGGACTACTTGAACTTCGCACCCGCACACCGGAATTAGGAACATAGTGATGCGCAAGCTCGGAACTTCTCTCGCAATCTCTGGTATCGCGCTGTTGCTTCCCTTGGCGGCATATGCGCAGGAACCCGCCGCGGAAAACGTGGAGCTGGAGCCTGCCGCGGACGCCACCGCTGAGCCCGAGGGGGCGCAGCCGACGCCGACGGACCCGCCGCCAACCGAGTCAGGCGCTTCGGGTGGCGTCAGCTTTGATACGGGCACCGGTGCCTCGATGAATGCGGACGTCGACTCGACCGATGTGACGCCAACGACGCCCGCGACGACGATCCCCGCTCCGGCGAGCAGCGAGCGAAACTACGGCGGTCCCGTCACTGCCTCCGACGAAGAGTGGCAGTTCGGGTATGCAGGTTACTTTCGCGCGCCCATGCGGATCGGAATCGGCAAGCGCGAGAACAAGCAAGTCAGCGTCTCGACGGGGACGTCCGTCGCGCCGAGCAACGTCACAGGGGCAATCCCGACGCAGGCGGATCCGACTGCCAGCGGCGTCCCCGTGACACCGACCCGTGATCAGAGCGGGACGACCCTGCATTCGCCGATCATCCCGGATGATCAGTACCTCAACTGGCAGCACACTGACCACGCTCACAAGGACTGGGCGGAGCTGTTCTTCAGCTATGGCAACTCGTGGGCAAAGGGCACCGTGGCCATACAGGGCTACAACTTCACCGACGCTGCCTTCAACGAAATGAGCGCGCAGTTCGGTATCTCGCAGGCTTACGTGACAATTAAGCCGTATATGCCGTGGGAGAACGTTCGGTTCACGCTTCGCGGTGGCAACTTCTGGGGGCGCTATGGCATGGCCGGCAAGTACGACGCGGGTGAGTACGATACGTTCCTCTTTGGACGTACTCACGCCATGGGCGAGATTGCGCGTGTCGAGATCGACCTTGGCGATTACACCCTGGGTCTCGAGCAGGGCTTTGGTACCAAGCAGCCCGATCCTAGTGTGTATGACACGACGCGTTTCACCCTGCTGCACCACGAGCACGCAGACCTGACCTTCAATGGTCCCATCGCCTTCACCTTCGGTCTCCACTACCTCAGCAGCTGGACGCAGTCGGAGAATCCCGAGGTGGAGCCTGTCGCGGCCCACTACCTCGGTGCCGTGAACCTGGGGGATGCCTACCCAGACGGCAGGATGGACGTCTTCGGCGCGGATGGTCGCTTCGATTTCGGTCAGTTCGGGTACCTGTACGCTGGGTTCTCGCGCGTTCAGACCGAGTACGCCTGGACCGTCGCGCCAGCCATCGAGGTCATCCACTCCTACGGAGGCGGTGAATACGACATTGGCATCGTCGGGAACTACCTGGATGGTTATCGTTGCCGGTTCGGTCTCTCCACGGACTGCAGTAATGGTAATGGTGCGGTCAACACCCTGGAGGCGCAGTATGAGTTCAGCGCCGCCAGTCTCGCCGAAGCCAGCATATTCGGCGAGGGTCGCGATCTGGTCACTTCCATCTATGGCATGTACAACCAGATCGAGAGCGATGACCCGGATATGGACGGCGTGACGCGACTGAAGTTTGGTGCGGACCTCCAGTTCGACATCTTCCCCGTGCTGGCCGTCGGACTGCGTGCGGATCACTTGAAGCCCCACAGTGACTACGGTAGCCAAGACTTCTCCGTTATCTCACCGCGACTGACGTTCCGCTCTAACTGGGTGACTCACGAGCAGATCGTCCTTCAGTACTCGCGCTACGTTTACGCGCAGCGGACCTGTCAAGGGACTACCCCGGCTGACATCACTGGGCAGCTCGAAGACCAGCTGTGCGTCCAGCCCGCCTCGGGTGCGGTGACCCCAGCAGGCTTCGGAGCGACGACCCAGAACCAGGATCCAGGACGCCGCGGTGCGCCGACCTATGTCCCGGACGAGAACGTGATCGCGCTCGAAGCGAGCATGTGGTGGTAACGGTTCGGGGTTAGCCTGGGCCGCTGAGCGGCAGCCCGTCATGCGAAGCCGTGTTGCTCCGTGGAGTGCCACGGCTTCGCTGCTTTGTCGGGCGCGCGCTTGGGATGCGGTCGTAAGATCGCGCACCGGGAGGCAGCCACGGCAGTAGAGCGCAGAGGAGCTCGCGGAAAGTTGAGCAGTCAGAGAAGACCAGGAATGGTAGGTGCAGGCGGGCTTCGAGTATCCCGGAGCTTGATGGTCATCCTCGGCGGGTGTGTTGCTTGGCCTCTCGCGTGCGATTCGGGCACGCAGCGCTGCGACAAGGGGGTCTATGACGGCGGCCGGTGCACGGCTCCCTTCGACGTCGCGGTCAATGGACACGGCTTTCGCCCGAGCGACTCGAAGCTCGGGACGATTCGGTCGCCTGCCGACGCCTTTGCCGTGCGTCGGGTTGCCGATGACGGGGAGGTGATCGCCGGCAAGGTCCAGGGCCCTAATCCGCGGACTGATGCGAGCGAGGACGCGTGGGTGCTCGACTTCTCCGAGCTTCGCGAGCCCGGTGAGTATTACGTGGAGACCGACATGGGTCTCAGGTCGGATGGCTTCCTGGTTGCCAGGGATGTCTACGAGGTTCCCCTGAGGATGGCGCTGCTCGGTCTCTACGGCCAACGCTGTGGAGCGGCTGTCGAGTTCGAGCATGGAGGCGAGCACTACAGCCATGGAATCTGCCACGTCACACCGGCCGAACCGTACCCCTCATCGGGTGTCGGCGGGCGCAAAGACGTCAGCGGAGGCTGGCATGATGCTGGTGATTACGGGAAGTACTCCGTAAACGGTGCATTCTCGGCGGCATTTCTCCTGTATGCTTGGGAACGCTTTGGGGAGAGCCTCGCGGGCATCAGTCACGTGCCGGGTTACGATGACGAGCTTCCCGGTCTCCTTGCGGAGGCCGCCTGGGAGCTGGACTGGCTCGTCAAGATGCAGTCCAAGGACGGAGGCGTCGCTCACCAGGTGCGGCCAGCCCGGTATGAGGGGAGCATCATGCCGAGCAATGATACTGCGCCCCGCTATATCTCCCAGCCGAGCAGCGCGGCCACGGCCGATGTCGCCGCCGTCATGGCCCTGGGTGCGCGGCTGTTCGAGGCTTGGGATCAAGCGCGTTCCGATTCGTACCGGCAAGTGGCGATGGACGCCAGGGCATGGCTCGAGGAGAACAGCGGCCTCGTGGTCGCGGATCAGTCGTTCTGGCCCAACGTGACCTACGGCGACCAGAGTGACGACGATGAGCGGCTTTGGGCCGATATCGAATGGTGGCGCTCGACGAGGGATGTCGCTCTGCGCGAGCGGCTAGAGTCTGCTCTTGGAGGCTACGAGGGGGTCAGCACGTCATGGGACTGGCAGCAGGTCGCCAACCTGGGCGTGTTCGCGTACCTGCTGGATGGTGATTCAACCAGGTCGAGCGAGATAGTGGACCTGCTGAGTCGGCTCGTGGTGACGGGCGCGGACGAGCTCGTGGAGCGATCGGAATCGCACGCCTACGGCAGAGGCGTGGAGTCCTACTACTGGGGAAGCAACGGCGTCGTTGCGAGGAGCTGCATGAACCTGCTTGCGGCAAGTGAGCTGACGGGGGAGCCCCGCTATGAGCGGGCATGCGCCAAGCAGCTGGGACATCTACTGGGGCGCAACTACTTTGGTCGGTCCCAGATCACCGGCTTGAGCTACAGGCCGCCGCTGGCGCCGCATCATCGGCCGTCGCAGGCGGATGGCGCAACGGATCCTTGGCCGGGCTTGCTCGTCGGCGGTCCGAACGTCTCGAGCACGGATAACCCGCGCCTGTTGCCAGGCACGCCAGCCGCTACTGCCTGGTTCGATAGCTCCGAGGACTATTTCACCAACGAGGTCGCCATCAACTGGAACGCGGCCCTCGTCTACGCCACGGCCGGCTTGTTGGGGGACTAGATGCTTCTGTTCGCGCCGCAATCCATCGCGAGGCACGCTGTACTGGGCGCGTCGGTTCCGGCAGCTCTGGGTTCGGTGAATAGATTGCGGCGCAGCGATTGGGTTGGATCTGATCTAATCTTGCGGTGTTGCTGCAATCAGCGGCGAAGCCTTCCGACGGCAGCCGCGCGCGTCGGGGCGTTGTTTCAACGGCAGGGGTACGGCTTGGCCGAGCTGGCATCGATCGAGGAGTCGGAGGACAGCAAGAAGAGTGTGGTCGCTCCCGCGAGCGAGGGCTGGCCCCGGCGCCGTTGGCGCGAACAATCCCAGTTCCGCGACGACGCGCAGCAGGGACGCGCTGATTATTGCGCGGAGCGTTTCCTGGACATCCCCTTACGGCCAGTTTTGCACGAGCCGGCGGTTCCGGGGTGTGCTCTTGGACCGTGTTCCGCTAGATTGTCGACCCTGGAAGTGCCGCGGTCGCCTCGCGCTGCCGTGGATTGGCGGCGCGTCGTCGCGGCCGCTGCTTGGATGACCGTGACGCATTCAGTCACTCTTGAATCAGATCGGATAATGCAATGAAGAGAACGAGCTATACGTGGTGTGTCCTGGTGCCCTCCAGCTTGGCGCTGGTGCTTTCGGCGTGCTCATCCCAGTTGACGGGCGCTGACGCCGCTTCTCGTCCTGATGCAGCACCGTGCGGTCCGGAAGCCAAGATCGAGGACGGCGAGGACAACAACAACCAGACAATGGTCCAGGATGGCCGCAGCGGCTACTGGTATACTTACGTCGATACGGAGGGTTCGACCGTCACCCCGACGGCGGGCGCTCAGGGCGGGGTATTTCAGCCGAGTCCTGGCGGGGCCAATGGTTCCCAGTATGCCATGCGGTTCCACGGAGACATCTCCAACGCCAACATCGTCTTCTCGGGCATGGGCATGAATTTCGTGGATCCGAAGGGGCCGTACGACGCGAGCAAGTACAAGGGCGTCAGCTTCTGGGCGAAGAAGGCTCCCGGCACGACGCCGAACGTTCGCGTCAAGTTTCCCGACGTGAATACGGATCCCGACGGCGGAGTGTGCTCGGCATGTTATAACGATCATGGCCGGGTAATCAAGTTGACAGACGAGTGGACCCAGTACTTCCTAGCCTTCGACTCCCTGTCGCAGGAACGCGGGTGGGGATCGCCGAAGACCGGGTCGCTCGACGCGACTCAGGTGTATGCGATCCAGTTCCAGGTGAACGACAAAGGCCAAAAGTACGACATTTGGGTGGACGACATCGCTTTCACGGGCTGTCAGTAAAGGATCGCGCGACAGCACACCCTGGAGCCCGCCGAAGGGCGGGCCAAGGGCTCGCACGGCGAGGAGCCGCAGCAATCTCTGAGCGCCCCGAGAACCGCGCACGGGAGCGGCTCCCCCTCACGAAGTGTCCCTTCGGCAGCGCCATTCTGCGATGCCGCAGCTGAGCATGGACAGGCACATGCCGTGCGGGTTGGTGTGTCTCCGGCGCGAAAGAACGCCAAATTGTCGCATGAACGTGGTAGCTGAAGCGGCGTGGTCGGGGTAGAGTCGGGGCCACGGCTGGGTGGTCGACGCTGTCAGCCGCCTGATCCGGCAACGCCTAATCGATTCGCGACGGCACCATTCCAATCTCCGCACGACTGCGGGAGGCAACGACGATGCGCTTTGGTCACTTCGACGACGAGAACAGAGAGTACGTAATCTCGACGCCCAAGACCCCATATCCTTGGATTAACTACCTGGGCAGCGAGGAGTTCTTCTCACTGATCTCTAACCAGGCCGGTGGGTACTGCTTCTATCGGGATGCGCGCCTACGGCGACTCACGAGGTACCGCTACAACAACGTGCCCTTGGACGCTGGCGGGCGCTACTTCTACATCCGCGAGCAGGATGGGGACTACTGGTGCCCTTCCTACGGCCCCGTGAAGGATGCCCTCGATTCCTACGAGTGTCGCCATGGACTGGGTTACACGCGCATCACGGGAGAGCGCCGTGGACTGAAAGCGGAAGTGCTCTTTCTCGTCCCGCTCGGCTACAACGCCGAAGTCCATCAGGTAACTCTATCGAACACGGGCACGTCGCCACGCACCGTGAAGCTGTTCAGTTTCATCGAGTTTTGCCTATGGAACGCTCTCGATGACATGACCAACTTCCAGCGCAACTTCAGCACTGGCGAGGTCGAGGTCGTTGGCAGCACGATCTATCATAAGACCGAGTACCGAGAGCGCCGGAATCACTTCGCGTTCTATCACGTCAACTCTGCCGTCGCTGGCTTCGACACCGACAGGGAGACGTTCTTTGGCCTACAGAATGGTATGCACGAGCCAGAGGTGGTGGTCGAGGGCAAGCCACGGAACTCCGTCGCCGCTGGGTGGGCACCGGTAGCCTCGCATTGCCTCGACGTGACCCTGCAGCCCGGGGAATCGAAGGCATTCACGTTCGTTCTCGGCTATGTCGAGAACCCGTTGGATCAGAAATGGGAGGCTCCTGGCATCATCAATAAGAAGCCAGCATTGAAGATGATAGCCGAGCTCGGTAGCCCAGAGCGAGTCGCTGAAGCGATGGCCAAGCTTCGCGAGTACTGGTCGTCGATGCTTGAGACCTATACGGTCCAGTCTTCTGACGAGAAGCTCAACCGGATGGTTAACATCTGGAATCCCTATCAATGCATGGTCACGTTCAATATGTCCCGAAGCGCTTCGTACTTCGAGACAGGGATTGGACGTGGCATGGGGTTCCGCGACTCGAATCAGGACCTGCTAGGTTTCGTCCATTTGATCCCGCAGCGCGCGAGAGAGCGCATCATTGACATTGCCAGCACGCAGTTTGCAGATGGCAGCGCATACCACCAGTATCAGCCACTCACCAAGCGCGGCAATAATGATATTGGCAGTGGGTTCAATGATGACCCGCTATGGCTGATTCTCGGGGTTTCCGCGTACATCAAGGAGACCGGGGACTGGGCGATCCTTGACGAGCTGGTCCCGTTCGACAACGACGAGAACGACAAGGCTACGCTGCTCGAGCACTGCAAACGGTCCTTCGATCACGTCATCAAAAATCTCGGTCCTCACGGTTTGCCATTGATCGGGCGAGCGGATTGGAACGACTGTCTGAATCTCAATTGCTTCTCGGAGACGCCGGACGAGCCGTATCAAACGACAGCGAATCGCGAGGGGCGCACCGCTGAGTCGGTCTTCATCGCGGGGATGTTCGTCTTCATCGGCCCAGAGTACGCGAAGCTTGCCGCCCAGAAGGGGCAGTTCGACGAGGCGAAACGAGCGTCCGCGGAGGTCGCGAAGATGGAGCAAACCGTGCTGAAGCACGGTTGGGACGGCGAGTGGTTCCTGCGAGCGTACGACTACTTTGGCAACAAGGTCGGAAGCAACGAGTGCAAGGAGGGCAAGATCCTCATTGAGCCGCAGGGGTTCTGTGTGATGGCCGGCATTGGTGTGGATTCCGGAGAGGCGAAGAAGGCCCTTGACTCGGTGAAGGAACGTCTCGACACGCCTTACGGCATTGTACTGAACAACCCAGCGTACACGACGTATCATGTCGAGCTCGGGGAGATCTCCTCGTACCCACCGGGTTACAAGGAGAACGCCGGCATTTTCTGCCACAACAATCCTTGGATCATGATCGCGGAAACTGTGATAGGCAGAACGGAGCGCGCATTCGAGTACTACAAGAAGATCGCTCCAGCGTATGTCGAGGACATCAGCGATGTGCACCGGACTGAGCCCTACTGCTACTCGCAAATGGTGGCTGGTAAGGACGCAGTGAAGCCTGGCGAGGCCAAGAACTCTTGGCTCACAGGGACCGCTGCCTGGAACTTCGTTGCGATCTCCCAGTACATGTTGGGGGTTCGCCCGGAGTTCGAAGGGCTCTACGTTGGGCCGAGAATGAGCCGGGAGGTCCCGGACTTCACGATCACGCGGAAGTGCCGAGGTGCCACCTACATCATCAAAGTCAAGAATAGTGGCGGCTGTGCAGCCAAGTTGATGGTTGATGGCAAACCCGTGGCGGGCAACATCGTGCCTTATGCCTCGGCCGGGGCCACTGTACACGTGGAGTGCACCGTCTAGTCGGGGGTAAGCTCTCGGCCGCATCGGGTGCGCATGGCCGAGGGGTCCAGTGCCGGGTAGCGCTCGTTGGAAGCGCTGCCCGAGCCTGTCGGGTTCTTGAGACGGGTCGCGCCTGCCCAGCCAGCGGGGCTCCAGGGCCGATTCAGACGATTGTCGACCCCCAGGTCCAGCGAGCTTTGATGCTCCGAAGCCAAGGGGCGTGTGTCCTTGCAGCTGGGGAGTGGGACTGTGATGGGCATCTCGTCGTAAAGTAGCCGGTCGCGTGGTCGTCTTGAGAGTGTGGTCCTCCCGGCAGGGTAGGGCCGCCGTCCAGGGAGCAGGCGGATGGTGCGACTTGACTCATGGACGGCTCGAGCAGCTGTTCGCGACGTGTCTCGAGACGGAAACAAATCCAGGTGGAAGCGGAGGCGGAGCTCGACTACGAGGTTGAACGGAGCCAGGTCGGGGCTTCCGCCTGCGGGCGGTTGCCGTTCCCGGAGGATGCATGAGCCGGCATCTCAACGTAGCCACGGTCAGAAAAGATGGGTTCTCCCTGGAACCCGAGCTGAGGGGTGAGCTGCTCATCGTGCGCTTCCGCGGAAACGGCGACATGGATGCGGCGCCCACGGTTGGATCCTACTTGAAGCTTCTCCACGCGGAGGCCCAAGCTCAGGGAGTGCGAGAGGTCGTCGTCGACATGCACGAGCTCTATTTTATGAACTCAAGCTGCTTCAAGGCCTTCGTGTCTTGGATCGACCAAGTGAACGGACTCGGAGCCAAGGGCTACATGATTCGCATCCTGTCTGATCCCGAACTGCATTGGCAACGTCGCAGTCTGGAGGCCATGCGCCGGATCGCGCCGGATGTGGTCAGGGTCGAAGCCTATCTCGGAGAGCCGTCGTGACGCGCCGCGCGCGTACCCTGGGCTTGCTAGTCGACTGGCTGGAAGACGAGTACCAGAACAAAGTGCTTTCTGGCGTAGATGATGCAGCCCGACAGCGCGGCGCGCAGCTCCTCTGCTTCACCGGTGGAATCCTCGCGTCCCCGTATCGGTTCGGTGAGCGTCGCAACTTCATCTACGACCTCGCGGGGCCCGAATCCCTCGACGGAATCATCATCATGTCCGGTACGCTGGGCAACTACATCGGGCCGAAGAAACTGGCGCGATACTGCGAGCGGTATCGCCCGCTCCCGATGACGAGCATCGGTGTAGCGTTGGAGGGGATTCCAAGTGTGCTCGTCGACAACGCACGGGGGATGCATGACGCCATCGCCCATTTGGTGCAGGTGCATGGCTATCGTAGGATCGCGTTCATACGTGGGCCGGGTGTCAACGAAGAAGCCGAAGCGCGCTACCGCGTCTACCGGAGTGTACTTGCGGAGCACAACCTGCCGTTCAATCCAGACCTCGTGACGCTAGGCAACTTCCAAGCGGCCTCGGGGATCGAAGCCGTGCGGATCATGCTGGATGAAAGACGGGTTGCCTTTGATGCCGTCGTCGCAGCCAACGATTTCATGGCGCTCGGCGCGATGGAAGCGCTTCATGCCCGCGGCATTCGGATTCCGCACGATGTGGCGCTCATCGGATTCGATGACTTGAAGGAAGGCCGCTTTGCGCCGTCGCCGCTGACGACGGTGCGGCAACCTCTGGAGGAGCAGGGCGCTCTCGCCACTAGGATGGTCCTTGACCAGCTCGACGGAAAGCCCATCCAGCAGGAGGTAGTGCTTCACACGGAGCTCGTGACGCGCCAATCCTGCGGTTGTTCACCCCATGCGGCAGTCGTTGTTCGCAGCGATGCCTCCGCCTACACATCGCTGGGCGAGCTGATGTCGCACCGCCGAGAGCGCATTCTCGATGACATGCGGCAGGCCGTGCGAATGTCTGCCACGGAGGTGGACCCGCGATCCGCCGATCGCCTGCTCGACGTCTTCATGGAGACGATGGAAACGGCGGATATCAGGGAGTTCCGGAGCGGGGTCGACTCGGTACTCCTCGAGGTGGCGCCGGCTGGCAACGTCGATGCGTGGCAAGCGGTCATTACGGCCCTTCGTGAGCACTGCCTTCCCGCTCTAGAGCGAGATGCGAAGGCGCGCAATTTCGCAGAGGAGCTTTGGCACGAGGCACGTGCCCAGGTCGGGAGTATCGCGGAAAGGGCGCAGGCACAGATAAGACTAGACGTCGAGCAATGGTCGAAGGTGCTGCGCAAGACCGGAGAAGCTCTGTTCACTACGCTGGACGTCGAGTCCGTAATGCGGGCTGTCGCCGACCAGCTTCCGCGGCTGCGCATCCGCAGCGCCTTCCTTGCGCTGTACGAGGGTGACGCTTCCCCCGACCAGGCTTGTCGTCTCGTGCTGAGCTTCGATGGGGACCGGCGGCAACCACCAACCGAGTCGGTCGTTTACCCGGCGCGGCAGCTCATTCCTCCGGGGACGCTGCCCGAGCATCGACGGTTCACTTACGTCGTCGAGCCTCTGTTCTTCGAACGCGAACAGTTGGGCTTCGTCTTCTTCGAGATGGGACCGCGACGCGGGGTAGTGTATGAGACCCTTCGCGATCAGATTGGCAGTGCGCTGAAGGGTGCGCTCTTGGTTAGGCAGGTGGTGGATGAGACCGCGCGCAGGCAGATGGCCGAGCGCGAGCGTGTCGAGAAGGAGGCGCAGATCGCTGCTCGCATTCAGACGAGCATCCTGCCGCGCGACCTGCGCGTCGATGGGCTCGAGCTCGCCGCTACCATGCTGCCTGCTCCGGAGGTCGGGGGAGACTACTACGATGTGCTGCCCACCGGCGACGGATGCTGGCTGGGGATCGGTGACGTCGCGGGGCACGGCTTGCAGACGGGGCTCGTCATGATGATGATGCAGAGTGTCGTCGCCACGGTGGTGCGGCATTCACCAAGCGCGGCTCCTCGCGATGTGCTCAGGATACTGAACGGGGTGCTCTTCGAGAATGTGCGACACAGGCTGCACCAGGACGAGCATGCGACCGTGACGCTGATCCGGTACCAGAGCTCCGGTCGACTTACGTACGCAGGGGCGCACGAAGAAATCCTCGTCTTCAGAGCTGATACGGGGCGCTGCGAAGCCGTTCCCACCCCCGGGACCTGGGTTGCCGCTGTGAAGAACATCGACTCTGGAACTATCGACAGTACCCTGCAACTCGGTAGGGGCGACCTTATCCTGCTCTATACGGACGGCGTCACCCAGGCTCGCAACGTCGCGCGACAACCATTTGGCTCAGAGCGGTTGCGGGAGCTCTTCGAGTCAGTTGGAAGGGAATCCCCGGTCACAGTTCGAGACCGCGTGATGGAAGCGGTACGCGAATGGACGGACCAGCAGGAGGATGACGTCACCGTCGTGGTGGCACGTTATACCGGCTAATCCTGTCGGACCAGGAGTCCTCGACGGGCAGCAAGCCCTCCTATACCTCGCCCCGCTGTGCCGGTGCTGATCCGATCAGAATCCCAGCGTCGCTCCAAATTGGAGCGCACCACCGAGCGCGCTCGAAGGAAACAGCACCTGTACCTTTCCTTCTGCACTGATTCCGAATCCCCGTTCGACCGCGAAGACCACGCCCGGGCCAATGGCGACGAAGTTGAGACCAGCTTGGCGCCAGGCGTCGTGAGTTGCGCCCGTCCCATCTTTGACAGGCATCGTCGCATCGACTTCGCCGATGCCTGCGCCCAAGAAGCCGTAAGGCCGGAATCCGGGGCGCCCGAATGGGTCCGCTCCGAGCCAGTACGCTGCCCTTGCTTCGGCGTGAAACGGCACGAAGTCCTCAGGAGCTCCTCGAATGGCAAATCCGGCACGCAGTCCCACTGTTAGATTGGGCATGAGTACGCGATCGAACCCGAGCAGGAACCGAGTCGTCGCCATAACAATGCCGCCCTTGAAGCCGCCGGTCTCACCGGTAACGGGTTCTCCCGCGACATTGAAGCAGCTGTAATCGTCGCTTGCACATAGGGAACGATCCGCATCTCCCAGCAGGAGGAAGTCCTGCTGCAGAGCGACGCTGACCCAGTTCTTGGCGCTACCGGCCGGCGTCGAGGACTCGGTGCATTCGTTGTTCACGCAGAGCCTGTCTCCGCTGCACTCGAGGTCCGATTCGCAGTATGCGCCGCCTCCCGATTTGTCGTCGCACCCGGGAAAGTCAGGCGGACAGACCTCCGCATCGAGGCTCGCGGTCATCTGGGCGTCGGCGTTGCCGAGCGCGGATGCCTGGTCATTGGGTGACGGCTCCGGCGTGGCGGGCGGCGCGCCCTGCGTCTTCGCGGGCTCCACCGGTGCGGGCTCGGCGGGGATGGCAGCCTCTTGCTGAGGTGTCGGCGCCGGCTCTGCTCGAGGCGCAGCGGAACCGGCCGTCGCGCGAGCCTCCTCGAAAGCTTCTACGACCTGCTCCGTCGCGAGGTCCGGATCGAGCGTCACCGATGGGTCCACCTGGAGCGCTCGGACGAACTCTTGCCTGCCTGCCGCCAGGTCCCCAAGCCCCGCGATGAGTACCACACCAAGGTCGCGGTGTACTTTGGCGGCCACGCCTGGCGAACACGCTGCAGCCGGCGCGCACAGCTCGGCGGCTCGCTGGAGCTTCTGCTTGGCGGCCTCGAAGTTGGTGCCCAGATAGTCTGTAAAAATTGCTTGTTCGGCGAGCTGTTGAACCTCCTGGTCCTTGGGCCCGGCAAATGCGTGCGTCGCGACGCAGAGGGCTGCGCAGCCCAGAGCCGCACCGCTGAGCCGATGTGCCTGCCATCGAATCTGGATCCGGCGAGCAAAGTCCGTAAGCACTGGAAGCATCAACACGCGCGAACCATAATCTGTCGGGCGGTGGCCATGCAACTGCGCCGTGACGCATCTCCGGGGACCTCGGGAGCGTCAGCGCACCGGGGCTGCCGTACAGGCACACTAGAAGTGGTACGGTTGCCCACCGCGGGAGGCGCGAAAGCAAGAGCAGGGGGGCCTTGTCGTTCTGGCTTGGCGTGGGGTGAGAGTCGTCTACGCTGGCCCTGCCATGACGAAACCCGGCAAGCTGGCCATTCTGGCTGCAGGGGGCCCAGCTCCCGGTATCAATAGCGTGATCGGGGCAGCGACGATACGCGCCTCGATCTCTGGTGTGGAAGCGGTGGGGCTCGTGGATGGATTCCGCTGGTTGATAGAGGGGGACACCACGAAGGTCGCGAGCCTCTCGATCAAGACCGTGGCCGGGATCCAGTTTCGCGGTGGCTCGGTACTCGGCATCTCTCGTGATAGTCCCGCCACGAGCCCGGCGGACCTGGACAGGGTCCTGCACTCCCTCCAGCAGCTTGGCGTCGATGCTCTCATCACCATCGGTGGCGATGACACGGCGCTCTCCGCGATGCGACTCGCTGAGCACGCCAAGGGACAGCTTCGCATAGTGCATGTGCCAAAGACGATCGACAACGATCTCGATCTCCCCTACGGCATTCCGACGTTTGGTTTCCAGACCGTGCGCCATGTTGGAGTCGGGATCGTCAAAGATCTTCAGGTGGACGCGCGCACGACCTCGCGGTGGTACTTCGTCGGCACCATGGGCCGCAAAGCTGGGCACCTCGCTCTTGGTATTGGCAAAGCCGCTGGGGCCACCTTGACGGTCATTCCAGAGGAGTTCTCCAGTGCGACCGTGCCCGTGAGCACCATCGTCGATACGCTGGCTGGCGCTATCATCAAGCGTCTGAGCTATGGGCGGATGGACGGTGTGGCCATCATCGCCGTCGGACTGGTCGAGCGGCTCGACCCTGCGGAAGTCGCTCGCTTTGCCGCAGTCGACCTGCTCAACCCCGACGGGCTCCGCACTGCCCAGAACCGGTTTGCCGACTTTCTCCAGGAGGCGGTTGAAGCCCGACTGCTGGAGTTTGGCATTCGGGTCACCATAGTTTCCAAGAACATCGGGTATGAACTTCGATGCACCGACCCCATCCCGTTCGACATCGAGTACACGCGCGACCTAGGCTACTGCGCGAGCAAGTACCTGCTGGAAGGCGGCAGCAATGCGATGATCACCATCCAGCACGGGGCTTTCCACCCGATTCCCTTCCAGGAAATGCTCGATCCGGCGACGGGGCGGACCAGAGTGCGGCTGGTCGACATCAACACGGAACACTATCGCATTGCACGCCGCTATATGCTCCGGCTGCGTCGAGATGACTTCGAGGATCCCCACGAGCTCGAGAACTTTGCAAACACCGTAGGACTGTCAGTGGAAGAGTTCCGAAGGCAGTTCGAATACCTTATCAAGGACGAGCCGCCACCCCTACAGTTCGACCGATAGTCAACGCACGCATTGATGCGGTGCATGCCCCGCGTTGTGCCGTGGGTTGCGCGCTTCGATGCGTGCCCTGTGATATCTACTCGAGTTCCAGCGCGGTGTCGGCGGGAAGCTCCTTGACGGCGGTTACCAGCATCGCCGGTTCCGCTTCCCAGCGTACCTCGAAGCGAAACTCCACTTTGTCTCCGGTCTGCAGGGACGCGACGTCCACGCTTGGAGCGAGCTCAAAGGGCATGGCCATCGCTGGCATGCCTACCTTCTTGCCCGTCTGGTCGATGAACCCGGGGATGCTCTCGTGCCGAATGGTGACCGAACGACTCTCCGCAGCCGCTGCGAGCCGCTGGACCTCGCCCCTCACGACGTACACCTGGTCCGCCGCAGGTCGCGGTGGCTTCTCTGAATCGTCGCATCCAGACAACGCCAACAGCGACGCAAGTACGAGGTATCTCCGCGAACGGGTCATGCGCAGAAACCTGTGGAGGTTCAGTCGAGGCGTCAATCCGCGCTTCGCGGGGTGTCCTGCCTAGCGACGCCGTGGTGGTGTTTGCGCAGGGAGGCGCGCGTGCTGCGGCAGGAGGTGAGTCACGAACCTGTGCGGGTGCGGGTGGCGGCAAGCAGGGATTGGGGCTGTCTTGGTTGGCTGGTTGAACAGTGTCGGGGAGTGTGTGGGGAGATCCCGTGGAGCTTCTCGCGCCAGGCTTGCGCGGGCGAGACGTCAGTGGGACCAATTGCACTCAGAAGCTCGCTCTGCGCGGGACAAGGAGAGTTGATGCCGCGTTCTACCGTTGCCATCGTTCGTACAAAGCCGTCGACCGTTCTCGAGGACTATCACCGGTTGATGAACCTCGCTGATTATCAGGCGGTGGTCGCCAAGGACGCCGACACGGCGCTCAAAATCAATATCTCCTGGCACTTCTTCTATCCCGGCGCCTCCACCACACCGTGGCAGCTCGAAGGTGTCATCCGTGCCATGAAGAGCGATGGCTACTCGGCAGACCTGATACATGGTTGCCATAACCGCACCGTGGTCATTGATGCCCATCTCGGGGAGCGCGAGAATAAGCAGATAGATGTGATTCAGGCCCACGACCTTCGGAACGTGCACCTGTACGAAGGCGAGGATTGGGTGGATGTCCGCGATGCCGTTGGCAGCCTCGCCGACAAGTTTCTGTGCCTCAACAAGGTGTACCCCAAGGGCTTCAGTATTCCGCGCCGCTTCATCGGGGAGAACATCATCCACTTACCGACGGTCAAGACCCATATCTTCACGACGACCACGGGCGCCATGAAGAACGCCTTTGGGGGACTACTGAACGAACACCGGCACTGGACCCATCCGGTCATTCACGAGACCTTGGTGGACCTGCTGATGATCCAGAAGAAGATTCATCGCGGGGTTTTTGCCGTCATGGACGGGACCTTTGCGGGGGATGGGCCCGGACCGCGATGTATGATCCCCCACGTCAAGAACGTGTTGTTGGCGTCCTCCGATCAGGTCGCCATTGACGCTGTCGCCGGCAAGCTCATGGGCTTCGACCCCATGAAGGACCTCAAGTTCGTTCGGCTGGCTCACGAACAGGGCCTTGGGGTGGGTGATCCGGCCGAGATCGAGTTGGTCGGCGACGTCGACGCTGCTAACGAGCCGTGGAACTTCGAGGGACCATTCAAGAACATGACGTTCGCGTCGAGGAACCAGCACCGCATCTACTGGGGTCCCTTGAAGAAGCCAGTGGAGTGGTCGCTGAAAACGTGGCTCGCACCCTGGGCCTACGTCGCGTCGGTCGGGTATCACGACATGTTCTGGTATCCCCGATATGGCGTGGAGAGAGTCAACGAGGCGCTGAAGAGCGAATGGGGGCGGCTCTTCGCCAACTGGGGGCAGGTAGCTCCCGATGCTGATGGGAAAGGGTACCCAGACGTGGGGACTGCAGAGCCGGAGCTGGTTCGCGCGGGCATGAAGCACATGCTGGAAGGCCTGCGGCTGATAGGCATGGCCGTGGCTGAGTCGCCAGAGCTTCGCGCTCGAAAGCGGAAGGCGTCGGCGAAGGCGGTTGGCAGCTGATGCCGCGACGGAGTCATGGGAGACAGAGCCGCCCCGGTTGACGCTAGCTACCAAGGACGCATCCGATGACACGAGGATGGTTACTTCTGATCGCCATTGGTGTTGCGGTAGCCGTCTGGCTCCTTCGCCCATCTACGCGCCATCGCGTCGGCTCGGAGAATGCCCACGAGCTGGTGCGCGACGGCGCACGATTGGTCGACGTGAGAACTCGTGAGGAGTACCGTGCGGGGCACCTCCCGGGGGCCGTGAACATTCCCGTGCAGGAGCTGGGGAGTCGCGTGGATGAGCTCGAACCACGAGGGACGCCCATCGTTGTCTACTGCCGAAGCGGGAGACGCAGCGCGACGGCGCGCGCCCAGCTCGTCCGCGCCGGGTTCACCAATGTGCACGATCTTGGACCGATGTCGGCATGGTGAAGTACGGAGGGTACCGGCGCGGGTTTTGTAGCAAAGTCACCAAAGTGTGCTCCTGGCGGGATCTTGTTGGATTCTCTTCGGCTCGGCTGCGTCAGTGGCTCTCTGGTGGCAATGCGGTCTCCAATGTCGGCGTGCGTCGGGTGATTGTCCTCAGTGCTCAGGAGATTGCCGGGTGGCTGCGTTGGGCTACATTCCGCGCGTGCCGTCCTACGCCAGCGCCTTCGCTCCTCTGATCGTATTCATCGCCGGGGCCTGCGCGTCCCAGCCTGCCGGGCCTGCTGTACCTGTTCCGACCGAGGGGCAGCAGCGAGAAAACTTGGCAGAGGGTCGAGAGGAGCGCATCGAGGTAACGGAGACCTGTCGCCGCCGGGTTACGAAGCTGGGCGCTCTGGGCCGCGGCCGCCTGGCGCGCTCAGCCATTCGTGAGACTCTCAAGAGAGCACAGCCGCGGTTCGACGATTGTCTGAGCAAAGCGAATGCTCGCGGCGCCCGGCTCCATGGAGTTGTTGCGTTCGCGTTCATCGTCGGTGGGGACGGAAGAGTCGTGTCGGCTTGGGCGGACGAGGAGGCGAGCACGGTAACAGACGCCGGCTTCACGTGTTGCATGGTTCGGGTCGTGGAGGGGGTCGTTTTTCCGGAGCCCGTCGGCGGAAGCGTCGTTGGTCGATATTCGCTCAACCTGCGCAACGATGCTCTGGCTGCGCGCGGCGGCGCGGGTCCGTCCGGTACCTGAGCGCTGTTGGGTTTTCTGATCCGCTGCGCGGCGGCCTAGGGAGTGTCCTCAAAGCCGAGCCACCGCACGTAACGTACCGAGCTGCAGGGATGGACCAATTCGAACACGAACGCTTGGACGTCTAACGAATCAGCATTGAGTTCGTGGCGCTCGCTGACCAGATGGCGAGTGCCCTCCCCCAGAGGCCCAGCGTACTTGGCAGACCAACTCCGGCGAGCCGCCAGCTCCGACCGTCTGAGCATCGCGGAGGGAGCTGGCGAACTCGCTGCTGCCGGCAAGGCGCGCTTCTACCAATTCGCGCGTCATCATTGGAGCGCGACTCCCAAAGAGCGCCGCAGCTCCCCGAGAGGTGTGCTGATGGCGAAGTGCGCGGCATCCGTCGCTTGCTCGGATGGCGACGTGTACGCCAGCGGAAGCTGCCGACATAGTCCCATTGCGACAGCAGGATCCCCGCACGCCAACAAGCCCGCCCGGGTCGCGGTAAATGATGACCTCCTGCAAGCTGCTTCGAGACGAGTGCGGAGCGGTCCTCGGGCAATGGCAGCAAACCCGGCCAGCTCCGAAAGGGCCTCGTCTGCGAGGTGCCGGCGAAGCTCCCCGAGAATCCTCCGGGTCGCGACCGGGTTGTTGTCTGGCGCAGGCTCGGTGCCCGTTAGGCTCAAGCACGCCTCGAACCAATGCCAGGCGAGCTCCACACCTCCGACGAGACCTGGCATCAGGTGCTCGGCGCGCGTCAGGGCGAGTTGACGGCCGAGAAGGAAGACGAACTCGGTCTCGTTGCAGCGAGCCGCCAGGCTGCGCCCAATGACGAGCGTGACGTCTGGGACTGCCTCCAGTCGTATCCCAGCCTCACCCGCGCCGGTCCAGACGCGCGGACGCGGTAGGTCGAACACACTCGATATCCAGTCCGTCGCTCTTGCGAGGGTCGTCGCACTCTGGACGAGCTTGAGCTCCTCGGCATCCGCCATCCAGTCGGGGCGGGTGCCCTGGGACTTCGCATATGCTGCGGCGATCGCTGGCGCCAACGACGAGAGACAGCGATCGAGAGATGGATCCTCCTCTGTACCTTGGGCGACCAGCTGCCAGTCGGCGGCCGCCATGGTCCTGATCGGAACAACAGGTTCCCGGGAAGCGTGCTCTCGCGTGAGCTCCAGTACCGTCGGCTCGTCGACGCCTAGCGCGGTGGCCACGGACGCTGCGCGCCAAGCCTCGTCCCGGTGGCCTTTCCGCGCGGCAACCTTCGCGAGGACGGCAAAAGGCTCGGGCTGCATCGGACTGAGCGCCAGTGCGGCACGTGTCTGATCCTCTGCTAGGTCTAAGCTGCCTTGAGCCACGAGCGCGTCTGCCAGGCCGATGCGCAGGGCTGCGACGTCGGGTGCACGACGCACGGCGGAGGATAGCAGGTGCGCAGCGAGCGGCGGATCGCCAAGGTGCTGTTTGTATGTCTCTGCTGCCCGCAGGGCAAATCGAGCTGCATCAATGGCCGAGGGAATGCGCGATAGGAGGGTCTCGTGGAAGCCGAGGAGTTGCTGGGCTTCTTGCGCAGAACGCACCCAGCCCGTCGCTTCGAGCAGCGATTCCAGTGCTTCCGGGGTGACGGTCCAAGCTGCTTCCACGAGTTGGAGAGCACGACCGAAGTCACCTGCTCGAGTGGCTGCAATCCGCGCCGCTGCATACAGAGTAGCGGACTTTTTTGCTGGAACGTCTGTCAGGTATTCCGCAAGTCTCTCGCCGACCTGGATGGAGGCGTTCCAGTCCTGCAGAGCAGAGTATGCTTCTCGGAGCTGTTCCAGGGACCCGACCGCCGTCGCCAGGGATAGTCGTCGCTCGAGCCATGCCACTGCATCGCGAAAGCGCCCTTGCTCGATATCGGTGGTTGCGAGGACGTCCAATAGCGCAATCTGTTCGTCGCGGTCTTTCGTGGTCTCGAGCCGCTTCTGGCAGATGGAACGTAATCGAGGGGCTTCGCCATAGGTTCGAAGCATTTCGATGAGGCTGACACGAGCTGTCGGGTGGTCATCGTCGAGGGAGAGCGCATGTTCGGCTTCCTCGATCGCCTCAGCCGCCTTGCCTTGGCTGAGCAGCACTGACGCAAGCTTCGAACGTACATGGGCCTCGGCCATCGGGTCCAACGCTCCGAGAGCCAGGGCGCGCCTCAGGTGTTCGGAGGCTGCCAAGGGATCCCCCGCGGCGGCGCGCCGATCCGCGGCGGCCACGTGCGCATGCACCGTCGCCTCCAACTCCCGCAACGACGCGGGAGCCATATCCTCGGTGGTGGTCGGGTTCTCTCGGGGGGGACGGGAACGAGTACGTGATCGCGATGGGAGAGCAGGTGGGAGGATGCGTCGTGCGGCGTCTGGAGGGGGGAGCGGGGCGGAGACCCGGCGCGGAGGGGGTGGGAGTGTTGTTGCTCGAGGCTGGCGACTCGTTAGTGGCGCGGGCGCGTCTGCGTCTGGCTCCTCGAGTTCATCCGTGCCGACCGGGGCGTCGAAGTAGGGAGAGTAGGAACCTGACCACGCTGCGGACGGAATGCTTGGTGGAATGCTATCGGGGACCGCGTCGGAGTCGCGCCTTGAAGGGGTTGGACTGGCGCCACCATCGCGGATCGCGGGCGCGTGAGGTTCGGCTTTCGCCGGATGCGAACCAGGGTCCGCTTCCGGCGCATTCGCGCTCCGCTCGTCCGTGACATCAGGGCTCGCCGCGGTGGGCGCGGAGTCGCGGAGTGGAGCGAAGGGATCCGAATCGGTCGGCGCAGCCATCCAAGTGGGATCTATGGCTGCAGGCAGCGGGGGCGGCGCGGGCACCACCAACGCGCCAGAGCGCGTGCTCCGGAGGTCGGCAGGGCGGCTGCCCTGCGCGGGACCATTAGGGACTCCACGATGATCCGGCACTGGCGGGACGCCAGCTGGTGGGGTCAGCCGAGCTACAGGAATTCCCCCCGCGCCATGCTGTGCCTGTGGTTCGCGAGCAGGGAATGCGGCTGCAGCGTCGAGAGCGCGATCGACCAAGGCTTCGACGGCCGCCGCTTGCGGGGGCTGGCTCGGATACAGGGAAACGGGTGGTGGTCGGTCGGTGTCACCCGCGCGCAAGGGGAGGGATGGCTGCGGAATACCGGTAGCCTCCAGCAGCGGAACGGAGAATAGGCCTTGGAAATGGGAGACCTGTTCCAGGCGCGAGAAGGAAGCTCGCTCGGCTCGCATGGCATCGAGGATCTCGCCAGCGCCGATGGCGGTTCCTGGCGGCGAGTTTGCAGAAAGGAAGCGCGTGACCACCACCATCAAGTCGGTGAAATGGGGGTAGCCGCCGTGCTCGGGAGACGAAGGGCGAAGCGCCACGAGTGCGGAGATTGGGTCATCACTGTGCACCAGCGCGGCGCCAATAGCGTCGGCTATGTCGCGGAATCCGCCGTGGGTTCCTGGCATCACTGTCGCGTCCAGCACGATGAGCGCGCGCCGTGCGGCCGAGAGCAGTGTGGCTCGGAGCTTGGAGCACGGCAGAGCCTTCAGCCTGTTCCCTTCAAGGAGGAGAGCCGGTCCCTTGTCCGGATTCATGGTGACGTAGCCGCCAAAGTAGGCGAACAAATCCGACGAAGCATTGGTCTGGGCCAGGTGGGTCAGCAGATTCGCAGGAAGCTGGCGATCCATCGATAGCCGAGCAACCTCGAAGCCGTGGGAGTGCTCGGAACACAGCTCCGCCAACAACTCCGCACCCCAACCGGCGAACGGTTGATGGGGGATTTGGGGGTGGCCCTCGTAAGCGGAGGTGACAAGCACGGCGGCACGCATGGCAAGCTCCTGGCCCACGCTGAGTTCGCTGTGAGAGGGATTCGAGCGCAGCATGCCCGTCGGCGAACGCGACACCCGAGCCCTCTCGACATCCTCGACAGTGCGGCTGTTTAACCCAATAGGGTGAGATCCGCTGCGAGTGCAACCCGCGAAGTCGATTCGAGCCGCTTTTCTTTTGCAGCGACCGGCTGGTCAGGTGCGCGTGTCGTGAGAGGGTACCCGTGCGGGCGGCGTCTGCGACGAATCGACGAGGACGAGAGCGGCGCGTCCCCAGCTTGGGTTTGTCGGGGCGGGTGCGACGATCACGTCTGCGCTCCCAGGTCCTTCACTGGGGCTCAGGCGCACGCCGGCAGGTCTCACGGCGCCTGGATCGCCAGCTCGGCATGCCCGCTTAACCAATCGCCTGAAGTAGGACGCGTTGCTTTCACTGGCGCAAACTAGGCGGCCGCCGCGAACCTCGAAGAGAGTTCCTCTTTCCACGAGCCTACGCCCGGCGGGGTTCGCGTCGAGCACCTCGAGGTTTTCTCCAACGACGAGGATGGACATGGCGTAGGCGCGCGTCGAGTCGGCGGGGCCCTGCCAACGGTGGTGTAGTGAAGACGCAGCACCGCGAGGTTGGGAGCTGGGTGAGTGGCGTGAAGCAGCGCGCGGGCCGGCGAATTCCACGCTCGTTCCACCCCGGTAAGAGCCCTGCAGTTCGCGGGAGGCTCCGGACGCACCCGGGACCGATGACCCTCCGTGGGGCGCGCGGCATGGCACCTCGCAAGTGCCGGTCGCTTCGCCAGCACCCCGAGATCCATCCCAAGGGTTATTGTCCGCCCCAAGACTCACCGCTTGACTATGGCGGGTCAAGGCGCGGCCGCCCATGGGAAATTTAGGATCGGTCTTCCAGCGAGCTGACGCCAGATGTCTCTGACAGCGAAGGCTGCTCACCGGGGCGCGGTGCTATCCCGCTGGCTTGGCGGCAGCTCGACATCGGCCACCAACGGAAGGTGGTCGCTCGCCGTGCGAGCCAGGCGGGATTGTCGCGTCATGCAGCGAATCACGTCCACGTCTCCGCGCACGAAAATGCCATCCAGGGGACGCAGCGGAAGCCAAGCGGGAAAGGTATTGGCAAGGGCGCCCGCACGCCGGAAACCTCCGGGGATGAGGAAGCGCGGGCCGAGAGTTCCCCAGAGGTCGTTCAGGTCGCCCCCCAGGACCACTGGAGTGCGTGACGCTGTGCCGGAGAACGGAGCCGTCGCCAGAAACCGCCGCAATTGCGCCGCCCGTTCGGTGCCAGCCAGTCCAAGGTGCAGATTGCTGATGACCACTGTGCGAGACGCTTCCGCTGTCGTCGCACGTGTTCGCGCGGTGATCGCACCGCGTTTCTTGCGGTTCCCCATCGTGAGATTCACATGCTCGATGTGGGTGAGGGGCCAGCGCGACAGAATGGCATTGCCATAGCCTCCGCGCTTGAAGCGGTGTTCCGGCGCGTACACGACATGCTTGAGAGCGAGAGACTCGGCGAGCATGGACGCCTGCTCGTGGTACTTGGCGCGCGGGAGCGCGTCCGAGACTTCTTGGAGGAGAAGGATGTCTGCTTCGACGCCTAGAAGCACGTCGACGACGCGTTGCGGTCTGTACTGCCTGTCGACGCCGCCGATGCCCTTGTGGATATTCCACGAGACGATGCGAATCCTCACGTTTAGTGGCTTATCACGTCGATTCCGGTTTTCGCCAAGGCTCCCGCTAGGCTATTTGGCCAAATTCGTGCTCCGCATTGCGCTCTCTCCGGCGGTGCTCGCGGATGCAGTTCTATTGGCACCCTGGTCAATTCGCTGAAGAGCCTCTGCTCCGCTGGGCGGTCCGGTCGATGGGTCCATGCTGCGCGTTTTCCGGTTGGCTTCCACGTGCCGATGCGCGATATAGAGGCGACCCGTTCGCACACGAGGGAAAGGCGCCATGATCGAAGAAGTGTTGGATGAGCTCCAGACATCCTCCGGAAAGGCTTTGGAAGCGCTGAAGCGGGAACTCGCGAAGCTACGAACGGGAAGGGCGAACGCCAGCCTGCTCGATGGTATTCGCGTCGACTACTATGGGCAGGTGACTCCCATCGGTCAGATGGCCACGATCACTGTGCCCGAGCCTCGTATGCTCGTCGTGAAGCCGTGGGAGAAGTCCCAAGTCCAGGCTATCGACAAGGCGATTCGAGAGAGTGATCTTGGCCTGAATCCGCAGAGCGAGGGAGATCTGCTGAGGGTCCCCATTCCGCCTCTGAGCGAGGAACGGCGGCGAGATCTCGTCAAGATTGCCAAGAAGCACGGCGAAGAATGCAAAGTGGCGATTCGCAAGGCTCGCCACGAGGCTATCGACATGCTCAACGAGCTGAAGCAATCCGGGGAAGCGAGCGAGGACGAGGTCGAGCGAGCGAAGAAGCGGGTTGAAGATGTCGTCAGCCAGTCGGGACAGGCAGTGGACAGCAAGGTGGCCGCTAAGGACAAGGAGATCCTGGCGGTCTGAGCGGCACGGAGTGTTGCGGAGAGAGACTTCGTGACTATTTGGTCGGCCGGTGAGCTTGGGTGTGATTCTCAGCAATTCGCATGCACTCGCCTTGCGGTGCAGGACGTTGGTAACATGAATGCCGGCGCCCCCGGCCGCAGTGGAGCGCGGAGCGATACCGGACCGAGGTCGGTTCTGATACTGTGAACCCGACAGCTTTCATGACTGATCTAGGAATGACCAGATGACGGTTCAAGTTCGCGCCATGGCGGCAGGGGTGAGCGATGTCGGGCTGCAGCGCGATCACAACGAGGACAGCTACACGGTACTCCAGGACCAACAGTTGTTCGTTGTCGCTGACGGAATGGGAGGGCACCGCGCTGGGGACGTAGCGAGCCAGTTGGCGGTGGAGTCCATCTCGCAGTTCTTCATGGCCAACATGGGTGGCGCCGATGCCACGTGGCCGTTTCACTTCGATGCACGGCTGTCGGAAGAGGAGAACCGACTCTTGACCAGTATTCGGCTGGCAAACCGTCGCATCGTCGAGCGAAGCACGCGGAACCAGGAGTGCCACGGGATGGGAACGACGGTTGTCGGTGCCCTGTTCAGCCCGAGCAAACAGACGATGTACATCGGGCACGTGGGCGATAGTCGCGCCTACCGTATCCGTGATGGCAGAATCGAGCAGATCACGCGGGATCACTCCCTCGTGAACGACTACCTGCTTGCTATGCCCGAGCTTACCGAAGAGCAGAGAAGTGAGCTCCCGAAGAACGTCATCACCCGTGCTCTAGGGATGCAGGATCACGTGGCGGTGGATATTCAAGCGACTGATGCGCGTCCGGGGGACTGCTTCGTACTCTGTTCGGATGGCCTCAGTGGCATGCTGGAAGACGAAGAGATACGCGTCATCGTCACGACGAACGAGGATATTACCGAAGCGTGCCGCGAGTTAGTGGTCGCAGCAAACGAGCACGGTGGTGAGGACAACATCACGGCCGTCATCGTCAAGCTGCTTGCCGACCATGAGTCCGCCCACGGCGAAGCTCCTGCTGCCGACACCATCCCGGTGGCGGGAGATGCTGAAACGCCCGCAGCGGCTGCGACGAGCGGAAGAGTAGGGGGAGGGACCTGACGCCCACTCCCCGGGTGCCTTCAGCCCGAGCACTGCTCGAAGAAAACGTGTCCCGTGACCCGACAAGCCGTGTCTGGCGTGCTCGTGAGGACGGGGCAATCGAAGGAGCCGTAGACGGCGCCCCGCTCGATGAAGTAGCCGCCGCCGGTCGTCGTCAACGTACACGCCTGGCCGTTGACGGCGCGGGACGATAGAGAACCAAACCAGTCGAGCTGGGAGAGGTCCATCGTCAGGCCGCTCCCCTGCCCGTCCGCACCCACATCTCCGCGGAGTGCGAACTGCGTGTCGCCATTGCTGAACTTCAGTTGGACGGAGAAGCCGTCGTCGGCTCCCGCGACGGTGCAGGATACCTGGAGCCCGTTCTCACCGTTGGCGTAGGTTGTTCCGGGGCGAGCGTCACTCGGGGCGCTTGCCTGATCGGGCAGGTACACCAGGTCCTGAAAGATGCTGTTGCAGACCATGTTTGCCGGCCTGTCGTTCGTCAGGGTGGAGCTGACGAAGTAGTGCAGCGCGCCGCGGGGATCAGGGGAGCTCGATTCGCCGCAGGCGGCCGCTCCCAGCAAGAGAACACCCACGGTACTAGCGGCGAACAGCGATTGTCTTGTCATGGCGCCCGAATCCTCCTGACGACGTCGTCGTCGGTTTTCTACCCGATCGAGGCGGATTCATAAAGCGCCCTGTGACGGTCAGCCGCCTTTTGTTGGCACCTTCGAGCAACGATGCACTGGCGAGGGCTACCGTCAGTGCCGTCGGCGGAACAATGGGGTGAGTGACGGGAATTGAACCCGCGACAACTGGAGCCACAATCCAGTGCTCTACCACTGAGCTACACCCACCATCTCCTGCGAGGCCCGCGAAGAGACGAATCGATGATCCCATCGGGATGCCTCGACGTCGCGCTATCTAGCTCACGTTTGGGGGCCCGCGCAACTCGGATGCGGTCTTGGCGGAGCGAAGGATGCTTTTTAGCGGGGTGCCCTGCTTGGGTGGCCAGTTCAGGCAGTTGGTGGGCCGGTTGAATTGTCTGCGCCGTCGGCGTCGCCTTCCGCCCCGCCATTTACCTGCAACTGGATTCCGGCCCGACAGCAAGGTGCCTGACCGGGCGCGGTGGCAGGGAAGGGAGTGGGTGTCGCAGCTGCCTTCCGAACTTGGTGCAAGAGCCTTGGCACACCAAGCACCGGTGCAGTACGAGAGCCAAGTAACGTTCCGAGGGTGCGGGCTTCTGGACTCTGCACGAGGGCGCGTTTCGAGCTATAAGGCCGAGCGCACACCTTGATCTTTCATGCTCAAAGGACGGCAAAATGGGCCTCTTCGACCTCTTCTTCGGGAAAAAGCAGACATCAGTCGAGACTGAGAAGCCCAAAACAGAGAGGGAACTCCAGCGGTACGAGCGACTGGTCTCGAACAAGCTGTCTCAGAACTACGACCGTCAGGAGGCCTTGGAGCAGCTCGCGCGGGCGGGCACGGCAAGAAGTGCCGAGATCCTGCTCAAACGATTCAATTGGCAGATGGACCCGTCCATCACAGACCAAGAGGAGAAGCAACTCGCCGTCGAGGGCATCGCTGCAGCTGGTGAAGCCGCACTCGAGCCGATCCGGGCGTACTGTCGCAAGGCGGATAGCCTGACTTGGCCCACGAAGGCGCTGCGCCTCATCGTGCCTCCTGAGAGGCTGGAGGAGGAACTCCTCGCGCTGCTTGATGCATTCGATACGGAGTATGTGCGTAATCCAGAACCCAAGGTTCAGCTCATCACGCTCCTGCAGGAGTTTCGCTCCGAGGACGTGCGTATCGCGACCGAGCCATTTCTCCTCGATATGAGTGAGTCAGTACGCTTTGCGGCGGTCAATACAGTGTTCAGCGTCGGTGATGCGAAGAGCGCTCCCGCGCTCGTCGAGGCGATGGCCGAAGAGGAGTCCCTCAGGGTGAGGAACCGGATCGCGTCCGGGCTTTCGGAGCAGGGGTGGGTCCTGCCTGAGGAAGTCCGCAGCGCCTGCCAGGGCGCACTCCCGCAACGGTATACGGTGGACGGCGAGGGCCGCGTCCAAACCGCTTAGCGGCGGAAGTGTGGCCGCTGCGGCGCGAGAAGAACCGGCTCGGGCTCGCGCTCACGCCCGAGCGCTTTCCCCACGCTACTTCTACGAAACGATCAACGCCCAGAGAAGAAGCCCTGGGCGTTGACCAGCACCGAAGTGCGCGATCCAAGCGGCTCTACTCGCTGAGGCCGTACTCGAACGGGAAGTAGAGGTTGTAGCTGACCGTCACCATCTGATTGAACTGGAACTGCCGGTCTTGGTCGGTGATCTTGCCGTCGGGGAAGTCATCGTCCTGACCTCCGCCTGCGGTGTCGAAGCCGCCGGTGTTCCAAGCGAACGGCAGCGCCCGCCACTCCACGCCGAGGGCGCTCCACTCATTGGCGTAGAAGGTGAGCCCCGTTCCGAAGGTCGGCGCGATGGCCATCCGGGACTCCCGCTCGAACGAGAAAGCGTCGTTGAGGCTACAGGGAGCCGTCGGGGTGTTGTCGCAGGGCGCGCGCTCCTTCAGACCGACGAATGCGCCGCCGAGAAAGAAGTAGAGGTCCGTGTCCACGTAAATGGCCTTGAACAACGAGATCTTCCCCCGAAAGGGAATCAGTGTGACCTGTGGCGCAGCGACCCAGTCAATCTGCCCCAACTGCTCCTCGAAGTCCGCACCAAGGTTCACCTTGGTGAGCAACAAGTCCAGGTCGTCGTTCGTGTCTGCCCGGGTTGCCTCGTCTTGGACGTTGAGGCGCCGAGTGCGATTGACCTTCTGGATCTCCTTCGAGAGGGCGGTGGGTCTGTGGAGTGGCCCGAACGCCACACCTCCCCAGACGCCGACCGCCAGCCACTCGGTGATGTTGTAGTTGAGCCGCGCTCCCGGGAGGATCTCACGCTGGTACTCGTCCAAGAGTGTGAACGAGACAGACGGTGCCAGCTCGAACCGCCCTTCGCGGTGAAGGCGCAGCTTCCGCACCGCAGGTGCACCAGCTAGCGGGCCCGTCAGGAGAATTTCCTGTGCCTGTGCGGTCTCGCCGACGGTGGCGAGAGCCGCTATAGCGGCCAACCCGGCAAGGAGCCGGCGCGTATTTGCCGATCGCTTCATCGTGGTCGTAGTGCCCATGGTTGCTTGACCTCGCTCCTCGCCACACATCACTTGGGCAACCGATACTCGAAAGAGAACGGTAGAAAGATCGAAACGCCAAGCTGTGCTTGGACGTTGTTGGTGATTCTCTTCTGGTCAAGCCAGGTCGACTCGTCACGGCGGTCTTCCGGGCTGGACGCCACCTGGAGATTCTCCAGCTCTTCGTTGTAAATGTAGTCCCGCAGCTCAAGCATTGCGGCGAACCACCGGTTGAAGAAGATACGTAGCCCCACACCTGCGTTGAACGCTAGCTTTGGCTTGTACTCGAAGTTCCGGTAGTCCGGATCGAACACGGGGATAGCCCGGGTGCTGAGCGCGCCGACCCCGCCAACGACGTAGGCATCGTAGTGGAAAATGAAGTCCTGGAACCCAGCGAACTTCCCATAGGCCGGAACGTAACTGAAGTTCAGTGCCGCGCCCCAATCATACTCATTGAGCGGCACACCGACGCGCGCGGCCCGTCGAACGTCAGCATTGAACTCGCTGTCGATGTTCAGGGGTCGGTAGTAGTTGCCGTTGATGCCTACCGCCAACACGTTCGTGATGTAGTAGTTCACTGCAAGGCCGGGGCCCGGATGTTTCACGAACTGGTCATTCCAGGTGAACGACCAGTAAGGGTTAATCTCGAAACGGCGCACGCGCAACGCGTAGATCTGTTGCACGGCGTACATCTCGGGATCGAGAGGCTTCTTGGCCTCCTCTTCCATGTTGATTTTCGGGCAGGCATCCGGGTCGATCTGACAGATCGCATCCAGACCCCCTTCTGCGCCCTCTAGTGCTTCCTGGTCGTCCACGGCGAGCTCATCGTCTACCGCGGCTTCTCCGGCTTCACCTTCCGCGCCCTCTTCAACGGGTGCTTCTCCGGCTCCTTCGTCGTCTTCTTGAGCCAGCGCTACCGCAGGCAAGCCGCACAGCGCCGCCGCGACGAGGAGCCCGATGCAAGTCTTATTCATCGATGCCTCTTCCGCTTGATACTGGATCCACCGCTGCCTTGAACGAGTCGTCCAACTACGTAATAATATTGCACAAATCTGCCAAGCGCGAGTGACGCGGGACTATATCACGCGGCATTTCGCCCGATCAACAACCAATTCCTCGGGCATCGCCACCAGGTCACGATGGCTCCGCCTCTCTGCCCAAAAGGGCCTCAACGAACTCTGCGGGAACGAAGTCCCGAAGATCCTCGGCGCGCTCGCCCAGCCCGATAAAGCGCACCGGCAACCCGAGGGTGTCACAGACGCCAAGGACCATGCCGCCTTTGGCCGTGCCATCGAGTTTCGTCAGCACCAGCCCGGTTACGGGAAGCGCCTCGGCAAACTCGCTCGCTTGTGCGAGCGCGTTCTGTCCATTTGTCGCGTCCAACACCAAGAGCACTTCATGAGGTGCGCCGGGCATGGCCTTCTCCGCCGTGCGCGCGACCTTCTTCAGCTCAGCCATCAGGTTGGATTTCGTATGCAGACGTCCTGCAGTGTCCGCAAGTACGACATCGGCACCGTGCTCGTTTGCTCGTTGAATGGCGTCGAAAACTACGCTCCCTGGATCCGCCCCATCCTTGCCGCGGACTACTTCTACGCCGACGCGTTCGCCCCAAATGACTAGCTGCTGGACCGCTGCCGCGCGGAAAGTGTCGCCAGCGGCGAGCACGCAGCTGCGTCCCTCCGCTGTGAGTCGAGTCGCGAGCTTGCCGATGGTCGTCGTCTTGCCAGAGCCGTTCACTCCGACCAAGAGCACGACTGTTGGTTTCTTGGTGAGCGGGAAGGCACCGGATTCCCCTCCGGCGCTCAGGATTGCCGTCGCCTCGGAGCGCAGTGCAGCCCAGACCTTCGTTTCATCGGCAAGATCCCCACCTGGGAGATCACCGCGAATCGCGTCGAGAATCCGCCCCGTCGTTTTGACTCCAACGTCCGAGGAAAGCAGCACTTCCTCGATCTCGGTGGCGAGCTCCGGGCTCATCTCGCGCTTGCCAACCAGCAGGGCGCGCAGCCTTCCGAAGAAGCCACTTTCGCTTCGCGATTTGGCAAGCCCCTGCCTCAATCCGCCGACATCCGGTACATGCCGAAGCGAGGGACGTGCGCCCACATCGATTTCCGCGGAGACTCGCTCGGGCTCCGTGAGTTCGGGCGCAGGAGCCACACCCATACCGGGAACGGGCTCCGCAGAGGCGGCCTCTTCTGGCTCCGGCATGGGAACCTCGGCGGATGCCGCACTCGCCTCGTCCGCAGGTTGTCCCTCTTGAGGGGTTCGGCGCACCGGCTCCGACCTCTTGCGGAGCAAGAGAAGCAGGGCGATGAACGCCGCGGCGATTACCAATGCGTATACAACTTCCATGTGGCCATGGCCCTTCGGCAGCGCTTGCGCACTATAGGAAGCGCGCGTGACGTCCGTCAACGCTGGAATGGTTGGTGCGCTGTTTTACTGGCTGCGGGCGGGTTGCTGGGGGGCCCGAGGGGGCGCTCCACACGCCTCTCCAGCTCGCCGACCCGGCGGGCGGCGCTCTCCGTCGGCAGCGCCGGACCGAAGGCGGCGTCTTCCACTTCTGCAGCCCAATCGCGCAGTGACGGCGAATCGAGGGCTTCGGCTCGCAGCCGCACATCTCGAGGCGTGGCCTCGTGATGGAGCCGGAGCCAGCCAGTTCGATGACGCGTCCAGGCGACAAACGACTCGAGTATCTGCCGACGGCGAGTAACTAGGCTGATCCGAACGGTACCGGGCGGCGGGGCGGCGCGCTCGAACCGCGCGTATTGGGGCGCCTCAACGGTGAACCGCGCTCCCTCGGGCAATGGAGTGTGCTCAAGCGCGAAAGTTCCGTCGCTGGCAGCATTCGCCCTGAACGTCGCAGACGAGCCGTCCAAGCGGGGCGCGATCACCGTGATGACTGCGCCAAGCACGGGAGAACCCTCGTGGGCGTCCACCACTACGCCGCGCCATCCGCTGGGACGGGAGTCTTGGACGACATGGTGAAGTGCTGCAACCCCGCTGGGGCCGGGCAGCCCCTGGCTCGGAAGGGCTCCACGGAAGGCGCTCGGCCTGCGCCAGCTGAGCGCGAGCCAAGCCAGCACTGCGGCGGCCGCAACCCCCCACGGGACATGGCGCCAGCGGCTCGGGGGCGTCACGAGGAGCCTCACATCGAGTGGGGCTCCCGCTTGCCAGGCAGAGTTGTCCGGCAGGTATCGCACCCGCGCGGGAACCTCACCGTCGTAGTGGTGACGCTGAGGCGGCTCAAGCGAAGCCGTCCCTTTAACGAGCGGCTTCGTAATTGCTGGCATGCCCGGGAGCTCGAGGGAAATGGCTCCAGTGGGGATCTGGTTGCCGGCGGCTGTCGCCCCTACCGTCAGCGGCAGCTCGTACTGATGGGACCCCTGAGTTGCGTGTGGAAGACCGAGGGTCACGCGAGCGGTTCGCAGCACCGTGGCACGCGTTTGGGCAGGGGCAAGGGTGAGAGTGCCCTGCGTTCGAGCCACGAGGGAAGCGAGGCCCGCTCTTCGCAGCTTGGTCCCGTCGAACTCGAACCGACAGGGCTCGCCCGCTCGAACCGTGGTTGTAGCGAGGACCACCGAGCTGGAACCCGTTGGTTCCTCGAGCACGAGTTCGAGCCGGACTGGCTCTGCCGGCAGCTGCTCCGTCGCGTCAGCGTTCAAAGCAGTTTCGACTCTTACGGTGTGGACTACGGCGTCCAACGCAAGCTCGTCCGGGAGCGGAGCGAACCGCAGTTCCACGTTCTCGCGGCTGGTCTCGACGTTCGCACGGGCGGAGGTCCCTTCGTAGTGGACGGTGCCCGGAAACTCGACAAGAAAGGCCAGGTTCGGAGCTGCAGCGGGAGCCTCCCAGCGCAAACAGAAGCGCCCAGCGCTGTCGGTTTCGAGAGTGGGGCGAGTGCCGAATCGCGAGTCGCGACCATCCTCTGGACAGGCGCGAAATGTTCCTGAACCGTCCGTCGCTCGAGCCCGGACAGGTTGCTGCACCAGGGGGGCGCCTCGGTCGTCCGTCAGCACACCCCTGACGACGAAGCCGCCCTCCGCCAGTGGCGTCGCACGCGCGTGCAGCCGAGCCGCCGCCACCACTTGAAGTTCGAGTGGTGCAGCCAAGGACGTCGCGGCAAACGTCAGCAGCGCTCCGGCGAGATGAAGTCTGACTGATGAGAGCATCGCTATCCTGGTTGGTCGCTCGGCGACGAGATGACCGCTGAAGGACTCCATGGTTCCGGCTACGCCGCGTTAGGTGTAAGTGGAAGCGCTCCGAGGAGGGAGTGGGGACCCCACCGGGGCATCCAGCGTACCACGGCGAGGTTCGGTGGAACGGCCGTCGTGAGGGGCCCCGCTGCTTTAGCGCTTTAGTTGGAGGCGGGGGCTGCCGTTCCCAGAAACAGGTTTCCGCGGCCGCTCACTATGCCGACCTGTTTTCGCAGATCTATTACTAGAAGGATTCCCAGGCGGTCACTATGCGTTGCTGCCGTTGCGTTGGCGCTCCTGGGTACCGGGTGGGCGATGGCCGCGTCGAGCTCCGTCGCAGATCTGTCCGTGAAGCTCCTGCAGCACGATGACTTTCGAGTACGCACTCAAGCGGCGCTCGCCCTGGGCGCAACGGGTAGCGAGTCGGCCGTAAAGCCGCTCTGCAGGGGGCTCTCAGACAAGAGCACAACGGTGCGCGCCGCGGCGGCGGCTGGTCTCGGCAAGCTCATGAAAGGGGGCGAGGAGTGCCTGCGGCAGCGCCTGGGCCGGGAGGCCAAGGTCTCCGTACGCACGGCGATACGAAAGACGCTCGACAAGTTCGAGGAAGCGGCGGGTGGGAAGATCACCGCTGGAACGCGCTACTATGTGTCGATCGCCGGGGTTACGGACCCGTCCGGCAAGGAAATGGGTGATCTGCACACCTTGGTTCGGCATGCCATGGCGGCCGCCGTGGGTGATCGCGACGACATTGCGTTCGCTCCCCCGGGCGAGCCCGCAGACGTCGGACGCCAGCGGCTAAAGGGCAGAGACGATATTCGCGGCTTCTACCTGGCTCCGAAGGTAACGCCAGCGCAGTTTTCGGACGGAAACCTGACGGTGCGCGTCGAGATTGCCATCTTTACCTATCCTACGAAGGTCCTGAAGGGCATGCTGCCTGTCAAGTTGACCGAGCAGGGCGTCGCCAGCGCAACCCGAGAGCGCGAAGAGAACCTGCTGCAGATGGCTGCAGCACGCGCGATGGAGAAGTTTGCGAGTCAGGTCGAGTCAATCCGATGATCGGCGACGTTCCTGTTCGTAATCGACGCTTTGGCAGCTTGCCCGTGCGCATTGCTACGTTGCGAGGTGCCGCCAACGAGGAGCGAACACGTCGGGCGGCAATGTCGACACGAGAACCCGAGGAGATGCGTAATGTCGCAAGATGCCGTCAAGGGTAGCAGCGCACCACACAAACGACGCCTTCGAAACTTCCTGTTGGATAAGCGCTTCCAGCTCAAATATGCAGGGTATTTGATGCTCATTGCGGTGGTGATGAGCACGGCCATGGGGGTCGTGCTTCTCCGCACAAGCGACGCCGTGGTAGCTCAGAGCCGCCAAGCGGTTCGGCAGGGAGAGGTAGCAGTCGGGCACGGCCAGCAGGTTCTGGAAGAGAGCAAGAAGGTCAGCGCCGTTGTCCAGATGAACATCGTGAATGACCCCGCCTATGCGAAGGATCCCGTCCTTCGGGAAGCCTTCGCCAACGAGGCGTCGGCGCGGGACGAACACCTGCGCGACCAGCAAGCGGCGCTTCGGGCCCAGGCGGCAGCGCTCAAACACCAGGCGGCGCAGCTGGGGGCTCGGCAGCGAACGATGTTCCTCGTTCTGGTTGTCGCGCTCGTCCTTCTATCGGTTGCCATCGGCTTGGGCGGGATCGTGGTGACGCACCGGGTGGCCGGGCCGGTCTTCAAGATGAAGCGGCAGCTTCGGGAGCTGGCTGCGGGCAACCTCCAGCCCCCGGACAGTCTTCGGCGAGGTGACGAACTCACGGATTTCTTCGAGGCCTTCAACGATGCCGTGAACAAGCTCCGCGCGCGGCACGAGGGTTACGTAGCCCAGCTTGACGCGGCGCTCGAGTCGCTGGAGCCAACCGAGCCCGCATATGGCCGCCTTCGTGCACTGCGGGACGAACTGGCTGCCGCAACTCGTGAGCCTTCGTAGCGGCATTGCCCATCGTCACCCTTCCGGATGCACCCGAGCATCCGGCGACCTCGGCACTCGGAAACCTCCGATAGCCGAGCCCGTCGAAGGCAACAGCCTAGAATGCCGCGGGCACGTACTCGACGCATGCGCGCCCTTGTACGTCGAAGGTCACGCTAGCGGCGTCGAAACGCAGCCGTTCCACCGTCTCATCTTTGGCGTATCGGCGTTGCCACAGGCGTTCGCCCGCGCGTCGGATACGCTGTCGCTTGGCGTGGCTGATGGACCCGAAGGCGGAAGCCCAGGACCTGGGACCTCGATAGCGAACCTCGACCACGACGACGACCGAATCGCGGCGCGCTACGATGTCGAGCTCCAATCGGCCGATCCTCAGATTGCGCGCAACGAGAGACCAGCCGCCACGCTCGAGATATCGACAAACCTCGCTCTCAGCCAGCCTGCCGAGAGTGCTCCTCAGGTTGCCTTGCATGAGAGGCCGCACCAGCACCGCATCCTGGCGTGCCGAATTCGCCCGCGAGTGAGACTACCTACCGTCCGCCGGCCCGCACTCCTCGGTGGCCATCTCGTCACATACTTCCGGGTAGCTGTCGCGTGGGTTGTACTTCGTTCCCTTGCGGACACAGTACGAGCCCTGCAATTGTCCACCGGCCAGACCGTAGTCACCGACGAGCTCTAGGCAGCTGTACCCGTCCGGACACTCGCAGTATCGAGCATTCTCGTCGGGACCCTTGCAGCGGCAGGAACAGTAGACGGCGTCCTCAGCTTGCCGAGCGAAGCGCTGGGGCGCGACCGGCACGCTGACCTGAAAAGCCTCCGTCTGCTCCTGGTCGGGGAGATAGCACACGCGCTCGTCACCCGCCGCCGCTGTCCTGGCCTCATCCGTCCTGCGATCTGGCTGCCCGTAGGGACAAGACACGCGCCCCTCGAAGTGGTTGACGAGGCAAAGCCGCGTCTCGCACTGGAAGGAACGGCTCTCGATGTTGACTTCGCCAATGCCGTAGCCCGCGAAGTCGGCTTGGTACTCATCCTCGGGAATGCAGGGGTCACCAACGCCGCCGCTCTCGCAGCCGATCGCCGCGAGCCCGAGCGCGAAGGTTGCAGGAATCCAGAAGCGCAATTCTCGTCGTGTCATGGGCCCGTATGTTCCTAGTAAGGTCTAGTTCGAGCGGTTCAGCCGTGGGAACTGACGTAGCCTAGTCGACCGAAAACGTGATCGTCAATGCAGATCTCGGTGACCCGCCCCAAGGGGGCTCGGGGCGGAGGGCGCCCCCGGAGCAACGATGACGGAATTCGGTGCCAGCACAGGAATTCACCCAGTTGGCGGCAGCGCCGCGGACCCGAGGCACACCGCGTGAGCCTCATGGGGACGTCAACCCGCGGCCCCATGCGGGCACCGCGCCAGACGCCGCGGGACCTTGGGGAGGGATTCCGGCTGGCGCGCCCCGCGACGATTTCACCCAAGAGTCGTCGGTGTTGAGCCTTCAAAGGTGCACCTCCACAACAAGCCTGAATTAACGCACCACCCAACGCCCGATGCGCTGTATGGTACAGGCCGAAGCAGGCAGTGGCGCTCGATGCGCAGCTTCACCGCCTCTTGCATCGATCCGTCGGGAAACGCTCCAGAACGATAGGAAATTTCGCGCGCTCTCAGAAACGGCAAGGCAGTCCAATGGTGCGCCGCCGTAGGCGCTTGACAACGGTAGGCAGGGGTATCTAACATCCCGTCGGCCGCGGTTGGTATCTGTTGGTTCTCATTGAGTTTTTTGGTTCTGAGCAGCGGCGGGTCTCGCAACTCGACACCCACTTAGAGGAATATGCGCTCAATTCACGGCAAAGAGAGAGGGCCCATGTTGCGTACGCGACAAGTCGCAGTTTCTGTTCTTGCATCCGCTGTCCTGTTGGGTGGCGCGAGCTTCAGCTCCAGCGCGCGAGCGCAGGACGTGGTCGATCTGGACGCCGATGCCGAGGCAGCGGGCGGGCAGAGTGTCGATATCGATCTCGATGAGGGCGCGCCGGCACAGCAAGGTCCTGTCCAGGCGGGGCAGCCCACGCCGGCTTTCGTGTCGGCGAAAAAGCTGTTCGATAAGGAGAAGTGGCGTGACGCGGCTTCCGCGCTCTACGAGGTGGTTACTGGGGCATCGGGTGACGATCCAGGCAACCAGCAGTTGGCGCAGTACTATCTCGCCATCGCGCTGTACCGCCTGAAGTTCTACCAGGCTAGCTTCGCGATGTTCAGCGTGATCGCTGACAATCAACACCACCTGAAGTTCAGGGAAACTCTCTTGTGGTTGGCAAAGCTGGCAACGCAGCTTCCCGAACCGGCTGACATCATCGCCCGCGTCGGCAAGTACACGGAGGAGGAGGTTGCTCGTTTCGACAACTCGCAGCAGCGGAATCTGTACTGGCAGCTCAACTACATGATGGGCCGCTACAAGTACCGCAATCGCCAGTACCCAGAGGCGATCCGTGCTTTCCAGAAGGTCGACCGTCGGAGCGAATACTATGTGAAGGCTCAGTTCTTCACGGGGATTAGCTACGTGCAGCTTCGGAAGTCGGAGCCGGCCGTGAAGGCGTTCCAGCGCATCGAAACGGCACTCGAGGAAGGTGTCGAGGGTGTCGAGGACGAAGCTCGTATGCGCGATCTCGCGTACCTGTCCATGGCTCGGACCTACTACACGGCCTCGATTCGTCTGGACCCGGAAACCAATACGCCGAGCGTGGATGAGAAGCGGCTCAGCGCAGCAATCAAGTACTGGGACCGCATCGACGTGGCGAGCGAGTACTGGCTGGATGCCCTCTTCGAGGAGTCGTGGGCCTACTTCATGGCGGGCCAATACCCGATGGCCCTCGGGAACATTCATACGATCCAATCGCCCTATTTCCCCGCGGCCTTCTATCCAGAAGCGGATGTCCTCAAGGGAGTCATCTACTTCGCCAACTGCAACTATGACGCCGCCACCATCGTCGTGGCGCGGTTCAACCAGCGCTTCGTGCCGATCAAAGAGGAGCTGCAGAAGATCCTGAAGCGGTATCGCGGCCCCAATCAGGAGGAGGCCTTCTTCAAGTTCCTCGTGAACGTTCTCGACGGCGAAGCAGACTTGGACCCCGTGGTCCGCCCCATCGTCGAAGGGTCGCTGAGCGACCGGCAGTTGCTGCGGAACATCGAATACGTTCGCCTGTTGAATCAGGAGATGAAGCGCTTCCAGAAGGCCCCCTCAGGGTTCCAGAACTCCACCCTTGGGAGTCAAATCAAGGACTCCCTCAAGCAGGCCCGTGACATTGCAGTTCGGGACGCTGGGGAGTTGGCGCTTTCGAGGTACGAACGCAACCTGTCGGACCTCGAGGAGAATTTGCGGAACGGTGAGAAGATTCTAATCGACATCACCGCTGCGCAGCGAAACCTGCTCGATGAAGCGATCAAGCAGGATCAGGTCAGTGAGGCCGAGTCAAAGGTCTTCGGGATTGTCGAGCCTGACGAGGAGCATGTTCTTTGGCCATTCAACGGCGAGTATTGGCGTGATGAGTTGGGTTTCTACCGGCAGGTCGTCGAGTCTGCGTGTGGGAGATAGAAGAATGAACGCTGTGAGAGCGTATACTGTGTTAGGCGCGCTGCTTGGCCTCATGCTGGTCGGGTCGGCCGCAACAGCAAAAACCAAGTCGGACGATGGACTGAGCAACGCTTGCGTGAGCACTAAGTCCAAGGAGGCCCTGGCTGAATGCCCGAAGGGTCCCAAGAACTTCGACATCAAGAAGAAGCGGGCTGTCGCGTTCAAGAGTGCGCCGCCGCCGCGCGAGGTCAGGGACCGGCGCGACACGAAGCCGAGAGATCCGACGGAGGAGATGTCGAGTTCCTTCCGAGACACTCGAAAGACAAAGCTGCAGGCGCGCGCCCGCGCCCTCCTGATCACCGAGATCCAAGGGCTCGAGCGCCTCTTCAGCAACACGAAGAAGAAGTCGCCTGATCGCCAACAGCTGATTCGGCGGCTCGCCGAGGGCTATGTGGAGCTCGAGACAGCGGCGCTCCGCGACAAGAACTTTGCGGAAGTCGAGGTCCAGAACATCAAAGCCGCTGCCAAGAAGCGGAAGAAGAGGCCGAGCTCCGCAAAGATAGCGGAGCTCCAGCGAGACGCGAAGAACGCCCAAAAGATCGTCGAGGTCGCGCGGAAGAAGGCGATTGCCTACTACACGCGCATGAAGATGGAGTTCCCAAACTACTCCAAGCTCGACGAGGTGCTGTATTACCTTGCGTACGAGTACGAGCAGGCGAGGGATCTGCAGAACGCTCGCAAGGTCTACTACGAGCTAATCGAGAAGGCCCCGAAGTCGCCATACGTGCCCAATGCGTACTTGGCGTTCGGTGAGCTCTTCTTCATCGAGGCGCAGGGGGATCCTAACAAGTGGGATCTGGCAGCTGCTGCGTATTCGGAGGTGACCAAGTATCCACCGCCGGACAACAAGGTGTACGGCTATGCTCGCTACAAGCTCGGGTACGTGTACTGGAATCAGAACAACTACGTGCAGGCGTTGAATGAGTTCAAGCATGTCATCGAGTATGGCAACAAGTACCCTGAGCTCCCGAACGCCACGCAGTTGGCAAAGAGCGCCCGGAGGGATTTGATCCCTGTCTACGCTGTCAAGGGCGACCCCAAGAGAGCATACGGGTTCTTCAAACCGCTGAGTGGGGATACTGGCGGTGGGGATCGCAAGACCATCGAGATGCTCAACGACTTGGGTTACGCTTACCTCGACACGGGCCACTATCCTGAGGCTATTGAACTCTATCAAGACCTGATGGTTCGCGATAAAGGCGACCGCTATTGCCTATATCAGAGCCAGATCACGTCGGCCGTTTCTGCGATGAACTCTGCAAACAAGGAGCGCATCAAGGACGAGCTGGACAAGCAGCTCCAGGTTCGAAAGGACTTCGTGAGCGGTCAGCACAGCCCGAAGTCGAAGCTAGAGTGCTCCAACAAGACAGCGGAGCTCTTGGCGGAAACGGCAATGAGCTGGCATCTCGAAGCAGTCGGATCGGGCGGCGTCCGCGGTACCGGTGACAAGAACACCATGGATCTTGCGGCCTACGTCTACAAGAAGGTCGCCGACAACTTCACGTCCCAGGACTTCGACAAGTTCGAGTTCCCGCGCATCGTAAAGGAGGATTGGCCGACCCTCTACAAGATCAAGTACGCGATGGCCGACCTTCTTTACTTCCAGGAGCGCTGGAAGGATTGCGGCCCTGCCTTCGACGCCGTTGTCGACGAGGATCCGAAGGGTGCAGATGCTGCAGAGGCAGCCTATGCCTCGGTTCTTTGTTACCAGAAGATGTACGACCAGATGTACGCTGGCGACAAGGACAAGCAGTCGAAGGGGCTGGGGCCAAAGGGCGCCAGTGCGGAGGATCGCAAGGCACAGAAGGGCGAATGGGAAAAGTTCAAGCCCAAAGACCTGGACGAAATGCAGAAGGGCATGATCCAGGCTTTCAATCGGTACGTCTGCTATATCCAGCCCAAGCAGGGCGATTCCGAGGCCGAAGAGCAGTACATGGATGTCAAGTACGCTCGCGCACGGACGTACTTCGAAGCCCAGCACTGGGAGGAGGCTGCAATTGGCTTCAGAGATATCGCGCTGAACTACGCCGATAAGGATGCGGGGATCTACGCTGCTCAGCTCTACCTAGAGGCGATCAACGTCCTCGGAGCGAAAGCGGAGCCACCTCGTCCCGAGTGTTACGACGACATGGCCGAGGACGTCCCGGCGTTCCTCGAGCTCTATTGCAAGGGTGACAAGTTCAAGGATAACGAGGACCAGTGCCAGCTGCTGACGCGCATCCAGTTCGATGTGTTGCGCTTGCGCGCGCAGAAGACCGTGGAGCTTGCCGACCAGCAGGCGGACAAGGGCAACTATCGCGAGGCTCTCGAGAACTACAAGAAGGGCGGCGATCAGTACCTCGACATATGGCGAACTTACTGTGAGGCGCCGATGTCGGCGGGCGATAAGCCTGCGCAGTGCGAGACCGCCGACGAAATCGTCTACAACATGGCCAAGGCGTACCAAGCCGGACGCCTCCTAGCCAAGTCGATCCAAGCTCGGCTCATCTTGCTCAATCCGAAGTATGGGATGCAGGAGTCTGAGTGGGCGAAGCGGGCGACCTACGAGATTGGTGGCAACTACCAGGCAATTGCCGTCTACGACAAAGCTGCCGAGTTCTTCGAGAAGTACGCGGAGGACACCAAGTTCAGAGGCGAGTTCGCCGACAAGGCCCTGAGTGACGCGGTTGTTCTGCGCCTGGGTCTCGGCATGGAAGAGGAAGCGATCGAGGACGCGAAGAACTTCAATCGCTACTTCGGTCAAAAGAAGAAGGAGCAGGCCGCTCAGATCGCCTTTGCTGTCGCTGCGCATTACGCGGAGAAGAAGGACTGGAAGAACGCCCAACAGAACCTCACTCGTGGCATGGGGCTCATCGATCGGCAGGCGACCCTAGATGTCCAAGTACAGGCACACGCGCTGCTCGGGCACGTGTACGCGCAACAGAAGAATGCGGGACCGGCGGGGCGCGAGTACCAGAAGGTAGTAGCCCTGTGGAAGGACCCGAAGAAGGCCGTGGCTTCCATCGAGTCCATCCCCGAGGAGAGCGAAGGCGGCAAGATGCGACGGCTCGGGCGCGCCCTCGAAGCGGTGGGTGAGGCGTTGTTCTTCTTCGCGGAGGAGCAGCGCGAGAAGAAGGTCGATAAGCTGAAGTTCCCCGAGTACAAAGGAAAGAAGGACAAGGAGAGCATCACCAAGCACATCGGCACGAACGTCAAGGACTGGTACGAGAAGAAGGCCAAGGCCATCAAGGAGGTTGCTGAGGACTACAAGCGCATTGTGGACTTGCAGCCGACACCTCCTCCCCGGTGGGTCATCGCAGCGGGTTCCCGCGTTGGAGAGATGTGGGGTACTTTCGTCAAGGACTTCCGGTCCGCGCCCATTCCTAAGGAGTGGGAGAAGGACTACGAGATCCGGACCGCGTACTACGGTTCACTCGACGACGCTTCGGAGCCTTACAAGAAGGGCGCACGAGGCGCTTATGAAGTGTGTCTGGGGTACTCCGTGAAGTACCAGTACTTCGACGAATTCAGTCGAGCGTGTGAAGAGTGGCTGGCGGAGAACTACAAGGCGGAGTTCCACCTGATTGACGAGTTCCGCGGAGCGCCAACCCGTGTCAACAGCGCGCTACGGGAACAGCCTCAGCCGCTCCGGATCGGCGGCGAGCCGATGGTGCAGGCGCCGACAGCGCCTGAGGTGCAGAAGAAGGCAGAGGACCAGCAAGAGAAGTGACCTGCCGCCGGGCTGCGGTGTGCCCCGATGCCGCCGCAGCCCGCCTCAAGCAGGGCTCTAGGATTTGTAGGAGGAACGACCGATGTTGCGTTTCAAGTTATTAACGGCTACCGCGCTGGCCCTCACGCTCGCGGCTTGTGGCGGCAGTTCCGCGTCGAATGAAGCAAAGGTTCCGGCGAACCCCAGCGGCAAGAAGACTGGAACCGGGATTCAGGTTAGCAAGAAGGCTGCCGCGAAGTTCGAGACAGCTCTCAATCAGTTCGTGGACTTCGACAAGAAGCAGAACTGGACACCCGACACCTGCAAGCAGGTTGCGGAGATGTTCAAGGCTGCAGGGATGGAGCAGTTCGAGGCAACGAACCGCCCCTTCCCCGAAGCCATCTACAATGCTGGGCTCGCCCACCAGCGATGCGGCGATGATGAGAAGGCGCAAGAGCGCTTCCAAGCCGCCTTGGAGGCTGACTCGGGGTTCCACCGGGCCAAGGCGCAGCTGATTCTGTACGATTTCCAAAGAACCAAGGATTTAGACTCGGCCATTAGCTCCCTCGACACGGTGATTCGCGACGCGAAGTACCAGAATGTGGAGGGGCTGGTTGCCTTGGCCGCGCTTCAGATGGAGCGCGGCAACGGCTCAGAGGACCTGGACACCGCCAAGCTGAACCTGCAGCGAGCACTCGCAATCGACGATAGCTTCATGCCGGCATTCAACCAGCTGGCGATCTACTACCTCGAGCTAGCGCGCTCGAAGGCAGCGGGTGGAGAAGCGAAGTCGCGGCGCCGAGGGCTCGTGGTCTCGGGTGCGAAGGGGACGGACATCAACGCGCAGCAGCTGGACCTTGCTGCGCTGGTTGCGTCCCAAGCAATGCAGAAGAATCCGTACTACGCACCGATTCACAATACGGCTGGCCTTATTCAGGTCGAGCTTAGGAACTACAATAGCGCCGTCCAGAGCTTCGCGAAGGCGAGACAGTTGGATCCGAGCTTCTTCGAAGCCCACATGAACTACGCTGCGGTAAACCTGTCGTTCCGCGGTTTCGGGGAAGCGGAGAAGGCTTACAAAGAAGCTCTGAAGCTGAAGCCCGAGACCTTCGAGGCCCACCTGGGTCTAGCCCTGGCCATTCGTGGTCAGATGGAAATGGGGAACCGGGAGAAGCTGCTGCCGCTCGCCGAGAAGCACATCAAGAAGGCCCGAGAGCTTGAGCCGGATCGGCCGGAGACCTACTACAACGAGGCAATTCTCGTGCAGGAGTTCAAAGCCAAGGGCGTCGAAGAGGACGAGTCGATAAAGCAGCTTCTTGCGGCGGCGAACATCTACGATGATTTCGTAAAGCGAGCGAGCGGCGAGCCGGGCTTTGCACAGGCGGTAAAGCGCGCGACGGAGCGCGCTCAGGACGCGCGCGACACGGCGGAGTTCATTCGGCAGGGCAAAGAGCTTCGAGCGCAGGAGGAAGCCGACGCGAAGCAGCGCAAGGCGGATGAAGCGCGGCTGAAGAAGGAAGAGGCGCAGAAGAAGAAGGAGGAGGAGGCTCGCCTCAAGGAAGAGGAGCAGCGAAAGGCCAAGGACGCTGCAAAGAAGTAGTGGCCACCGGACCTGGGTGGGGTAGCCCGCCCATGCTCGAGGGAGCGTATGCAGTGCCGCCGCGACTGAACGGCGGCGCTGCCTTTTTGTGGGGCAAGTTGCTGTGGACCAGTATCGCTTTTTCCGGGAACCTCAGGGCGAGGAGGCTGTCTATGCGCAGGCGCTGCCGCAGGTTGTTTGCGGTTGACGCCCGAGAATGCTACCGCATACAATCACACTGTAATCATCTGAAAGATTCTGCGGAGGCTGGAATGGCTCGCTCGATTAAAATCGCTCTATCAGCCCTGACTATCGGGAGCTTCGTATTCATGTCTGCTACGGCATTTGCGCAGACAACCGAATCCCGAGAGACGGGCGACGGCTATGGGTACGAGTTCGACGACGATCCCCTGAACGCGGGAGGGTTCGGTCCGAACGACGCCACGATTAAGGTTCGCGCAAAGGCTGCGAGGACCATGTTGATTCGCCCGCGAAAGAGCTTCGTCCCAGAGATGCTCAAGTCCGTCGAGAACATCTGAGGCGTGTCGCTGACGGTGCTTAGGAAGCAGACAACGGTTTGACGCGGGGCAAAGCTGGCCCCCAGCTAAGGAAAAGAAGATAGGCATGGCAAAGGCTGCACTGACATTTGCGATCTACGCCGGCGACGCCCTGCAGCGTCGAGAGATGGTCGCGCAAGACATCGTCAAGGTTGGCAAGGACCCGAAGAGTCATCTGCGCGTCGACGACGAGCTCGCGTCTCGTATGCACGCAGTCATTGAGGTTGCCGGTCCGGACGAGATTACGCTGATCGACCTGGGCAACGAACCGGGTACTTTGGTGAATGGCGCGAGCATCAACAAGTGCAAGTTGAACGTCGGCGACCAGATCCAGATTGGGAGTACGCTAATCATCTTGGAGGCCGCTGAACCGGCCACTGCCGAGGCGCAGGCTGTAGCGCCGGCCACGCTCGGAATGCCCGCGGCGGCAGCGGCTGGGCAGCAGGCGGCAGCTAATCCATTTGCCGTTCCTGCGGGAGGAGGAAATCCCTTTGCAGCTTCGGCGAACCCCTTCGCGGCGGCTGCAGGACCTGCGAACCCTTTCCGAGCCAGCGCTCCAGTCAGCCCCTTCGCGGCTTCGGGTACGGAACGGGTACCTGATGACGCGCCCCCGGGGACTTACACGTATACGCTGGTCAAGAGCGGCCCGGATGTTTCGCCGGACGAGGTCGAGCTTGCCCATGTGCAAGCCGTTGAGGTGATGATTCTATGGGGTACGAACGTGCTCCATGTGTCGCACCTCACGCCGCCGAGGAACTTCTACGTCGGAGAGGAAGAGGGGAAGAACTTCGCCTGTGACTTCTTTATTCCTGCGGAGAAGCTCGGCACGACGAGGATGCCGGTCGTGGTCGGGGACCAGAGCGGTGTCAGCATTGTGATCCCTCCGGCGGCACGAGGGCACGTTGAGTTCCCCGGCCAGCCGAGAATGACTCTCGACGAGGCGCGGCAAAGGGCGCAGCCTAGCCCCGAGGTGAGCGGTGGGCATCAGCTACCGCTGCCAGCGGGGGGCAAGGGGCGCGTCGAGCTTGATCAGTTCGTGTTCCAAATTGCCGCGGTGAACGCGGGTAAACCGCTGAAGCACGGTGTGGGGGCCAATCTCGATTGGACTGTGCTTGGGTACTTTGGACTATCGTTGGCGGCCGTAGGTGGTTTCGTGGCTGCCATGGCCTTCTTCGTGCCGCCCCTGGGGCTCACCGATGATGAGGATATCGACAAGGACACGTTGCTCCTGATTCAACAGTACCTGAACAGCGCAGCAGAGCGCGAGCAGGAGGAGCGCGAGACCGAGCAGATCTCCGAGGAGAATGCGGACAATAAGGAAGGTGGTACGGGCACCCGAGCCAAGGGGGAAGAAGGCTCAATGGGTAATCCGAACTCGAAGGCTACGAACAAGCGTTACGCGGTGCAGGGGCCGAAGGACAATCCGGACCCGCATATTGCTCGCCAGGCGGCATTGCGCGAAGCTCGCGAGTTCGGGATGATCGGTCTGCTCAACGCTGGAGCTTCGGGTGATCCGAATGCACCAACGGCTCCTTGGGGACGAGATACGTCGCTAGGGCAGGATGAGGTCAGTGCTCGGGGCAACATGTGGGGTGACGAGATCGGTGATGCCTTCGGGGCGGGGGGTCTTGGCCTTTCCGGCATCGGCGAAGGTGGCGGTGGCCGCGGTGAAGGCATCGGTTTGGGTTCGATCGGCACTTTGGGTCACGGCGCCGGGACCGGCACGGGGCAAGGGTTCGGCTCGGGCCACGGTCGCTTGGGTGGTTCGCACAAGACGAAGGCGCCGCGAGTCCGCATGGGTGCGACACAGGTGAGTGGTCGCCTTCCGCCTGAGGTCATTCAGCGTATCGTTCGGCAGAATTACGGCCGTTTCCGGATGTGTTTTGAGCAGGGTCTGGCGCGGAACCCAAATCTGGAGGGCAGGGTGTCGGTCCGTTTCGTGATTGGGCGCGATGGCGCGGTCTCGAACGTCGCGAACGGCGGGTCTGATCTCCCCGATAGCCAGGTGGTTGGGTGTGTCGTTAACGCATACTACGGGCTGAGCTTTCCTCAACCCGAGGGCGGTATCGTGACGGTCGTGTACCCAATCATGTTCGCGCCGGGCTGAGCGGCGCGCGGCAGGTGGAGGAGTCCGCGCACGGTTCTCATAGAGCCAGTGCGCGGATTGCGTTTTGTGCGCTGGACGCGCCAGCGACGTGGTGCGACGGTGGAGAGCAGGTCGCCGGTGTGTGTAATTGGGGCTCTTCTACTTGGGCCGGGCCGAGCCGGAACCGGAACACGCGGACGGAGCTTGGGACCGGCCGGTGGAGACTCCGCATGGGGGCAACTGGACCCCGCAGATGCAGCAGGCAGCCTCGCATCGGGCCTACAACCGAGGCAGCATGGAGGAGGAGTTAGCCCCCGGTTGCGTGCTGTAGTGAACCAGAGGAAGCGGTGCGCGAGAGTTAAGGTGCGGCGGCCGGAGGACGTCACGAGGCACGCACCGGGGAGGGACTCTGGTTCAGGAGTTGACGGGGAGCTGGCGAGCGTCCGATTGTGCAGTGGTGCAGACGGGTCCTGAGCCGCGGAGCCTGGAAATTTCGGTAGGGATTTCCTGGGCCCAAACGGCGTCAAAGCGGCTTTACTTCAGCACCCGCGTCCGCCTATGCTCGGTGGCCACTTGCAGAAGGGGCCCCGTTTCGGGCCGATATTCCCGGTTTGCCTCGAGGGCTGAGTCAGGCAGATTCACACCCGAGAATCGATGTCCCGGCGCGGAGTCGCCGACCGAATGAAAGAGAGAGAGCTCGCGATGACACTGCGTAGCGTTGTGAAAACCGTCACCTGGGCAGTTGGTAGTTGTGTTCTGTTCGTTGCACTCCAGGGGTGCAGTCGAGACCATATCGAAGCCATTAACCTCGCCAATGAGGGTGACCGGCAGGTCAAGGTCAATGTCGAGGGGGCTATCTCCAAGTATGAGCAGGCTACCCAGCTGGATCCAACGAACCACCGTATTCTCAAGAAGCTATCAAACGCCTACGAGAAGAAGGAGGACTGGGACAAGATGGCTTCGACCCTAGCGCGCGCTGTACAGGTGGCTCCGGAGCACGCTGACTACTGGTTCAAGCGTGGCTATGCCCTCATCCAGCAAGCGGAGAATGGGAATCCGGATGCCTACGAGGCGGCTAAGGAGCCACTGAAGAAGTGCATCGAGAAGGATCCTAACCTGGCTGAGTGTTACCACTTTCTTGGACACGCTAGCCTCTGGACTGACAACGTCCAGGACGCCGTTACCAACCTTAGTAAGGCTATCGAGCACGATCCCACGATTGCTTACTTCTATCCTCCGCTGGGCGAGACCTACGTCGTTCTGAAGCTGTACGACGAGGCGGAGAAGGTGCTGAAGGAGGGTACCCGCATCGTGCAGCCAACGGAGAAGAGTGCTCCGAACCTCTATGCGATGAACCTTCTGCTCTTCCAAGTTGCGCAGGCTCGCGACGACAAACCTGCCATGGTTGCTGCGATGGAGCATGCGAACGAGGTTGCGGGCGACAGCCATCCGGAGATGAAGTTCAACCTCGGGAGCACCTACGCTGTCATGGATCCACCCAGGACCGAAGCCGCGGTTCGGCTCCTCCAAACGTTCACCAAGCGTGCTTGCCGCGGTGAGGCAGCGAGCAAGTTCCGTGAGCAGTGTGAAACGGCTCAGAGCTTGATTCAGAAGCTGGCGGGGACGGTCAACTGAGTAATCCGGAATCAGTCCTCCTTCAGCTTGACCGGGGCGCGCATGCTGGCCGCCCACTGCCTTCCCGGTCCGGTGGCGGGCACTGCCCGCCACGACGACTTATCGGTTGCGAATTGGAAGGGCCCAGGTCCTAGGACCCGCCGTCCCGCATAGAAACCTGTGTGCGTAGCAGTCTGCATTACGCCCGAGGAAGCATGGATCTAGAGCAGCGTCTGAACGAACTGGAAAGCTATCACGATTGGCAGGGGCTCGTTGAAGCGCTCGAGCAGGGAATTGCTGCGAGTGATGATCCGACGGTGAAAGCGGCGCTCCACTTGCGTCTGGGTCGACTCCTTCACGGTCAGTTCCTGCAAGGGGTGAGGGCACTCAAACACTTCCAAGATGCATTCAAGCTCAACCCAACACTTGCTGACGCGCTTGTGGAAGCACGGGCTATCTACTGGCAGCTCGGCAAGTTGAACATGGTCCAGAAGCTGCTGGAGCTTCAACTGAAGTCGGCGCAAGGCGAGCACGCGGCAGCCCTGAACCGCGAGCTCGGCGACGTTCTCTGCGACATGGGAGCGTACGAGCTCGCCGCGGATGCATACGCCCGGGCGCAGCGGCTTTCCGGGGATGGGGACGGCGCTAGCGAGCTGCTGCAGGACGCCCAAGCGACGGAACAGGATTGGCAAGAGCGCATCGCGGAGATCCTTCGCTCTGCGCATGATGCGAGCGATCCAGGAGAGAAGGCTGAGCGGCTGCTGCGGGCGGCGCGGGTGGCGCGCCGCTTCGCTCCCGAAGAAGTCGAGGGCATGCTGCGCCAGGCCTATACTGCTCAACCTGGGCACTACATCATCGCGGCCCTGTACGAGGGCATGTTGGCCGAGCAAGACCGCGCGACCACCATCGTCGAGACGCAACAGGCAATCCTTGCGGAGCGCGAGCTGGACGTAGAGCGCGCCGCCGCCGCGCTTCACTTCGGGGCGCGCTGGGCGATACGCCACCAGAACCCGGACATGGCGGTGCAGTTTCTGGAAGCCGCGCTCACCCTCGATGCCCGCTACGAGTCGGCGTTTGCCTACATGGTCGAGGTTCTCGGCGGGAGGGACGGCGACTGGACCCGCATCGTCAACTTGGCGATGGCGCTGGCGGATCGCGTTGATGGGGCGACTCGAGCCTATTACCTGGCTACGGCGGGTATCGCGTCATGGCGAGGGGAGGGCGACGTGATGAAGGCACGGCAGCCATTCTCGGCGCTCAAGCTCTTGGCACCCGCCCACCCCGCGCTGCGGAGCTACGAGGCCCAAATTGGGCAAGAGTTGGCGCTGGATGCGGCTGACGTCGAAGAGCCGGCGCAGGTTGCGCCCAACGTCGTGCCAGCACGCGGGGGTTCTGTGCGGCCTACTGCTGTTGGAGAGCCCGTCGTCCCGCCACGGAGCGCTGGACCATCGGAACCGCCCGCTGCGGTGCGGGTACCCTCCACGCCCGCGGTTGCCGAAGAGGATGAAGCCCTCGTCGCAGAGTTGCGCCAGCAACTCGAGCAGCAGGAGCAGGCGAAGCGGTACCACGAGTACGTACGGACTCTCGTCGCACTGGGCGATGCCGTGTGCGACCCAGCGACGAAGGTGGAGGCCTACTCACAGGCAGCCGAGCTCTACGTGAACAAGTTCGCGAATCAAGCTGAGGCGGTAAGGGTCTACGAGAAGATCATCGAGGTGGACCCGTCGGACGCGAATGCGAACCAGTACCTGCGAGACATGTATGAGAAGCGCCGCGATTGGGAGAAGCTCATCGCATTGAGCGTTGCCCAAGCGAATCGGCTCGATGTTGGAGCAGAGCGGACTGCCGCCTACAAGTCCATTGCCGAGCTGGCAACGGAGCGCGTGAAGAAGCCAGATGTGTGCGTCGATCTCTGGAAGGTCGTTCTCGAGAACGATCCCGCTGACATCGACGCGCTCAGCGCGCTGGCGCAGATGTATGAGAGAGCCCGCGAGTACGAGAAACTCGCCGATGTGCTCGAGAGTTTGGTCGAGGTCACGTACGACGAGCAGCAGAAGCTCACTCTGCTCACGAAGCTGGGTCAGATCGTAGGAGACCGCCTCAAGGACGACGCCCGCGCGGTCGAGGCGTATGGAATGATTCTCACCTTGAATCCTGATGACCGTAGGGCGCAGGAGCAGCTCAAGCGCCGCTATGTGGCTCTCGGTCGATGGGATGACCTTGAAGTATTCTATGCGCAGACGGAGAAGTGGGACGAGTTTATAAGGGTACTAGAGAGCAACGAGAGTCGAGCTGAGTCCACTGAGCAGCGCATCGGCATGCTGATGAAGGTTGCAGAACTGTGGATGACGCAGAAGGGCAAGCCGGATCGCGCGGCACGTGCTTACGAAAAGGTGCTCGGGCTGGACGCGGATAATCTAGACGCTGCGGAGCGGCTGATCCCGATTTACTCGAACGCGAACAACCCGAAGGGGCTGAGCGTTGCCCTGGAAGTCAAGCTGAAACACAGCCAAGAGCCTGCCGAGCGGTTGGAGCTACTGCGGGAGGCTGCGAACCTGTACGAGGCGCGGCTTCATGACAAGGGCATGGCGTTCGAGCGGTATCTCGAGGCATTCCGCATCGCTCCTTCGGACCCCCAGAGTCGCGAAGACGCGGAACGCGCGACCCGACTCGTAGGGCATTGGGAGGATCTTATCTCGGCGTACCGTGCAGCCATCGCTGACGCGGAGCAGACCTCCGACACGCCGACTGCATCTGACCTCCGTCTGAATCTGGGTCGCGTGCTCGTCGAGGAGGCGGGGCGTGTCGACGAGGCTCTCTCGGAGTACCGCGTCGTCCATGAACTCGACCCGTCGAATCCCGTTGCGCTCGAGGCGCTGGAGAAGCTCTACCGTGCGACTGAGCGGTGGAGCGACCTGCTCGAGGTGTTCAATCAGAAGCTTACGCTGGTCCTCGATCCGGAGGAAAAGAAAGCCGTCCTGTACGAGATCGCGGCGCTCCAGGTGCGCCAACTGAACCAGCCCGAAGAGGCCATTGCGACCTACCGCGCCGTGTTGGAGGATGATCCGGCGGATGTGCAGGCGTTGAGCGCTCTGGATGCCCTGTATCAACAAACCGGCAGTTGGGAGGAGTATGCAGATGTGCTGCGTCGCCGCATCGAACTCGATGCGGAGCCAAGCATCCTCATTGATCTGAAGTCACGTCTTGCGGAGGTTCTTCATAGCCGCTTGGGGGACAGCGGCGCTGCGCTGGAGAACTACCGGGAGATCCTCTTCATGGATCCGGACCACCAGGGCGCACGCGAGGCGCTGGAAGGTCTTCTCGAGGGCGAGCTAGGGCCGGAGGTTGCTGCGACCTTGGAGACTATCTATGAGGCACGAGAGGAGTGGAACAAGCTCATCGGCGTCCTCGAGGTGCTTGCCGAAAGTGCTGGTGATGGGGAGCGTCAGCTCGAGTTGCAGCGAAAGATCGCGGGCGTAGCCGCACATCACACGAACGATCTCGCTCGAGCGATTGAGGCGGAGGCTCGTGCGCTTCACGCCGATCCCGCCCACGAACAGACTCGGATCGAACTGGAGCAGTTCGTCGAGGACTCTGGCGCCTGGGCCAGATTGGTCGAGATCTACTCCTCGATCGCGAGTGCACTCGACGATGTGGTCCTCGCGCGCGACTACCTGATGAGGTTGGCGTTCATCGAGGAGCGCCTCGAGCACGTGGAGCAGGCTGCGGCTGCATATGAGCGAGTGCTGGAGATCGACCCCGGAGATGTCGAGGCACTTGCTGCGATGCACGAGCTGTACTCGCGCACGGAGCATTGGGAACAGTTGGTTGGCGTGTACCGGCGTCGGATTGACCTCGTCCGAGGCAGCGACGACTCCGAGCGCCTTTATGCTGAGATGGCGCGAGTTTTCGAGGAGAGACTTCGTCGCCCCGACGAGGCCATCGCGGCGTACCGTGAGGTGCTGGCCCTGGACCCCAGCAGTGAGGTGGCACTCGCGGCACTGGACGGGCTGTTCACCCGACAGGAGATGTGGGCGGAGCTTGCCGAGAACCTCGAGCTGCAAATGGGGCTCGTGTCGCGCGAGGAGGAGCAGCTCGCCATCATGCTCCGGTTGGCAGCGCTGCGCGAGTCGCGGATGAATGAGCTGGAGCTAGCGATTGAGGGCTACCGGCAGGTACTCGATCGCGATCCAGGCAATCACGAAGCGTTGAGCGCGTTGGAGAGGCTCGCGAGGAACGAGGAGCAAGCTCTTCTCATCGCAGAGATCCTCGAGCCGCTCTACAGAACGCAGGGAAACTTCGAGAAGCTCATCGGTGTCCACGAAGTCCAACTCCGGCGCACGGATGATGCCCACCGGCGAGTGGACTTGCTACATCAGATTGCCGAGTTGCATGAGGATGCAGCCGGAGACCTTGGAGCAGCCTTCGATACGCTGGCACGGGCGCTCGCCGAAGATCCGGCGCATGACGGCACCCGGGAGTTCATCGACAGGTGTGCGCGCGCTACGGGGCGTTTCGCAGACCTGGCTGTCGTCTATGAACGCCTGGCGTCTGCACAGGAGGATCCAGAGCTTTGCAGCCAGCTCTATATGCTAGCTGCTCGCGTCTTTGAGCACGAGGTGGGTAACGCGGATCGAGCCATCGAGTTGTTCCGAAAGGTCCTCGAGATCGACCCGATGAATATCGATGCAGCTCAAGCGCTGCAGGCGCTGTTCCATGCAACTGAACGCTACGCCGACATGTCCGCGATTCTCCAGCAGAAGGCTGGAATCCTCGACGATGTGGAGGACCAGAAGGTGGCGTTGTTCGAGGCAGCCACCATCGAAGAAGACGTGCTCGATCGGAAGGAGCACGCAATCGCGGTGTACCGAAAGGTCCTCGAGGTCGATCCGGAGGACATCCGCAGCGTCGACGCCTTGATCAATCTCTACCTGGGCCTCGCGCGCTGGGAGGAGCTTCTCAGCGTTTACTCGAAGAAGGCGGACCTAGTCGTCGATCCCGAGGAGAAGAAGCTCATCCTCTATCAGGTCGGGGCTGTCTACGAACGCGAACTGAGCGACGTTGCGAGCGCGATTGACACCTATCAGCGGGTGATGGAGCTTGATCCGGACGATCTCACGGCACTGGGGCGCCTAGATGTTCTGTATCAGGCAGCAGAGGAATGGCAGGAGCTGCTGACCGTCCTGACGCACGAATCCGAACTCACTGCTGATCCCATGGAGGCGGTGAGCTTCCAGTACCGAATCGCAGAACTCTACGAACAGCGCTTGAATGACGTCGAGCGCGCCGTCGATTTGTACCGAGACATTCTGAACATACAACCCGACCATGCGCCGACTCTACTGGCCCTCGAAGGGATCAAGTCGGGGCAGGTTGCACCGCTGGCGGCAGCGGCCGTGCTCGAGCCGGTATACGAGTCGACCGGCGAATGGCAGCGGCTCGTGAGCGTACTAGAGGTGCAGGTTCGGTCGTCTGACGAGCCTTACATGCAGGTCGAGCTCCTGCATCGAATCGCGCGGCTGCACGAGGAGAATCTCCTCGATGCGGCCAACGCGTTCGGTGTGTACGCGCGGGCTGTTGAGGTTGACAGTCAGAATGAGGACTCTCTGGCATCCCTCGAGCGTCTCGCCTCGCTACTCGAGAAGTGGCCAGACGTCGCCGCGTTGTACGATGCGGAGCTGGACAAACTCGGGGATGAACCCGCCCAGTTCATCGAGCTGGGGCTGCGAGTCGCTCGTATCTACGAGGTTCAGCTCGAGAACCTAGACGAGGCGGTGCTGCGCTATCGGCGCGTGCTGGATGTCGAGCCCGACAATCGCTCGGCGCTCGAGTCGTTGGATCGTCTGTTTACCGCGGGAGAGCGCTGGGCCGACCTCGTCGCGGTGCTAGCTCGCGAGGCGGAAGTGGGGGAGAGTCCCGAGGAGATTCTCGAGTTCAAGTTCCGCTTGGGGCAGGTCTACCAGACCGAGCTCGCCGACATCGAGCAAGCGATACAAGCCTATCGGGAGGTCATCAATGCGGCGCCCGAGCACCAGGCCACCCTCGATGCGCTGGAGAGCCTCTTCGCTCGGGGTGTGAGCCAGCTCGAGATCGCGGAAGTGCTCGAGCCCCTCTACCAGGCCACCGGTGAGTGGGAAAAGCTCCTTGACGTTCACGAGGCGCAGCTAGCGCATACACGAGCCTCGCAGGAGCGCATCGCCATGTACTACCGCATCATCGAGGATGCGGAGGAGCGACTGCTCGATCCTGCACGTGCCTTCGGTGTCGTAGTGCGCGCGCTCAAGGAGCAGCCGCTGGACGAGAGAGCCGGAGAGGAAGCAGAGCGGTTGGCCACGCTCATGGAGGTGGGCTGGGAGCAGCTTGCGAATGCCTATGCGGACATACTCGGGATTGAGGGTATCTCTGCCGAGACTCAGGCGACGATTGGAAAGCGTCTGGCGCGGGTGTTCGAGGAGGAGCTGGCCGATGTTACGAAGGCTGAGGAGACGTACCGCTATGTGTTGACGGTCGCAGAGAATGAGCCGGAGGCTCTCGCGAACCTGGACCGGATCTACACTTCCCTGGAGCAATGGCCGGAGCTGGCAGGCGTTCTAGAGGCTCGCGCCGTGGCTTCCGAAGACCCGCAGGAGACAGTTGAGCTCTATACGCGCCTAGGCGAAGTCTACGAGGAGCAGCTGGGACGAACGGACGACGCGATAAGAGCGTTCCGGGTCATCTTTGATGAGCTCGACCCGTCGAATGCGACGGCCCTGGCCGCGCTGGGTCGTGTTTACGAGGTCACCGAGCAGTGGTCCGCATTGGCCAGCGTATATGAACGGGAGCTGGAGAACGCGGTAGGCGACTACGAAGAGGCGGAGATCCGGGCGAGGATGGCTCGACTGGCAGCCGAAAGGCTGAACCAGATAGACGCCTCGATCGAAGGATGGAAGCGGGTCCTGGACCTGCGGGGCGAGGATCCAGAGGCTCTGTGGGCGCTCGCGGACCTCTACCAGCGGCAGGGCCAATGGGCGGAGCTCACCGACGTCCTCGAGAGACACTTCGACATCGCTGATAGCGATGAGGATCGCGTGAGCATCCTCATTCGTCGTGCACGGTTGTTCTCCGACCAATTGAACCGTGGGGACGAAGCGCTCGAGACATGGCACCGGGTGCTCGACATCGACTTCTCGAACGTGGTGGCGCTCCGCGCGATTGCGCAAGTCTGGCGAGAGCGCAATGATCCTCACGAGCTGGTGAGCGCGCTCCACGCGATGATCGATAGAGCCGGGGAGTTGCTCCAGACCGACGAGCAGAAGGCCGTCTACCGCGAGCTCGGCAAGACCTATGGCGAAGTGTTGCAGCAGAGCTTCGAAGCGTCGGAGGCGTGGACGAATCTGCTGCGGGTCGACCCGACTGACTTCGAGGCAATGGATGAGCTCGAGAAGATTTATGTTGCCGGAGAGCGCCCGGTCGACGTGGTGGGTGTCAAGCGACAGCGCGCGGAAGCACTGGGAGACTCCGAGGAGAAGATCCGTGAGCTGTTGGAGGTTACAGAGCTTTGGCGGAAGGACATTCAGGACTACGACCAAGCGACTCGTGACTTCGAGCGAGTCCTAGAGATTGAGCCAAGCCACCAAGCGGCTTTCGAGTCGCTAGAGCACCTCCACACCGCCAGCGAGCGCTGGGAGCCGCTCATCGAGCTCTATTTGAATCGCTTGGATACGCGGGAGAGCGCCGACGAGCGTTCGGATCTCCTACGGCGCATCGCACGCGTCTTCGAAGAGAAGCTCGACGACCAGAACCAGGCCTTCGACGCTCTAGTGAATGCGTTTGCTGAGGACTACGGTGACGACGATTCAGCAGCCTATCTGGAGCGGATGGCGCAGGCAACGAACCGCTGGGGCGAACTCATCAATACGGCGAACGCTTGGCTTCAAGAACAGCAGGAGCCTCGCAGCAAGATTCAGCTCTGTCTGAGACTCGGCAAGTGGTACGGGCAGGATCTGGGGCACCCCGAGTACGCGCAGCCGTACTACCAGCAGATCATGCAGCTCGACCCGAACAATGTTCAGGTCCTGCGTCAGATGGCTGCGATTCACCGCCTTGGTGCCCAGTGGCAGAAAGTCGGCGAGACGCTGACGCATGCGCTCAACGTCGCGGTTGCCAACGAGGACCGGAAGGCCATTCTCGTAGACCTCGGAGAGTTGCTCGAGCGGCACATGGGGCAGGTCGACCTCGGCATTTCCCACTACAAACGGGCGCTGGAGATAGATCCGCTGCACCTGCCGGCGCTGGAGGCGCTCGAGAGAATATACGAAGAGCGTGGAGAGCACGCGCAGCTCGCAGAGACCCTGCTGTCGAAGGTGAAGGGACTCAGGGATCCCGAGCAGATTGCACGGCATAGGGTTCGCCTAGGGAACCTCTACGAGAATCAGCTGCATGATCTGGAGAGCGCAGCAACGCAGTACAGAGGTGTTCTAGAGCTCGAGGCCTCCAATCTTAATGCACTTCGAGGGCTTGAACGGATCTGCTCCACCCTGCACGATTGGCCGAACCTCGTCGAGGTTCTCGAGAAGCAGTTGGACGTCGTCGAGACGGAACGTGAACGAGTCGAGGTGCTGCTGAAGCTGGCAGAGATTCAGGAGCAGCATTTCCTCAAGGCGGAGATTGCAGCGCAAAGACTAGAGGCTGCCCTCGACATCGACCCCGCAGAAGAGCGGGCGTACATAGCTCTCGAGCGTTGCTATCGTCGGTTGAAGCAGTGGCTCGACCTTGTGAATACGTTCGAGCGGCATATCAGTGAGGTGGCAGATCATGGCACCAAGGTGCAGCTGTTCGGTCAGATCGCGGCAACCTATGCCGATGAGGTGGGCGACGTAGACCGGGCCATCGATGCCTACCAGAGCATCGTCGACTTGGACGACGCGAACATCCCTGCCTTGGAGGCCCTTGGAAGGCTGTACGAGAAGCAGGGGGACGCCTCCCGGGCCATCGACTCGATGAAGCGGGTAGCCGACCTCACCTCAGATGGCCTGCAGCGGGTAGAGATGTACTACCGCATTGGTCAAGCGCTCGAGGAGAAACTCGGTGATCGGGTCGAGGCGCGCGAGCGCTTCGAGATGGCGCTCGATATGGACCCCGCGCACGTGCCGACGTTGGCAGCATTGCGCAGGATTGCGTTAGACGAGTCGGATTGGGATTCTGCTGCTCGGTACCTGGAGCAGGAGCAGGCCAACACCTCGGCTCCCCGGGCTCGGGCCAGACTCCTCGTCGAGTTGGGGTCCCTGAGGGACGAGATGCTCAGCGAGCACGAGCTTGCTGTTCAGGCATACGAGCTTGCTATGCAGTCCGACGAGGACTGCGAAGAGGCGGCGATGCCGCTGTTGGAGGAGTACATCGCCAAGGAGCGATGGAAGGAGGCAGAGCCGCTAGCCGAGATGCTTGTACGCAAGAGCAAGAATCGGGAGCGGCACGAGCAGCATCTGCTCCAGAAACGGTTGGGACGGGTTCACTCTGCATTGGGCAACCATGACAAGGCGCTCAAGGCCTATCAGGTTGCGCACCAGTTGGATCTCACGGATCAAGAGACCATTCGCGGCATCGCTGATGTGGCGTTCGCGCTGCAGGAGTGGCCGAGCGCGCTGACGAACTACCAGAAGGTACTTACGGCGCTGGGCGAGGAGGATGTTGCTGAGCGAACGGACGTCTACTACCGACTCGGATGCATCAAGCGGGAGCAGGGTCAGGCGCGGCAGGCCATCAACAACTTCGAGAAGGCGCTCGCGCTCGATTCGGACCACCGCAGTTCCCTGGAAGCGCTGATCGAGATCTACACCCGCAACAACGACTGGAAACAGGTTGCTGCGTACAAGCGACAGATCCTCGACTCGGTCTTTGATGGGGAGGAGCGGTACGCTCTATTGGTGGATATTGGGGACATCTGGGCGGAGCGCGAGAAGAACTGGTCGAAGGCGATTGAGGCGCTCGAGGAGGCGTTGGAGTTCAAGCCGGAGGACCACGTCCTTCTGCACAAGCTGCTCCAGATCTACCAGCAGGCTGGTGATTGGCAGAAGATGGTGGACACCCTTCAGACCATCGCGGAGATGGAGGAGAGGCCGGACGTCAAGGCACGCTACGTGTTCACCCAGGCCCAGGTTTACCGCGACAAGCTCGACGATCCTGATCGTGCGGTCGAACTGTTCAATGAATCGCTCGATTTGAACCCGAGCTTCCTGGAGGCCTTCGAGCGCATCAACAAGGTGTTGACGAAGGCGAAGAACTGGAAGCAGCTCGAGCGGTCCTACCGAAAGATGCTTCACCGGATTGCCGGAAAGGGAAACACTGACCTCGAGTACAAGCTCTGGCACGCGCTTGGGCTCGTGTACCGGGATCGTATGCAGGTGATGGGAGAGGCCATCGAAGCGTTCAAGATGGCAGCGGCGACCAAGCCCGAGGAGCCGATTGAGCACCAGATTCTTGCAGAGCTCTACGAGGCGCAGGAACGCTACGACGAGGCCATTGAGGAGCAGCGGTATCTGCTGCAGAGCGAGCCTCTCAAGGTGGACGGATACAGGTCTTTGTATCGCCTCTATCTGTTCAAGCAAACCTACGACGAAGCGTGGTGTCAGGCTGCGGCCATGGCGTTCCTTCGGCAGGCGGATGCGGAAGAACAACAGTTCTTTGAGGACTATCGCCCCAAGGGAATGCTGCAGGTCACTGGCGTTCTATCGCCAGAGCATTGGATGAAGCACCTGTTCCACAAGGACGAGAATCCTTACATTTCGAAGGTCTTCGAGTTCATTACGAACGCGGCGCTGCAGGCAAAGGTTGCCCAACTGCGGTCGCAGAACAAGCTCCCGGCGTTGGATCCACGCTTCAAGCAGGACCCGGCGACGTCGACGATCACGTTTGCCAAGACCTTTGGGTGGGCTGGACACGTTCTCGGAATCGGTGTCCCGCAGCTGTACGTGAGGAATGACGTGCCGGGGGCCATCCTTGCGGTCCCTGGCTTGCCGCCAGCCTCCGTAGCGGGGCAGACGGTTCTCAGTGGTTTCGAGCCTCAGGAGCTAGCGTTCCTCTGTGGTAAGCACTTGGCGATGTACCGCCCAGAGCACTACATCCGCACGCTGTTCCCCACGCAGTCGGAGCTGACGATCATGTTCTTCGCTGGGGTGTTCATCGCGGCGCCGAAGACACCTATGCCACCGGATATGGCTGCTCACATTCGGAGTACGGCAGAGATGCTGGCCAAGTTCATGCAGCCCATTCAAGTGGAGCACTTGCGGCAAGTCGTGAAGCGCTTCATCGAAGACGGTGCGAAGGCAAATATTCGCCGCTGGATGCAAGCGGTGGAGATGAGTGCTTGTCGCGCGGGGCTACTGATCTCGGGTGACCTGGACATCGCAAAGAAGATCATCAGCCAAGAGGAGCAGCTGCCGGGAGACAAGACGCCTGCCGAGAAGATGCAGGACCTGTTGGTCTTCGCGAGCAGCGCCGATTACGCAGAGCTGCGGAGGGCGCTCGGTCTGGTGGTCGCATAGTGACGCCCTGCGCATCCCCGGGGCAGCATTGGGTCCGAACTCGGTTCGCTTGATGCTGCTCCGCGGTGCCGAGGGGTAGGGACGGAGGCGCGGAGCTGATGCGCCGCGTCAGCGATGAGGAGATGAGGTCCGCCGTCGTGGCAGGCGTGTGTTCAGAGGCGCCTAATCGCGGCCGGGGCCCTGAAGGACGGCACGGAAGCCAATGGCCATCGACCAATAGGTATCCCGCTTGCCGACCCACGTTGGTCGATCGAGCATGGTTCCTGCGTTGAGTTCGAGGAAGGGGCCGAAGCCGACCGCGGAAGCGGCGTACCAGTCGCCTCCAACTCGTAGGTCGACGAGGTCGACCCCGGACATAACGTCGTCTCCCCTTTCCGTGTGGAGTCGTAGCCGACGATATCCCGCGCCGGCAGATAGCCAAGGATCGAAGCGAGTCCCTCGAACTAGGTGGTACCGGACGAGAGGGATGAGCCCGAACACGCTCGCTTCACACTCTGCACACGACGACGACCCCGTGTAGCCGCTCCAATACCCGAGTGCGCCCAGCGCCAGATGGCTACTCACCCCAAAGGAGATGTCTCCATCCAACTGGATCCCCTCGGCCAAGTAGTCGCGCATGACCGCCGAGGACCCCAGCCTTCCCCGTGGCAATCTCAGGGATGCTCCTACCGCTCCCAGCAGGTGGCCCCTCACGCCAGCACCGTCGGAAGGGAGTAGAGCTTCGCCGCTCGTGGTCGTCGCGCTTGAGCCTCCAGAGAGCGTAGCCTCGGAAGCGGTGCTCGGTGAGGTGGCGTCGAAGGCCGCTGGCGTGGCGGTTTGGTTCTCACTCGGAGCGGCGTCCGCTTCGCTGCTCTGTTGCGGGTCCGCGTTGGATGCGTTTGTGTCACTCTCTGGTGGATCCAGTGTGCCGGCAGAGTACGCGGCCGGTGCCAGAGTAAGGAGGTCAGCGAGCACTGCAAGTACCAGGAGCGTCTGAATCCGCATGGCGCCTTGTTACCATTGATCGTGCGGCTGGGGCAGTGGGTCCAGCTCTATCCGGAACCCTCGGGAGCGTTCTATTCCTTCGGCGCGCAAGCGCGCAACTGGCCAGCGGAGGCGGCCGATGAAGGGGTCGTTATGGAAGACCTGACTCAAGAAGTCGTGCTGTTGCAATCCAGCTCGTATGAGGGGCCCTGGATCGTGGAAGTCGGGAATACTGCCAGCACGGCTACCTGCGTGCTCAGGAAGGGTGAGCGCGTCGTGCTTGGCAGCGGAGGAATGGCCGACCTTCGGCTCGATGACCCGACAGTCAGCGCACGCCACTGCGAGATTTGCGCGGGGCGTGACGGCTTGGAGCTTCGCGATCTTGGTTCGAAGAACGGCGTATACGTCGGAGCAGCACGGGTCGAGCGTGCATGGTTGCGCGGCGACCCCGCCGTTGTCGTCGTTGGGTCGAGCACGATCGTCGTTCGTCCTGAGACGGAGGATATTCCGGGGGAGGTGGAGCCCTTGCCAGGACTAGTCGGTGGCTCGGGGCCCATGAGACGAGTGGTTCAAGAGATCCGCCGGCATGCGCGCCTGAGGGCGCCGGTGCTCCTGCAGGGGGAATCCGGAACGGGAAAGGACCTCGTCGCGCGAGCACTACATGCGTTGAGCGGGCGCCGCGGAGCATATGTAGCTCTGAATGCCTGTGCGATCCCAGACGGCCTGGCTGACGCGGAGCTGTTTGGACACAGGCGAGGCGCGTTCACGGGAGCGGTGGGATCTCGAGCCGGAGCCTTCGAGCAGGCTCATCGTGGAACCCTGTTTCTGGACGAGATCGCGGATTTGGGTCTCGCAGTGCAGGCGAAGCTTCTTCGGGTCGTCGAGGACGGACAGGTACGTCCCGTGGGCGCCTCGACACCCTCTCAAACGGACGTGCGTGTCGTCTCAGCAAGCTGGGCGCGCTTATCCGAGCGGGTTGCTCTCGGCCTATTCCGCGCGGACCTTTACCACAGGTTGTCGACCTTAGTGGTGGTATTGCCTCCCTTGCGCGCCAGAAAGAGCGACATTCCTTTGCTGTGTGAGACGCTTCTGAGCCAGTGCGCCTCCGAACTGGGCCCGAAGCACCTGTCGTCGCCCGCACTCGCTCGGTTGGTTGCACATCACTGGTCGGGGAACGTTCGGGAGCTGGGAAACGTGCTCTACAGGGCTGCTGTCAGAGCTCCTGGGATGCGCATTGAAGCGGAGCACATCACGCTGACTACGGCGATCGCACCAGCGAAATGCAGGCTTGGCCCGGCCGAAGCGGAGCGGTTGCTGGCGACGCACCAAGGTAACGTGAGTGCCGCCGCCAGGGCAGCGCACGTCCCGCGAAGCACCTTTCGGTCGTGGCTTCGGCGTGTGAGCTGAACCGGCCGTACTCACGTCGCTGTTGGGTCCCCGCTGGCGCCCTCGGCTTGCAAACGGTCGCGCACTGCGCCAGAGTTGGACGGACAGTCGGCGGTCGTGATTGGATGCAGATGCGGGCTGGTGCCAGTCTATGGATGGGTGGGATCTGGGTTTGCTTGTGGGCCGTCCTGAGCTGCGCCCAGCCGGAACGCGAAGGAGGACCGTCGCCCCCGACCTCGAGTGGGGCACCCGACGGGCCCTTGCCCACCCGTCCGGAAGCGGTGGCAGTCGCGGATGGATTGGTCTCAGCGGCCGCGGCCAAGAACGGGACGGACAGCGAGCACCTGTTGCGGGCGGCAGCGCGCTTGCGGGAGCGGCTGTGGCGTATCGAAGGTCGTGAGGTCGATGCGCTCGAGGCGCTCGAGCAGTTGAACGAGATCATCTCCCGGCAGCGGAATGGGGCCTGCGAGGCCGCACTGCACGGGGCCGTGCTCAAGGCGGAGTTGAACCACGACTTTCTCCGCGCATTTCGCGATGTGTCCGCCCTGACGACGTCGGCGCTCGAACCGCGCTGTGCGGAGCGTGCGGCGATGGTGCTGGACATGTTGGCCGCGTACGAGCCGGAAGGCCCGACGCTCGCACAGAAGGATTCGGCAGTCGACGAGGCTGGATCCCCTGGCACGCTGCGTGACAGCGAGAGCGTGGCCCGCCGCACGGCGCGATCCATTGTCGTCCGGCCTCCGGTATCGCCCTCGGGAGGGGGCCGCGCGACCGTGAGCCGTATAGAGCACTATGGCTCACCCGATACGGCACGCGTCGTCGCGCACCTGACCGCGCCGCAGACTTTCGAGGTCGGTCAGCTCCCGGCGCAGGCGGATGCTCCCCCGCGCGTGTTCGTGGACATTGGTTCTACCGACTACCGCGGTGAGCGCGAGATCGAGGTGGGGGGCCTGTTGAAACGGGTGCGGGTCGGGAACAGGGAAGGGGGAGGGCTACGCATCGTGCTCGATCTGGGAGGAGAAGCCTTTCAGCGCGTCTTCTATCTGCCAGAGCCTTTTCGACTGGTCATTGACGTGTCCAAGCGGCCCCCCTGGGCTTCGGAAGCGGCGGGCCCTCGCGCCATTCGACGAGTTGCTTTGGATCCGGGGCACGGCGGACATGATCCTGGCGCAGTCGGCCCTCGTGGGTTGCGCGAGAAGGACGTGACTTTGGATATCGCGCATCGAGCCGGGCCGCTCATCGCGCAGGAGCTCGGGATCTCCACGCTCCTGACGCGTGACACGGACGTGTACGTGCCTCTGGATGAGCGCGCTGCGAAGGCGAATGCCTTTGGTGCAGATCTTTTCGTCTCGATTCACTGCAATGCAAGCGCGGATCCGAGTGCTCGGGGGATCATGACTTTCGTCCTCGACGAGTCCGAGGACCCTTTAGCGATGCACGTCGCGGCGCGAGAGAACGCAGCCTCGCCCGCCGCGGCGGCGGAGCTCGCCGACGCCTTGCGCCGAGTCATGGACCGGCGCGGTCTCGCGCAGTCGCTGCACGTTGCTGAGCTCCTTCAGCGCGCGAGCGTTGCGTCTGTTGGGAGCCACTACGACGGCGTTCGCGATCTCGGCGCCAAGCGGGCCGGGTTTTACGTTCTGGCGGGGGCGCACATGCCGGCCGTCCTCTACGAAGTATCGTTTCTTTCCAACGCCGCGGAGGAAGCACGTCTCAACACGGCAGACTACAGGCAGAAGTTGGCAGACGCGATAGTGAACGCTGTGCGGGCGTACCGTGACGGCCTGTGAGCGGTGTTGCCCTTCCTGGACCGGCCGCGGTACCGAAGGGGTGCTGTGCGGCTCTTCTGGGCGTCGTTCGACCGAGGACGCTTGTCCGCTCCGTGCCCCGAGCCAAGAATCCGGCTTGAGCGAACCGGAGGCCAAGGAGACCTGGTTGCGATTGACGGGCACTGGACGACCGCCTATGCTCTCGAGCCCCGACAGCGCGGGGCAGGCAGTGCACGACGCAAATACCAGGCGATTATAGCAGGATGACGAAGGTACAACTGAAGAAGTTTCGCGAGCTCCTCGAGGCGAAGCGCTGGGAAATCATCAAGCGTGCGCAACAGACCTTGAGCGAAGACATGTCTCTTGACCTGAACGATCTTCCGGACGAGATGGATCTGGCCTCGAGCGAGTATCTGCAGTCGTTCACATTTCGTCTGCGTGGTCGCGAGAAGGTGTTCCTCGACAAGATCCAGAAGGCGATCGAGCGCATCGATGACGGGACATTTGGTGCGTGCGAGGAGTGTGGGGAGAAGATATCGTCCAAGCGCCTTGAGGCTCGTCCAGAGACGACGCTCTGCATCCGATGCAAGGAGGATCAGGAGCGCGTCGAGAAGGACTTTGGGTAAGGTCGAAGACAGATCTGTTGATCGGTCGTCGATTCACGGCGAGCCGCTCCGGGTCTACCCCGGCCCGAGTGCCTGGGAAGGGCCTGGCTTGCGACCTCCGAGCGCTGTGATTAGGTAGCGCCCCGTGTAGCTCTCCGAGACTTCCGCAACTGCTTCGGGCGGGCCCTCGGCGACCAGGCTTCCTCCGCGTTCACCACCCTCCGGACCCATGTCGATGACCCAATCGGCACAGGCGACCACGTCGAGGTTGTGCTCGATGAGCACGATGGTGTTGCCGGCATCGCGCAGCTCCAGGAGAGCCGCCGTCAGTAGCTCAATGTCCGAGAAATGGAGCCCGGTGGTCGGTTCATCAAGGACATAGAGTGTCTTGCCCGTCGCCTTGCGCGCCAATTCGGCGGCCAGCTTGACGCGCTGCGCTTCACCTCCAGACAGCGTGGTTGCAGGTTGTCCAAGGCGCAGGTACCCGAGACCAACCTCCTTCAGCGCGATCAGGCGCTGGCGAATGCGGGGGATGGATTCAAAGAGATCGTAGGCAGCGTCTACGGTCAGGTTCAGCGCGTCAGCAATCGACAGCCCACGATAGACGATTTCGAGTGTTTCTCGGTTATAGCGCCTGCCGCTGCATGACTCGCAGGTGACGTAGACATCTGGGAGAAAGTGCATCTCGATGCGCAGGACCCCGTCTCCCTGACAGGCCTCGCAGCGCCCGCCCTTCACGTTGAAGGAGAACCGACCAGGCTTGTAACCGCGGGCACGAGCGTCCGGAAGCCCAGAGTAGAGCTCGCGTAAGTGGGTGAAGATCCCCGTATAGGTTGCTGGGTTGGAGCGAGGAGTGCGCCCAATTGGCGCTTGATCGATGCTGATGACCTTGTCGATATGCTCCATTCCCTCGATACGGTCGCATGGGCCAACCCATCCCGTCGCTCCATACAGTTCGGCACGAGCGGCGCTGAGGAGGGTGTCGACGATCAGGCTACTCTTCCCCGAGCCACTCACCCCTGTGATGGCCGTAATGAGGCCCAGCGGCAGATCGACCGTCAGATTCTGTAGATTGTGCGCCCGCGCCCCCACGATGCGGAGTTTCTTTCTTCCTGGCTTCTTGCGTTTGGCAGGCATGGGCAGCATGCGCTTGCCCGATAGAAATTGTCCCGTCACAGACTGTGGCGCCGCCATGATCTGAGCTGGAGAGCCTTCAGCAACGATGGTTCCTCCCAGCTCACCCGCGCCCGGTCCCATGTCGACGACGTAGTCGGCGGCGAGGATTGCTTCTCGATCATGCTCGACGACGAGGACGCTGTTGCCCTTGTCGACGAGTCGCCGAAGCGCCTCGAGCAGTCGCGCGTTGTCGCGGGCATGCAGCCCGATGCTTGGCTCATCCAGCACGTACAGCACCCCGACGAGCGAGGCGCCGATCTGGGTAGCGAGTCGGATTCGTTGCCCCTCGCCGCCAGATAGCGTGGCCGCAGACCGGTCAAGGGCGAGGTAGTCCAGGCCGACCCCTATCAGGAAGCCCAGGCGCTCAGTGACCTCCTTGAGCAATGGGCTCGCTATTGCGGACTGTTTTGCCGTGAACTCAGCTGTCTCCGTCAGGTGTTGGAGGAACTCCTTCAGGCGTCCCAGCGGCATGGCTGACAGCTCACTGATGTCTTTGCCACCGAGCCGCACCGCCAGCGCCTCTGGGCGGAGCCGGCGCCCCGCGCAAGCCGAACAGGTTGTGTCAATGACGAACCGATGCAAGTCTTCCGGACCAACCGCGCCGTCATCCAGAGCGCCGTCTTCTCGGTCCTCCACTTCCCCGAGCTCCAACATGCGCTGCAGCCGCGGAATGATACCCTCGTAGCGTTGGGCGCGTTTGGCACGGCCCTTCGCCGCGAGCTGCCCATGGAGAATCGCCTGTTGCGAAGCCGGCGGAAGCTCGCACCAGGGGACATCGGGATCCACACCGAGCAGCTTCACTGCTTGATCGACCTCGGATGCTGTCGCAAGGGAGCCACGGCGCCCAAACGCCGCAACGGCGCCCTCCCGAAGGGTGCGTGTTGGATCGGGAACGACGCGGTCGGGGTCGATGACACTGCGAATGCCGAGCCCATCGCAGGTACTGCAGGCTCCGTGCGGACTATTGAACGAGAAGAGGCGAGACTCGAGCGGTGGCAGAGTGATGCCATGTTCCCAGCACACGAGGCGCTCACTGAGAACGAGCGGGGGCTCGCCTCCCAAGAAGTCTACGAGCAGGGTACCATCGCCGAGCTTTAGCGCCAGCTCGACCGAGTCCGTGATCCTGCCCTTCGAGCCCTCGCGCACGACGATGCGGTCGACTACGACGTCAAGGTCGTGCGCCTTGGAGCGGTCAAGGTTGAGTGGCTCCCCCAGGTCATACTGCTCGCCGTCAACGCGGATGCGTACGTACCCTTCTCTGCGCAGGCGGTCGATCTCTACGCGGAGCTCTCCCTTCTTGCTGCGAACCACTGGCGCGAGCAGCAGCGCGCGCGTTCCGTCTGGGCTTTCGAGGATGACGTCGACCATCTCCTGAACGGTATGTGCGCGCAGCACTTGGCCAGATACCGGGCAATGCGGCGTGCCGGCACGGGCATACAGGAGCCGGAGGTAGTCAGCGATCTCGGTGACGGTGCCGACGGTGGAGCGAGGGCTCTTGCCAAGGGCACGCTGCTCTATCGCGATGGCGGGGCTCAGCCCTTCGATGCTTTCTACTCGCGGTTTGGGCAGCTGATCGAGAAACTGTCGCGCGTAGGCGGAAAGGGATTCCACATAACGTCGCTGACCCTCAGCGTAGATCGTATCGAAGGCGAGCGATGACTTCCCCGACCCGCTCGGGCCCGTGATTACCACCAGCCGATCACGCGGGAGCTCACAGGTGATATTCTTCAAATTGTGCTGGGTAGCGCCACGCAGGATCAGCGTATCCATCGGAACGGGCACACTTACCACGAAACGAGGAATGGGTACGGTTACTGCTCGTTTGCTCCTGACCGTATGGGCGGTCGGCTTGTGGACGATGGAGATTCCGATCGCGCTCCATCCCCCTGTTGCCGGAATCAGGCGTTTCGATTAGCGTTCGGCGCGTGGAGGTTGCCTTGGACCACGTCGCACATCGAGCACAACGAGAGTGCCTCAGTGCTACCTACGAGGCACGGCTCTGGCTCCGTACATGCCATCGGCGTGCTGTGCCAGGGAACCCACGGGCCCATAGCTCAATCGGTCAGAGCCCCCGGCTCATAACCGGGTTGTTCCTGGTTCGAACCCAGGTGGGCCCACTCACGTGATCGGTCATCAAGGGCCAGTTGGTAAGGAGCTTTGTTCGAAGTGAAGATCCAAGAGCAGGTTCAGGCGCTCGAAGGGCTTGTCGAGATAGATGCCGAACTGGACGGCCTTCAAGAGCAGCACTCGCAGCAGCGAGGAGAGCTCGACGCGAAGAAGCAGAGAGTTGTAGAATTGGAAGAACGCCTCGGGCGCTCCCGAGACGCGCTGGGCGACATGGAGCGGACAAGAAGCGACTCGACCCAGGACTACAGGCAGCTTGGAACGCAACTGGAGCGGTCGCGGGAGAAGCTCTCTCGGTGTCGTACTGAGCGCGAGGCGAACGCCGTTCAGCGCGAGCTCGAAGAGCTACGCAAGCTCGTCCGCGACAGAGAGCTGGAGATCCAGAAGCTATCCGAACTCGCGACGCAGGTGAGGGCCGACATCGAGAAGACGCAAACAGAGCTCGATGCCGTGAACGCTGAGTTGGGCAACAGCGAAGGTGCCGTCATCGCAGGCTTGGCAACCCTTGACGGTGCATTGAAGTCGAAGCGCGCAGAGCGCCTGACGCTCGTCGAACGGGTGCCGGCAACGCTCTACCGGCGATACGAGATGATACGGAAACGTCGCGGTTCGGCCGTCTGCCACACGACGGATGGGACTTGCAGCGTCTGCCACATGACTCTGGCGCCCGCGCTCTTCCAGCAACTGCGCCGCGGTGAGGCATTCGACCAATGCCCGAGCTGCAACCGAATCATCTATTTCAAGCTGCCGTCGACCATCGCTGCCGATTCCGAGGACGAAGACTGATGCGTCTCGGAGTGCAGGGAGTCGCGGCGTAGGCGGGCGAGGGCCACGTGACATGAGGGGGTGCCCGGCCTGTGGACGATTATATCCGGATCACGCAGCATTCTGTCCGGTAGATGGAGCTGCGCTCACCTCGGCGAGCGAGGCACCGATCGTGCCTGACGCGGGTGACCGACGTTTGGGGCAACTTGTCGCGGAACGGTATGAACTCCGCCGAGTTGTGGCCGACGGCGCCACCGGCCGTATCTATGAGGCCCTCGACCGTCTGGATCGCGTCAGTGTGGCCGTGAAGATAATGCATGAGTCGGCAGCGCGTGACGAGGTCGCCGTCGAGCGCTTCAGGCGGGAGTTTCAAGTCAACGAGCTGCTTCCCCGCGATCACGTCGTCCGCGTCCTAGACTTCGCTCCAACCCACGATGGCAGTTTTGCTCTCGTGATGGAGTTCCTTTATGGCGAAGAACTGAGCGCCGCACTCCGACGTCAAGGAAGACTATCGCCGGCTCGGACCGTGAGGCTCATGAGCCAGTTGGCTCTCGCGTTGGACAAAGCCCACGCCAACAAGCTCGTTCACCGTGATCTCAAGCCAGATAATCTATTCTTGTGCCAAACGAGCGAGGGAGAGGGACTCAAGATTCTCGATTTCGGCTCAGTGAAGGACAAGAAGCGGCGTGCCAAGAACCTCACTGTAATGGGGACGACGATCGGCTCACCGTTCTATATGGCCCCGGAGCAGGCCCAAGGGCTACCAAGTCTCGACCACCGTGCCGACGTTTGGGCCGCGGCCGCCATCGCGTTCGAGTGTATCACCGGGAGCGTGCCATTTCCTGGCGAGACGAGCACAGAAATCCTGGTCAGGATCATGCGGGCGGAAGCGCCTGCTCCAAGCTCCGTGGCACTCGAGCGCGGGTTGAGCACGCCCGAAGCTCTCGATGCGGTGTTCGCGCGCGCGTTCAGGAAGACGCCTGACTACCGTCAGGGATCAGTGGGAGAGCTCGCAGACGAGCTTGGAGTCGCATTTGGCCTTCGGGGTGTCCACGCTCAATGGGCGACGACGTCCGAAGTCGAGCTAGCAAGTCGCATCGAGCAGGCTTCGCAGCACCACGCATCCATTAGCGTCCCTGCGCAGATCAGCTCGGCGGCGGAGCGGGAGGCGCAGGCCTCCGTGGACGACGTGAGCGGCCAGGGCGCCGCCCCTCGTCCTCCCGTCAGTGGTTCTGCAGCGCCGGATACGGGACTTGACCAAGGCGTTGTGCGTCCCTCTGCTGCTCTTACGAGTACAAGGGGGCTCGCCCTTTTACTCGTTGCTGCGGTGCTCCTGAGCATTCTCGCCTTTGCTCTGGCGCTTGGCGGGGGGGGCTAATCCCTTGGCAGGTTCAACCTAGATTTCGCGCGCTCCCCCCCCATGAAAGGTTTGGATGGGCGGAGTTGGGGTTTTCGAGCGCATGGGGGGCCACTTTCGTGGGTTGATCGGCCCCGTGGATACACCTCCCCCTTTCCCCCACGGACGATAGTCGGTTAGGACATCTCGGCGCACCTTGCCGGTGCCCGTCGTAGGTGTGTTTTTTGTCACAACTGAAGTACGCGTGCGACGGGCATCCGGTCACACTCGATCGACAGATCGGGCGATCGATCGGTGCTTACTGGCGGTGCCCTAGATCGGGCGATCGATCAGCGTTTGTTGGTATCCTAGATCCTTCGGCGCTTGGCAGAACTGACTCAGTTTCGCTAGTGTGTCTCGCTGCAACGGCGGCCGTGCTCGTCCGTCCACGTGCAACGTTCGCCGTCACGCTCGACGAGCTTCCGTCGCACGCCGGCCTCGATGTAGCGCGGCCCGCGCTGTGCCTCGCCGTCGCT
>JAEWRL010000225.1 GCA_023398955.1 Pseudomonadota bacterium
GCCCGTCTTCGACGGGATACGTGGCAACTTCGGTTAGCGAAGCTGTGACCCGAGGAGCCGGATGCGGGAAATCTGCACGTCCGGATCTGAGAGGGGCCGGGGGCAACCCCGGCCTACTCGCTATAGCCTGCCCTCCGGTTGCATTTGGCGTTGCCAGTTCCCCTGTTTGGTTCCGGCTCCGCCGGGTTAGAAGATGCCGACGTGGTCGGTGTGCGTCCCGGCGCGGCCCCTGTCGAGCTCCTCTTGGATGACCCTCGCCAAGCGACGCACTCCTTCCACGATCTGTTCGTCGCGCGCGTAGCTGAAATTGAGGCGGAAGGTGTTGTGCCCGGAGCCATCGGGGAAGAAGGGTTTGCCCGTCACGTAGGCGACGTCGTGCTCGATGGCCTTCGGGAGGAGCTCGAGGGCATCGACAGCCGCGGGCAGCTCGAACCAGAGGAAGAGGCCGCCCTCTGGGCGATTGTACCGAGCCTCTCGAGGGAAGAGGTCGCCGACAGCGCTCAGCATCAGGTCCCGCTTCCTTCTGTAGATGCTCTTGATGACATCGATGTGCTTGAAGAGCACGTCGTGCCGCATGGCCTCATAGACGCAGTACTGCCCGAAGGTGTTGGCGCAGAGATCATAGGCCTGCTTCGCGAGCACGGCCTTGCGGGTGAGCGTCGCTTCCGCGGCGAGCCAACCGATGCGGAAGCCTGGCGCTAGGATCTTGGAGAAGCTGCCGAGGTAGGCGACGCGGCCCTCGACGTCGAGGCTCTTGATGGGCGCGACGGGCTCGCCCTCGTAGCGTAGCAGGCCGTAAGGATCGTCCTCCACGATGAGCAGGTCATGGCGGCTCGCTACTGCATAGATGGCGCGCCGGCGCTCGAGCCCCATGGTGCGCCCCGTTGGATTCTGGAAGGTGGGCACCAGGTAGATGAGCTTCAGTCGTTGATTCTCGCTGGCGAGGCGCTTCACCCTCTCCTCCAGGGCCTCTGGGATCATGCCTTGGTCGTCAGCCGCGATCCCCTCCACACGCGCCGATACCGCCCGGAAGGTGAGCAGGGCGCCCAGATAGGTGGGGCTGGCGGCTAGCACCGTGTCGCCCGGGTTGAGGAGCAGGGAGGCGAGCAGGTGCAGGCCCTGCTGAGAACCAGACGTGATCAGGATGTTCTCTGGCTGTTGAGGTGCGCCATAGTGCGTGCCCATGCCCTGAGCGATGGCGTTTCGAAGCCGATAGTGACCCTCCGTCGGCCCGTACTGCAGGGCTTCCGCTGCGTGCTCTGCCATGACATGGGAGACCACCTGGGTGAGCTCCGTGACGGGAAAAGCCTCCGGATTCGGGAGGCCACCAGCGAAGGAGATCATCTCGGGGCGATCCAGGAGCTTGAGGAGCTCACGGATCTCCGAGGCGCGCAGCCCCAGGGCGGTTGTCGAGAACAGACGGGAAGGGTCGAGGGCCATCGGCGCAGTCTAGTTCAGACGGTGCAGGGATCGAGCCACGCCGACGCTGCGGCGCAAGCCCTTGACACCGAGGCTCGTGAGCCGGCCACCCCGGGTGGGAATGCCCGAGCGGCCGGATAGCATGCCGGCTGCTGCAGCGCCGAGTCAGGACGCCGCCCCAGAAACTTCTCGGGCGGGGTGCCGTTGGGCACCCCATGACGCGAACGCGACGAGTTGCTGGCTGGATGCCCTCCGCCCTTCTTCTCTCGGTTCTGCTTGGCGAGCCCGGTTGCGGGGGAGAAGAGCCCGGTTCGAGGGACCCCGCTGGTTCCGTGAGCGATGGGTCGACCCTGGGCGATGGAGCGGCGGCAGACCCCGGTGAGTGTCGGGCCACCCTTCGGGGCGCGACGGGCGACGAGCCCGGAGGTATCATCCCCGTCTGCTGCACCCCGAGCGACGAGGAGCGCGCCCAGATCGATGAGGCATTCGCGCTGCTCAACGAGTATCGGGCGGCGCGTGGCCTGCCGGCGCTCGTCTACGACAGGGCTCTCGAGGAAACGATACAGGGCCATTGCAGACACATGGCCGAGCACACCTTCTGGGGACACGATGCACCGGAACGGAGCGTCGCCAGCGCGTGGACGCGCGCCGACCTCTGCGGAGCATCCGCGAACGCGGAGAACCTCGCCAACGGGGTGGACACCGCCGCGGAGGTCATGGCGCTGTGGAAGGCGAGCCACGGGCACGATGCCAACATGCTGAGTGAGAATGCTACCAAGGTGGGTATTGGCCACTTCGCGGGGTACTGGGGCCAGATTTTCGGACGTTAGGAGGCGCTATGACGATGCGAGGATTCCAGAGAGCGTTCCGAGCCGGGCTGCGCCCTTTCCGGTCGCCGGTTCTAGGTCATGTTGTGCCCCAAATTAGTTCAAGATTGACCCGCCAAGCAATTGGATGCTCAATCGAAAGCATGCAGATGCGTTCTCTCGGTCTCCTGGGCCTCCCGCTTTACGTCTCGCTCACCCTCGGTTGCGCAGCACAAAAGCACGATGCGCTCTACGCCTCGTCGGCGGACTCCCCAGGCTACGCTACACGCTATCCGGCGCTGCTCGAGGAGAAACGCGAGACGATGGCTACCCAAGAGCAGGCAGCGCGGGAGGAGATCGAGAAGATCAAGACGTATCCGGGTGCTCTCGAGTCGCCCGACTGGAAAGAGACGGCGCGCCTCGTGGACCAGGCGGAAGCCGACGGCAAGAGCGAGGCCTACGCTAGGGAGCTCGAGGAGATGGGAAAGGTCGGGGAGTTTTACGAGCAGGAGCGTGACGAGATCCGCCGTTCCGTCGCCGGCAACGTGCAGTACGCCGCCAAGCAGAACGGGTGCAAAGAAGGCGGCAAGCTGGGAGGGGCGGCGGCCCACGCCCTGGACAAGGCGATGGAGAAGCGCCAGGAGGAACGGCTGCGCGCCGCGAGCGAGGCCCACCGCGCTCTCGAGCTTCGCAAGGAGCGCCTTGGCAAGAAGAACGCCGACCTCCTCGGCGAGCAGCTGGATACGATCAGCCGCGCTAGCTACCTTGCCAACGTCGGCATGGAGTCGACGCGGCGTGAGCTCGAGGCGAAGGCCAAAGAGGGTGCCAGCGCGAAGTCGACCTTGGAGGGCGAGATCAAAGCCCTCGAGGAGGCGTCCAAAGATCCGGCCATGACGGACTCGGAGCGCAAGGCGGCGGAGAACATGCTTGACGAGGCGCGGGTCGCGGTGGCGCGCATCGACGCGGAGGCGCGGCAGTCCGAGCAGTTGGCGAAGGACGCGACGCAGCGCGTCGATGCCCTGCGGAAGGAGTTCGACGCTGCCATGGAAGCGTTACGCGCCGAGCTCGAGCGCCGCGTCGAGGCTCAGCCCGCTAAAGCGAGCGAACCGGGCAGTTGACGTCGGAGGCGCCGGCAAAGACCGCCAAGTTGCTCTTAGCGTGTGGAGAGCTCCGCAGGGGCGCCGCTCGGTCCGACATAGACGACGGCATTAGTCCCTTACCGGGCAGATTGATGGCGGGGTTGGCAAGACTTGGATGGCTGTTGCCGACTGGTGCAGGCAATCAGCTTTCAGTTCTCAGCCGTCAGCATCTGCGGGAGCACCATTGTGCGGA
>JAEWRL010000236.1 GCA_023398955.1 Pseudomonadota bacterium
TCCGCACAATGGTGCTCCCGCAGATGCTGACGGCTGAGAACTGAAAGCTGATTGCCTGCACCAGTCGGCAACAGCCATCCAAGTCTTGCCAACCCCGCCATCAATCTGCCCGGTAAGGGACTAAGCCCTTAGCGCTGCAATCCTGACCAGTATTGGCAGAACCTCACGATGTTCGCGCAAGCCGTCAGCAATCAGGCATAGCGAGTGGGCAACCCCGGACCACTCGCTATAGCCTGGCGACGCACAGCTCCTCTTTGGTTCCGGCTACGCCGGCTTAGGGAGTGTCTTCAACGCCGAGCCCGAGCCCGATCGGTTCATCCGCTCAGCAAGGAATCCAACAGAACGGGAACACAAGACAGAGACAGGACCGCCGAATCCATGTGGAGTTTTTTTGTGACCCGCCACAGCGTACCCGCGGCACCTCCCCGATTGGCCGCCGCCTGCAGCGGTCTTCCAGCAGGAGCCCGAGTTCATGGACCCCACGCGCCAACTCACCCGTTACCCGCGCGCCCGCCCGAGCGGACGACTCAACGCCGTGCTCCTAGGCTGGACGCCCCGCCGTTCGGGACTCCTGCCCGCGCTAATTGGAAGCGCAATGCTGGCAGTCGGCTGTGGAGACTCGAGCGGGACCGTCGCATCACCGGGGGATGCAGGCAGTGCAGCAGCTGCAGCTGGAACGGGCAATGATGGCAGAGGAGCCGATGGCGCGGCCGGAAGCGAGCCGGAGAGCAGTCCAAGCGAGGACGGCGGGGCATCCTCGGGCCAAGCGGGTGCCAGTGGGTCGCACGAGACGACCGCTGGTCGGACTGGCACGGGCGACAACACCGGAAGCGGAGGTGGGAGTGCAACGGGCGGCTCCTCGGGATCCGGAGGCGCACCCAGCACGAGCGGGGGTGCGAGCAGTTCCGAAAGCTGCGAGCCCGCAGATTTGACCTCCTGGGAGCCGCCGCCTTACGTTCCGGCGAATCCGGCACAGGACGTTTGCACGAGCGAGCAGGTCGCCCGCTTTCATGACGACTGCCTCCTCGGCGACGATTGCGCGGCGTTCGAGCTCGGGGGTGATGACGCTGCCTGTGGTGGTTGTCTCTGGCCCAGCGGACTGGACGAGAACCGCTATGGGCCCGTGCTCGAGGCAAACCCGCGACCGTTCTATCGGTGGGAGACGAACCACCCGGGATGCGTCGAGCTACTCGGAGAGGTCGACTGCGCACGGAAGATACAGGCAGCGCAGGCTTGCGCCCGCGAAGCCTGCGTGCACACCTGCGACAGCCCCGCAACGCCCGAGTACACGGCCTGCGTCGACGCAGCGCGCAGCGGGGCATGCCAAGAGTACGAAGCAGACGCCGTCTGCATCCTGTCGCAAGCAGTGGCAGATCAGTGCGCGGGTGGAGGCTTCGAAACGATGGTGAGCGCGCTCGGCGCCGTATTCTGCGGCGGCAAAGCGGAGATTCCCGAGTAGGCCATGGAACGGAACCAGAGGACGCGAGGCATGGTGCGAACACGCAGTCGATCAGCGAGCGGCAACCGTGGATGGAGTCCCTACGTGGCGAGCACTTTGCTGCTCCTTGCGACGAGTGCGTGCGCCGGAAGCGGGGACGACGACGTCAGCGGGGGCGGCAGTGGGAATGCGGGGAATGACCCCTCGCTCGAGCTCGGCGGCGCAAATCCTGGCGACGAGACCGGCGCTGGTGGCAACGCGCAAGCCGGCCAGGACTGGGTGACCTTGGACGCGAACGGCCGCTGCATCATCGCCGAGGACGAGGAGGGTTGCAACGGGTTCTCCTTCGAGAGCGAGAGCGTTCCGCTAGACATCTACATCTTGTTCGACCAAAGCGGCTCGATGTGCCGCTGCGTCGATCCTCCAAGCGACGAGAACCGTTGCGGTGCTCCAGGGTGCAACAAGACTCGCATCGAGGCCGTGCGCGAAGCGGCGGAAGCCTTCTTGCGAGCACCCGCCAGCGCGGGGATCGGAGTGGGCATCGGCTATTTCGGTCACCAATCGCTGGGAAACACGACGTGTGAGTCATCCGACTACGGTACGGCGGTCGAGATTGCCAATCTACCAGGCAACGCCGACGCCTTGATCGAGTCCCTGAACTCGATCGAACCGACGGGCGAGACACCCACTGGACCAGCCATCGAGTCCGCTTGCAAGCACGCGCAAGACTGGAAGCGCGAGCACCCGACGCACAAGGTCGTCATGCTGCTCCTCGCCGACGGCGAGCCGAAGGCTCCGGTCACCTGCCCCGAAGGAGAGGGACCCTGCTGCCCGACCCTGGAGGATGCCGTCACTCGCACGCAAGCGTGCACGGAAGGGAACCCAGCGATTGAAACCTATGTCCTGGGGGTTGGACCGTTCCTCGGAAACCTCGCCCAAATTGCGGAGGCCGGCGGCACCGGGGATGCCTATCTGGTCGAAGAGGGGGAGGAGACAGACGTGGCGGCCAGCGTGCTCGCGGCTCTCAACGCTATCCGTGGAGATGCTGCCATTCCTTGCCAGATCAGCCTTCCACCGGCTCCAGAAGGCGAGACACTGGACTATTTCCGAGTCAACCTCGTGTACGCCGATGCCGCCTGCCAGGGCAGTATATTCGAGTACGTCGCCACCGAGGAGGCCTGCGAAGGCGACTTGGGCTGGTTCTACGACGATCCCGAGTCACCAGAGGTCATCCATCTCTGCTCCGCAAGCTGTGACATGGTCAACGCGCCAGGTGGCAAGCTGATACAGACAGTGGGCTGCAAGCAGCGCGTCAAAGTCTTCTGAAGACGACGCTCGAACGACGACGAACACACGACACCTCACTCACCTATTGCCGCACCGCACACCGGTAGCGGGACGACCAACTCTATCACCGCCACGCGACCGCATGAGGAGCAATGCTATGATCATATCTCACGCACCCCGATTCATACACCTTGGAACACCCGCGATCCTGCTACTCTTGGTGGCCGCTTGTGGCTCTTCGGACGGCGGCGCGAGCTCCTCACCCGAACAGGGCGAAGGCGGTTCGGGTACGGCTGCGGAAGGAGACGGTGGTGCAGGGCGCGCAAACTCAGGTTCGAACGATGGAGACGCGGGAAGCACCGTTGGCTCAGCGGGCGGCTCTGGTAACGCCGCAGGAGCCGGAAACGCGAGGAACGGCAGTGCCGGCGCGGCCGATGATGACGCCAGCGGTGGAAGCAGCGCGTCGGAGAACAGCAACGGAGGGACGTCGAGCGCCGGCCGCAGCTCGGGAAACACCAGCGGAGGGACGAGCAATAGTGACACGACGACGGGTCCCCGTTTCGACGGCAGCGGTGAAAGCTTCCGCCCCCTTACGGTAGGCTGTGGCCCGGAGACGGCTGATCTTTGCACGGGCGAGTGCGAGGGCAGCGAACGCGAACCCGACACGGTGGTCGTGCGCGCTCCTGCGACCCTATGCTTCGCCGGAGAAGGCGATCTCGCCCCAGAGGACCCCTCAGTCGTCATCGAGCAGGTCATCGAGGAGCAAGACGGGGTAGAATACGTGCACCTCCGCGTCACCTTCGATCCTGCCTTCACCGACAACACGTATGGGGAAGGGAGCTGCTGCGGCTGGCCAAACCAGCGCGGGCACACCTTCGAGGACCTAGTCAAGAGCGACCACACGGAGCTGTTGCTGACGGACGCCAACGGCAGCACCATCATGAACTTCAAGATTGACCTGGTTTCTCAAGACCCGACTTCATCGTGTGGATACGGAAGCCTCGGCGTGACCGGTGGAGACGGAGCCATGATCGAAGGAGACCCCAGTCACGTGCTCGCAGTCGCCACGTCCCTCGACCGCAACCTCAACGGCTGCGGGTACTGCGAAGAAGCAGCATGCGCGGGTGACTGCACCCTAAACTCCCCTTCGACAAACGAAGGCTATGCGCCCAATGCCGCGACTCCCGACTGGGACTTCCGGCAAGTCTATGAGGCCTGGGTCAGCACGGAGGCCTTCGGCGCGTCGGGTTTCGGGCAAGCATATATCACGTATACGCACTCGTCGCCTGCGAAAGGCCAGGACACGATCCAGGTAGAACCCAGTCCTTGTCCCCCGGAGTGGGATAGCCCCTACTGCGAGCCCGGGGATCCCTCGTGCGACGGCGGCACCGGTGGCGCAGGCGGAGCCTCCGGCGCGGGCGGCTCGGGTCAAGGCGGCGCGGGCGACGCGGGCTCGGGAGGCGCAGGTGGTGATGGGAGCACTGGCTCGGGCGGTAGCGGGGCAGGGTGTCCCCCCAACCAGCAAATCTACATGACCAGCGAGGGCCCCGTCTGCACGCCCATTCCGTTCGCGAACTACCCTGGAATGGCGGCATGCCCCGAGGGATACGAGCTCGATGTTGCGAGCGAGGGCCGGTACTGCCTTCCTGAAACCATGTAACCATAAGTCCAGGCACTCGGACCGGACGGCGGAAGCGCAGCTCGGTCCGAGTCAGCACCTGGGCTCATTGCTTGCGCACCCGTGCCGTTGGGCGACTCGAGAGGCCTCCCTCCGGACGGGACCCGGCGGTCGGCGCAAGGGAGCGGACGATGCGCTCCATCAGGCCCGACGGATTGCTCGACCCCCTGCGACGCTTTTGGGCGAGATGGAGCTCGCGGGCAGCGTCGATATTCATCGGATCGCTGCGAACGACCTCTGCGAAGTCCATGAGGGCCGCATTCTGCCATCCGAGCGCCTTGTAGACCCATGCCCTATAGTAGATGAACTTAGGCTCGCCCGGGTGGTCCTTGGAGGCTTGGGAGCATCGCTCTGCCAGCTCCATACCCTCGTCGCTCTGCAGGACGCGACAACGGGCCTCGAGATACGCAACGAACGCCCCCTCGTCAGCGTTGTTCCAGCGTGGCCTATAGAGCTCGCGAACGAGCTGGAGCGCTCTGTCGTAGTGCCCCGCTTGTGCGAGGGCCTCGGCTCGTGCCCAACTATCCGGCCTGCTCTGGGAAACCAAGGCCTGCCCTGCCCCGCAGTAGGGGTCATCGGCGAGCTCACAGAGCGTCTCGGAGTGGGCCGAAGCAGATTGCGAGCTCACCCGCGCATTGACCGCCGAAGTGGATGCAGGGGGTGGGGTCGACGATCCTCCCGGCACGGGGATGGCATTAGCCTGAGACCTCCCCTGTCGTTTCAGCCCGCTCGTCGCGCGCGGGGCCGACAGGAACGAACGGTGACGCGCTTGCGCCGGACGAGACGAGCGTATGAGCGGTACCGCTGAGCCGGTGCGAGTAAAGAGGATGTCGCGCGGTCCATCCACGCCAATTGGCTCCCCGCCCGCCTGGCTGCGGATGTGGCGGCAGATGGCCAGCACGTACACGATCTTACAGAGGGTGGCTGGGTCACCTTCATGCTGAGCCAACAGGTCGTTGAACGGGAGCCTGCCTGCGCGGAGCTGCTCGATGGCAGCCACCTCTTCCCACGAGAAGTTGAAGCGGCCGAGATCCGCCCGGAGATGGAGCGAAAGGGTCTGGTCCCCTAGCTCGGAGATCACGGCGCTCACTCGCTCGGGGTCGACGGAGCGCTTCGCGCACCGCCAGATCTGGGCGAGAGGGTTGGCCGCCGCAGGGCGGACGCGGTGCAGATAGTCGACGTTCTCGTAGAACCCGTAAGCCGTGCTTCCACCAAGGGCCGCCGCCCACTCCAACTGCTGGTTCACCAGCTCCGTGTCGCTGTGGCTGGCTGCCAGGACGGCAGGGCTCTGCGCTTTCGCGACTGCGCCCAGATAGAAGTAGAACGCGCTCTTTCGACCAGTCCGCTCTTGGAGCACGAGCGTCCCCGTGGCGCGCCGATCCAGAAGAAAGACCATGAGGTCCGCCAGCGGGAACCTCGCCAGCCTCCCGATGCTCAGTGGTCGAGCCGTCGCTACCAAAGATGTCTCCGATCCACTCCGTCCGCGGAGTACCCACCCGCGGGCGCCTGAGTTACGGGCAGCAGCGCGGGTTCCATAACGCTCGACCTGCTGGATTCGTGGTCGCTGCGTCAGGAATCGGCGGTCCCGCGGAGGGGCTCGCTCGGTGCGCGGCCCCTCTGCACCCGCGGCCGGCGCATCCTGAACGCGCGTTCTCAGGTTACCGTACCGCACATCGAGGCGCACGAGAGAGTGCGGGACTCACCCCGGCGACACCTCGGCTCGGAGCATCGAGAAGACCGCTTCGTCCCACCGTCGCCCCCGGAGCATCAGCGAGGAACGGAGCGTGCCGTCGAGTGTCATGCCCATCTTCTGCGCCGCTCGCCGACTCTTCGTGTTCTCCGCCAGAATGGGTGCGTAGATCCGCTGCACGTCGGTCGTCTCGAACGCGTACGCCATGAGGCGTTTGGCGGCCTCTGGGATGTAGCCCTTGCCCCAATGCTCCTTGGCGAGGACGTAACCAAGCTCCATGACGCCGTGGCTGCGGCTCCGCCAATACGCGCCGAGCCCACCTATCACTCGCAGGCTGGAGCCGCGCTCGCAGATGGCGTAATCGAGCTCTCTCGCACGGTAGTTCGCCGCGACGAACGTGTTCAAGAAGCGCCGCGTGTCCTCGATGCTCTGATGTCGATCCCACGCCATGTAAGCCGCCACGGCTGGATCGGAGGCATAAGCGAAGATCCCCTCGCAATCGCTCAATTCATAGCCGCGAAGAAGCAAGTGCTCGGTCTCGAGCCGTTCTGGTCTCCAACGAATGTTCGTGAGCGTGCTTCGGGCGAGCGCCATGCCGTAAGCTTTAGAGCTCCTGGCGACCGGGAGCAACGACACACGCCGGCTTCCCCGGGACACGCTGTCGCGGCGATCGGCCGGCTCGTGCCGGTACGGAAGGAGCGCGAGCGATGGCATCCCCGCAGGGCCGGCCTCGCGCCCCACCAGACCCACCCCGCGGCATTGCGCAAGCACTGCCGGCGCATGGAGTGCTCGCGCAAGCGCTGCCGGCACAACCGAACGCCACGCGCACGGTAGAAGAAGGACGCAAGTAGTGGCAGGATGCCAGGCCATGGCCGACTATTTCAAGTCCAATCCAAACCCAGAAGGCTACTTCGGCGACTATGGTGGAAGCTACATCCCCGAGGAGCTTCAACGGGAGATGAATCGGATCACGGATGCGTACTACTCCATTAGCAAGTCGCACGAATTCATCTCCGAGCTTCGCAGCATCCGCAAGCACTTTCAGGGCCGCCCGACTCCGGTCTACTATGCCAAGACCCTCTCCAACGAATACGGCGGGCGCATCTACCTGAAGCGTGAGGACCTCAATCATACGGGTGCTCATAAACTGAACCACTGCATGGGAGAGGCCCTCTTGGCCAAGCACATGGGCAAGAAGACCTTGATAGCAGAAACGGGAGCCGGGCAGCATGGTGTTGCCTTGGCGACGGCTGCCGCCTACTTTGGGCTCAAGTGCGAGATTCACATGGGGGAGGTGGACATCGCGAAGGAGCACCCCAACGTCGTGAGGATGAAGATCCTCGGCGCGACGGTCGTCCCCGTGGGACACGGCCTGAAGACCCTGAAAGAAGCCGTGGATTCGGCGTTTCAGAGCTACCTGAAGGACCCCACGAACACGATCTACTGCATCGGTTCCGTGGTGGGCCCCCACCCCTTCCCGATGATGGTGCGAGACTTCCAACGCGTCGTCGGGATCGAGGCGAGGGAACAGTTCTTCGAGATGACGGGAGAGCTACCCGACAACGTGGTGGCCTGCGTGGGCGGCGGCAGCAATGCGATGGGTATCTTCTCGGGGTTCCTTGACGACCCCAATTGCCGGCTATATGGCGTGGAGCCGTTGGGCCGTTCCGTTCAGCCAGGGGATCACGCTGCCACCGCCACCTACGGCAGGCCCGGCATCATCCACGGGTTCAGGTGCTACCTGCTGCAAGACGACGCTGGGGAACCAGCACCGGTGTATTCCATCGCCAGCGGGCTCGACTACCCTGGAGTGGGGCCAGAACACTCGATGCTCAAGGATCAGGGACGGGTCGAGTACGTGGGAGTGACCGACGAGGAGTGCGTCGATACCTTCTTCGAGCTGAGTAGGAAGGAAGGCATCATTCCCGCTCTCGAGAGTGCTCACGCCGTAGCGCACGCGACGAAGCTGGCCAAGGCCCACCCGCGTAAGTCGATCCTCGTCAATCTCAGCGGGCGAGGCGACAAGGACATCGACTTCATCACCGAAACCTACGGCGCGCGCCTGAGCTGACGGCACTCACCGCGACACCCTCGGCATGGCGCTGCATCGAGGCTGTCGCGTCGCGGGCATCGTTAGTGAGCCCGCCCCGTCAAGCCTTCTACTCGGAATTCGCCTCGCGCTACCGTGACGACGGCCCCGGCCACTTCGACCTCGGGCCGTACGCCACGCTGGTGGAGGCGCCCAATGAGCCTCGAAGGGCGTCCCAGGTGATCGCCCTGGCGCACCACCACAGTGGCCCCCATCGCAACAGTACCGTGGCGGTGCAGGTGCCAGAGGACGGGCCCCACTGCCGAGCCAGTCGCCGGATCCTCCGCAACACCGTGCTTCGGAGCGAAAACTCGGAGCTCGACGGTCTCCCCTTGCGCGACGCAGACCTCGATGGTGTCGCAGGCAAGTCGCGCGAGCTCGGCGAGGTCGGGCTGTAGGCTGCGGAGCTCTTCGGCGTTCGCGACGACCACGACGAGGTGACGGAGCCCGACGTCGTAGACGTCCAGTGATACGGCCGGCGCCGGAAGTCTGAGGGCCCTGGCGAGTAACGCCTCGTCGATTTCCCCGGCTTGGTCGGGCACGGGCCTGGAGAACGCCGCTTCTACCGAGCCGGTAGCGGGACGCCGCAGCACCACTTCCACGTGTCCTATGCCCGTCTCCAGAACTATCGATTCTCTCTCCAGCGGCGCCGCCAGAACTGCCGCGCTGCCGAGGATTGGGTGCCCAGCGAAGGGGATCTCCTGGCGTGGCGTGAAGATGCGGACTCGCGCCGTGCCGCCGCTCTCGGCGGGTGTGATGAAGGTCGCCTCCGAGAGGTTGAGCTCGCGAGCCAGAGCCCCCATCGTCTCATCGGGCACTCCGCGGGCGTCGGTGAACACCGCCAGGGCGTTGCCGGTCAGCGGGCGATTGGTAAAGACGTCGCAGAGCACATAGCGAAGACCACGCATGGGCCCGACGATAGCGCGAGCCCTGCGGGCACGGCGAGGTTTCTTGCTACCCCATCACATCCGCTGAGGTACGGGGAGCCCTACGGCTGCCCGCGACGCGGGCCCCTGTCGCTCGGCACACAGGACAGCTCGTCGTTCCAGCGAAGCTGACACGTTCCGGTGACGTGGCCCCGTCTACACTCGAAGTCGCAGGCGTCCCCGGCCTTCTTCCCTGCACAGGCCTCGAAGGCTGCAGGGGGTGGACCGCCCCTGCCGCGCCCTTGCGCCTTCACCGCTTCCGGCCCTACGAGCAATCCGCTCACGAGAAGCAGCGCGGTCATCCACCTTGGAAAGTACTTCATTGTCATTCACCTCTGGCACCTGGGACGGCGCTCGCCGCCATTCCCCTACGCCGAAAAGGGATCTTCGAGGAAGCAAGCGCCGCGGCTCCTTCGGCCTGGAACCTACGTACCAACCAACTGCCCGCAGGCAGCCGCGACATCCCCACCTCCCGAGTACCGGAGCTTCGTCCCCACTCCGGCTGCATGCACCCGCTCCCGGAACGCCGCGATCCGTCCGGGCGTGGGCGGCTCGAACCCAGCATGAGCCACCGCGTTGAAAGGGATCAGGCTAATCCGCGGCCGAATGCCGGTGCGCGACGCGAAGGTCTTCGCCAGCTCCGCAAGGGCGATGGCATCCTCGTCCGTGTCGGTAACGCCGCTGATCAAGGCGAGTGCGAACATCGGCGCGAGGTGCGTGATCTGCGCGTGATCCGCGCTGGCTTCGAGGACCGTATCGAGAGGAAAGCGGCGCTCGATCGGCATCAACGCTTCCCGTCGACCCCGCCGCGGCGACCCGAGCGACACCCCAAGCCGCACCTCGGGAACCTCGCGGGCCAAACGGCGGATTCCAGAGGGGATTCCCGCCGTCGAGACCGTCATGCGACGCCGGTCGATAGCGGGGCCGTAAGGCTCGGATAGCACCCGGATGGCTCGGAAGACCTGCTCGGCGTTGGCGAGAGGCTCCCCCATGCCCTGAAATACGACTCCATGGACGCGCTGACCAGCCGACAGCTGTTCACGCATTGCGCGCACCTGTTCGACGATCTCCCACGCATCGAGGTTCCGTCCCAACCCCAGGCGCCCCGTGGCACAGAACGCACAACCCAGGGCGCAGCCCGCTTGAGAGCTCACACAGACCACGACGCGTTCTGGTACTTCGAGCGGCCAGCCTACGCTCTCGACACGCTGGCCATCGGGCAAGCCGAGGACACACTTGATGAACGGATCGAGCGAGCTCCGAGCTACTCGCACGACCTGGAGCGCACCGACCGCCGCCCCTTGCTGCAGCTTCAGCAATGCGCTGCGGCGGATCCCGGCGAACGCCTGATGGGGAAGCTTGCCATCCCGGTGAACCCTGGCCAAGAGACGTCTTGCATCCACGACCTCTATGTTGGTGCTCCGAGCGAGCTCCTCAGCCGTGACGCCTTGAAGGACAGGAACCATGCACGCCAGGCTAGCGCCATTGGACGTGCCCCGGGACCCAGGATGTCAGGGCTTCACGGCCGGACCGCGACCGGCCAACCAAGCACGCTTCCCTACTCTGCGAGGGGACCGCCAGCAACGCTGTCGTCACCCCCACGAGCTTGGACCCTCCGTGCTTTCCACTCCGAGTACCCTCCGCTCGTCAGGAGCGCGTCAGCCTCGATCCTTGGCAGGTCTCCCCAAGGCACCGGGTTATCGTGGTCGCTGGCAAGGTGCGTCGGCAATCTGAACCCAAGGAAACGCCCCAACAGGTGAGGCCCTTCGCTGACCCACAACACGCGATCACTTAGATCCATCACTACCCCGTGCGTGGCGATCAGAGCGTCGATGGCGCGTCGATCACCGAGCGGCAGCGCTGTGCCGTCCGAAGCTCGGCGGTCGCGAAGTAAGCGCACCGCGCCCAGAGCTTCGATCCCGTGAGGCAGCCCGCGGAGAAGCGTCTCTCCACGGCGTTCCCGGTGAAGCGTGGAGGTCGCACGACGCACCTGGAGGTTTTTGGGATCCTCGGCGGCGGGACCCCTGAAATGATTCGTCACGACCGCGGCGTCCTCCAACGCTGCCACGAACTGCTGGCGCCCTGGAACACGCTCTATCACACGGCTGTCGCCGCTCGCATCCGAGACGATCACGATATGACTGACCATCGGTGAGCTCGATGCGAGGGCCTCGACGGCCTGGGCGGTCGTGTGACACCGGCTGAGCACCCGCCGCAGGGCGTGAACGACGGGCTCGCCCTCGGCGGCTGGCGTCCCCGCTCGCCCCCCGTGAACGACGACACCCAGTCCGGACCTGTTCATCCCGCTGACCACGCCGACCAACCCCGGCCACGCCACCGAAGCGAACGGGATCGCCCCTGCTTCTTCGACGAAAAACACCGCCTTCTCCTCGTCGAAGATATCGCTGACCTCGAAGTCGAAAGCACGGGCCAAGATCACCTTCCCGTCCCCCGTAACGGAACGACCCAAGCTGAACGTGGTGCAACCGATCAGCGGAGAGTGCTCGAAAGAGAGCGCTATGTCGTAGAGGGCACTGAGGTAGATGAAACGCTGGTACGTGTCGAACCAGCTCGTGTAGGGATCCGGCTGAAAGCCGAGCGCTTGGGCGGCCAGCTCTCGTCGGCGATCCTCCGCCATGCCGCGATCCACACGATGGTAGCGCCACTGCGCGAGATCGAGGATCAGGGCACGGAGCAGAGCGCTCGGCACCTGGCGCTCGAGCTCTGCGTAGAGCTCCCCTTCGTTTCTCACCATCTCAGGGTAGAGCAGCCGGGAATGGGCATAGCCGATCTGCACCGGAGTACCGCGCAGGTGCACCTCGCTCAGGTTGCCGCGCTTGACGACGAAGGAACGATCCAGCCAGCGCAGAGAGCCTGCGCGACGCGGCGCCTCCCCGAGAACCGTCACCCCCGGCGGAACGAGCTTGGCGCGCCGCTCGACCCACAAGTGTACGCAAGCACCCGAGAGAGCCCCCAAGCCCACGAGGACCACCAGCAGCAGGCAGAGGCGCCGCACCAGTCGGACCCGTGAGTGGCGCGCCACGGGAGTAGAATACGCAGCGGTCACGGGGCGCGTCGCTCCTCGGCCAAAGTCTGCAGCACGCGCCACACGATGCGCCACGGATCACGGACGGAGTCGAAGTGGGTCTGGCGTTCGGTCCCCTGCGGATACACGACTTGGACTGGCACCTGTACGATGGGGATACGCCGCCTCGCGGCACGGAGCACCACTTCGGCCTCGAACTCGAAGCGCTGGCCTCTGGCGCCCAGCGCCAGCGTCTCGGCGACGGGATAACGACGCAAGCCGCACTGGGTGTCCTTCAGGCACAACCCAGTAAACAACGACAGAAACGCGTTGGAGACGGCATTCGAGAACCGATTCGGGAGCGGAGCACCGGCTGCCTGGAGATCGCGTGTCCCCAGGACGAGGGCGTTGGGGTCTGCTTCGGACTGCGCCAACCTGGCCGCTTCCACGGCGAGATGCTGACCATCGGCGTCCATGGAAACGACCATGGGGATACGCGAATCGTGAGCGTGTGAGAGCCCCGTGACCAGGGCGGCGCCCTTGCCACGATTGCTGCCGTGGCGAAGCACCTCCGCTCCAGCCGCCTGGGCTGCCTCGAACGTGCCATCCGTCGACCCATCATCGACGACGAGGACGCCAGCACCGAAGGCGGCGGTCTGCATGAGCGCAGTCACGACCTCAGCGATACTATGGCCGGCTTGGTAGGCGGGAACGAGGGCGAGGACCTGGCGCATGCTCGGCTAGAGTAGTGCGCCATCCTCGCGCTCGCACCGATTTCGGACGGCACTCGTATCCGTCGGCGCGGGCGCGGGTACCCTTCGGTGTCACGGGATGGCCCGCGCGCCTCGGGTTGCAACCCCGGAGAAAGGGACCATGCTCGTTGCCACCGATGATGATGGAGCCCTCCGATGACAGGATGCGCGAGTTCGTCTCCCAAACGAAGCAAGCGCTTCGGCAGCGGATGCGGGGCCTGCGCGCCTCCATGCCTCAGGCCGCCTTCGACGAACGCAGCGAACGCATTCGAGACGCCGTCCTTGCCATGGAGGAAGTGGTGGCGGCGCGCCGCGTAGGGCTTTTTTGGCCTATCTCCAGCAAACGGGAGCTTGACCTACGCCCGCTGGATGCCGCCCTCCGCGACAGAAACAAGGAACTCTACTATCCGTTCATGGATCCGAAGGAGAATGGTGCTTTCGAGACGGGCTTTCGCCCAGTTCCGCACCCGAGTGAGCTCCGTGAGAGAGGTCGCGGCTTCGCCGAGCCCGACCCGTGTCGCGAGGCTGCTCGCCACGGTGAACTCGATGTGATCGTGGTGCCGGCACTCGCGGCAGACCCGCGGGGGCACCGGCTCGGCTACGGGGGCGGTGTCTACGACGCGACCCTGCCGGACTTCTGCCCCCCTGCTCTGGCGGTCGCGGTTCTCTTCGACTTCCAGGTCGTCGTGGAGCTCCCGCTGGTGGAAACAGACATTCCCTGCCAGGTCGTGGTGACGGACGCTCGGATACTGGATTGCCGCAATCTTTGAGGACCACCCGACTTGGCGAGCGCACCTGTCGAGCACCTCGACGATTGCGCGAGCATCTTTGGGTTGGGCCTCGAGCGAAGCGCGGGGGAGGAGTCTTGGTAGAGACCCCTTGAAAACAACAGGAATGGGTCCGAGCAGACGACGGGCTTCGAGCTTCTCGCCCCCCTCGCCCCCGTCCGGGGCTGGGCAAGAAGCGACCGAGAATTGCGCTCGCTCATTCAGCGTTTACGCGACCGAGCGCGGCGCTGACAACGAGCACAGATGCCGTAGAGCTCGTGCTTGTGCTCTCTCATCTCGAAGCCGAAACGTTGCGCCACCTCGCGTTGGAGGACCTCGATGGCTGGCTCCTCGAACTCCTTGATCTCCCCACACTCGACACAAATCATGTGATCGTGATGGGCGTCTTCATCTGACACCTCGTAGCGTGAGAAGCCCTCCCCGAATTGCTGCTCCACGGCCACACCGGACGCCGCGAGCATCTTCAGCGTGCGGTACACCGTCGCGTAACCGATGCGGCGATCGACGCGGCGAACCTTCTCGAGCAGCTGCTCGATGGAAACGTGCCCGCGACCGTCGAAGAAGGTGTCAACGATGATGCGGCGTTGCCCCGTGGAGCGAAGGCCGTGCTCCTGCATGTACTGATCCAGCTCTCGCCGCAGGCGCGCCACGTTCGGCTCACGTGCCTCGCCCCGCGTTGACTGACCCGAATCCCTGCCGCTCACGGCTTCCTTGCATCGCGCTCCAAGGAGCGAAGGTCAAGGGGGCACCGCCCCACTCCCTAGGAGGGCACGGCGCGAACGCGGTACAGGGCCGCGAGCAGACCGACGAAGGCGAAGAGCGGCGGAGCCGCCATGGGCACGAGAGAGAAAGCCATGCCGACGGCCCCAATCGCACCCGGCCCCAGAGCCAGCAGAAGCACGAGCATTGCCTCCGTGCGGAGCCGATGGGCGACCCTGATCGCAAACGCCGCGTCGCGAATGTCATCGGATGCAAGCTGGACGTCCCAATCAGCCGAGGTTGCACCAGCGGACGAAAGGACGACCGAGACGTCCCCCGCACCGAGGGCCACGTCATCCGCCGGGCTGCGCCCCACCACCGCCACGACCGCCCCGCCATCCACCAGCCGCCGCACCTCGTCACCGCGCTCGGCAGGTAGAACTTCAGGCCTGAGGTGCTCGATGTCGAGGACGCGCCCGAGGGCCTCACAGGTCTCCCGAGAATCTCCCGAGATGAGCACCGGCTCCACGCCGACGTCCAGCAGGTGCTGAATGGCTGCCCGAGAGCCCGGCCTCAGTCCGTCTTGGAGCCCAACCGCCCCGATAAGCCTGCCCCCGAGCGCTACGAGGAGCACGCTGCGCCCCATGGACTCGAGCTCCAGGATAGTCTCCTCGGCAGCCGCGACACTGACCCGCTCCTGCAGCATCAGTGCACGGCTTCCGACGACCAGAGACTCGCCGGTCGACGCAACAGCGGTCAAGCCGAGACCGGGCAGGACTGTCGGGCTCCGAACCCCGTCAGGTCTGACGTTCCGCGCGCGCGAAGCACGTTGAATCGCCAAGGCCGCGGGGTGGCTCGCTCCGCCCTCCGCACCCGCTAGCAGGGCCAGGACCTTCTGCGACTCGGCCCCCCCGAAGACCTCGACGTTCGCGACCTCGGGCTCGCCCAGGAGCAGCGTCCCCCGCGCGCAGAATACGGCGGCAGTCACCCTGCCGCTGCGTTCGAGCGACTCTGGGGTTCTGAACGCCACGCCGCGACGGAGCGTCGTGAGCACGGCTTGGGCCGTGCGTATCGCCCCTGCCTGAGCCACTGCTGGGGTCGCGATGGCAGCTTGCGCGGCAGCAACGAACGCGAGGACGCCGACCAAGTCCAGGTTCGCGGCATAGGCTGTCAATGCGGCCAACCCCGCCGCTGCAGGAGCGACGCGCTCTGCAACGAGCCGGGCCGACTTGGCCCACGCAAAATGAAGATCGGCACGGCGCTGCGGATCGTGCGTCAATCGCATCCATGCTCGATCATCACCAACCCAGGCCACGACACCGCGCAGACGCCCCTCGGTCAACGATGCCCCGGCAACCACCCAATCGCCCTCGGTGCGCGGTACGGGAGCTGCGGCGCCACTCCATGGCAAGACCATTGCCGTCCCGGCAATGACGTTGATGTCGACAGGCACGACCTCCCCGGGACCAACGACTATCTCCTCACCGGGGCGCAGATCGACGGACCGCACGGTCATGACGGCGTCATCGACGATACGGCTCGCGCTGCCGCTCAGCTTGGCAAGCAACTGGCTCCGCTCCGCGTCGATGGTTCGCCGTGCCCGCTGAAGGAGCAACGCTCCACCCGCCGCGCCTGCAATGATGATCCCCGCCAACGTCAGCGTCTCGGGAGTTCGCTCGTGGCCCGTGACCAAGGCGACGACGGCCGTCAGGACGGCGAGGACGGGAGCCGCCAGCAGCGCGGCGGGGTGAAGCGCACTGGCATCCCCCCGGCCTGCCAAATACCGTGAAACGACAGCCACCAAGCTGACGACCACCACGACAGCACGCGACGTCAGCGCCACGCTCGAATCGCCGGCCAGGCCCAAGGTGACAGCGAGTAGCCCGCCGAGCAAACCGAGGGCAAGCAGCAGACCGCCGACGTCGGCAGAGATCGCCTCGGCAAGCTCTGGCTCCGGAGCGGGCGACACGTCATCGAAGGCAGGGTCCGCACCCAGAGCCCGTGGCAGCAGCCCCTCCTCGAGCGGCTCCTCTTCATCTTCGGATTCTGGAAAACCCACACCGACTGCATCAGGGACGGCCTGGGTAGACGGCGCGGAGTCCTCCGTCTTCGTTGGAGCGAGGGAGTAGCCCGGCCCTTGAGGACCGCTCGTTCGCTTCGGGAGGGGGAGCGGCGTCATCCCGGCATCCGGGTTGAAGCGCCCTCGGCACTCCGCAGAACAGAAGTAACGAAAGCGGCCGTGGAAGATGGCGACGCGCGCCGCCCGGAGCGGATCGACGGGTTTCCTGCAGTGGCCGCAGGCAACGGGCTTGGCGCGCGACCCAACTACTCCTGCGCGCACGGCCGCACTCTGCTGACTATCGGGCATTCCCTACGAAGGCCCACATCAATGCTGCCTTGGCCGTGTGCAGTCGAGCCTCAGCCTGGTCCCAAACGAAGCTACGCGGCCCATCGATTACCTTCGCGTCAATCTCTTCGCCACGGTGCGCGGGCAGGCAATGGAGCACGACGTGCTCCGGGTGCGCAAGACCGACGATCTCCTCCGTCACGGACATGCCAGCAAAATCGCGCGCGCGCTTCTGCTGCTCTTGCTCCTGGCCCATGCTCGCGAAGACATCGGTGCTGATCACGTCGGCTTCGCGAGCCGCCTCCCGCGGATCCTGGATCAGCTCCACCGATGCCCCCCGCTCGCGCGCTTCGCGGACGTAGTCCGCGCTCGGCTCGTAGCCCCGCGGACAAGCCACCGAGAGATGCAGTCCCAGCAACCCCGCGGCCTCGAGCCAGGAGTTGGCCATGTTGTTACCGTCCCCAATCCAGGCGTACTTGAGCCCGTCGAGGCGCCCCCGGACTCGCCGCACCGTCTGCAGGTCCGCCAAGAGCTGCATCGGATGGGATTCGTCGGTCAACGCGTTCAGCACCGGGACCTTGCTGTGGTCCATCATCTCCTCTAGCCGCTCCGTAGCGGAGGTCCTGAAGGTGATGGCGTGAACCATGCGAGACAGAACACGGGCTGTATCTGCGATGGGTTCCCCCCTCCCCATCTGCGAGCCAGCACCGGTGATGACAACTGGATGCCCTCCCAGCTCGACGACGGCGATTTCGAGAGACAACCGGGTCCGCGTCGAAGCCTTCTCGAAAACCAGCGCCACGGACTTGCCCGCCAGCGGCCGTGGCTGATTGGCAGCCCCACGCGTGTCTTTCCAAGCATCCGCGGCGTCGAGCAGTTGAAGTAGACCCTCGCGGCCAAGATCGTTCAGGTTTTTCAGGTGTCGCATCTCTAAAGGCTCTCCAGCACCTTCTCGACCACGGCGAGCCCGTCGTCGAGCTGCCGTTCGGTGATTGTCAGCGGAGGAGTGAAGCGCAGAGCGTCGCCTCCCGCGAGCGTTACCAGCACCCCTGCCTCACGCAAATCGCTCTGCGCTCGCCGAGCCAGTTCGGCGTCGCGTAGCACGAGCGCCTGCAGAAGGCCGCGCCCACGTGACGCTACCACCTTCGCCGGCATCCGATCTACCAATCGCTCGAGCATTTGGTGAAGATGGCTGCCAAGCTCCCGAGCTCGCTCGATGAGGCGCTCCTCCTCGATGACCCCAAGCACCGCCAGGGCGGCCGCCGAGGCCAGCGCATTGCCGCCGAAGGTCGTACCGTGAGAGCCCGGAGGGAGAGCGCTGGCCAGCGCCTCGCGGCAGAGCATGGCGCCGATGGGCACGCCGCCTCCAAGGCCCTTGGCGAGGACCACCGCATCGGCGCGCACGGCATCGTGGTCCGCACCCAAGAAGTACCCTGTCCGCCCGATACCCGTCTGAATCTCATCGAAAAGCAGCAACGCTCCAGCTTCGTCCGCGAGGCGCCGCAGCTCCCGCAGAAAACCGGGCGGGGCTGGGATCACCCCCCCCTCGCCCTGGATTGGTTCCACGAGGATGGCGGCCACGTCGGCACCAAGGGCCCTCGCCACCCCGTCGAGGTCACCGAAGGGGACGTGCGTCGCGCCTCCCAACGGACCGAAACCCTCACGGTATTTGGGCTGCCCGGTCACCGCCAACGAGCCCATGGTCCTACCGTGAAAAGAGTTCTCGAACGCGACGATGCGCCACCTCTCGGGAGCGCCGCTAGAGAAATGATAGCGACGAGCGAGCTTCAGTGATGCCTCGATCGCCTCTGTGCCGGAGTTGCAGAAGAACGCGCGATCATAGCCCGTCTTCTGACAGAGCACGTCCGCAAGGCGGACATTCGGCTCCGAGTAATAGTAGTTCGAGACATGAAGCAGGCGCTGTGCTTGCTCGCTGATGGCTGCGACGAGGCGCGGGTGCCCATGGCCGAGCACGCTGACGGCGATGCCGGCATACAAGTCGAGATAGCGGCGGCCCGCTACGTCCCACAGTTCGCAGCCCTCCCCGTGTTGGAGGACGAGTGGGGGCTCGCCGTAGTTGGGGTAGAGACGGGTGCGTCCGAGCGCCTTGACGGCGTCTTCCTGGTCGCTCATGGTGCGCCGTACATAGCACAGCTCGGCCGGACGGGAGGGGCTAACGGGGCTTACTTGCGTCCAGGGCGCGTTTCAGCTGCTCGGGTGTGGCTCGCTCCCGTGCGCCGAAGGCCGGAAGCCCCTCCGCGGGCACTTGCTCCGCATCTTTTGCGCCGGGCCCGAGCAGCGTGCCACAGAGGGTCTTGCAACGGATCCGAGCACGCCGTCCCTTCTTTTCGTCACAGCGACAATCGCCCTCCTGCGCCTTCAGCTCCAGAGCGGCGCGCACTTCATCGCGGGTGAACCCGGCGATCCTCTCGACCCGTTCGAAGTCCCAACCCCACTGCTGCTGTTTCGGGGTGCGAGGATCTGTCGGGTCTCCATCTGCGGCGGCGCAGCAACGGAACCCGAGGAAGTAGTAGTAGAAGCCCTCGTCGTGGGTGTAGATCTTGGGGCGACATTGGTTCCGGACACCCTTATACCAAGGCCCGCCCGTGTGTACGCTGTCGTACTTGCCACGCCACCCAGCTTCGAAGGTCTCACTGGCGACGACTTCGTCGTTGTTGCCGGGCAAGTCCGCGACCCCGTAGTCGCTGATGCAGTGCGGCTGTGAACCGCTGCGAACCCCCTTCCAGAGCCGTGCCAGCTCGTCAGCATCACGCCGCGCCACCTTGTTCATGTCAGGGTTGTCCCACAGCTCGTCGCCATGGCACTTGCGGCTGTCACGGACGTAGCCGTAGGGGAAGGGTTTCATCTCCGGTCCCTCGCACGCCATCGTCCACTCGCTCTCGGTGCACAAGCGCTTGCCCAACGCCGCGCACTTCACCTGCGCCTCATTGAAACGATTCATCACTTCCGGACGTTGCCCCTTCTCGTTGGGCCACGCGTACTCGTCGATGCAGAAGCGCTTCTTCACCTTCTCGCCCACGCACCGCGTGTTCGTGTCGAACACCTCGCAAACCGTCTTCTTGTTCGATTCGTCGAACCAAGACTGCACGCAGCCCTGCTCCACGTCGGTGCAGTAGTCGCCCGCGACCAGGATCATGCCGCTCGGACAAGCCGACGGCTCCTCAGAGGGAGTAGGCACGTCCTCCGCAGACGCCGAGGGATCGCCTCCCACTGGGTCCGCGCTGGGCGCGGCCTCGGGCTGGGGGGCGCGCGAACCGGCAGCTGTGCTCCCGGCAGGGGCCTCTGGACTCTCGGTGGGATCCGGCATTTCCGGCGTCCGTCCCGCTGGCGCGGAATGGGCGGAACATGCAGCAAGGAGGACTAGCAAGCAGGGACCTGACCAGCGCATGAGTGCACCCTTAGCGCGCAATTGGCTGCCGCCAAGCCAAGACCTCGCAAACCCGCCGTACGGGGGTCAGGGGCGAAGCGCCACCCCTTGCAAATAGGCAACTATCGTGGCGGCCTCCGCATCCGACAAGACCACGCCTTGCTTCGTCCGCATGGATTCCACGGCACTTGGCCACTCGGCGGGCGGCAGAGCGTGCGGTGACTTGAGGGCATGACAACCGCCACAGGAGCGCGCCGTGAGATCGCGCCCCTGCTCCAGCTCAGCCAAGGACACCGTAGCCCCGTCCCGGGCCAGCGCCTCCGCATCACCCTCCACGGGCCGCGGCAGCGTCGACGAAGCACACGCGCTCGCTGTCATGAGCACGACGAGGACTGGGAAGAGGCGGCGAGCCACCATCGAATCCGGAGGGGCCATTGCGGTGCCAAGCGTAAAGGAAGCGGGTCGCGACGTCGCCCCGCACACGACGGTGCGCACCACGAACCCCTCTACCCTCCGGCCAACCGGAGCTCCTCGATCGCCATCGTGCCGGATCCTTACGCCGGGCTCGGGGTGCCACGGAGCACGCCGAGCGAGCGGCGGCGGCACGTGGTCCGCTCAGCCTCTATACTCGACCAGTGAACATCAGACACACGGGACTGGGGATGCTGGGCGTCACGGCGTTGTTGGTCGGCTGCGGCGGCGACGACGATGATGGATTCGAAGACGTCGTGGACGCCGACATCGGCACGTTCGGGGAACCCACGGAGCACACCTGCGAGACGGCGGCCGCGGCGGACTGCGGGGACACCACGGGCTGCTACGGGGAGCAGCTCGCCGCCTGCGCCACGGACTACTATCTCAGAGACTATGCGCCCGAGTCCCTCCCCGATTGCAATCCCGAGCGCCCGTTGACGCCCATCGATCGCGACCTCCCCGTCGCTCTCTTCCGGGGCGAAGGCATTCGCGACGAGGAGGTCGTGCCACACGCTCAGGGTCTGCAGCGCTACTACGAACCGCATGGCCTCTGGATGGCAGCCGACGACGTCGCGAAGGTCGTCCCGATGCGATACGCTTTGAGCGGCAGCATGGACGAGTTCGTGCGCGCCTTGGAGGATGCCGGCGTCGATCCGACGGTGGAAGAGGACGCGGCAGCGCTGGTGATCGGCCGTGTCATGTTCGCCCCGACTCGTGAGTTCCTCAGAGACCACGCAATGCCAGCCTGGCAAGGCGTCAACATCGCTGTCATCGGCGAGATCATGTCGCCGGAGCTCGCGACCGAGATGGCGTTGGATGGGGTCGTCGTTGGCCTCGGCCTCTCAGCGGCCCTGCTGGCCAAAACCGAGCCGCAGGAGGACGAAGGGCTATCCCTCAACACGATGCTCGATCTCGAGACGGATTTCACCCCCTCGCTCTTCGTGGGCAACGATGACATCGAGCAGCTCGGAGGCTCCTTCGACCTGGTGATCGCTCACGAGCTCGGGCACGCCCTGGGGCTGCCTCACGTGGAGGATGTCGGCAACCTCATGGAGCAGGGTGGGTCGCATACGTGCCGCCGTTGGCTGAGCGACGAGCAAGTAGAAGCCATGGGGCCCTTTGCCGACTCACTCACCAACCCCGACGTCGCGCTGCGCCAGTTGCTCGCGCTACCGCGAAGGGTCGTCCAGAAGCTCGTTGACCAGGGCCGGTGACCCTAGCGCGGCGGAGCCGGAGGGGACCAGGGAGTGTCTTCAAAGCCGAGCCCGGGCTCGAATCCCTCCTTTGAAGACGCTCGCTAGAAGCCCACCTCGAATCCTACGCTGGGGAGCGTCACGGGCCCCAGCTCCCAGTCCTCGCACTCGAAGGCGTTGCATTCACGCCGCACGATCTCCTCATTCAGAGTGGCGTTGAGCACCTCGAACGTGAGGGCCGCGTACTCACCCGCGCTGCCCATCGACCAACGCTTCTGGAGCCGGGCATCGAAGCGCCAGAAGGTCGGCGTGCGCGGCATACTGCCACGGATGCCGGAGACCAGGTTGAGCGTGTCGTCGCGAGGGGCCGCCGGCACACCGGTGTACACGACGAACCGCGATCCAGCGCGCCAACCGCGGCCGAGCTCGTAGGCGCTGGCGAGCTGGAGCACGTGAGTGCGATCGAAGGCCGACACCGAGCGGGAGCGGTCATAGGAGCGCCAAGACCGTGACAGAGTGTAGGCAGCAAAGCCTCCGATACGTCGCGTCAGCTTGCGCCGCAGGAGCACCTCCATTCCCACAGCCTGTCCTTGACTGCGACTCTCAGGCTCGGCGCCCGGATAGATGGACACCAGGCTCGCCTGGTCGGTGGTGTTGAAGTAGGCGTGCTGAAAACCGGTCAGTGAAAGCTGGAACCCTTCGGGAAGGTCGTGCTCCGTGCCGGCGCTGGATTGGACGCTACGCTGAAGACCACCGGCCAATGCATCGATCGCGACCCCGGGGATCCCAACGAAGAAGCTCGGGGGCTGGTGCACGACTCCGAAGGCGTGCTTCAAGCGCCAACCGTCGCTGATCGCGAAGGTGGCGGCGACCCTGGGGTCCACTCCGACCGCCGACGTATTGCCCGATCGGAAGACGTCCACTCTCAGGCCGGGGACGACAGTGAGCCGGGAGCTCGGCTCGAGCACCACATCGGCCCAAGCCCCGTAAGCTGAATCGCGACGCGCCTGGAGGATCCGCTGCGGATCGGCGTCGTGTTCACCGTCATAGTGGGCGAGGACCGCATAGTCATCCAGCTGAGCGTCCACGCCGGCGCGAGCCAGCGCGGCACGGCTGACGCGGTGGTGCAGCATGCCGCGTACTGAAACCATATGATCAGTGAGCGTGAACTCGTCGGCAGTACCCCTCGACCGGTCGTAGCCGTACGTCGCGGCGAGCTCGAGCGCGGTATCGCGCGCGACCTCCTGGTCATACCGAAGGTCGATGCGATGAAACTCAGTCGAATTTCTCACCGCTGTCTCCTCGCTCTCGTCCGAGCGGAGGGCATCGAAGGACCCAAACGCGAATGCTGTGAGCGAGCTACCCTCGCCGATGGCCCGGGACGCGCGCAGCTGATAGTCCCAGTACTCGAGCTCGAGATCCGGCACCAAGAGCGAGAGGATCAGGGCGGTGTAGGAGTAGCGCCCTCCCACGGCCAGGCTCCCGCCACCGTAGGGCCCCGCCAGGAAACCACCCGCGTCGACGGCGCGGATGCTGGCCTGGCCATGCCACTCTGGTTTCGCGTCGCGCGACTCGGCAGCGACGATCCCTCCTGCGAAGCGCCCATACCGAGCCGGGTAACCACCAGCGTATAGGTCGACGCGTTCGATGAGGGCCGGGTGAATGACGCCGGGACCGAGGACCATGTGATAGAGAACGGGAACACGAATGCCGTCGACGTAGTAGCCCTGGTTGCCGGGCGGCGCGCCTCGGATGAAGAAGAAGGGCAGCCCTGAGGCCGTAGGGGTGACCCCTGGAAAGACTTCAATCGCCCGAAAGGGATCCCCGAAGGCACCTGGCATGCGCTCGGCTTCGGCGTGCCCAATGCTGTGGCTCGGCGGGTTCGGCCGCTGCCCCTCCACCATGATCTCCACGATCGCCGACTGCTGCGCGGGCGGCTCTCCAGCGGGCGCGGCGGCTCCCTCCGCAGGAGCGGTGGTCGGCGCCTCCTCGTGCTCGGACTGTGCGATGAACCGCACCAGATACCGGAGGCGCACCGCAACCGGTGTCCCTCCGGCGCTGGCGGGCCCGAACGTCCACTCGCGGGCTGCCTCTTGCGCTCGCTGCGCGAACGGCGGCGAGCCCGTCACAACCTCGGCTTCGCTCACCTGGCCGTCGTCCTCGACAACGAGCTCGAGCAGCACCTGGGCGTCGCCGCGGCCCCCTTCCGGGTACTCCACGGAAACCCGCACGGGCGTCGGCCACTGAAGGTCTCCTGCCTCCTCCGCTTCCGCCACGCCTTCGCGGCTCGCGGACGCCGCCTGCGAAACCCGAAGACGAGCCGGTTGGGACGCACTGGAGGCATCGCCGTCGCGCTGTGTAGCTGCTTGCGCTCCCCTTGTCGGCGCCGCGGCGAGCAGCGCCAGCGTCAGCACGAGGTCCGCGCGGAACCTGAGTGGACGCCGCCGCGCGCCATGCGCCGGGCAGGCGCGGCAAGCCCGTGCAGGAACCCGTCCGACCCATCCCTGAAGCATGACGCCCCCACCTTCCTGGAGAATCTGCGCCCTTGCAAGACCCTGCCCGAAGCCTGGACTGCGGAAGCATCCGGTGGACCCGCTGACGGCTCGACACCTAGATAGACTCCGGCTCGACACCTAGACTCCCGGAAAGCCCTCCGGAAAGCCCTCCGGAAAGCCCTCCGGAAAGCCACGCTACGCCCCGGCAGACCGCCTCGCTGCGCGCTTGAAATCAGGGCTTGACCACCCGCGCCGCGCTAAGCATAATTCGTAATTCAATGGGTTCGTTTCTAGCGCTCAGCCTCCTCCTTCCGGAGCTGCTCCTTAGCAGCGCGGGAGAGGTCTGAAGCGCACCGTTCTCGAAACGAGCTTTCCAAACCCTCTCCCGCAAACGAGCCGGAGAGGGTTTCGTGCTTTGTGGCATCGCTAGCCCGGCTCCGGTAACCAAGCCGCACTGGAGATTGTCCCATGTCCTTCGTCATCGAGAAATACCGACAAACGCCGGTCGTCGACCTGCCAGACAGAACCTGGCCAAGTCAGCGAGCAACCCACGCGCCAATCTGGTGCAGTGTCGACCTGAGGGATGGCAATCAGGCCCTCGTCGAACCCATGGGTCGCGACCGCAAATTGCGGCTGTTTCGCACCCTCGTGCGTCTGGGCTTCAAGGAGATAGAGGTGGGATTTCCCGCAGCATCGCAGACGGATTTCGACTTCGTCCGCGCGCTGATCGAGGAGGAGCGGATCCCGGAAGACGTCACGATACAAGTGCTGACGCAAGCGCGAGATCATCTCATCGCCCGCACGTTCGAAGCCATCCGCGGGGCGCGCCGCGCGATCGTGCACCTTTACAACTCGACCTCCACGTTGCAGCGACGCGTCGTATTCGGCATGGACCGTGCAGCGATTCGCGCACTGGCGGAGGCAGGCGCCCGCGCCGTCAAGGCCGCTGTCGACAGCGTGCCGGGGACGGAGGTCGTCTTCGAGTACTCACCAGAGAGCTTCACGGGCACCGAGCTGGACTTCGCGAAGGAGGTCTGCGACGCGGTGAGCGAGATCTGGGCGCCCACGCCCGAGCGGAAGATGGTCATCAATCTTCCTGCCACGGTCGAAATGACAACGCCGAACGTGTACGCCGACCAGATCGAGTGGATGCACCGCAACCTCGCCCGCCGAGATTCCATCGTCTTGAGCCTACACACCCACAACGACAGGGGCTGCGCCGTAGCGGCGGCCGAGCTTGGGCTACTGGCAGGCGCCGACCGCGTCGAAGGCACCCTTTTCGGCAATGGCGAACGCACGGGCAACGTGGACCTCGTCACGATGGCGTTGAACCTGATGAGCCAGGGCGTGGACCCAGCGCTTCACCTGGACAACCTGCCGGAGGTGGTGAGCGTTTGCGAGTACTGTAACCGTTTGCCGGTGCATCCTCGTCATCCCTATGCCGGGGAGCTCGTCTTCACCGCCTTCAGCGGGTCGCACCAGGATGCCATCCGCAAGGGCCTCGACGCACGCGCGAAGGAGGCCAATCCTGTCTGGGAGGTCCCCTATCTGCCTATGGATCCCGCGGACATTGGGCGCCAATACGAGCCTCTGATCCGCATCAACAGCCAGTCGGGCAAGGGTGGCATCGCCTACGTCCTCGAGCACTTCCATGGCTACCGCGTTCCCAAGGACCTCGCCGTCGAGTTCAGCGAAGTCATCCAGGTTATCACCGACGACACGGGCGAAGAGCTGAACCCCGACGCGATCCTCCAAGCATTCGAGCGCGAGTATGTGACCGGCACTCGCCGTTTTGCGCTAGGCCGCTATGTGGTCGAGCGTCAAGGTCCGGAGGAGTGCATCGTCTCGGCCAGCATCCACGACGACGGCAACGCTGTCGAGGTACGCGGACGCGGCAACGGACCCATCGACGCCTTCGTGCGGGCACTGCGCCGGCAGCACGGGCTCGACGTGCGCTTCACTGACTATAGCGAGCACGCCTTGGGTGAAGGAGAGGACGCCGAAGCGGTTGCTTACGTTCGCCTTCGCACGAACGACGGCCGCACGCGCTACGGGGTCGGCCGCGATGACGACATCGTCACGGCTTCGCTGAAGGCGGTAATCAGCGGGGTGAATCGTCTCTTCACGGTCACCAATCGGTCCAGCGAGACGGTCCGATCTGGCGCGGTCTCACGCGGCCCCAGGCCACCCGCTGGACCACGCGCCGTGGGCACCGTGCGCCCACCCGTGGTTCCGGCGCGAGGAGCCGCGGAAGCGCGCGACGAATCGATGGAAGGCGCAGCGCGACCCTGGCGCTAAGCTCCGCGCACCATGAGAATCGTTTTCGCCACCTCCAATCCCCACAAGGTCGTCGAAGTCAGCGCAATCCTCGCTCCCCACGGCATCGAAGTTGTCGGGCTCGACGGGTTCGCTGACATCGCCGAGCCCGAGGAAGATGGTGCCACCTTCGAGGCCAACGCATGCCTCAAGGCACGCTACTACGCGGCGCGGCTCGGACTCGAGTGCCTCGCCGAGGATTCGGGTCTCGAGGTCGACGCGCTGGGCGGAGAACCTGGCGTGCGCTCGGCGCGCTACGCAGGAGCGGGCGGAAGCCGGGACGAGCGCGACAGCGCGAACAACGCCCTCTTGCTCCAGCGTCTCGAGAACGTGCCGGAGGGCAGCCGCCAAGCGCGCTTCGTCTGCGCGATGTGTGTCGCGCGGCCCGACGGGCGCGTGGTGGCGGAGACCCGCGGCCACTTCGAGGGACTCGTCGCGCGAGAACCTGCGGGGCGCGGCGGGTTCGGATACGATCCCTTGCTCTTTCTCCCCGACGTCGGTTGCACGAGCGCCGAACTCTCCGCGGAGGCAAAGAACGCACGTTCCCATCGCGGCCACGCGGCGCGGCAGCTGGCCAAGGTGCTGGGCACCGGCGCGCGGCGCCAATGATGAGGAAGCTGGACGAGGGTCCGCGCTGACGGCGTGATGCCTACGGGGTAGCGGTGACGGCGTGATGCTCACGTGCCACCGGAGGCAATGCACGGCGCGGCAATCCGTCCGCGACAGCGCACGGCACGGCAATCCGTCCGCGACAGCGCGCGGCGCCAGCGTCGGCGAGTTTTCCATATTGCAGCACGCAGCGAATCTGCTCGCGCTGAAAGGTGCCACAAGCGGAATGATCGACCCCCAGTCGAACGGGCACGGCCCGGCCTCACCAGCTACACTCGCGCGACGGACGGGCGAACAGGAGTCTGTACTTGCTTGGCCCCATCAATTTTCGGCGAGTCACCAAAGTTGGCGAGTGACCCTGGCTGATCAGCACACCGGGGCGGGGGAATGCTCTTCAGCCCCGCCGGTTTTCGCCGTCTGGCAGGCGGGTGGCGGACGCTTCCAAGAATGCGGGCCGCTGCGTGCACGCAAGATCCTCGACACTTGGGCCACATCTGACTCATCCGGTGCCAGCGGTGTCGACGACCTCGCCCCACTGTGGCCTAGGGTCACGTCGAGCATTTATGAATTAAACTGGTCCGCTGGTGAAAGTCCTGCGAACGCGACTCCCTCCGAGTGCGAGTCGCCATCCCGAGTCCCTCTGTCCCTCGAGCGGCTGGTGCGTCGCTGCGCGGCTGATGGAGCTGGATTATAGTGGCGGCGCGCCAGCTCGAGCGCGTGCGAGATTCTGAAGGACGAGCCCGGCGATATGTGGTGCGAGGCGTCGCGCTGCACTATGCTTGGAAGTGGTCCCGTAAAGAACAGAAGGCCTAGGGTGCCTCTGTTGAGTCGAAGGATATCAGCCATGACTAGGATTAGCTTGGGCGCCGCGTGGATCGCTGCACTGTCGTTCGTCGTCGCCTGTTCCTCGGGTGAGGGCACGGAGGAGAACCCGTCGGGCGCTTCGTCGGGTGTAGAGAACGCTGGCGGCACGGCGAGCAACGCTTCGGGTGGGGACGGTTCCCTCGGCGAGACTGGCGGCGGCATTTCGTTCGCGGGCACGACCTCGGTGGGCGACGGAGGGCAGTCCTCTGGCGCGGGAGGTAGCGGCACGGGGGCGGAGGCAAACGGTGGCTCGGGCGGCAGCAGCGAGACGGCGGCTGGCGGTGACACGGAGGATCCACCTCCCGACGGAACCGGCGGCAGCGACACGGAGGATCCACCTCCCGACGGAACCGGCGGCGGCTCCACGGAGGATCCACCTCCTCCGAGTGGCGGCACGGGGCAGACGGAGGATCCACCTCCCGGTGACACGGATGATCCTCCCCCCGGTGACACGGACGACCCACCCCCTGGTGACACGGACGATCCTCCCCCTGGTGACACGGACGATCCTCCCCCCGGCGACACGCAGGATCCACCCACCGAGTGCATTCCCACGGAGATGCTCAACGTGAACGTGATCGTCTTCGGGGAGGCCGATCCGGGCGGTGCCGACTCCGAGGGCCGCATGTACGTCGGTGGCGACGCCTTCCTGGAAGGCTACGCCGTGGGCTCGAAGGAAGAGACGAACTGTGATCGCTGGGACCTCGTCGTCGGGGGCGATCTCACGGTGAGCGGCGGCACCTCCGTCTCGAACGGGAAGGTTGCCGTGGCAGGCGACGTCTACGCAGGCGTTGGATTCAATGCGGCGTGTGGCATATGGAACGAAACGCCGGTGGACTTCGAGGCGCTGCGCACCGAGATGATCCGCTACAGCCAAGCGATGGCGGGCTACGAGGCCAACGGCGAGGCCGTCGTGGAGCACGGCGCGCTCATCCTGACGGGCACGGATCCCGACCTGAACATCTTCTCCATCACCGCTGAGGACCTCAGCAACAACCTGAGCATCAGCGTCCCTGATGATTCCTCCGTGATCGTGAACGTCAGCGGCACGGACGTCATCTGGAGCGGCGTGGGCTTCGAGCTGCCAGACGGCGGAGCGGCCTGCCGCGGGGAAAGCTCTGATTGGTGCCACAGCATCATGTACAACTTCCCGGAGGCGGAGACCCTCTCCCTCAGCGGCATTGGGGTCCAGGGGTCCATCATGGCGCCCTACGCCACCTTCGACGGCGGCGGCGGCAACGTCGATGGCCAGCTCGTCGTCGACAACCTCTACGGCGGCATCGAGTTCCACCCCTATTTCTTCACCGGCTGCCTCATCTTACCGGACGGCGCACCCACGACGTGAGGATGCAGCCGAGCGCCGTAACCATGCTGCATCGGACCGCGCAAGCCGCCAACTCGGCAAGGCCTCTCGGGGCGGCAGGTCTTTACGCCAGCCGCGTCGAGCGGCCGTGGAAAACCAGCGCTGCCCCTTGTGCTACAGTTGGGTCTGCCGGGCGCGAGCGCGTGGGTTCGCGGCGCCGGGCAGCCTGAGGCCTCCAACAAGACTTGGTCTTCAGCCCCCAAGGACTCGCCATGTTGCTTAGACTCCTTCGCTCCAGCTCCTTCGCCCTAGCCACCCTCGCCCTCCTTGGCGCTTGCAGCAGCGACTCCAACGGCCCGCCTACGGGCGATGGCAATGGTAACAATGCTGGCGGCTCCGACGGCGGAGGCAACGGCACCGGCGGCGCCAGCCTCGCCATCGGCGGGACCAATCTACAGCAGCCGGACAACACGGCCGGGGCCGGGTCCGAGGAGTCCTGCGCCGCCGCCGAGGCAAACGCCGAGCTGACGCCCATCTACATGGTCTTCATGTACGACACCTCGGGCAGCATGGGGGATCAGCAATGGTTCGACGCGGAGGGGAACCTCATCAATGAACAGTACAATCGAGAGCAGCGCTGGGAGCCAGTGAAGGAAGGAATGATCGCCTTCTTCAACGATCCGGGCTCCACGAATCTCTACGCCTCCCTCGAGTACTTCCCGGCAACAGGCAACCTGCAGGCGACCTGCAGTGCAAACTACGCATCCCCCGCTGTCCCGCTCACTCCCTTGAACACGGCGCAATCGCTGATCGACAGCTTGAACCGCAAAGAGCCTGCCGGCGGTACCCCGACGCTCCCAGCCCTACGCGGCGCCGTGGAGTACGCCAGGGAGCTCAAGCAAAGAGAGCCGAATGCCCACGTCGTCGTGGTGCTCGTCACGGACGGCGAGCCCGCCATGTACGAGGGCGAGCAGGTCGTCGAAGAATGCCCCGCCGGGGATTCCCTCCTCAACACCGTCGATGGGGTAGCGGCGATCGCCCGCGCTGCCTATCAGGGCAACCCCTCCATCGAGGTACACGTGATCGGCGTGGGGGACTCCGTGGATGCCCTGGACGCGATCGCGACCGCGGGCGGGACCAACCTGGTGCTCATCAGCGCCACGGATCCGGCTGCTACCAGCGCTCAGCTGAAGGACACCCTGAAGGCCATCCAGGTGGCAAAGTTCTCTTGCGACATGGAGATCCCGGCGCCAACGGGGCTTGATGACGTCGACTACAACCTTGTGAATGTCGACTTCGTGCACGGCGACGCCAGCGTCGAGCCGTTCTCCAAGAACGTCGGCTGCAGCGGCGGCACGGGCTGGCAGTACGACGACGATGAGAACCCCACGATGATCCAGATCTGCCCCAGCACCTGCAACACCCTGCAGCTGGATCCCGCGGGGCAGTTGTCCGTCCAGTTCGGTTGCCAGACGCGCATCTACTAGCCGCCAGCGCCGAGAGCCTTTGGGCCAGCGGAGCAAGAGCCCCCGCGTGCCGGTCACGCGGGGCGCTCCGCGAGCCTGAGCCGAGGGAGCAGAGCACGGAATCTTCGCCGCGGCGCGGGGCAGCGTCCTCGCTCGTCGCCCCGAGGGTGGTCACGCTGGCCGCCACCCGTGCTGGCTTCACCACCTCCGACGAGGCGAGGGTCGCCCGCCATTTCAATCACTTGGAGCGCTCTTGGCGCCGCTCTTTGCCTGGCATACCCCTTGTACATGTCCCCTCGCCGGAGACCGATATGCCAGCTAGACTTCCCCGGGTGAGCCACAAAAACAGAGCGAGCGTTCGCTATGCCGTCGTCAGCCGCCTCAAGGACTGGGTGCTCCCCGAGGGTACCGTGCCTGAGTCCGCCGGTCACGACGCTGCCGCCCATCACCTGCGCTTGCTCCTGGAGGCCTGGGTCGCAACGCGCCAGGAGCGGGAGCCGGAGGCTCTCCCCGTTCAGATCGCCCGCAACCTCGCCGTGCGCTGGCTCGAAGCTGCTCCCGCCGTGGGCATCGATCCCGACGTCTGCGTCCTCTGTCCCCCTCCGCCCGAGGGATCCGAGGTAGACAGCCTCAGGCTCTGGGCTCGGGGGCACTTCCCTCCCCTAATCTCCTTCGAGATCGTCTCCAAGAACCACCCCCACAAGAACTACAGCGCCGTCCACGAGCGCTACGCCGCGATGGGAACCGTCGAGCTCGTCGTCTTCGATCCCCTCCTGGCTGGACCTCGCTCCCTCGGCGGCCCTGTCGCCCTCCAACTCTGGCGCCGCGACGAGGCGGATACCCTCGAACGCATCCACTTCGGTCCCGGACCTGCGTACTCGGAGGTCCTCGGCGCTTGGCTCCACCGGAGGGGTAACCTCCTCGCGATCACTCACGACGAAGAGGGCAAGGTCCTCTGGCTCACTCCGGAAGAGCACGAGCGCGCCCAGAAGGAGCGCGAGCGCGCCCAGAAGGAGCGCGAGCGCGTCGCGCGGCTCGACGCGGAACGCCGTCTCGCCGAGCTCGGGAAGCGGCTTGGTTGAGGCGTTGGCGGCTCAGCCGTCTTCCTCGGGTAGCAGTGGCGGCTCACGTCCGTAGACGCGGGAGCCCTCGCGTTCGATGGTCACGTTGTCGTTCACCTCCCACGTCGTCGAGCCAATGTACGACCAGTCATTCGCAGGAAGGTATCCAAAAGCCCACGTCGACACATGTATCTCACCATTGAGACGGTGACACGCCTCGGGTCCGAGCTGCTCAGGGCCGAAGACGATCTCGGCGACTTGATTGGCGCCCTCCCGAGCTGGATCGACAAGCGACACGGATCCACCTTCCGCCCCGGAGTACACGGTTGCCACCTGGTCGTTCCTGTTGGTTCCATCGGAGGTGTACCAATACTTCACCACGATTTCGTCAAGCGGCAGAATCGCATCCCCGTTGTTACAGAGATTCACGTTGAGAGTTATCTTATTCTGAAGAACTCCCTCCTCGGGCAGCTGCTCGAGCCGCGTCTGGAGCGACAGATCCCCCGTGATGCACGAGCCATCGACGCACATGTCCCCCGGATCACAAGGGTTGTCGCACTCGCCACAGTGGTCTGCCGAGACGAGGACGTCGGTGCACGCGCCGCCACAGCGCTCGAGTCCTTCGATACACTCGCACGCGCTGTCGACACACTGCTCGACCTCGCTGCACACGGTATCGCAATCGCCGCAGTGCTCGTCGTTGGCCGTTGTGTCCAGACACTCGCCGGAGCACTCCGTGTGGCCCTCGGCGCAGACACATTCGCTCTCCACGCAGGCCTCTACCTCGGCCAGGCAAGCGACGTCACAGCTCCCGCAGTAATCGTGATGCTGGGTCAGGTCGACACAGACGCCATCGCAAAGGGTAGCGTCCTCCGCGCACACGCACTCGTTGTCGGTGCACACGTACCCGGGCTCGCAAGCATTGCCGCACTCGCCGCAGTGGCTCGAGCTCGTCGCTAGATCGGCACAGGTACCGTCGCAGTCGACCAGGGGCTCGTCGCAGACGCAGCTGGAGGCGACGCAGCTACGGTCGTCGCTGCAGGCGATGTCGCAGGCCCCGCAGTACCGGTCGTTGCTCGTCAGATCGGCACAAACGGACTCGTCACACTTTGTGGTGGGGGGAGCACAGTCCGTCGAGCACTCGCCCAGCGAGCAGACCTGCCCCGCCTCGCAAGCCCGACCGCATTCGCCGCAATTCTCGGGATGGAGATTGAGATCGACGCAAACGCCGCTGCAGCTCACTAGACCGTCATCACCGGGACATGCGCATCTGCCGTCCACGCAGCTCTCATCGAGACCACAGGTGGCGTTGCACCCGCCGCAATGCAGATCACTCGTCAGGAGATTGGTGCAGGTGGCGCCGCAGATCTCGAAGTGCGCCTCAGCCGGGCACGTGCACGCACCCTCCACGCAGGCCTCGTCACCGAAACAGCTCGAGTTGCAGCGGCCACAGTGGCGCGCGTCGCTCTGGACATCGACGCATTCCCCGCCGCAGAGCCTCGTATCGCCCTCACAGGCGTGGGTGGACCCACCGCTCCCAGGGCCGGCCGCCGCCCCCGCCGCTCCGCCGCTGCTCGTATATCCGGCGCTCCCGCCGAACGCGATGCCGCCGCCCGCCGCGTTGCCCACGCCCGAGCTCCCGGCGCTGCCACCGCTTCCCGAATTGCTGCCTCCGCTGTTGAGACCGGGAGGCGCCTCATTTGTCGTGGCGCAGCCGCCAAACATGAAGAACGAAGAACTGAGGAGGCCGGCCGTGCCAAAGAGCACGCGGGTCAAGGAATGGGGCATGATCGTTTACCTGAAGACGAGAAACGTATCACACACTGGCTCCCGTGCTGAGAGCTTCGAACGGCGAGGGGGGGTGACCTTCCGTATTCCGTGACGAGCGCCTTCCGCGCCGGCCGCGTCGGCCACATCCCCTGCGATACGCAGGGCGCGCAACTGCCATGCGGACTCCTGGGTGAGCGGCCCATGGTGCCCGCCCACGAGCTCGGCCGTCTCGGGTGGCAGCTCGTTGGCGGTGACGACCCTGAACGAACCCAACTCGTGGGCCGAAAGAAGGATGAGAACAAGCGCGTTTGCTAGAAAGGCTACCTATCGAAGAAAGTCTGCAAGTGCCGCGCGTCGACCTCGCGTTGAGGAGGGTGCTCCAGTCGGCGGCGCCAACGCGAGACCGGATGACTCCTTGCCGAGCCCCGTGTCGGATGCTCGAATCCGCCAACCGAGCCCAACCCACGCCAAGGGCCCGCAGCGACCCAGCCTCCAACGCCATGAAGGTCACCGCTCCCTCTGGGGCCCCTGGTCCCGCCGGTCTTCCTGATCCCTCTAGTCCCCCCGGTCTTCCTGATCCCTCCAGTCCCCCTGATCCCTCTAGTCCCCCTGATCCCCCTGGGCCCTCTGGTTACCCTGCTCTCGACGTGCTCTGCGTGGGGCTTGCCTGTTGGGACGTCCTGCTCACGACCGAGCACGCGGTCCAAGAGGATCACAAGTACCGCGCCCTGGACTGCCACCAATCCCTGGGCGGCCCCGCGGCGAACGCGGCATGTCTGCTGGCTCGCTGGGGCCTTCGCACGGCCCTGAGCGCCCGTATCAGCACGGATCCACTCGGCGCGGCCATCTTGAGCGAGCTGCGTGAGGCGGGCGTCGACACCTCGCACCTGCGGCGCGACGCCGCCACCACAGCCCTCTCTTGCGTCCTCGTGAACCAAGCTTCTGGGTCGCGGACGCTCGTGAACCACCGTCCCGAGGTCGTTGCAGCAGTCCCTTCCGAATCTATGACTCTGAACGCTGGCACTCCTCGCGCGCTCCTCGTCGATGGCCACGAACCGGGCCTCTCTCACTCGGCCCTCGATCGCGTTCCCAACGCCATTTCGGTGTTGGATGCCGGCTCCTACCGCGCGGCCACGGATGAGCTCGCGCAACGCGTGGACCATGCCATCGTCTCGAGCGCCTTTGCCACCGCCGCCACCGGCGAAGCCCCGAGCCCCGCCACGCTCCTGGCGCTCTCGAAGCGGTACGCCGCGCGCGTGGCGATCACCCTGGGCCCGCTCGGGGTCCTGGCTCTCGACGACGAGGGGCGACCCTTGCACCTGGAGCCCCCGCAGGTGAGGGCCGTGGACTCGACCGCAGCGGGCGATATCTTCCACGGTGCCTTCGTATGGGCGCAGCTCTCGGGGCGAGCCTATCTCCCGGCGCTACGCCTTGCGATGCGGGCGGCAGCGCTATCCGTGACCCGTCCAGGTGGACGCGCCAGCATTCCAGTAGTTGGAGAAGCGCTCGCCTTCGCCCCCCAGTGGTGGCCTGGGGAATGCTTGGAGAAGCGCTCGCCTTCGCCCCCCGGTCGTGGCCTGGGGAATGCATAGGGCGCGCCCATCGGCAGGCGCGAGCCGTGTCACACAATTACCATTGACAAGAAGCCCCTTACAGGGCTTGCCTATGAAGACCAGCCACGGGACTTCCAGTTCGTAGGTCGTCGTGGAGGGAGATAGGACAAATGCTAACGATAACCTCCGTGGCTGCGCTGGAGGGCGCAACGGGGGAGGAGGCAATCATGGATCGGAACGAATACCTGAGCGTGCCGCTCGTCGACTCTGCCGCGTCAATCGCCCTTGCCAACGAGCTGCTCGCGCGAGCGCCGGGAGGGCCCGCCACGGAGGGGGTCCGGCGCTCCCTCGCGCAGCTTCACTCGGCAACGGCGCTGCTCTTCGAAGCCTGGAAGGAGCGCACTCAGGGCCGCGACACCCCGGCGGTCACGGCGCGGACTGCCGATATTGCAATGGACCGCGCCTGGCGAGGTCTCGCCCTGCGGCTCGAGGGGGCGAGCGAGCTGGATCCCGAGCACGCCCCTCAGTCGATCCGCGCGGCGCAGCTCTATGAGGCTCTCTTCCCCTGTGGCATGAGCTTTCTGAACTACGCCTACCGCCGCGAGTGGGCAGAGAGCGAGCGGCTCCTGGCCGTCATCACGGCCGAATCCTATGACGCCGAGCTCGATGACATCTGTGGGCGGGAGTACCTTGCCGGCGTGCGGCGCGCCCACTCCGTTTACGGCCGTGTGCTGGGCATCACGGAGGCGCCCGTCCCGGAAACGGCAGCTCCGGACCTGTTGATTCTCCTGCGCGGCTTGCGGAGCGCCCTCGCCGACTACGCCCTGCAGATCGTGGCAAGCATCGACTGGAACGACGAGGAGGCGGTAGCTGCCGTGGAGGCGCGACTTGCCCCCATCGTCGAGGAACGCAGCCGCCGGCGCGGCAGTTTCCTGGCGGCACCCACTCAGGAGCAGGACGGCGAAGGCGAAGGCGAAGGCGAAGGCGAGGAGGCCACGGCCACGGCCACGAGCGGGCGTGACGAAAGCGCAACGCTAAGCACCGGGACGTCGCCCTCCCAGCCCAGCATCGGAGCCGCCCCCGGAGCCGCGGCCGGCGGTGCCGGGGCTCGCGACTGAATCCGCGACACTTCTTGGAGTGTGGCCACCAAGACCCGCCTCGCGCCCTGATCCCTCGCGGGTTCAAACAGCAGCTTCCGCCTTGCCGTCTCGGCCTTCGAGGGCTTGAGCGCCTACTTCCACCCTGCCGTCTCGGCCTTCGAGCGGTCCAGCGCCTACTCCCGCCTTGCCGTCTCGGCCTTCGAGGGGCGGCGGCAGGGACGATAGCGCAGGACCTCCAAGCTGTCTTGGCTCCCCGGCTCCAACCTCTCTTGCCGCCGACGAGCTGACCTCTCAGCCTTACCACCCGCGGGCCAGCGACGAGTTTCCGCCAAACCCGTCACATCTCTTCTGGAATGGCTCCTACCGGACGCATCCGTGGCGCTTGCACGTCACCCCGCTACGGGAATAGTCTCGGCCGGCGAATCGAGGAGGAGTCGAATGATTGAATCGAGGAGGGGCCCCTGGGTTTGCAGGGGCAGGCGCGACAGGCGCCGTGACGCACGGCGACGGCTCGAGCACGCTCGGTCCAGGGAGGACTGAGGTGTTCTGGCGGGGTCGCATCAGGTTGAGCACGCTCCGGACGGAGTTCGAGCTGACGGATGCTTCGCCTCGTGAACCGCCTC
>JAEWRL010000240.1 GCA_023398955.1 Pseudomonadota bacterium
TCCGCACAATGGTGCTCCCGCAGATGCTGACGGCTGAGAACTGAAAGCTGATTGCCTGCACCAGTCGGCAACAGCCATCCAAGTCTTGCCAACCCCGCCATCAATCTGCCCGGTAAGGGACTAAGCCACGAGTGGAGCGGCGTCTCTACGGGCGGGGCTGTTCGGCCGTTCGTGCTCAGTTGTCGCGACATGAGTTGGTGTCCGGTTGCGCGCGGCTCCCGCCGCGATTACTACCCGTCCTAGAGGATCCGTCCGCTTGCCGACGGCAACGGCGACCCGAGATCTGCGAATGCGGCTCGTTGGGGGTGCCTCTTCGCCCAAGAACTGCGGCCTCGACGGGGCCAACCCTGACCCAGCTTCCTCGGAGCTGCGGAGAATCGAGCCGACATGTCAGCAAACCCAGGCCAGGTCTTCGAAGCGGAGCCCGCGCACACTCTGACCGCGGCCGAGGTGCTCGAGCGCCTGGTGACCAGCGCGGAGGGGCTATCCCGAGACGAGGCGAATCGAAGGCTCGCCTCCCATGGCCGGAACCGCCTGCCCGCCCCGCCGCGGGAGAGTCTGTTGAAGCGCTTTTTCAAGCACTTCCATGACATGCTAATCTACGTCCTGATCGCGGCGGCGCTGGTGACGGCGCTGCTGGGGCACTGGGTGGACACCGGCGTGATCTTCGGCGTGGTGATCGTCAACGCCATCATCGGCTTCATTCAGGAAGGGAAGGCCGAGCAGGCCCTGGAGGGGATCCGCAAGATGCTGTCGCGGCACGCGCAGGCGCGCCGTGATGGGGAGTGGCTCGAACTCGAGGCGGACGCGCTGGTGCCGGGGGACATCGTGCGGCTGCGCTCCGGTGATCGGGTGCCGGCTGACTTGCGCCTATTCAATGCGGTGAACCTACGTATCGAGGAGAGCGCGCTAACGGGAGAGTCGGTGCCCGCGTCCAAACGAGTGGAGCCCGTGGCTCGCGACGCGGGGGTAGGGGATCGGCGCGGTATGGCCTACTCGGGCACGATGGTGGCCGCCGGCCGGGGCACGGGCGTCGTCGTGGCCACGGGAAGGGCCACCGAGATCGGCCGCATCAACCAGATGATCACGGAGGTGCAAACGCTGGCCACCCCGCTGACGCGACAGATGCACCGTTTCGGGCAGGTGCTCTCCGCCGCTATCGTCGGCATGGCGGTGTTGATGTGGCTGGTGGGGTACATGCTCCACGACTACAGCACCGCCGAGCTCTTCCTTGCTGCGATAGGCTTCGCGGTGGCGGCCATTCCCGAGGGGTTGCCCGCGATCCTGACAATCACTCTCGCGCTCGGGGTGCAGCGGATGGCGCGGCGTAATGCCATCACCCGCAAGCTCAATGCGGTGGAAACTCTCGGCTCGGTGACGGTGATCTGCTCGGACAAGACCGGCACGCTCACCCGCAATGAGATGACTGCCCGCCACGCCGTGACTCGCGGTGGGAGCTACGACGTCTCCGGCACCGGGTATCGCCCCGAGGGCGAGCTGACGCTCGCTGGCCAGCCCGTAACGCTCGAGGCGCGCCTCGACCTGGCGCGGTTGATCGAGGTGATGGCGGTCTGCAACGACGCGGAGCTGCGCGAGGAGGAAGGGCAATGGACGCTCTTGGGCGAGCCGACCGAGGGAGCCCTCCGTACGTTGGGTCGCAAGGCGGGTTTTGACCCGGGCGGCCATCAGCGCCTCGCAGTGGTCCCCTTCGAGTCCGAGAACAAGTTGATGGCCACCCTCGAGCGGACCCCGGACGCGCGCTGCTGGGTCTTCGTGAAGGGAGCGCCGGACCGGTTGCTCGATCGCTCGGTGACCGAGCTCGGTGCGGACGGAGCGACCAAGGCCCTGGACCGAGGTTTCTGGGAGCAGCAGATAGAGTCGCTCAGCAGGCAAGGTCTGCGGGTGCTGGCGGCGGCGACCCGCGAGGCTGAGGGAGCGTGCGAGGAGCTCAACCTCTCCGACCTCGATCAGGAGCTCGTCTTCCTGGGGCTGGTGGGTATCATCGATCCGCCGCGTCCGGAGGCGATCGAGGCGATCCGGGTGAGCCGGCAAGCGGGGATCGGGGTCAAGATGATCACCGGCGACCACGCCGGCACTGCTATGGCCATCGCTCGTGAGATGGGGATCGGCGAAGGCGAAGACGCGGTGACGGGCGCCGAGCTCGAAGCCGCATCGGACGAGGAGCTCCAGCGACTGGTGCGGGAGCACGCGGTGTTCGCTCGCACCAGCCCCGAGCACAAGCTCCGCCTGGTAAAGGCCCTCCAGTCCAACGGCGAGGTGGTCGCGATGACCGGCGACGGCGTGAATGACGCGCCGGCGCTCAAGCGAGCCGACGTCGGTGTCGCGATGGGTATCAAGGGTACGGAGGCGACCAAGGAGGCTGCCGACATCGTGCTCGCCGATGACGATTTCACCTCCATCGAGCGCGCAGTGGAGGAGGGGCGGACCATCTACGACAACCTGCGCAAGGCCATCCTGTTCATCCTTCCTACCAACGGCGCCGAGGCGCTGGTGGTGCTGGTTGCGGTGGTGCTAGGGATGGTGCTTCCGCTTACCCCAGTGCAAATCCTCTGGGTGAACATGGTGACAGCTGTCACCCTCGCGCTTGCGCTCGCCTTCGAGCCGGCCGAGCCGGGCGTCATGCAGCGGCCGCCCCGACCACCTGGCGCGTCCATCCTAGGCGGCGTGTTCCTTTGGCGGATTGGATTCGTCTCTCTGCTGATCGGTGGCGCCACCACCGCGGTGTTCCTGTACGAGATGTCGGCGGGAAGTCCGCTAGAGCTGGCGCGCACCCAGGCCGTGAACACCCTTGTGTGCGGCCAAGCCTTTTACCTGTTCAACAGCCGCTTCCTGCAGGACAGCGCGCTCTCCATTGCCCGGCTCGTCGCCAACCGGGTCGCATGGATCGCAGTGGGGGCGCTAGCGGCGCTGCAGCTCCTATTCGTTTACTCCCCTTTCATGCACCTGCTCTTCGGCTCCACCGCGCACGGCCTCCGCCACTGGCTCGTACCCCTCGGGATCGGCCTGGCTGTCTTCCTGATCGTTGAGGTGGAGAAGGTGTTGACGCGGCGGCGGGTTAGGCTGTGAGAGGGTGAGGGGAGCGTGTCGCGGCTGATAGCCAAGACGTGCGCTGTGTTGGCGCGCTCGTTTGCCGCTGGGCGCGGCCGCGAAGCTGCCGCCCGCGACGGTTCGTGCTCCGAGCGCAAGTCCATCTCGATGGATGCGACGATCCACCGGCCGAGGGATAAGGGTGGGTTGGGAGGCTATTGGCTGCTGACGCGCCACACGGACCACGGCGACGCTCGCTCGAGATCCGCGCAGGTAATTGAGTCGAGAGTTCCGGCGCCCAGGTTCCTAGCTCCGAAGCTCTGTGAGCCGATGGTGAACGAGCCGTCTTCGCTCAAACCCACGGTAGCGGACGTGGTCCCCGCAAAGACAAGGGACCTAAAAACGTTCGTGGCGCAGACGTCGGCTTGCCTGCAGATCGGCTCACCGAGGGTGACGGTGAAGCCTGGCAGATCCGCAGGCTTCAGCGCCGTGACGAACTGAGCCTGCTCTGCCGCGATGACCGGACCCGCCGCGTCAGCGAGGACGAACCCGGTCGACAGTTGGAACTGAAAGCCCCTGGTATGTCGGAACATCAAGGACAAGCGTTGCCCAACGAGAGGAGTTGCGGCTGCTGCCCACTCCGTGACGAGTTCGATGGGGTACGCTACGAGTGCGAAGGTTCTTGCTTCGTCATCCACGAGCGGAATGCTGAGAGCTTGGCGCGTTCCATTGGTACATGCCGGACAAGACTCAGTGATCTCCGTAATCGCCTGCAAGGTGCCATCGATTTGGTTCGCAATGGCTTCACCGTTCCCGATCGACGACAGGGTCGGCGCGGTCATTCCGTCAGGGAAAGCCAGCCGCACGGTGATGTCGCGCCGGGGTTGCCCGGGACATTGCTGCAACGTTGAGCCGCTACCAGCCGCGCCGCCGGTGTTTGCCTGCGCCGCTCCACCTGCGGCTGTTCCGGCGGTTCCAGCTGGCAGGGCGCTGCTCACGGGGATACCGCCCGTGCTGTTGCCCGCTTGTCCGCCCTGCACGGTTGCGGCGCTGGTGTCACCAGCGTGAGACTTCGAAGTGTTGTCGGAGTGGTCTTCGCTGCAAGAAACTGCGGCAATCACGGCAAAGACCGAGGTCAGTAGAATTCGTTGGCGAGAGGAGCTACGGTTCATGATTGGGGCCTCATGCAACAGTTGCGCCATTCCGATTCTGTTCGGCTCTTCGAGATTCCGAATGGTTGGGCACGCAGCATGCGTCGCCGTGTGCCACTGGGAGGTGGCACAGGTGTGCCAGGTGAAACATCGGGCAGCGCTGAAAGTAAGAGGGAGGCCGCGGCCTCCCTCTTTTGTTCTACGTGGCTGCTTTAGACCGCGTCAAGCGGGCCCGCATTCAGCCACCGAAGTAGCGGAGAGCGACCTGTCCACCAGATGGCCCCTGGAGGTCGATGAGCGTTGGACACTGGTCGCTGACAGGACCGATGACCAGGCTCTGCCAGTCCGCCTCGAAGGTACCGGAGCCACTCCTCGACTCGCAAGCATTGCTCCACTCAAACGGAATGGGATAAGCATCCGCGTTGTTGTTCTGTAACGCCATACTGCGGGTGCCCCACCAACTCGGATAGGCGGAGTCCACCTTGACGCACCCGTCGGTGGGCACGGCCACACTGTGACCATCTAGACCGAGGTCTACCGCCGTCTCGACGGTGCAGGTGTCCCCACCCGTGGTGCCATCGCAAGAGTTCACAGCGACCTTGTCGACAATTAGGTTTCGGTCTTCGCCATTTACATAATAGTCGTTGGTGAAGTTGATCCGCACCTCCGCGTGGCCAGCCGCTGAGGAGACGCTGAAGGTGTAGTCAGTCCAAGTGGCGGAACTCACTGTTGTTGAATAGACCTGGGAACCATTGATCGTGACTGTCATGTTTGGCCAGGCGCCGCCAGCCTGTTCACCACGAGCGGAGACCGTGAGTTGCGACGGTCCCGGGGGGAAACGGTGGTCAAACTGTACATACCCGTTGCTCCAGATGTTCCAGCCATCCGTCACTGCCTGTCCTGTTGAAGCGGTCATCGATTCTGCTTCAAAGACGGTTTCCGTGCATGACGGAGCGCCCGCAAGACCTGATGTGAAGAGCAGCAGATTCGGAGAGCCCTGCCCAATATTGCTCAGCACACCCTGGGTCGCCTGAGAGAGGATGGCCTGAGCAACCTCGGCCGGCGTGGCATCGGGATGTGCTCCCAGGTAGATAGCTGCCGCTCCGGCAACGTGTGGCGCCGCCTCGGTCGTTCCTGAGCCGGTGGTCAACGCGGAGTCTTCCCAACTGCCGGCAAGCTCGACGTCGACCCCGGGAGCGAAGAGATCCACGCAGCTTCCGATGTTGCTCTCAGGACCGTCTGTGACGAAGCGACTATCATACCGATCGCTCGCCCCAACTGTGATGACGCCAGGAAAACCTGCCGGGTAGTAGTTGCAGGCATCCTCACCCGCATTCCCCGCAGACGCTACGACCGTGATGCCTGCGTCGACGGCCCGTTGCACTGCTTGTGCCATCTCGTCGTAATAAATCGATGTGCTGAAGCTCATGTTGATCACGGCGGGAGAGATGTGGTTGTCGATCACCCACTGGAGTGCGGCGATCGCGTCTGCCTCGTCGCCGGAGATCCTCTGATTAAGAACCCTTACAGCGTGTAACGTCACATTCTTGGCCACTCCGAGGTCCTTGCCCCCGATGATACTGGCGACACCAGTGCCATGACCGATAGGGCCGATGTCATCCGGATCGGCGTCGTCATCAACGAAGTCCCAACCTTCACCGACTCGACCTTGGAACTGCTCGTGGGTGGCACGGATGCCAGAGTCGAGAACGTAGACGTGAACGCCTGTCCCATCGCCATCGTAACTATACCCATCTGCTGGAGTTGGCTCACGTTGGTCAATACGGTCCAGGTTCCAGGGGGTGCCAACTGTATTCACACCTAGGCTCTCCAACCATTCGCCGACGCCATGATAAGACCCCTGGGCGGTTTGAGTGTGCCAATCACTCCAAGAAACGCCGCTTTGATCGATGAACGTGTAGTCGGAGTTGACGCCGACCACACGCGGGTCGCTGTTGTCCGGCAGATAGAGAGGGCCGCCAGAGTCACCCAAGCACAGGCTCGCAGCACTGGGATCCTGGGTTTGCCCGGGAGTGAACAAGTAGGAGTTGATGATGCCCGTGGACTGCGAATCCGAAAGCGGTGGTGAGACGTAGGCCAGCTCGGGTTCTGGAGGCAGGGTCGTCACCTGCTGAGCCTTGAAACGACCCAGATGGGAGTCTGGCGTCAAGGTTGATTCCTCGCAGCCTCGTCCAACCTCTACAACTTGCGTTCCGGGCGCAATGGTGTCCAATTCGACCCTGGCTTCAGGAATGTCGGGTGTGTCTTCGGCAATCTCGATGACAGCAATGTCGGCGGCGCTATCCGAGCCAAAGAGCGGGTCCGGCGAGTTCGGATTCGTCCACCATGAGGGGTGGATGCTCGTCTGGACAATGGTGAAGGTACCGCTTGGACCGTCAGCATCGAGCCCCCACTGAATGAGCAGCGGCTGCCCCGCTACGTAAGCATCATCAACGCCATCGTTGGCGGGATAGCCGGGCGGCGGTGCCTGTCTGTAAAGCCGGGGGACGGCGACGCAGTGGGCTGCTGTCAGAAACAGACGCGGACCGACTTTCGCGGCGGTGCACTCGTCCCCAATTCCGACGGTGGACCGAAAATAGTCGGCAGTTGCGGGTTCCCCGCCGATCAGCGCTTGGTCCACCGTTGTGACGGCATCTTCCCCTGTCAGGGCATGGTCGGAGCAGCCGGCGAGCAGAGCGACAGTGGAAGCCAGGGCAAGACGTGAAGTGGGTGTGAACAGCGTTCGAGAAGGTGGTCTTTGAGTCATCGCGCATGCTTGCTACCTCAACACCGCGAGATCAAGTCTTGTTATTCAATACAGCGCGCCGGAAGGCCTCTTCGACGATGGTGGTGAGCTTTCCGGTTGGAGGGAGCAGGAGGTCCACAAGTGGCCCCAGCCCCGCCCATCGCACTCTCTCCAGCAGCTCCTCCCACGCCTTGGCTCCGCGGCTCCGTCGGATCCTTGCCGGACGCTCACAGTACTACTGATGACGAGGAAACGGTGCAGAGCAGCGATTGTGTTCACCGTCGCTGACGGGACAGAGCTGTACGCTCGACGGTTCGTTGCGCATCGTTGACGGCGGTGGTAAGCATCGCACGGCGCTTTCCGGCGTCGCGGAGCAGCAGGACGCACGCGGTTGGCGCAGACGCGCCACGCGAGGACGGTGCGTACGGCTACCACAGGGCACGTTGATGCACGCGCCATGTCGTCATTCACGCGCTGGATTGTTGGGGTTCGTCACCAAGCCGGCCGTCCCCGTCGCTTTGGGCCCAACCCAAGAGTGGTTCATCCTAGATTTCGCGCGCTCCCCCCCATGAAAGGTTTGGATGGGCGGAGTCCTTCGGCGCTCGGCAGAACTGACCCAGTTTCGCTCGGCAAAAGTGGCCCACCACCGCGAGCAGGTTTTTGCGCAGGTCGAGATGCGACCTGAACTCGACCTCGAGGAGCACACTGAAGGGTGTTTCGTGGCTTTACCGCTGGGTACGTGGAGGCGTCATGTCCCGGGTAGCCTTCCCGGACTTCGTGGGCGTGCTTCACGAGTCCTCGCGGCTGGCCCGAGGCGACGCCGGGCTTCGGGCGCGTTGTGCGCCGAGCCGAGCAGAGCAGACGCAGGTTCGAGAGGTCCCGCTGGCCGCCGAGGCAATGGGGCTCGATGTGATCGATTTGGAGAAAGTGTGTCTCGCTGCAACGGCGGCCGTGCTCGTCCGTCCACGTGCAAC
>JAEWRL010000243.1 GCA_023398955.1 Pseudomonadota bacterium
CAAGGTCGCCCAGCTCGATGATGGGCTCCGCGCAACGCCATCAGCCCCACGGACGCCTTTCCCACCACCGCCCTGATGCCCATCACGTAGCCTGGACCGGACGTCATCAAATAGCGTGGAAATCAACAACCCCGAGCGCCTCGCGAGCCTGCCTCACGCGCGCCGCGGCCGTGAATCCCGGTTTGCCGGGCTTCTGCGGGAGGTACACGCGCTCGAAATGGTCGTCCTTGAGTATCACCCCGAGTAGCACCTCCCAAGAGCTGGCTGCACGAATGGCACGCCGCCCCTTGGGGGTGAGCTTCAGCGTCCGCGCGAGTGCAATCCTGACCCAGTCAGGGGGAGTGGCCTCGCTGCGGCAATGGGGCAGCGACCTGCCGTCGACGACGGCCTGCAGCACATTGGTGTCGCACTCCGCAGAGCTCAGGAGCCGCTTCACGAGGCGGGACGAGCCGAGAGCAGCCCGAGCCGTCACATCGTCGTTGGCGTTCGGGTAGCGGCCGAGGAATAGCATCGTGATGGCTCGCACGCCGTCGGCATCCAGCCCGTTTCGCGCCCCGGCCCCCGCGGACTTGGCACACGCCTGCTTCAGGTCGTGAACGAGATCCGCCGGCACACTTCCTTTGAGCGCCCGCAGCTGCCTGAAGAGCGCGCCGTTTCGGTGCGAAATGATTCGCAGAAGGTAGTCTCGGCGGCTCGCCTCGTTCCCTTCGAGCACGGCACCGAAACGATCGAACAGGTAATCCTCCAAGTCGGCCCACTCCTGCGGGTGGCGAGCGGACCACGGATCAGGCTCGCCGAGGAGTGCCGGAAGCCCCTTCTCCCTGAACTCCTGGGACGCGAGCAGGGTCGCCATCAATTCGCCGACCGTCTTCCCTCGCTTGCCGGCGATGGATTCCTCGGTCGGAGTGCGTCCCAGTGCCAGCCGGAACGAGTTGACGATATCCTCGTCGCGAGCTGGCTGTCGTAGCAGGATTGTCCCTGGATCGCCGCGATGCAGCACGCCTTCAAGCGCCGGAGGGAGACGTTGCCCGAGCGGCGTGAGCTTTCGCTGCAGTAACGCAAAACGTCTCCCGAGAGGCGCGAGGCGTTGCGCCAGCGGCGCGAGACGCCGCGTGTACGAGGAGAATGGGGATGTGGATGCTTTCGAGGAGGTCATTGAAGCACGTATGTTTTGGGGCTCCCGCGGTCCGCCGCGATCTCGCGACAGTGTACATCGATTCCGTCAAAGAGTGGGGTCCCTCTCCCAAATCTCGACCAAGGCCGCACAGCGTGTCCGTTACGGAGCGTGATTTCCCCTGACCCGCTGTCGACCCAACAGCCGACGGTTATGCGCACACTCTCCCGCTCTCGCGCTGCCCCGCTTGTTGAGGCCCCACTCCGTTAAGGCTTTCCGACCCTCCCCGGACCGAGATCGTCATTGAAGACGATCTCGCAACGTTAAGAGTTCTCAAAGGGGCGAGGCTGGACGGGCGCGCACGAGATCCGGAGTATCGCGAGTTGCCTAAACTTCGCCCTCTAATCATTGTACGCGACAGCGATGCTCGTTCCGGAAATAATCATGGATACTACCGGCCCAACGATAGATGGTCTGCACGCCCCATTCGTCCTGGTGTTGCTTCGCCATTCCCCTTGGACGCCTCGATTGCCGTTCACTTGGTCTGGTTATCCGCTCGAATGGGTAACCCTGAGCCCAACCAGCGGCCTCGCCTGTCCGCCCAGCAAGGTAGCGAGGGCCGGCGATGGCAAGACCGTCCTGTTGGAAGGACCTGCCATTCTAGGGGACCGCATCGTGACGGCGCGAGATCTTGCGCGTCTCAATCAGACCGCTGAAGACATCAAGAACTCGCTCCGTGGGTCGTTCACGCTACTCATCGCCGACAAGATCGGCATTGGGGTATGCCACGATGTTCTCGGGCTCTCACAGATCTACTATCTCGATCTCGGCACTGCCGTGCTCGTCTCCAACGACCCCCACCTCGCCGTCTCTGTCACCGCACAACTTGGCCATCCACGGCCTGAGATACTACCCTCCGCGATTGTTGATCTGGTCGCGTTCTGTGGAATGACCCGTGAGGTTGGCCCGTACAGCGGGATGTCTCGCGTTCCCCTCGACCGCTCACTGTACTTAGACCTGGTTAACGGAGACACAGTTATTCGGGAGAACCCCTCCCCTGCGTTCCTTTCGCACTGTGCACGGAGGATCGACTATCAAAATGCAAGGGACAAAGTTATCGATGATATCCTTGCTAACCTTCGCGCTATTCGGGCCTTCTACTCGGACACCACCCTCGTTTGCGATCTATCAGGAGGCCGCGACAGTCGAACCGTCCTTGGGGCCCTGATAGCAGCAGGCATGCACCGTGACGTGGTATTCAGCACGAGGTACGGGCCAGGTTCCGCTGACACGACAGTCGCGATCGAGCTTGCATCGCGCTATGGTCTCGCACTTTGCGAGCAATATGCGCCCCTGGGGGCCGGGCGCGCTGAGCTGATGCTGCGCGCTCGGAGCACTCTGGCTGGGCTTCGCATTGCCAGTGGTGCACACAGGTTGCCTTCAAATCCCTACCGAGTTGTCAATCTTTCAGGCGGGTGTGGGGGGCTAGGTCGCATTGTCTACCCAGGCAGAATTCCAGAAACCAGGATCCTGGCCGAGGTCAACCCGGAACAACTGCATGCTTCTATGTTTCGCCCCTCCCATATCCATAGAATTCTCAACGAGGACGGCACTAGACTCGCTCGCTCAGACACTCGGCCTGACATTGACTCAGCACCGACAAAGGACGTCGCTGACATTGTATACCTATATTACCTTCGGTACCGTAACCGCACACACTTTGGTCTACTGTCCCGAGTAATGTCGCCGTGTATACCCGTGCTTTTTCCACTCTACTCCCCGCACCTCATCGACCTTAATCTACAGCTCACCACCACCCTGCGAACCACTGACGCCGCTTCACTCGACCTTATTCGCGCACTGGAACCCACTCTCGTCAACCATCGCTATGCCATTCATCCGGTTGCGCCTGAGATTGCCCAGTGGCTCCAATTGCACAGCGATTCTGAGTGCCTAACGGCGGCGATGAATGGCGACCAACCGCTTCGGTCGGAGACATTCACCTGGCATCGACTAGTCCCCGAGCCAACTCAGCAGTACCCTTGGCAATCCGATGCCAAGACGCTGTGTACGACTGTCTTGCGGCTGATCCGCGAGAACACGCACCATCATGCGCTCCTGCGTCCCGACGAACTCACTCGTCTCGAAGGGCAATCCGGTGGACCCATGCAGCTTGCGGAGACGCTGTGGCAAACACTGACGATCGGTCAAGAGGGCTCTTCTCAGGAACCTGTGGGATGAGCTAGTGGTTTTCTAGTCAGTATCAAAGAAGCGGCTAACAGGCTGGCCAGGTGACCCGCCTGAAGCGGTTTGACTGTCAGGCCTCGCAACCGCTCCAAGCGGTGCCGCGCCAAGCGCGGATTTGCCCCGTTCCGCTGTGCTCAGCGAATGTGCCACCAGGTCGGCCAGAAGCATTCTTGCACCTCTCCCGGTCTTGACAGTTACAGCGATACCATCAGAATGGAGGACCTCGTCATGTCGTTGTCGCGGAATCTCCCGTATCAGCGCCATGGCCTTGTAGGTACCATCACCATGGCAACTCGCAGCGGGGCGAAGCTTAATCCGACTATCCCGGGCCAGATTTCCGCGAAAGGGCTCGATCGCATATGCGAAATCGCGTCATCACTTTCGGACGGTGCTGTCATAGTTGAAACTGGAAGTCTCTACGGACTGTCATCCTGGCATTGGTCCCATAACGCGCCGCCTTCGTCTCAAGTATTCTGCATCGATCCTTGGGAGAGGCGGCCATGGATCATCGAGAAGGTGGAGAAGCGGTTCAAGTGTGCGGAGTTCTCGCTCGACGCCTTTCTCTCATACACAAACGACTGCGACAACATTATTCCAATCGTAGGTAAGAGCCCAGACGTTGCTCGGGGTTGGCGATTGCCCATTGACGTGTACTTCGACGACTCCGTGCATTCGAATCCTATGTTCCGGAGAAACCTGACGCATTGGCGTCGTTTCGTTAAGCCCGGCGGGTGGCTGTGCGGCGACGATTACTCCCCGAGCTCCTTCCCAGACATCGTCTCAGAAGTGTCTGCCCTCTCGTCGGAACTCGGCGTGCCTGCCGAGGTTCACGGCTCCGTCTGGTCCATTCGAGTTCCCGGCTAACATCCGCGACACCAGACGTAGCGGATTCGACTGAAGCGCGGGGAGGTTCCCGAGCGTGCGGGTGCTTTCTTCAACTTGCAGCATCATGGCCAAGGCAGTGTTGGCTGCGTCAGCGCGCAAAGGCGCGGGCGCCAACAACCCGTCAGTCCGTTGCTTGGCTTATTGCAATGACCATGTAGTTTTCACACCGAAGATGACGCCGATACCGGCTCCTCACGACGTATCCGGCGTGTCTACACCACTCGCCAAAGGCTTCGGTGTTGTGGTCGTCGACCTCGACAAAGATGGCCGGCCTGTCCCGGGCAATCGTGTCAGCGAGCCCCCGCAGCACCGCCAGCTCCATGGCTTCCGCGTCAATCTTCAAGAACCCGAACCTGTATTCGGCGAGCACATCGTCGCCTCGCCGGACACGAACCGGGCCCTCTGCGGCACTGACCACCTGCGCCCCTCCCATGTTGTCAGGGTTCAAGACTCTCATCACTGCGCTGGAGTCGCTCTCGCCCAATGCAATTCCAAGGAGCGAGAGGTCCGTTCTCTCGAGGCCATTCAGGGCGCAGTTGATCCGGAGAAGCGCGATCGCCTCTGGGTTCGGCTCGAGCGCGACCACCGTGCCCGCCTTGCAGGTCTTCTCGAAGTACGCGGTGTGGTTGCCTACGTTAGCACCGCAATCCAGAACGCAAGCTCCCGGCACGATGACGGACTGCATGAGCAACAGCTCCTCCGCCTCGTAGAGACGACCGGCAAAGTGTTCAGCTTGGATCGTATCGAATCGGTTCTTGATGAAGAAGCAGAACTCCTCACCGTCGAGGGAGAATCGGGAGACGGTTCCACGGATGTGATTTGGGGGTGGCGACGCCGAATCCACGATCTCACGTTGCTCAGCTTTGTAGAGCATCGCCACCAGGCTGGGATTGCGCGAAGCCGAACCCGCAACGGCAAAGCCACGACGCCGGAGAAACTCGGTGACGGCGGCTTCCCGGTGCCTCCTTACGATCACGAGAAGGGCGGGCCTGCAGCGGCACACGAGCGCCTCGAGTCCCTCCAGAATCTCGCCCGCCTCTCCGGGCAGGTCAATGATCACCAGGTCGAAGTACTGAGAATTCAACAAGCTGTCCCCGGTCACTACCTCGATTGGCCCAGGGCCTTCCCGCAAGTACCCGCTGCCCAAATTGGTCTGATACCTCAGCTCCAGGAACGCCTGTCGTGGCCGACTGCCGAGTGCCTTTCCCAAGTACGAGAAGTCCACACAGGCCACGCTGTTCATCTCCACGTTCTCCCGCAGGATGGCCGAGGCTTGCTCGTTCGGCTCGATCGGTACAATCCGGGCCGGGTTGGCAAACAGAGCGAGGAACAGCGTTGCGTTACCCACCCCCGAACCGACCTCGAGGATGTGCGCGCCCGGGCTCAAAGCGCCGAGCGCGAGCTCGAGCATCGGCTCATCAGCGAACGTGCCCGCTCGGTGCTGCTTGAGCACCGCATCAGATGGCCGAGGAACGAAGAACCGTACCGTTCGGCCTCGGATACTTCTCGTGTGGATTGGCTTCTCCATCGCCGCAACTCACCGTGACAGCCTCAACGCAAGCTTGCGAACCGCAAGAGCCGCGTGCACTCCGGCGTAACGGGACGAGAACAAGCCACCGAGCTCCTTCTCGTCTCCGGCCTCAATCTGAATGAGAATGCCTCGATCGCGATCGATACCACGGGGTATCGAGACCGACGCCTTCCAGCTGGGACCCGATTCCGCCAGGGATATGGCAGCATCCACGGGTATGCCGTTGATGGTGAAGCGAGCCCCTTGGACGGCGTCATCCGAGACGCGGTTGCGACCAGCCAGGAAAACTGACTTGGAGCGCTTGGCGATCGTCGAGGGAACATGGACCGCACTGAAGCGCTTCGCCCATCGCTGTGCACCGCCTGTTCCCGGTTCCACATCCACCCAACCATAAGAGAACGCCGGAGAATCCAGCGAGACCAATGCCTCCTCGTCGTCCAGGGTAAACGCCGCCTCCCAATCGACTGGGGCAGGTTCGGGCACACTCTCGATGCGGCGCCGCAGCAGGCGTTCGATGCGTTCAAAGGTGTTCTCGAACATCACGTCGGCCGAGTAGGTCTTCACCGTCTCCGTGGCACACTTGGCCAGCTTCGCGCGCAGCGCGTCCGATTGCGCCAGGGCTTCCGTTTTCTCGGCAAGATCCAAGGGATCGCGGGTTTTCGCTAGGAGCCCATTCTCCCCGTGCCTAATGATGTCCTCCACGGCACTCGCCCTGGTGGCAACCACCGGGACTCCCTCTTCCATCGCCTCGAGCAGCACCTGTGAGCATCCGCCTTCGTACTCCGTCGGCAATACGAACGCGTCGCTGCAGCGTAGGACGTCGCGCACGTCCGACCGGTATCCCAGCATCGTCACCGCGCCCAACACACCCTTGCTATCGAGAAGCCGCGTGAGGTTCTCTCGCTCCTCGCCGTCGCCGACCCAGACGAAGTGGGCCTGGGGCGCTCGCCGGAGGACCTCCGGAACCGCCTCAGCAAGCGTGTAGTACCCCTTCTGCTTTGCCAGGCGCGACACCGTCGTGATGATGAACTTGCCATCAGCATCGAAGCCCAGCACCTCGCCACGGCTCTTCTGCTGGACGCCTCTCGATCGGCGTGCTGCGACCCAGCCGAGGGTCAAGGTATGGACGCCAATCGGGCCGACGTGGAAGTAGTCAACGGTGCCAGGAGGCAGCCCGTAGTGCTTCTCCAGTAAAGCCGCAGAGTAGGCGGAGTTTGCAAACCACAGCTGACGTGACGCTTGAGCCTCCCGAAGGGCTGGGTGAACGTAGCCCGTCCCCCATTCTTCGGGGACCAGCGCCACCTTGACGAGGGTGGGCACACCAACTCCCATGCACCCGAGGATCATTCCCTGGCCCCGTTTTGGCCACGGTGACGGGATGAACACGAAGTCAGGTCGTATCTGTTCGAGGACTCTCCACGTCTCGCGCTCCTGGATCGCCACCCGCTCTTCATTGTCCGAAGACGGGAAGCGAACCTGGAAGGGCACTAGCTTGAGCCCGTTGAGCACGGCTAGATAGGCGATGTAGCTCGTGCCGGAGTTGATGGGAAAGGAGACGTACACATCGAGCTTTCTTACCTCCTTCAGGTACATCCCAAAGGTGAGCGCATTGTACTCGCAGCCCCCGTGGCCGTCGGTCGGGATCAGAATCAGGCATTTCATTGGTGCACCCCGAAGGTACAGTCGCCAGCTAGAAGCTCTCCGACGCGATGCGTGAACTCCGTCTCGGAGACCGCACCCGCCAGACTCCACCTCGGCGCCTCGTTCGGATCGGTCGCCGCTCGCCAGTACTCGCAGAGCACGTCGTCGAGATCGAATAGCGACTCAGACTCCATGCCGCTGACGCGGTACGGGAGGTATGCCGGCCAGAACCGGATATTCATCCCGTAGAGCCGACGCAGCTGCCGCAGTCTTTCAAGCTGCCACGCTTGCGGCGCGACGGCCAGGGTCAGACCCGATTGGGCAAGCACAGCCAGCGCCTCTCGCGCCGAAGTGGGCGTCAGCGGCATGACCCCGCTCTTCTTGGCGAGTTCCACGAGCTGGGGGCCATCGACGGACTCCGAGATCGAAGCGGGAATCACCAGCACGACCTTCCGGTCTGCGAAGCGGCGGGTCAGCTTCTTGCGGAGCATCGCCGCAATGTGAACGACTTGACTCTGTGCCTGAAAGCCAAGGATGACGAGCGGCGATATCCCCAAGCCGCGCTTGTTGCTATATCCAACGCGTGCGCGGCTACTGGCAAGCAGACCCAACTCCCAATCTGGGGTAACATCGGGCAGAGGCCGTCCTCCCTCCTTGTCACGGCCTTCGCCAAGGGCTAGGACACGGTCTCCCGGAAGGCCTTCGTCGAGGCAGACGTTCCGGACATCCCGCACGAAGCACTCGCTGCCCATCACGATGATGCGACGCTTGCTGGACACCACGGCACGCAGGTAGGCCGCCATCGAGTGCGGCAAGTCACGAAAGGGCGGGCACAGTACCGTGTCGAAGCGCGCACGCTGGTGGACTTCGCTCGATGGCCGCCGGAAGGCCAACTCAGCCACCCCACCGTTCGAGGCCACACCAACCTCCTCCCAAACCGCTTCCCCTCTTACGAAGATGCGCTCCACCGTAACGTAATACTCTCGGGTCGCTCCGTTCGACAGCGCACGACTGCAGAGTGTCACCTCTGTCTCCCCTTCCAGTTCCGCCGCAATTTCGTATTTGCTGATGTTTGGCGTCGACAGACTAGCCGCGACACGAGCGCCCGCGACGAGGTCGAGGGCCGTTGACGAGCGCGCATAGCCAACGACCCGGATCTCGCGCGCCCCGGTGGGCACGTGGATGACAGCGCGGCCCGACACGAGCCGATAGGGCGTAGTGCCATTGAAGAGGGGCACCGACCAGCCCGAACCCAGGATCACCGACCACGGATGGGCCCTCCGCGTGGCAGCAACGTCCTCGGGTTCAACTTCGACGATCGGCGCAACGAGGCCGTTGAAAGCCCCGTGGCGGGGCAGCCCTTCCACCGCCACGCGTTCCGCCAGATCCCTGCGGAAGAACCGACACGCAGCGCCGTTGTGTGCGCGGAGGGGCGGAAGTTGGGACGACGGAGCATTGAGGTCCGTCGCTGCCACGATCTCCATGCTCGTCAACCCGCAGAGAGCGGCCACGGTCTGCGCATGAGCCGAGTACTCCTCGGAACGAAGGATCGAGCCGTCTTCCAGCACCAGGACATACTCGTGCGTCCGACACAAAGCCGCTTCCCGCACGCGGTCAAAGTAGCGCTGCGACAGGACGCGCCAGCGGTAGCTCTCGAGGGAAGCAGGCCCCTTGCCGCGTCCTGCTCGTTCGGGGGGCGCCGAGCGCAAGCGAGCGATGGCTTCAGGAAACCCGAGCAGGTCCGCACGGTAGAGGCCCTCGTTCTCCTCCACCTCAAAGCCACGTGATCCAAAGTGCGTCGACAACACAGGAAGGCCATGGGACAGATAGTCGGGGATCTTCAGATTCGATCCCCCGCCCTCCGTCATCGGGTTGAGTCCCAAGTCGGCGGATTCGAGAATGCGCCGCTTCTCTTCGTCGGAAACAAAACCTATCAAAAAGACATTGTGAGGGACGACCCGGGGCCCCAATGACTCGACGACTCTCCCCACGATCAGGAACGCCACATCCGGACATGCGGGCGCGATGACCTTCAGGATCAACTCCGTGGCGGTCAAATTGGGGCGGTGGGCAGTACCGAGGAACAGAGCCACGAAGGGCTTCTCGCCGGAGGGTGATGGCAATCCGAAAACGAAAGGTCGTTGGTCGAGACTGTGGTGCTTGGCAAGCAGACTCCGGAGCATGCCGTGGAGCCCGCCCTCCGCGTACGCGCATCGCGCGGCCGCTACCTCCTCGGGATTGGGGGCCCGAGCAAGGAACGATTCCAAAGCTCCAGGAATGTCTTCAGACCGCTGGACTGTGAAGTCTTCGACCCAGAAAAGCCGCTGATTGCGGGAGACTGGATTCCTCGACTCCGCTGCGCCACGAGGCCGCGGCGCGACCTCGGCTTCGACAGGATCCGAGACGCCATTCTCGACGACCGCGACAGCCCGAGCGCCCCATGATTTGTACTGCCGAGCATCCGCATCCGAACACGCCAGCACGATCTCGGCGCGCTCCGTCAACCGGCGCTCGGAGCGCTCGACCGAGGCCAGGATCTCCTCCTTCTGGCGGTGGGTATCGATCGTCTCGGGCTTCATGATCGCCTCGACGTTGTGCGAGCCAAAGACGACGGGCAGGGCGGACTGAAGCCGCTCCAGCACTGGCCACATGAAGGGGTGCTCAAGGATGATTCCATCACTCCGCGACGCCATTGCCTCCACCGCGGTGACGAAGACAGGGTTCTTATCCACTGTCTCAGGCAGCGTGACGTCGAAGGTCGAAGCATAAGAATAGCGGTCCCGCTCCTTGGCCGACTCCAGCTGCGCGACTGTTGCTGGAATCTCGATGCAGGCCACGCTGTCCCCCAGGGGGTTGATTCGAAACGTCTCTCGACCAAAGGTGACAACACTGACATCGACGCCGCCGTCTGGACACGAGAGAAGTCCCGCGATCCTCGCTTCACCGCCAGAGTGATGCCCGCGCACTGGAAACTCGTTCAACACGAGTAACCGGTTCCTCTTTGCGGTGGAGCCGCCAGTGTGGTCCAGCCCCGCCGAGACGGCAGCAGCAAGCTTGCCACCGATCTCGTCCCACGCCCAATGCGCTCGGCTCGCTCGGCACCAAGCCCGTCGCTCCGCGGAGGTCGGGGCTCCCAAGGAGTTTCCCACGCGCTCAATCTCTGCCGCCGTCTCACTCAAGCCGACCATGTGCAGGTTCTCGTAGCCAGCTTCGAATCCACGCGCGCCCTTGAGCGTGGTCACCACCTGCAAACCATGAGCAAGGTAGTCGGCGACCTTCACGTTGGAGCCAGATCCCTCGGAGATGGGATTGATGCCGATGTGCGTGTCACGAAGCAGCTCGGCCAGCGCTCCCTCGGGGATTTGCTGGTGCAGGATCACGTTTGATCCGCAGGTGGTGGACTTCAGCTGCCCACAGACGTTCCCGACTATGTGAAAAGTGAAGTTCGGTAGCGTGGGCGCAATACTCTCCACGATGTAGCGGGCGGCCTCGACATTAGGACCCCAGCTGCTACCAATGAAGAGCACGCTCCTGGCGTTGGCGGGCGACGCCAGCTCTTCTTCCGGTACTCTTTGTACGCTACCGTTCCCGCACACGTACAAACGAGCCGGGTCGACTCCGAATAGGTGACGGAACTTCAGGGCGTCCTCTTGGGTCGTTGCGAAGACGCCCCTAGACGCTGCACAGCTCCGCTCCTCGAGCTGGAACATGATTTGGAGGAACTCGTGCGAAGATGTCTCGCGATGGGCATTGACAGCCAGCTCGAACTCGCAGTTGTGGCTGACATAGAACAGAGGCTTTGGAGCATCCTGAAAATGGTCCAGTAGCCCCAGACACGTCGGGTGCTGTAGAATGACGCCATCCAACCCGCTCCAGATCGAGCTGATGTACCGCACCATCGTCTCATGGGATCGGGCGGCGAGCGCATAGGTCATGGCAGTTCGGTGGATGGGCGAGTCCTTGCGGCGAATGTGGGCCGAGATTCTCCGGTAATCCTCGGTGCGCGTGAAGCGCGCCTCGACCAAGTGCGGTCCAAGGCTGACGAGTTCGTCGCGAACGCCTTCGAAGGTTGGGGTCACCGACTGCACCTCGAAGGTCTCCGACAGCTGCCTGAGCAGGTGATATGCCCGCTGCTCACCGCCCGTCTGCGCCGGGTAGAAAGTTGGAAAGAAATTAAGCGAAAGGAGCTTCCTTCTAGACATCAAAGCCTCGTGAGAATAGGCGGGTCCGCCTGGATTGAACAAGGCGCTCATGCACCCAACTGCGGTAGAATGCCGCCTTCCGTCCCCCCCTCACTTCACGACCTTCTTCCCCAACCGGCGCACGACAAGGCTCCGTGAGTCCTGGACGAACGCCCGTGGATCCCGCACCAGCTTGCGCAGCTTGCGCAGCGCTGTGGGCGCCGCGGACCCGCTGCCGCTCGGCGCTGCCTCCCGTGGGGCGTCGTCCAGGCTGCCATGCAGCCGTCGCTTCAAGTCGAAGAGCTCGGCGTCCACGCGGCGCGCATGGACGAGCTGTTCGTCCAAGAGGCCCCGCGTCTGCCGCGCGTGCGCGTCGAGGGCCTCGCGAAGCGCCGTGGTGCGCGTCTCGATGAGGGCGGAGAGGGCCTCGACGGCCGTCATGATCTGAAAAGGGACGTCGCTCGGTTGGCCTTCGTCGTGGGAGTAGAGCACTACCTGCGCCGCGCCGAGGTGCGCGCGCGGCGCGTAGCCGAGGGTCCGCAGCAGCACCGCCGCGCTCTCCTGGCCACCGCTGTGCGCCGAGCAAACGCAGAGCAGCGGCTGGTGCTCCAGGAGCAGGGCGGAGAGGGGACGCAGGCTGGCCTCGGCAGCGTCCGCGTCGAGGCGCACGAGCTTTGGCGGGCCTCCGAGCGCCGCTTCCGAGAGCGCCTCGGGCGCGTGGACGCCGAGGGACACGCCGTTGCGCCGTGCGTTCTCCATGAGGAGCTGGCGCAGGGCGGCGTCCGCCTCGAAGGCCACGACGCGCACCTGGGGCAGGCTCGCCAAGGGCACGGCGTAGGCGCCGAGGCCCGCGCCCCAGTCGAGCACCAGATCCCCTGCCCCGAGATGGGCGCTGAGGGACCTGAGGACACCCGCGGTGGCCCAGAGACCGCCCTCGGAAGGGTCACGGGGAGCGCTGGTCGCGGCGGCGAAAGCGGCGGGGCCAGCCGCGGCGGCGGCGACAGCGGGACCGAGGAGCAGCTCGAAGCGCTGGCTGCCAAACTCGAACCGATAGGTGGACTGCTCGCTCATGGATGACCCGCGCGCTCCTCGATCACTCGCCATGTTTCTAGCAGCTTCTCCCGCGCGGATTCAACCGAGTAGGTGGCAAGGACGTGGCGTCGTGCCGCATGCCCCATGCTCCGGCGCAGCCGCGGCGCATCGGCGAGCTCCGCGATGGCGCCCAGGAACCCCGCCATGTCTCCCGGCTCCACGAGGCTTCCCGTGACGCCATGCAGGATGGACTCCGATAACCCCCCCGTCGCGAAGGAGACCACCGGCCTGCAAGCCATGCCGGCTTCGAGCGGCACCCTGCCGAAGGGCTCCGGCCACAGCGCGGGCACGGCCACGATCTGGCACTCGCGGTAGAGCCTGTAGAGCCGCTCGCGGCCCAGGTGGCCATGAAAGACGAGGCGCTGCTGCAGGCCCTTCTCCTGGGCAAGGTCCCTCAGCCGCTTCTCGATGCGCGCTCCGCGACCCGCCACGTGCAGCACCGCGTCCGGAACCCGGGAGACAAGACCCTCCAGGCAGCGAACGAGGGCCAGCTGCCCCTTGTTCTCGTTGATCATCCCGACGAGTAGGAGGTTCGTGCCGGGCAGCTCGGCGACGCCCGCCATGGCCCGCTCCGCCTCCGCGACGTCGTCCACTGCGTTCGGGATGCGGGTGACTCGCTCCGCGTCGATGAAGGCCGTCACTGCGCCCTCCAGGTAGCGGCTGGTGACGATGACGTGGTCCATCGCCAAGAGGGCGTGCCTGCGGTGCTGCCCGACGCGTTCGAGCAGGTGACGCTGCAGGTCGGGCGCGGCGGGGAGGTCCACTGGGGCGCACGCGAGGTCGCAGCTCCTGCAGCGCTGCTCCCCGACGCGCAGCGACTGATCGTGGCGGGCGCAGTGGAAGCGATTGTCGCGCACGACGCCGACGCGGCGGAGGGGCAGCCCGCGCGCGCTCGCGGCCACCATCAGGATGCTCCTGTGGTTGTCGGCGTGGATCAGGCCGGGCTCGAGCCGGCGCAGCACCTGGGCCAGCATTGTTCGACCGGCGCCCTCCGGGTACTCCACGATATCCGCGAGGACGCCGCCCTGGGGGCGCGCGGCCAGGACGCGGGCCAAGAGCTCGCTGTTCGTCGGCGTTGTGGTCGTGGGGGGCGTGCCAGAAAAAGCTGAAGTTGAAGTGCCAGGCCCCCCGATGCTCCCGAGGGTGGAAGCGCGCAAAGCCTTGTGGTGGGGCCAGGGGCCCTGGCGCGGCAGCTCGAGGACCCTGACCCCGTCCACCTCGACGAGGGAGGGAGTGAGCGCCGCGTCGTCGAAGGTGACGACGAGGAGCTCGCGCCCCTGACCGAGGGAGCGCAGCAGGATGTGCAGGCTCACCTCCGCGCCGCCGTACGAGCGCGGCGGGTAGCGGTCGCTCACGACGAGGACGCGGGGACGTTCCAGACCCGAGAGGATGGCGTCGAGGGCGCGCGCCAGCCTCACGACCAGCCTTCCAAGATGCCGCCAGCCACAGCCTCCCAGGTGAAGCGCTCCGTGAGCTGCGCGCGGGCCGCGGCCACGAGCTCCTTCATGGCAGGGACGTCCCCTGCCAACCCTGCCAGCAGCTGGCCCGCATCCGCGTCCCACGGCGGCACGATGATGCCGTTCACACGGTGCTCCACGACGTCACCCATGCCCCCCGTGCCCGACGAGACAGGGACGGCGCCCGCGGCAGCCCCCTCCAGCAGGGCGATGCCGAAGCCCTCCACCTGCCCCGTGCGCTCGTTCGACTCGGACAGGAGACACAGGAAGTCCACGGCGCGCAGGGCTGCCCATTTCGCCGAGTCGGAGACCTCACCAAGAAGCCTCACGCGCCCCTCCAGACCCCAAGCCCTGGCGTGTCCCCTCGCCGAGGACTCCCGCGGGCCGCTGCCGACGATGAGAGCGCTGAGCTCCGGGCAGGCTGCACACATACCCAGCAGGCGCTCCACGCGCTTGGCTGCGACGTGGCGCCCTACGAAGCCCACGCAGGGGCCCGGACCCAAACCGAAACGCTCGCGCCGCGCGGCGCGCTGAACCGGGTCATGGCTGGGTGAGAGCTGCAGCTCCCGCTCGAGCTCGTGTGCGGGTATCCCACAACCCGTGATGCGGACGCGCTCCGGCGGAGCCAGCCCCTCGAGCAAGGAGGCCGTGTAACGACTGTTCACCAGCACCTCGTCCGCCGTCATGATCGTGTGGAGGAGGCGACGCTGGAGGGTGTCCGGCTTCAGCGCTTCGCGAGCGGCGACGGCTTGCTCCCAGCCGCGGCGCACCATCTGACTGCGCAGCTCGAAGCCGTGCAGATACACGCTGCACGGGATGCCCCGCTGCCGGCAAGCCTCCAGGGTGCCCACCCCGTAGTAGAAGGGGTGAAGGAGCAGGACCCTATCGATGCCGTTCCTGCCAACAGTGGCTTCCACCAGGGCGCGGATGCGCGCGTCTTGGACCAGCCCGGCCCTGCCCGCGCGCTCCTCGACCCGCGAATCAACGTCTTCGAGCAGCCTGTAGCGGTGCAAGTACTCCCGCGGCACGGCGCTGCCCGAGGGCCCCAGCATCACCACCTGGTGCCCGTGCTGTGTCACAAGGGCATTGGCCAAGTGGTGGGCCATCAGCGAGATGCCTCCGAGCCGGGGCAAGGCGTCCACGGATACGATCAGCAGGTTCACGGTGCGGCGCCTTCTAGCACCCCTTGCCTGCTCCAACGAGATTGCAGACTGTCCGCTGCAGCCCACACCCTGTCCCGGAGCTCTCCGTCCGCCTCACGAGCAATGTGTTGGCGCATGGCCTCATCCAAGAGGAGCGGCCGTGACTGGCGCTCCGGCCACTGCCGCGTCATGCGCGCGTGACCCCGACGCACGCCGCGCTCGAGGGCCAAACCCAGGAAGGCGAAGAGGGCCTGCAGCGCGCTCTCCTCACCGGCGAAGATGCGCTCGTAGCGGATCGGCAGGACGTTTTCCGGGTCTTCCTGGAGCGCCTCCCAGGTACGCTGGAGGGCTTCGTTCCAGTCACGGACCGCCACCTGGTAATCGGCGCTCCAGGCGTCGCCTTCCCGCGCCGCGCGCGCGTTGTAAGAGGACGCGACGGGCTCGAGCTCTCGCAGCAAGACCACGATCTTCGGGTGAGCGAAGCGCTCCCGCAGCATCGCGAGCCTGCGGAGATAGCGAGGGTGCTTGTCGCCGAGGTAGCGAACCCCTCCCGATTCCCAGCGCGCAGCGAGCGGCCCGTAGAAGCTCTCGTCCCTGTACTTGGCCTCCGCTGGCGAGGGGGCGAAGAACCGCTCGGGCGCGAAGCTCTGCGCCGTCACGCTGCCCAGCACGCGGGCGAAACGTTCGTTGCCGACGATCACCTGGCTGTGACAGTTCAACAGCCTGACCATGGCCCGCGTCCCCGATCGGGGACAGCCGCCCACGAAGAGGTAGCGGAGGCCTGCAGGAGCCGGCGGAGGCCCTGGCGGGGGCGAAAGCACCGCGCCCACGGCGCTATCCGCTAGCGCTCAGGGCGGGCGGTTCCGACGCCCGCTCATGCACTCGGGCCCGGGGGTGCGACGCGGACGCTGGCGACGCTTCCTGCCCGATGAGCCCCGCGGGAACGCCGTGCAGCACGTCCCGTAGGAGCTCCCCGAGCGCGCTGAAGTGCCCGGACCACGTGGGGACCCGATACGCCTGCAGGCAGAGCACCTGGCGCTGCCGTGACAGGCTGTCGGGGTGGCTGTACTCGAGGACCGCCTCGACCCAGTGCTCGACGGAGTCGGGGGGCAAGAGCTCAGCGACGCTGCCGCCTATCTCGCGAAAGACCGGCAGGTCCGAGCAAATGGCAGGCGCCCCGGCGGCGAAGGCCTCCCAAACGGGGAAGCCGAAGCCCTCCGCCAAGGACGGAAAGAGCAGCGCCCGAGCAGTGCGGAGCAGCTCCGCCACCCGGAGATCCGTGGCGCGCGGGACCGGCACCACCCCGGGAACCTGGCACGCCCCCTCCTGGAGCCCCAGGACGTAGAGGCGCGGCAGCGGCGCGCCAGTGACGTCCCCCGCCGCCACCCTCGCCGCGAGCCGCGACCAGACGGCCTTCATGAGCGCGAAGTTCTTTCGTGGGTCCGCGCCGCCAAAGCAGACGAAGTGGGGCACCTCCGGCAGCGCGGGCTGCAGCTCAGCATGGGGAAGGGTACGGATCCCGAAGGGCACGTGCACGGTGGGCGGCATGGCGACACGCTGCTCCTGCGCCCATGCCTCGACGGCACACCGAGTGTCGCGGGTGTTCGTGATCAAAAGATCCGCCTCCTGCATCAGCACGTCGAGCCCGGCGCGAAACTCCTCCCTGAGGTCGGACGGGAAGAACTGGGGACAGGACAGGGGCATGACGTCGTGAAGCAGCGCCACGATCTTCAAGCTGTCGCCCCCGAGGCGTCGCAGCTCCCCCAGCGGCCGCCATGCCTTGTGCGAGACGTTGAGATAGACAGTCGGGTGGTCAGGGCGGCGTAGAGGCCGCGAGAATGCCGCTCGAAGGACGCTCCGCGCCCTTGGCCGACGGAGCACGCGCTGGGCCGTGAAGCCACCGCGGAGAGGCGCGACGTCCCAGCCGAGCCAACGGCGAGCGAGGCCCGCCAGGAGCCAACGTGCGACGGGACGGGCGAGGACCCGCCACGCGCCCGCATGATGGAAGCAATAGGAGACCCTGTCCTGCGGCAAACCCTCCAGGAAAAGGGCATACTCGAGCGCGACGCGATCGATGCCGCGGGGCGCAGCGTGGTGCACGCGAGCAATTGTCCGAGTGAGATCGAAGAGGATCCGCGTCTCTGCGCTGTGGGGCTCTGACCCCGGGGCTATCGACACTCCTATCATGCCTCCACCTGGCGGACGCTATCCCGCGCACTTAACGGCCCGCACCGCGGTCCCTCCAGACTGCTACCCATGACTGCAAGACCCCTTGATGAGGCCGGATGGTGTCATAACGAGGCCACCTTACGCAAGGGGGTCAACCCCCTGACGCCGGAGAACCCCCCATGAGCCGCCCAGCACCGTACCCGCCAGTTGGCCTAACGAGGGCGCCAGCCCCATCGCGGGACAAGCTCAGGGACTAGGGCCTGTCCCTGAATGCGGTTGGCTCTTCCGTAAACGGTGCCCGAAAAAGTTAGCAACGCGGGGGCCAGCGCTGGCCGATAGCTGAGCATGGAACTGGATCGTGAAAAGCTCGACGTTTACCAACTTTCTCTCGATTTCGTCGTTCTGGCCAATGACGTCCTCGAGGGTCTTCCGCGAGGGAGGGGGCATCTG
>JAEWRL010000250.1 GCA_023398955.1 Pseudomonadota bacterium
TCCGCACAATGGTGCTCCCGCAGATGCTGACGGCTGAGAACTGAAAGCTGATTGCCTGCACCAGTCGGCAACAGCCATCCAAGTCTTGCCAACCCCGCCATCAATCTGCCCGGTAAGGGACTAACCGCTCAGAAGCGGCCTACGACCCCGAGCCCGCCACCGCTCGGCGAAAGCCATGGTGCGGGCAGGACGGCTGCCTCGGGGCGGCGGCGTAAATGCGCCGGGAGCGGCCTGTGGCGCACCTCCCGGGTCTCATGAACGAAGGAGAGCTGCGCCTGGGCGATCCCGAGAGCAGAGACCCCCAGAAAGGCCCAGCTCGTCGCCACGAACACGGTGTAGGCCGTCGCGCGCGCGTCGCTGATGTCTGCCTCGAGGGCGGGCTCGGCCTCCTGTCGTGCCCGCAGCGCAGCGTCCACGACGAGCGCGCCGACAGCCGTGGCGCCGAAGGCTGCCTCGGCCCCGAGAAAGAGCCAACCTAGGCCCTCCTGACCGTTCTGGAACTGGCCAGCGCCGAAGGGCACCGCCGCCACCCAACGGCTGTGCTCCCGAACGATGATCTCCTGGGACGCCAGGTATTCGAGCTCCTGAATGCGCTGCTCTCGCGCGCGGGCACGGGTCGCCGCCCTCGTGGCGTTCGCCTCCGCCTCGCGAACCCGGACTTGTTCCGCCTCCCGAATCTCGTCCATGAGCTGTTCGCGCACGCGCAGGAAGCGGTCCACGACCGCCTGAGGAAAGACGAGGGCATCCGGAGCCCCCATCTGCGGGTTGCTGCGGATGGCCCGCTCGAGTTCCTTGTCGGCGTCTTCGGTCTTGCCGAGCCCCAGGAGACAGGCGGCGCGGTAAACCCGTGCTCGCTCCACGAGCTCGGGATCCTCGAGACCCTCGGGGACCCGCTGGCGTAACAGCACCTCGAACTGCTCCGCGCATTCGCCATAGCGCCCGCTGTCATAGTGCAGCGCTGCCCGCGCCACCCGGGCTTCCTGGCTCAAGATCGCCGTGGAGTCCTCCTCCGCGGCCAGCGCCGTGGGACGGCTCGCGCTGCTGCCCTCTGACGGAGCTGCACGTGCCGGAGGCTTCTCGCTGGCACCAGGGGCGCGGCTCGCGGCCGACGCACTTGGACCAACGATGACGAGCACCGCGGCAAGCCGAGCTGCCAATTGCCACCGAGTCACGTCCCGCTTCCGCATCATGCGCGTCGCCCCAGCTTCGACACGACCATGACGCGCCTCAGGAGCCTGCGATGTTGAACACTCCACCGGGTCGCAGGGTGACGTCAATCGGCTTTGGCGGCAGCCCCGTCTCGGCGGGTGCGATCAGAGTGCAAGTCGCCTCGACAACCGGCCGGTTCATCGATACGGAACGCTGGCCCGGCGCGGCGAGTTCCCCCGGGAAGAGCTCGCCGCAGCGCAACACACTACCGGGCGGGCCCGACAGCCGCACCACGCCGTCCCGGAACTCGATGTGGCCATGGATCTGCTGAGGTCCGCTGCCTGGTGCCACGGTGATCACCCGCGGAGGAGGCGCGACGCAACACTGCTCATTCGGTGGGATGAACTCGATCGTGTGTTGCCCTTCCGTCAGCTCGTGCTCGACACCGAACCAGTCACGGGGCACGCCGTCAATCTTCAACTTGCCTCCACCCGCCCCGCTGATGTGGACCCGAACCTTACGCGTCGCTGGCGCCGTCTCCGCCGGGATTGGTGCCCTGGACCCGCTCCTCGCGCGCGGATTGGCCGCCTTGACCGGGACCGAGCTGCGCGGCGCGTCTTTGCGCTCCGAGGAACCCGGCTCCGCACCCTCGTCCCCGGGGGGCGGCTCGTCCGGCGCCGTGCCTTGCGGTGCGCTGCGACGCTCAGGAGCACGCCCCGGCGCCTCCGCTGTTGCTCTACCGGGGTCGACGCCCGCTGCCTCCTCGTCCACTGGGACGCTCGAGGCCTCCCCGGAAGCATTGGCCATGAGCGCCGAGAGCCCCCAGCCGGCCCCCACAAGGAGCCCCACAGCAGCCGACCCCACAGCCGCTCTCCGGAGAGCACGGCGCATTCGCTCGGCGCGCGCAATCCCCATGACGGCGCTGAGCAGCTCGGGATCGTCTGGACGATAGGCGAGCGCGCGGTTGAAGAGCGCGGCCGCCTGCTGCACCTCGCCGGCCGCTCGCAGCTCCGAAGCCACCTCCGCGAGACGCTCCACCACCCGCTCCTGGTGCCCAGCACGGTACTCCGTCGGATCGGCCAGGAACGCAGTGAGCTCCTCGCGCGGCGAGCCGAAACCCAACAGCTCAAGCTGCTCCCGCAAGGCGCCCGCGAGCTCGCCCGCGGTCGCGAAGCGATCCTCGGGTCGATGCGCGAGCGCGCGGGAGAGGATCCCCCCGTAGGCGGCGCCGATCGTCGGACGGCAGCGTTCGGGGGAGGTAAACACGCCCTCGAGAACGCGACGGAGCACCTGGGCGGGATTGCTCCCCTCGAAGGGCAGCCGTCCCACCATGCACTCATAGAGCAGCACCCCGACACCAAAGACGTCAGAGCGTGCCGAAACCTCTCCCCCTTCTATCTGCTCGGGTGCCATGTGCGCCGGGGAACCCAAGACTTGCCCCGTCGCCGTGACCCCCTGGGCGTCCAGCAGCTTCGCGATGCCGAAGTCCGCGATCTTCACCGCCGCCTCGGGATTCTCACGCGTCTCGACGCGACGGCCTCGCAGACCGTGCGGCTCGGCGATGAGGACATTCTCGGGCTTTACGTCCCGATGTACGACTCCCAGCCGGTGCGCGTGCTCGAGCCCCGCAGCGACCTCTAGCCCAATCACCGCCGCCACCTCGGGCGGCAGAAACCGCTGGGCGCGCAGCAGCTCCCGCAGCGTCCGTCCTTTGACCAGCTCGACGATGAGATAGCGGTCATCCTCCGCCTCATCGGAGACGTCATAGACCTCCACGATGTTGGCGTGCTTGAGCTTCGCGACGGCCCGCGCCTCGCTCACGAAACGAGCCGCCACCTCCTTGTTTTCGCGCAAGTGGGGATGGATCACCTTGACCGCCACCTCACGCCCGAGACGACGGTCCACGGCGCGGTAAACGGTGGCCATGCCGCCGTGCCCGACTTCCTCCAAGAGCTCGTACTTCGCGAGCCGGGGTCTGCGTTCTTCCGCCGCGGTCATGGATTATCCAAAGGCGAGATATGCTACCAAGACGGCGCGGCGTTAGCCAGCTCGTCGGCAGCCGATCTTCCCATCAGCCGGCACTACCCCTCACGGGGCTCCGGGCGACTCCGATCGGAGAGCTGTTCGGAATGCCCTCGGGTTGGCGCTAGGCGTTGCCATTTCGGCGAGAGGCTACAGAAACGCCACGCGTTCTGCCCCACTATTTGCGCTTGGCAGCTGGCAGTTTTTGTGACGAGCGCCGCCGCTGCCCGGACGATTTGGGCCCCGTCGTGGCCGAAAGCGACATGCTGGACAGCTTGTGCGACCCGCTGCGACGACTCGGCGGCACCGTGGACCGCGTCCGGTACACCGCCCCCTGGATGACCAGCTCCACGCCGAGCAACCGACAACGCCGCGCGAGGCGATCGGCGTCGACACCAGGTGCGATGAGGAGACCTCCTGGAGGAGACGGCTCGACGAACAACTCGGTCGTCTGGCGCCGTGTCCTCAGCAGCTCGCGCACCTCGGGATCGGCCACCCACAAAAATCCCACCGCTTCGACGAGCTCGGCGCGCCCGAGCACAGTGCTCACCTGCGCGAGGAGCCGCGCGATGGGATCCGGCAACGGTGCCACGCGCTCCAGGCGCTCGCGGATGATGTCCGCCTCGTATCCTGCGCTCAGGGCGAGCGAGATGCTCTGCTGCGTAATCGAGACGTCCAGCGCCCCGGTGACGCCACCAATCTCAACGAACGGGCTCACGGCGAGGCACTCCCCGACGCTTGTGGCAGGACCAAGACGAAGCACCTGATTGTCGATGAAGCGGCTCTTCTCCTCGGATACCGGCGCTGAGTCGGTGAGCCCCAGGAACTGACGCCCCATCGGGGTGATACGCAGAGTCGGACCAATGCCGTCGTCCGCTTCCGGCTCGCCGATGTCGACGACGCCGAGGCAATGCAGCGTCTCCAGCGCAATCCGACGAGCGATGTCGGGAGTCGGCGCGGGCTCGACAGCAGCACGCTGGCCCCAGCGCTCGAGCAGGCGAGTGACCCCGGGGGTTCGCGCGTCGGCGCGGACATAAGCGTCGATCGCCTCCCAGGGAGCCCAACGACCATCACCCAGCTCCGCCAACGCCTCCAGAACGATCTCCCGAATCACGCCGACGGCGCTCGCGTCGCGAGCCTCGGCGCCGGCGCGCAGGACCTCTCCATCCGGACGCGCTTCGTCCCACGCTCCGCCGCGACGCCACGTCTCGAAGAGAAGCCCCGGCAGATCCCCGATGCGACCGGACCCGGGCGGTGAAGCCGTGTTGACGGCGGACGGATCCCAAAGGCCCGCGGCGCGGCTCAGGGACGCCAGCAAACCGACGGCTTCGGGGCTGCGCCCCCAGCGAGACGAGAAGCGCGTCATCAGCGACTTCGGCGTCCCCACGCCAGCACGCACCTCCGTGGCTGGATCGCGCACGCTCAAGGCCATCGCAAGCGTCAGCGGCGACGGATCGACGGCGAAGCTGGCACGGTGTGGCGCGTGATCCTCGGCCAGCACATAGCGGCGGATCCTCATGCGCTGCTCTTCGCGCGCCGCGCGCTGCTCGGCGCCCACGATGGCCGCCACCTCACTCGGCACGATGTGACGATTCGGGTGGACCGGCACCAGGAACCCGCGGCGCTCCAGCGCAAAGCCCACACCGCGCCGCGAGGGGGTCGCGCCCGTCGCTCCGCGCAGGCGCATCGGCTCCCGCTCGAGGTCCAGCAGTTCCTCCGTGTCGACTTCGCCACCTACCTCCTCGATGGACCCGAGGAGCTTCCTTTCGAGCGGGGCGAGGCCGCTCACCTCGTCTCTCAGAGCCTCGAGGTCCGTCAGGACCTCCCAGGCGGGCTCCAGGGCGAGCGCCAGCGGCGGGGTGGCCGTACGACCGAGATAGTGGGACGCAACGCTCGACGCAACCTCAGGGGTCGACTGCGCCAAGAGTGCGCGCACTCCACGCGGGTCTTCTCCCTCCCAACAACGCATCTGAACCATGAACGCAACGGGCAGGAGCAGCTCGAACCGACTACCGCGAGCCCGCGCATAGACGATACCGAGAGCTACCAGAGGCTCCACGGCAGGGGGTATCTCGTTCACGAGGAGCACGCCGCGCGCCTCGGCGATTCGATAGAGAAGCTCCCGCGTCGGACCCGGCAGGCGCCCAGGATCCCGAACCTCCGGGAGCATCAGGAGCGCCCGCGCCACCTGCGCCGGTGCATCGATGCGCTTCGTGTGGTCCACCCGGATCTGCAAGCGGTCGACGAGGGACTCGAGGGCGCGCTTGGGCAGCTGACGCAGTACGTCCTCCAGACGCAGCGCCTTGGTTCGCGGGTACTCGGCCTCGCTGTCTGTCCTGCCTTTGCTCATCAGCCACCACTGGGAACGGCGCGCAACGCGCACTAGAGCTCGAGCAAAGCTCGAAATCAGTGCGTTGTCCAGTCGGCGCCGGCCCGGCCAGCAGGTCACCCCATAGAGGCTCGGCACTGTCCTCTGACGGATCCACCAACGAGGTACTTTTCTGTGGGAACACCCACCACCAAGCGCCGGTCACCACGCCCGTGCCGCGCCGTAATCCCGGAGTTTCTTGGTCCCACGGCTTTCCGAAAGGCGCTCCTTCGACTAGCCAGGCTCAAATGATCCTGCGCGACCCGGTGCACGGCCTCGTTTCCTTCGAATCGGCGGAGGCGGAGATCGTGGAGGCGCTCTTGGCGACAGCCGAGCTCCAACGCTTGCGACGCATCCGCCAGCTCGGTCTCACCTCCCTGGCCTACCCCGGCGCCGACCATACGCGCTTCTCCCATGCCATTGGCACGGCGCACGTCATGACGTGCTTCGTCACCCGGCTCAGGACCCTTCACGACCAGCTCCCGTACTGGCAGCGGCTGACGACCGAGCGCGCACGCGACGCCCTCGCAGCGGCCCTCCTCCACGATCTGGGTCACGGCCCCTTCTCCCATCTCTTCGAGGAGGCCCTACCTCGCGCACCCCGTCACGAAGAATGGACGCGACGCATCGTCTGCAGCGAGGGAACGGAGGTGAACGCGGTGCTGCGACGTTACGACAGCTCACTGCCGGATCGCGTCGCTGCGCTCGTCGCGGGAAAGCACGAGCTACCCTACCTGGCTCGAGCGGTGAGCGGTGCCTTCGACGTCGACCGCTGTGACTACCTGCTGCGCGACGCGCACTTCACCGGCGTCAGCTACGGCCACTTCGACCTGGACTGGCTGCTTCGAAGCCTGCGCTTGGGGGTCCCCCTCGACGGCCAGCACGCGCCGCCCCTCGCGATCGACGGTCCCAAGGGTCTGCCCGCCATCGAGAGCTTCACCTTGTCGCGCCTCTTCATGTTCCAGCAGGTGTACTTCCACAAGGCGAGCCGCTCCAGCGAATGGATGCTCTCGCAGATCCTGAAGCGCGCGAGCGTGCTCCTGCTCGATGGCACGAAGCTCGGCGCGGCCCCCGCGGCCTTGACGACGCTCATGCGCGATGGCGACGCCAGCCTCGGGCAGTACCTCGAGCTCGACGACACCGCGCTGTGGTCGGCGCTCTCCGCCTGGCGCGAGGCGAGCGACCCAGCCCTCGCCGATCTCGCGCGGCGTCTCCACGCGCGACGTCTCTTCAAGACCTGCGAGCTCTACGGCGAGCAGGCCTCTCCCCGCGGACGCCTCGCGGCGGTCGAGGCAGCTCGAGAAGAGGCGCGTCAAGCAGGATTCGACCCCGAGCTCTACGTCGGGCTGGACGTCGCCACGGATACGCCCTTCGATGACGCGGGCGAGTCCCTGGCGGTCATTTTCCCTGGAGGGGAGCAGCGCTCCCCCGCCGACGTCTCCTTCGTGCTCGGCCGACTACGAGGGCACGAGATGCAGCGCGTCCGACTGCTCTTCCCTGCGGAGCTGCGAGACCGCATCATTGGGGCGCTTGGCAGCGCATGATGCCCTCCTTCCAATCTCCCGTCCCTCGCCCCCTCCTTCTCCTTCGGCTCCTGTCGGCGGGCGCCAGCGCTTCATGCCTCCTGCTGGCGGCGCCCGTTCTGCTGGGCGCGCCTGGGGCGGACCCTTCGCAGCAGCAAACGACGCGCTGGGACCCCGGCGAGCGCACGACTGAACGACTGGGGGACGCGCTGGACCCATCGGCCCCGGCCGTTGCGGCCGATGGGGTGTACGACCGTCTCGATGGAGACGTGGCCTTGGCCTTGGGAGCGGGGGCCGAGCTCTCGGAGCAGAACGCGGGCGCGCTCGTGCGCGCTGCAGCGCACTACTTCTACACGGCAGGGGTCACCCTGACCTACAGCCGCGCGCTCGAGGACGCCGCGCCGCGTCACTCGATTGTGGCCGGGGTCGACGTGCGTCCGCTTTTTCTGCCGCGCTGGTCCCAAGACTGGGAGCGTGGACCAGCCTTGTTGGATCTGACTGTCGACTCCCTCTCTTTGGGTGTGGGCGCTTTCAAGCGTTGGGACGAACGGTTCCTCTCGACCCCGAGCGACTCTGGGCTCGAGGTCTCTTTGGGTTTCGGCGTTCCCCTGACGGCCAGCGCGGCTGGCCCGTGGCTCGAACTGCGCGGCCTTCGGCGTGCCGTCCTGGGCCGCAGCAATCGCGACAACTCCTGGGCGGGCACCTTCACCCTGAGCTGGCACGGCTTCGTGACCACTCCGCTGGTTTCAGGGGGGTGACTGACGTCCTTTCGCGACGCAAGCTCAGCTTCCCGTCGCGACGCCCGCGGAGCGACGACCCGTGTGGAGCCCCGCCGCCTCCAGCTCGGCGTCAATGGCGCGACGCTCCTGCGCGAGAAACGGCTCCACGGCGCGGGCCAGGAGCGGGCTTCGCAGATGATGCGCACTGCGCAGGCACGTCGGTGAGAAACCCCGCGCCAGCTTGTGCTCCCCGCCAGCGCCAGGCTCGAAGCGGGAGAGCCCCCGGTCGATGGCCTCCTCGACGCCGCGATAGTAGCAGCACTCGAAGTGGAGAAAGGGGACCTCCTCCAAGGTGCCCCAGTAACGTCCATAGAGCGCGTCGTCCCCGAGCAGGTTGAAGGCCCCCGCCACGATTCGCCCCGCGCGGTCCCTAGCCACGATCAACAAGATACGTTCCGGCATGCTCTCGAAGACGAGCTCGAAGAAGCGCTCGTTCAGATAGCGCCGACCATAGAAGAACTTGTCGACCGTGGAGCGGTAGAGTCGGTGAGCGAGGCTGGACAGCTCAGGGGTCAGAGAGGAGCCCGTCAGCGCTTCCACGACGATGCCTTGCTCGGCAACGAGCCGCCGCTCACGGCGTATCTGATGGCGACGCTTGGCCGTGAACCCCCCTAGAAATTCCTCGAAGGTCCTATACCCGGCGTTGAACCAGTGAAACTGGATCGCATGGCGCAGCTGCCAACCGGCGGCACCCAGGAGCGCCACCTGTCCCTGCTCGGGGAACAGCACATGGGCGCCCGAGAGCTCGAGCCGCTCGGTGAGCGCCCGCAATCCCCGCTCCACTGCGCCGACACCGAACGCCGCGTCCTGTCCCGGAGCGAGCAGGACTCGCGGACCCGTCGCGGGCGTGAAGGGAACTGCCACGACGAGCTTTGGATAGTAGCGCTGCCCGAGCTCACGCTCCGCGAATGCTGCCCACGATTGGTCGAAGACAAACTCGCCGCTGCTGTCGCCGCGTAAGTAGGCTGGCGCCGCTGCGATCAGCTGCTCGTCCCGCTCGACGGTCAGGTGCAGGGGCAGCCAGCCGCGCTCCGGAGCCACGGCCCCGCTGCGCTCCAAAGCATCGAGCCACTCGAAGCTCAGGTGGGGCGGCTGGGAGGCGCCGGTGAGCCGCTGCCATCGATCGCGGCCGATCTCCGCGATCGACCGATGGCTTCGGACGACGAGCGGGGCGACACCGTCCTGGTGACTTTCGCTGTTCAAAGGGGATGCCGCGGGCGCTACACTCACGTGCTCGGAACCTAGAGCTCGAGCCGTGCTTGTCGAGCCGACCCGACGCGGGCGTACCCCGCCACCCCGCCCTACCGACGCATTGGGGGCGCCGACCCACTCGCCAGGGTGCCCCCGCTGCGCTGACGCTGTTCACAAGAAGCGCTGGAAGAGCAGGCAGCAGTGCTCCAGCCAGCGCTGACGCGCAGGACGCCGCCGAAAGGTCTCGTACACGACCTCCTGGCTTCGCCCTAGGTCACGCTCGAAGGAGGCCTCCATTTCCCGGGCAAACGCGTCGTCACGAACCGCCAGGTTGACCTCCAGGTTCCAGAACATGGAGCGGTAGTCCAGGTTGAAGGTGCCCGTCGTAGCCCATTTGCCATCGATGACGGCGCTCTTGGCGTGCAGCACCGTGCCACCGCACTGGAAGAGTCTGACCCCGGCGCGCAGCAACCTCCCCCAGAGCGCTCGGCTCGCGAGCTCCACGAACGGAACATCGGAGACCTCCGGGACCATGACTCGAACGTCGACGCCACGCCGCGCGGCTCGCCTCAGCGAACGGAGCACCGTCGCGTTCGGCACGAAGTACGAGTTCGTTATCCAAATCCGGGTCTCCGCGCGATAGATGTTGGAGACGTAGGCCTTGATGATTTCGCGACGCTTCCAGTGCGCGGCTTCCCCGATGATACGCACGGCCTGATGGCCGCTCTGCGGCGGACCGGCAGCGATCACGCGGCGGAGCGGCGGCCCCCCTTGCGCCCGCCAGCTCGTCTCGAAACACGCTACGAGTCCTCCAACGGCTGGACCCTCGAAGCGGACGACGTCGTCGCGCCATCCCTCACCGCCCTCTTCCACGGGGAGCCACTCATCGCTAATATTGAGCCCGCCGGTGAAACCGAGGCGACCATCCACGACGAGGGCTTTGCGGTGGTCCCGGCGCGAGAGCTGGGCCAGCTTGAAGCGCCGGCGCCACGGCATCAGAGGGTTGAACTCGACGACGTGTGCCCCCGCTTCCTTGAGGTCGTCGAACATCGCGCGATCGGTCTCCAGGGACCCCAGGGAGTCGTAGAGGACGGCGACCTCCACTCCGCGGGCCGCTGCTTCCCGCAGGGCTGCCGCGAACCGGAGCCCAATGCGGTCGGACGAGAACCAGTACATCTCGAGCAGGACCTGGCGCTCCGCTTGGGCGATGGCCTCGAGCATTGCCGGGAAGGCCTGCTCACCGTCGCGAAGCAGAGCGACGCGATGGCCCTCCATGAAGTGCTCTTTGAAACGACGGAACCGCCGCGGGACGCGCGCCACGGCCAACGTCGGTGGCGGCGTCATGGCGATACCTCCGGGCCGCTGGGCTCGAGAATGTCCCTCTCGCCTTCGCTGCGAGCCACGATCACCGCGCAGCATGTATCGCTCCACACGTTGACGGCCGTCCGGCACATGTCCAGAGGTCTGTCGACGGCTAGAATCAGCCCGGCAGCTTCCGCCGGCAGCCCGACCGTCGTGAGGATGAGTGTAATCGCTACCAAGCTTGCAGAGGGAATGCCTGCCACACCCACCGAGCTCAGTAGGGCGATGAGCACAACCGTCAGCTGAGTAGCCGGCCCCAACTCGAGCCCGTACGCCTGGGCGATGAAGAGGGCCGCCACGCACTCGTAGAGGGCCGTGCCGTCCATGTTGATTGTCGCACCGAGCGGCAGCGTGAAGCTGCTCACCCGGTTCGACACGCCGGCACTCTCTCGAACCCGCGCCAGTGTCAGCGGCAAGGTCGCCGAGGAAGAGGCTGTGGAAAAGGCCATCAGCAGGGCCGGCGCCATGGCGCGCAGATGGCGTGCGGGGCTCAGTCTCCCAATGAATCGCAGGATCGCGGGCAGGACCACGGCCGCGTGGAAGCCCAGGGCGAGGAGCACGCAAGCCACATAGGCGCCCAGCGCGCCCAATGCTCCGAGGCCCGCCTCAGCCACCATGGGGGTGACGAGTCCGAACACACCGATCGGCGCGAACCGCATGACGAAGCCCGTGATCAGCATCATCACCTGGTTTACGCCGCGCCAAAAGCCGAGCATCGTGCCCAGCTCGGGTTCAGGGAGTCGGGCGGAATAGGCTCCGAAGAGAAGGGAGAAGGTGATGACTCCGAGCATCGCGCCCGACGCAGCGTCTGCGACGACGTTCTCCGGAACCATGCTGCGAATGACGTTCAGCAGGTCCGAGAGATCACGGTCGCCGACCCGATCGCGCACGGCGCCAGCATCGCTCGGGAGACCAAGGCCACCACCCGCAGGCTTGCCCGCGACGATGCCGGGTTGGAGCCAGCTGACGACCGAGAGCCCGACGAGGACCGCGATCAGCGATGTCGACAGATAGTACACGGCGGTCTTGGCGCCCAAGCGCCCCAGAGAGCGCGTGTCCCCCAGCGACGCCACACCGGAGATAATCGACGCCGCGATGAGCGGCACGATGAGCATCTTGAGCGCCCGGAGAAAGAGGTCACCGATGAAACGGCAGGCTTCCACGACCCAGCCGCCGAGGCTCGACTCTGCGTCAAGCCCGAGTCCGAGTACCACCCCGAGCGCCAAGGCAATCGAGATCTGCCAATGCAGAGCGAGCTTCTTCACAACGCCCGCGCGCATCATTGCCGCGGTTTCCCCAAAGAGCAAGCGCCCCGCAAACGGATGTCCGCCGGCCGGCACGAGACCCTTTCGGGGGTCGGTGACGATCGACAATCGGCCGAGGGGGCTTGCCTCAGGGCCCCTCGCTGACAAGATGCCCGTCTCGTGGTGTGCGGCTCTTGGCGCTCGTCCGGTGATTGAAGCTCCATGCTCCTCGACTCTCTCATACTTCTGGCCGGCGGCCTCATGCTCTATTTTGGAGCGGAGTGGCTCGTGCGGGGCGCTGGGGCGCTGGCCTATGCGCTCGGCGTGCGCCCCTTGGTGGTGGGGCTCACCGTCGTCTCCTGGGGCACCTCCGCGCCAGAGCTCGTAGTGAGCCTGCTCGCCGCCCTCCAGGGCAAGAGCGCCATCGCCCTCGGAAACGTCGTCGGCTCGAACATCGCGAACACAGGGCTCATCCTCGGTGTGATAGCGCTCGTCGCGCCACCCAAGACGGATGGCTGCATGAGGAACCGCGAGCTCGTGTTCCTGATTGGTGCGACGGCCGCCGTGCCGTTGCTGCTGCTCGATGGCGCTATCAATCGCCTCGAAGGCATGCTGTTGCTGGCTGCGGCAGTGGGCTTCACCCTCGCGACGGTGCGCTGGTCGCGGCGGCGCCCCGCTGCCCCAGGCTACGAGGTCCCGGAGGTGGTGAGTACCACCACTTCCAAGCCAGTACTGGTCCTCCTGCTCGTCGCGGGTCTGACGGTGCTCGTCGCTGGGGGCCATGCCTTCGTGCTCGGCGCTGTGGGGCTGGCCACTGCTTGGGGCATGAGCGAACGCGTCGTGGGTCTGACGATCGTCGCCATTGGCACCTCGCTGCCCGAGCTCGCCGCGTCGCTCGTCGCGGCGCTCCGCGGCGAGTCGGACCTCGCTGTCGGCAACGTCGTCGGCTCGAACGTCTACAACCTGCTGCTCATCTTAGGCGGGACGGCATCCATCACGGCGATCACGGGCAACCTCGCCACCCTGTGGACGGATTTCGCGTTTCTGGCCGGCCTCACGCTGATCGCCGTTTGGTCCCTGCGCCGCTCCCGCGTTGTGACGCGAGCCGAGGGGGGTCTGTACGTGGCCAGCTACGCCTCTTTCGTGGCCCTGCTCGCCGTACAAGGGTGAGCCCCCTGGCGGCGCGGGCGGACACGGGTATGCTGTTCCCATGAAGCGATGGCCGTATCTTAAGGACCTTGCTGTCCTCTCTCTCGCGGTGATCCTGTCGGGCTGCTATCGCGAGCAGGCACCGCAACAGCAGCAGCCGCCGCCCCCACCGGGGTATGGGCAGGCCTATCCTCCGCCGGCACCTTATCCCCCGCAGGGTGGCTACGCTCCCCAGCCTCCGCCTCCTCCCGGCGCGCCACCCGTGCAGGCACAGCTGCCTCCGCCTGCCCCTGCTCCAGCGCCGCTGCCCAACATCGACGTCGCCAGGGATCCCATCAACCAGATGAACTTCGGCTTTCTGCGCCAGCGAGCCGGGGAAGTCTACTCGGCGCTCGTCGCCGCGTTGCAAAGCCAGCAGCAGTCGCGGGTGGCAGCCATCCCGCTCGTCTTCGACAATGAGCCGGGCTCCGTGAACGCCTTCGCGGGCTGCACGTCTTCTGGCAAGTCCCTCGTCGCCGTCACGGATGGGCTCCTCGACATTCAGGCCCACCTCGCGCAAGCACGCGCCACCGACGAGGTCTTCGGCACACGCAAGGTGGACGAGTACATCCAGTTCGTCGCCCAGCACCAGGCTCCTGGTGCCCCCGTGGTCCAGCCGCCATCGGGCTTCTTCACCCAGCAACAAGTCTACGATCCCCGCAAGGTGGCGCGGCAGCACGAGGTGTTCGAGGAGTCCGTGGCCTTCGTGCTCGGGCACGAGCTCGCCCACCACTACCTCGGCCACCTGCCATGCACGGCGGGGAGCGGCCCGTTGAACACGGCGGAGATTGGATGGGCGCTTTCCAATGCCATTCCGGCCTTCAACCAGCCCAATGAGATGGCCAGCGACGTCTCGGGCACCCAGAATGTGCTCAAGGCGGGACGAGCCCGTGGTGGCTATCAATGGACCGAGGGAGGAGGTCTGCTCACCATGCAGTTCTTCTCCGGGATGGACCAGCTATCGGCTGCGGACATCATCTTCGGCTTCGAGCGCTCCCATCCCCCACCGCAGATCCGGGTCCCGATCATCCAGCAGACGGCTCATGCCTGGCGCAACACCGGCGGGGTCCAGCTGCCTTTCCCCCTGCCATTCTGAAGCGGCGTCCATGGTGCGCTTGGGGGCGCGAAGCGTGATGCCCAATGCCTGAGAAGCCCTATGCGCCCACAGCGCGCCGCCTGAAACGCGCCCGGCGCCACGGTCACGTTCCGCTCTCCACAGGGCTCGTTCAGGGCCTGTCGTTCTGCGTCGTGCTCGTCTCGCTGCCGAGCATGGCAGAAGCCCTGGTGGCTCTCTTCCGTCGCTACTTGCAGGACGCCTTGAACCAGCGGCCCCGCGTCGACATGGCCACCGAGCTCGTGACGGACGTGCTCCTGCTGACGCTGCCCGTGCTGCTCCCAGCGGCCATCACCGCGGTCGCGGTGACACTGCTGCAGACAGGGAGCGCCCTCGCGCCCCGACGCATGGCCTTCGCCCTCTCCCACCTGCGGAGCCGCACGGGCGTGGCTGGGTTGCCGTCACGCGAACGGGCAGCGGACTTGCTGCAGTCGATGCTCGTCCGCGGCGCGCTCGTTGTGGCGGCCTGCTGGTTGTTCGTCGCGCAGAGCAGGTCCATCGCCAGCACCGTCGGCAATGCGAAGGCCGCCTGCTACCTGGCGGGCGATTCGGCGGAGCGTCTGGGCTGGGTCGTCGCCGCCGCTGCCGTACTGGTAGGGTGTGCCCACTGGGCTTCCGTGCGCGCCTCGTGGTGGCGCAGCCTGCGCCTCACCGGAGAGGAATGGCGCCGAGAGCTGCGCGAGGTGGAGGGTGATCCGGCAGTGCGCGCGGCGCGTTCGCGAGTCCACCGCGGGTTCCTCGGCCTCGCTGCGGGCAGCACGCTAGCAGACGCCGACCTCCTCGTGCTCGACGGCGACCGGGGGCTCGTGGCGCTGCGCTACCGCGCCGAGAGCGACAGGACACCCCTCGTGCTCGCACGCTGGGAAGCGCGCGAGGCGCCGCGTATTGTGCAGCAGGCCGAAGCGTTGGGCATGAGCGTCGTTGCCGAGCCGGCGCTAGCACGTGCCCTGCGCCCGATAGGGGTGGGAGCACCAGTGCCCGAGAGCACCTATGAGAGCATCGCCGAGCTCCTTGCGGCCGCGCACCATCGCCGCGTCGTCGACCGGGGACTGGAGCGCTGAGACCTCGGGCCGGCGTAGCCGGAGCAACACAGGAGCTAGGGCCTGTCCCTGAATGCGGTTGGCTCTTCCGTAAACGTGCCCGTGCCCGTGCCCGAAAAAGCTAGCAACGCGGGGCCAGCGCTGGCCGATAGCTGAGCATGGAACTGGATCATGAAAGGCTCGACGTTTACCAACTTTCTCTCGATGCTCGCGCAGAGCTGCGAGATGTGAGCACGTCTCACAACCGCAACCACAGAAGCGCGCAGCCGATGGCAACGACCGCGGCGTAGTTGCGCACCGTCTTCTCGTATCGGGTGGCGAAGCGTCGCGCCTGCTTGAGAAGGTTGAAAGTGCTGCTCGGAAGGCTCCCGAGTCATACGCCTTGTCGGCAAGCAGGCAGCGCGAAAGAGCTCGTGCAACGAGCGCTTTCGCAGGACAAATGTCGTGGCGTTGGCCCTCGGTGAGCTCGAAGGCGAGCGGCAGGCCGAGCGCATCGGCAACAAGGTGAACTTTCGTGGAAAGGCCGCCCCGCGAACGACCTATCCCCTGCGTCGAGGCCCCCTTTACCGCCCGCCGCATGCTGGTGCGCCCGATTGATCGTCCTGTCGAGACTATGCCATTCGC
>JAEWRL010000253.1 GCA_023398955.1 Pseudomonadota bacterium
TCCGCACAATGGTGCTCCCGCAGATGCTGACGGCTGAGAACTGAAAGCTGATTGCCTGCACCAGTCGGCAACAGCCATCCAAGTCTTGCCAACCCCGCCATCAATCTGCCCGGTAAGGGACTAACCGACACCCCTCGCCCGGCTTGGCCGGTGCTTGTCCCGGCCTGCTTGCTGACGGGGCGCTGGGGAGCCGAAGAGGCGTCTCCCACGCTGGGCATGCGCCTTGCTTTGCGTTCCTCGTCAATTCTCAGCGAAAGGACGGAGAGATGCGTCATTGGATCAAGGTTCCACTTTACACCCTTCTGATCGGTGCGGCTTGTGGTTGCGGCGGCAGCCAGGCTTCCCGTGTCCAGCAAGCCAAGGTCGACGAGGTGGCGGAGAACAGCGACGACCAGATCGACACGATCGACGACCGACGTGACGAGCGCAACGACGCCATCGAAGAGAGAGCCGATGCTCGGGAGGACATCGCGGACGGCTCCCTCGATGGTGCGTCCGAGGATCGCGCCGAGATCGTCATCGAGACAGAGCGGGATAGAGATCTCTACGCGTCCAATGCCAAGAGTGAGCTGGACAAGCAAGCCGTACGCGTCAACGAGGCAGAGCGAAAGCTAGAGATGAAGGACAAGAACACGGTGAAGCTCGGGCAACAGGTCCAGGCCGCACGCGCGCAGATCGAGATGCTACGGGACGACGTCAGTAAGCTCTCCACCGCGGGCGCGGAGAAGTGGGAGGCGATGACGGAGCGGATCGACGATCGCTTCGAGGACCTCGAGGCCATCGTCGACGCGCTCCAGGAGCGAGCGGATAGCTGAGCGAAAGGGGAGGGCGCGCCGCGGCGCCCGGTCCCGAGGGCACCGCGGCGATTAGAACTCGTCGTCTATCTCTTCCGCGTCATCGTCACCCGCGCCGCCGATCTCCTCGACGGTGTCCTCGATGGCTTCGCCGGTCTCGTCAGCGGCGGATTCGAGGGTCTCTCCGCCGTCTGCGCCGTCTGCCGGCACCTCGACCGTAGGCTCTTCGGGAGGGGCTGCGGGGGTAGCAGGCTCTTGGGAATCGCCGCCGCAGGCGGCAAGATGGATCGAGAGGGTTCCAATCAACAGCGCTGCGCGTCGCATGAGCGTCCTCCTCGTCATTGGGGTCGTGAGGTCACGGTGTACCCACCGTGACCGTGATCGTTGCTACTAGTGTGCCCGGAGGCGTGCTGGGCTGGGTGCACACACGCGCTCGGTGCAAGGTGTCGTTTTGCCCCAGTCCCGCGGCGCCTTTGCTGCGCGACGGCAGCTCCATCGTCGGCGCCGCACTGGGCGCTATTCCAGGCGCGCGGTGACAGACATGTCTACGGATTGGAGTGCCTTCGAGATGGGGCAGCCGGTCTTTGCTTCCTCGGCGTGTTTCTTGAATGTAGCTTCGTCGACCCCGGGAACCCGCCCGCGCGTCTCCAGCGCTATATGGGTCACGGCGAATCCGTCTCCAGCCTTGTCGAGGCGCACCTTCGCCGTCGTGTGCACGCTCTCCGCTGGGTGGCCAGCCTGCGCCAGCAGGTGCGAGAGCGCCATGGAGAAGCAGCCGGCGTGGGCTGCGGCCAGGAGTTCCTCAGGATTCGTGCCCTGCCCCTGCTCGAAACGGGATTCGAACGAATAGCTGCCCTCGAAGGCGCCCGCGCCCACCTTGATGGAACCCTTCCCCTTGGGCAGGTCTCCTTGCCAGGTCGCCTCAGATGTACGGATCGGCATGTCAGCTCCTTTTCTGTCGTAGGAAAACGTGACCTGACCCATAAGGCTCGTCTCGATGGCAGCAAGGGCCTGCGGGCTGGCTTCTCGCCCAGTCATCGATGTCCGTGCGGGCACTCAGCGGCTCTCGACAATCGCCCCGTCAATGTCGGCGATGATGTCGTCGAGGTGCTCGAGCCCGACGCTGACGCGGATCAGACCAGGCGTGATGCCGACGGCGAGGCGCTCCGCTTCCGTGAGCTTGGAATGGGTCGTGCTAGCCGGATGGGCGACGATGGTCCGGGTGTCTCCCAGATTCGCGGTGAAGGAACACATCCTCACCCCGTTCAGGAACCTCCGCCCGCGCTCGAGGCCGCCAGAGAGCTCGAAGCTCACCAGGCCGCCCCCGTGGCGCATCTGTCTCTTCGCGATCTCGTATTGAGGGTGCGAGGGGAGGTGAGGGTATTTGACGGCCTCTACCTCCGGTTGCGCCTCGAGGTGCTTTGCCAAGCCCAAGGCCTGTTCACAATGGCGATCCATGCGGACCGGCAAGGTCTCCAGGCTCTTCGACAGCAGCCAAGCATTGAACGGGGAGAGCGCCGGACCGATATGTCGAGCGAGAAAGCGCACCTCCTTCATGAGGTCGCGCGCTCCGACGATGGCGCCACCTAGGACGCGTCCCTGGCCGTCGATGAACTTCGTTGCAGAGTGCGTGACGAGGTGCGCGCCGTACTGGATGGGTGTCTGCAGGTAAGGGGTCGCGAAGCAGTTGTCGACGTTGAGGAGTACGCCCCGCCGCCGCGCCAGCGAGGCGGCCCATTCCAGATCGACGACGTCCAGGCCCGGATTGGAAGGGGACTCGAGGAGCAGCATCTTCGTGTTTGGTTGAAATGCCGCCTCCCAGCCTCCCGGGTCCGTGATGTCGACGTAGCTGTGGTCGATCCCCCAGCGTGGTAGCAGGTGCGTCAGGATCTGGTGCGTGGAACCGAAGACGGAGCGGCATGCCACCACGTGATCGCCGGTCTTCAGGAACGCCGCGATACTGACGAAGACGGCCGCCATACCAGTAGCTGTGGCAATGCCGTCTTCCGCTCCCTCGAGCCGCACCAGCTTGTCGACGAACTCGTCACAGTTCGGGTTCGAGAAGCGGCTGTATACGTTGCCGGTCTGCTCCTCGGCGAAGAGGGCCCGCGCGTGCTCGGCGTCGTCGAAGAGAAAGCTCGATGTCGCGAAGATCGGCGGACTATGCTCGCGCTGGTCGGTGCACGCCATCCGCGTGCGGACTGCGATGGTCTCGAAGTGTTTGAAGTCGGACACGCGCGGCAGCCTACTCCAGCGGGGCTCCCGGTGCGAACGCGCCCCGGCGCGAACCAGCGATGCCGTTCCCCATGGACAGACGAGGCGAAGGCGCGAGGTTCCCGCGCCCCCGAGGCCGGGTACTTAGCGGTCACGGCTCGCCTCGCGCTCCGTTGCGGGACCGCGAGCCAAGCGGACGCCCAGTCGTCAGGGTCGTGCGGGCAGAGCCGTGGATGGACCGATCGTGCGGTCAGGGGGGTGCTGGGGTGTCCGTTGATGGTGCGAGAATCTTCCGACAGTGCACGAGTCGAGCATCCTTATCCATGCAGCCGACCTCGGTGGCGCGCGCGCGGCCGCGTCGAGGGTCTCGCGGCAGTTCGTCGCGAGACCAGCTGGAGCGCTGTGATATGGTGACGTCCCCAGCGCGGGCCGAGCAAACAATGCATGCGCCAAGTTACCGAAGCTGCCCAACAATTCGTCGCTCCACGGGCACTCCTGCGCCGACCTCGGAGGGCAACGAGCACCGATGGTGAAGTGTCCCAATTGTAGCTCCGTCAGCTACTATCAGGCTCGCTTCTGCGTACATTGCGGCGCGCGCCTGCCGTCCCAGAGCGGGGCCGGCAGCCAATCCTCGGCACCCCCTCGCGACCTCGGGGTAGCCACCTCGGCTGGAGCCGGGGAGCACGACCCTGCCCCGGGAACGAAGCAGACGCTGCCGGGAACCGTGTCTTCCCCCTTTGCCTTTCCGGCTCCAGGCATGTCAGGCGGGGCGCCAGGGAGCTGGTCCTCCGGTTGGGTTGCTCGGCGTGAGGAAGGGGTGCGGGACGCACAGCACGAGGATGCGCCGGGGCCTGCTCGCGAGGAGCCTGCGCACGACGCCGTTCTGCAGGACGAAGACTTCCGTGAAGAGGAGTTCCGCGATGAAGACTTCGAGGATGCCGTCGCTGAAGCCCAGCGGGTGAGCAGCGAGCTCTCGCAGCACGGGACCGCTGGCAGCGAGGCCCTGGGAGCCGTAGGCGAGCAGGGAGCAGCTTCGGTGCTTGCGCACGACGGGTGGGACGGGCCGCCGCGCGGCGCCCGATCCGCTAGCGAAGACGAACTGAACGAGGACTTTGACGACCTGATCGGTGTCCCAGAGGCGTGGGACGACTCCACCGCCGCCGACGTCACTGAGGTGCGGAAGCTTTTCGTGCAGATCGCAGCGGAGCAGGCGCGTCCCCTGCGGGAGTTTCTCGTCGAGCTCAAGCTAGGAGAGGCCTCCAAGGCATGGCTCGATGTGGTGGTGCCGGCAACGCGGTCGCTCCGCAAATCGGCCTTCGACATGGGGCTCATCGACCTCTGCCGCGAACTCGACAAGCTGATCCGCGCCATGGAAGGTGCCGAGAAGACAAAGGGGGCCAAGCTCGACAAGGCCGCAGGCAAGGATATCCTGAGCTCCCACGAGCATCTGAATGCGCTGATGCCATCGGTCTTCGGTATCAGCGAGCAGGCGGGTCGGCGTGAGCCGATCATCCTGCAGTCGCTCCTGCGTCAGGTGCCCGGGCTGCGAAAGGTTGCCCTCGACAAGCTGTTTGGGGCAGGGCTGACCAGCTTGGAGATGTACCTCGTGGCGAAGCCTCACGAGCTCGTGGAGACTGCCGGCATCCCGCTCGCGCTCGCCGACCAGATTGTCGACACGTTCGCGCGCTACAAGCGAGAGATGACCCACATCGCGGCCTCCGCGGGGCGATCGAGCGAGCTCTCGAGGCTATCGCAGCTCGCGTCGTGTCTCGCGGAACAGAACGCGAGCTTCGAGGCTCTGGCGCGCGACTATGCGCCGCAAGCGCAGCGCCGCAAGCGCGCCCTCCGGCAGGAGCGCGTCGAGACGGTGCTTCAGCTGAACGTGCTGTTGGCGCGGCTCGGCGCCGTCGAGCTCGTCTCGACCCTAGAACGCCTACCTTTTGCCGACAAGGCGAAGGAGGTCGAGCGCTATCTGCAGGAGACGCAGCTGGCCGAGGCGCAGCGAATGGCATCCGGCGCGGCCGTGGGGCGCGAGTAACGAGGAACACATGGCGGATTTTACGCGAGAACAGGTCATCGAGAGGGTGAAGGCTCGGCAAGCGTTGGCGCGTGCCGATCTGAGGGGTCTCGACCTCTCCAGAGCCGACTTGCAGGGTGCCGATCTCCGGAGGGCGGACCTCGAAGGCGCCAACCTGGAGGGCGCGAATCTCAAGGGCGCCAACCTGAAGAATGCTTCCCTGGGTGAGGCATTCCTCAAAGGCGCGAATCTGAGCCAGGCGACCCTGGACAAGGCCGATCTGGAAGGCGCCAACCTCGAGGGAGCGGACCTCGATGGAGCCAACCTGAACCGCGCTTCGCTCGAAGCAGCCACCCTGACGAGCGCTGTGCTCAGGGACGCTCGCCTCACGGGCGCATCCCTGCAGGGGGCCGACTTCGGCGGCGCCGACATGAGGGGGGCCAGCCTTGCTCACGCCGAAATGGAGGAGGCCTACCTGGGTGGTGCGAACCTGGGACGCGCGGACCTCACAAGCGCGGATCTGACCGGCGCCAACCTGGAGGAGGCGCAATTGCAGCAGGCGCGTCTCGACGGCGTGGTGCTCCGCGGCGCCAACGCCCCCGGGGTCGACCTCACTGGCGCCTCGCTCCTCCGCGCGACGCTGACGGACGTGGTCCTGGAGAATGCGCGTCTCTCCGGGGCGGATCTCCGCTCGGTCAAGCTGGGCGGGGCGCGCCTGAGGGGAGCCGTGTTGACGGGGGCCAAGGTGGCCGCCATCGAGGCGTCGGGCACGCAGCTCGATGGGATTGTCGCTGACTGGGTCGACGCAAGCCCCGAGGGGACGGGGGCACGTCGCATCGAGGCGCAGCGGGTCGTGGCCGCCCTGCAGGGCTACCTCGACCCCGACGAGATGTCCGGGCGGCGCTTCTTCGGGCGCGGGGACGTGATGCGCAACGCCTCTCTCGAGTTCGGCGCGAACAGTCGCGTGGAGATCCAGAGCCGCTTCGAGCACTGCCAAATCACCCTGGGCGAAGGGACAGACTTCGTCGTCGGTGAGGCGGGCGTGCTCGACGACTGCACGATCAAGGGCCCTGGCTTCATCACCATCCACGGCCAGTTCGTGGAGGGGGCTGCACCAGGCATCAGCGGTCCGCGCCAGGTCGTCGTCAGCGCGCAAGGGGCCGTGACGGGCTCCATTCAACAGCTTCCCGATTACAGCAGCTTCGCCTTCGCGCCCGGCTGCTATCTGCGCCTCAAGATCCTGCGGGGCGCGTGAGAGCACCTTCACCACACTACGCCGAGGTATGGATAATCATGGCTGACCAGAAACAAACACTCGTCGAAGAAGGCACGAGTTTCAAGGGGACGATGACCAGCACCTGCCCCGTGGTCGTCCGCGGCAGGCTCGAGGGTGACATCGAGACTCCTGCCCTCACTGTCACCGCATCGGGCGCGGTGCATGGACGGGCGAAGGTGGGCAGCCTCTCTTCGGAGGGTGAAGTCTCCGGCGAGCTCGACGCGGAGACGATAGAGCTCTCCGGCAAGGTTTGTGACAACACGATCATCAAGGCGAGGACCTTGGAGGTGAGGCTGTCTGCCGAGTCCGGCAAGAAGCAGGTCTTCTTCGGGAACTGTGAGCTCAATGTGGGAGAGCCCCGCAACCCGGAGCAGTCAGCCCGCGCGGCGAGCAGCGACGACAGCGAGTGAACGGACAGGGCGGCCTCGTTCCCACGCCTCCAGAACCGTCGTCTCAGGTCAGCTCGCGGCTTGGCCATCGAGGGGACGACTGCGGCATGTGGCAACGAATCCTTGGAGGGGAGCCCATGCTCGTCGTCTCCAGGCTTGGAGCACGTGGCCTCCCGCGCCCGTCCAGAGCGCTGCACCGGTGTGCGCGGCGAGGCGACGCGCATGAGCGGTGCCGGTGACAGCGTCCCCCTGCCCGACAAGTACGAACCAGCGCTCGGGAGGGACGAGGCTCTTTCGGACCAGGGGGCTCACGGGCTCGTAGCAGGCGTCAAGCGCTGCCTCGAGCTCCGCGCATGTGGGCTCGCCTCCCAGAAGACCCTGCTGTCGCGCGAATCGGGCGAGGGATGCGCAGGGAGCGATCGCCACGGCGAAGTCCAGACGGGGCTCGAGGGTAGCTGCCAGGGCCGCGACGTAGCCGCCGAGGCTAAAGCCTGCAATGCCGACCTCCTGATAGCCGATGGCCCGAAGCCACAGCACTAGCTCCCGAATGTCGCAGACGCTCTGACGGAGCGCTTCGACGTTGATGGCGACGTTCGAGCCAGGGAAGATTGGCCGCCCGGGGCGTCGAGTGCGGCGCTTGCCGTGAAATGGGAGCACGGGCCAACAGGGATCGAAGCCGAGGCGGCGAATCATCGAGGTGGGCCACAGCAGCCGTTCGAGTCCGGCGCGGCCGCCACGGTAGCCGTGCACGAGTAGCACCGCCCCGCGCGGCTTTGAGCGCAGCACGCCCGTGACGGCGGTACCCTTCCGCGGCTCCCTGGAACGGAAGAGTCGCGCGACGGCGGTTGCGTTCTGGGGCTCGCTGAGGCGGGCGCGGGCGGCGGCGGCACTCCGAGGGTCGCCAAGGCGGGCGCGGACGGCGGAGCCGAGCAGTGGTTCGTGGCCGCTGCGCCACTCGACGGAGACGGTCCCACGCCGCTCACCGATGCAGGCGGCGTCGTCGACGAGCAGTCCGCGCGGCGCGGGCCAGAGTTCGTCCGGCGTATAGCCGTGCAGCTCTTCGGCGAGCTCACGGAGCGCCCTCAGTCGTCGCGCATGATCGGCCGGGTCCACCGCAGTGGGTCGAGGCTTCGGGCCGCCGGCACTCAGCAGCATTCGATCGAGGCCGGAGGAAAGGGCATCGACGACAGCGCGGCCCCTTCCTACCGAGCTCACTGGGCGGCCTCTGGTGCGCGGGGCTGCTCTTGCGCGCGGGCATCCGGCGCCAGGACGGGTTCAGTGTGCGCTGCCGTGGCGTCGCCCAGCGCGACTGCGTGCCAGAGCAACATGTCGATCGTTCCGACCTGGCGCAGCCACACCTGGTTGTGGGGTCCCGGCGTCGTCTCGAGATGGCTCGCTACCCCTCGCTGGCGGAGCTGGTAGTAGAGCTTGTTCGTCGGCTCGAGGAAGGGATCCTCCGTGGAGGTGGAGAGATGGATGGGGCAGGGGTTTCTCCCCGCTACCGCCGCCTCCAGCTTGGAGGCGTAGTGGACGGCGTTCTGCTTGCGGATGGCTCCCTGCACCATACCGAGCGTCGAGAACGCCTGGGGTCGTCTCAGGAATGCCTCCAGCGCGAGATAGCCGCCCATGGAGCAGCCATCGAGCCCCGTCTTCGTCACAGCGAGGGAGGGGCCGAGCTCTGCGCGAACCGCTGGCAGCAGTCGCTCGACGAGCCACGCGGCGTACTCGTCCAAGACGCGGTGCCGCGGCATGACGACGTACGGGTTCGGCGTGTATGGGCAGATGGCGATGGGGGCATCGAACCCGCGCGTCGTGAGGGTTGCGTTCAAGGCGTCGCGTTTCGCCTGCGTCATGTACCCTGCGCCCTCGGCGAGCGGCTCCACCGGCGGTGCGCAGAGGCGGTCGTAGGCGCTCGAGAGCCCGTAGAGGTCGTCCCAAGCGCGCAGCCCTAGGCGCTCATTCTTCGTCTCTCCCAAGCCGTGCAGCAGCACGAGCAGGGGAGCGCTCCGGCGCACACGCGCCTGTTCCGGTACCAGGAGCAGGGCGCGGTTCGCCCAGCGCCCCTCCACCTGGAGGACTCGCTTGGTGAGACCGGCGGGGCCGGTGCTGGCGGCCGCGAGGCGGCGGGGCAGGCATGCGGCGCTACCTGCGAGCGCGAGGGTTTGTACGAACTTGCGGCGGTTCACGAGGGCGCAGCCTACCGCCGCCGAGCCGCTCTGGCCCGGGCTGCGGCTCCAAATCGAGCTTGCCACGCCGTCCCTTCAGGCCGCCCGCTCGGCATGACGAGCTCCCCGGGTGGCCCGGCAGGTGACCCTTCGCGTGGGTCCCCCCTCCGGACATCGCCCGCCATCAAGTGGCGGGCGCCCCACGCTTCGCGCGGGTCCCGGGACACGCTGTTCGGCCTTCGCTGAGTTGATCTTGCTGGAACGAAGCCGCTCCGCGGCGGAAGTCGCGAACTCAAGGCACCTGGCGTGCTGTGAGGCCTTCACCTTGAGGTGTCTCCGACGCTCATCTTCCAGAGAGTCTGCTGGAGGTGCTGGCGCAGCCCCTCCCCCCACGCTTCGCGTGGGTCCCCCCTCCGGACATCGCCCGCCATCAAGTGGCGGGCGCCCCACGCTTCGCGCGGGTCCCGGGACACGCTGTTCGGCCTTCGCTGAGTTGATCTCTCACATGAGTTCGCGCAGCGTCGATAAGCCTTGCGCTCTGATGCGAGCCCAGCGCACACCGCTCCGGCCAGGGCCGGGCTCGAATCGATTTCCCCATTACAACGGAAGGAGAGGGCCGCGCATGCGGCTCCGGGCTTCGTTTCGCGCGTTTCGCCGCGGGCCTGCTCCGGATCGACAACGTGCCCGGCCGCGACGAAACGCTCACCCCAAAATATTGCAGTGAGGAGCGGGTGACCCGCTCCTTGAGCGAAGCGGGCCCTCGGAGAGCGGGTCACCCGCTCTTTTGAGGTGCCGCCGGGCAATTCTGAGCGGGTCACCCGCTCGAAATTCTGGCTGCACTGGATTGAATAGTGGCAATCTGCCCGCTGAGAGCCTGAGATGTGCAGTTTGGCGCGGGTGACCCGCTCCTCAGGGCTGTGCGGGCCTTCCAGGAGCGGGTGACCCGCTCCCTGCGAAACGATTCCGCCAATACTCGAGCGGTGTACCCGCTCCTTGGAATCGCCGAGACGACTCAGAGAGCGGGTGATCCGCTCCCGAGCGACGATAGTGCGGGGCAGCCGGCGGGCAGCGCGGTGCTAGTTGCCGTCCGACCGACGAGGTCGCTGTCTCACTGGGCTACCTGGTCGAAAGGCAGGCGAGCTCGATCATTCTTGATGTGATTACAGTCCCTACTCTCGCAGCATTGTGGGTAACAGGTAGTAGGTTCATGGTTTCCCGCTACAGGGTTCACGTGGTCGCGCTCTCCGTCGGTGTGATGTCGTTCGTGTACAGGCTGTTCGTTCGCGGGAGCCGTGCGCAGGAGTCATCAAGCTACTTCCTGCTCTCGGCGACCAGCCCGGTGCTCGAAGCGTAGGGGGCTCTCCATTTCTGGTTTTGCATTCCCGGTTGCTAGGGCCTGTCCCTGAATGCGTGCCCGTGCCCCCCAAGTTGATCGCCGCATTGCGTCAACTGCACTTTTGCGCCGAGAAACGTCATGGTACGGCTCGGCCGTAGATACCAGGTCTCGCTTTGAACGATTACT
>JAEWRL010000103.1 GCA_023398955.1 Pseudomonadota bacterium
TAGTCTCCGCGCCTCACGGAGCCCGCAGCGGGCCCCGTGAGCTTATCGATTGGGACATCGATTCGATTCGGAATCGGTGTCCGCTTGGTTGCCAAGGTGCTCCGTCCCGGTGGTTGCACACGACGCCCGAGGGGACTGAGCGATTCCCCCATTTCTCTCCGGTATCCGCAAGGAGATACGTTCAGGCCTTCGCCGTTCCATGATTCCCCAGCCCCGACAATACCTCCCTTGCCCGGGACGACACCGCCGCCCTGCAGATCGCTGTCCGAAACGCTGGACGGCGTTCCCTGCTCGCGTGACAGTACCGGGTTCCTCGATAACCTGCGCACGGCAACGTCATTTTCAGGCCATGGGGTCCTGGGTATGCGTGAGCGCGGAAACTAGCAGCACGACTAGCCGTGCATGGGACAGTCTCCTGCTACTGGCAGACGCGAGTGGTCTTGGTCGGCGTCAACACTTGGCAGGTCTCCTCGGGGCTGCAATCTGCGTCGGACTGGCACACGCTGCGCACCAGGAGCTCGGTAACGGGCGCCCGGCACAGGTTGCACGCGGTCCGCATCCATTCTCCATCATACTGATAGGCACAACAGTCGTACAGTTCGTCGCAGTCGTTCTTTCCGTCGCATTCAATGGGTCCCTGCACACCCTCCATCTCTTCGCATTCATCCGCACATCGGCCCGTACGGGTCGTAGTGTCCAGGCAACACACCTGGTGACTTGGACAGACTACGTCGATGTCGCACTGCACTATGCCGGGGGATTGCGACGCGGGTTCGCTAAGGCAACGAGCGTTCAGGCAACCGTTTGCACAGGATGTCAGCGCCCACACACCAGTGCTGGTGCAGGTCCGCAGGTCATACCCTGAGCATTCGGAGATCCCCGGGATGCACTGGACGCAGTCACCCCTAAAGCACGAGGGAGTGGCCCCCGTGCAAGTGCGCTCGATCCAGTGACCTGAGACACAATCCTGGACAATCTCGCTGTCGGATAGACACTGCGCAGTCCCATCTAAACATGCCTGCGACCCAGGAGCACCGGCCTCGCCGGCACCACCACCGTACACGCCGACCACTCCACCGTCGCCGGCTGCACCATCTGCGGCTCCACCGTGTCCCGCAACACTCACTGCCGTCGGCGTCCCTGCGCTAGCAGTACCCGCGGCCCCGCTGCCTGAGCTTCCAGCACCATTTTGGCCGCTTGCACCGGCAACCGCACCACTGCTGCCCATCGCCGTCAAGTTCGGTTCGTCTGGCGTAGTGCTGCCCGCTGCACCTGAACTGCCTGCTGCTGGACGTCCGGCGTGCCCAGGTTGGAAGGCTGCGCCCCCGCCACCTTCGGCGACGCCAGTCGGCGAGCGGTGAGGAGCATCTCCTACACTTCCCGCGCGCGCAATTCCAAAACCTGCAGCGCCAGCTCCCACTCTAGCCCCGGCTACTCCTGCTGTTGGGGTGTCGGCGGCAAATTCTTCACCACTACAACCCAATGCGAGCGACGCGCACACCACGAACCACGGATCTCTGATGCTCATCGCCTCTATCCAGTGTCCTGGGAAAAACTCCGGCCCGCTGGGTGTGACCGTGTCTGAGCACCCGGTTGTCCGGCACACCCAACACGGCCGATTGACCGACAACGCGGCAAGGCTAGTGCTTCGAGTGTATCCGTTCTCGTCATGGAGCACCATGTTCCAGGGCGGCGGCGCATTACCAATCTTTGGGCTGACTGCTGAGCTGAGGCGCTGATTCAAGCACCGCAACACTCTTGCAGTTTGCACAGCTAGTACGTAGGCATGGGCTAAGGCACAGAGCTGCGCGGGCTTGTGTCGGCACCTCTTCCGCTCGTCTGGTCGAACCCTGAGGGGCCTCCCAGAGAACTGCTGGTTGTTCCGTCAGTGTCGACGTGCTGCCCGCCGGGACTCCGAGCGAAATCCGCACGAGCATGGCCCGCCCACTCCCTCGGGCGGCCGAGGTCTACTGAGCGCACCTGCGCCCGGGTGATTGTTGTCCGGGAATCCCACGCACCCCTATCACTGAGTGTCCATTCGGGCCGTCTTTGCTGCGATAGAGCGTTTCGCGGCGACCGCAACCAGTCGTCCCTGAACGTGGTGCACTCGCTGCTCCTCCTCATCGTAGATTATTCTCCCCAGCTCGACTTCCTGCGCGAGCCAATCAATCAACTCTACCAGCGACTCGAAGAGCACACGCTTGTGGTCCTCGTCCCGACCGAAATTGATGACTTGCCCAAACCTCCCTGCTGGTCCAGGGTCCAGATCCACTCCGACGTGATTGCCCTCGTGATCTCGAAGCACAGGAACCCAGCCGCGAAGCGAGTACTTTCGGCGGATCGCTTGCTTGGGCTCGGAAGAGGCGCAGCGATCGAGCTCTCTCAATTCTGAACCCAGACGCTGGCGCACGGCCGCCCAGTCCGAGCTGATCTTCCTTGCCTCCGCAACTGAAACGAACACGAAGCCACCCGCAAGCCCAATTCCATCGCTGGTTTCACCGTCATGCAGCGCCCAGTATTCACGCAGCTCCTGGGGAAGACCGATTCCGACTTCCGCCTCTAGCGCGTCGACCTCGTACGCTGGCGCGGGCGGCGCGAGGCGCTGGGTCCCAATACCGGCTGACGGCAGCGAGTGCTCGAACCGCGCCCATGCATCTCGTATTCGCCCAGGCATGCGCCTCCGTCACGGTGGATAAACGAAATCCACGACATACGACCACTTGCCATTCGACTTCAGCCGAAACGTGTAGATCGCCCGCTGAAGCTCGGTAGCGTGCGCACGATGCAGCTGCACCAGCTTTCCAACTGCAGTATACACCTCGTCCGAGGGAACCCCCACGCCGCCCGCGCCGATGGGCGAGAGTGAGACCTGAACGCTGGCTCCCGCCATGTCGACGATCAGCTCACCCTGGGTCCATGCAGGGTCGAAGCACTCGAGGGTTGCTGCCGCCAGCTCCGTATCGATCAAGTATTGCTCGTCTTCCATCAGCTTGCTTCTCCACCGGTCTCATATGACTGCTATCGTGGAGTCGATTTCCCCTTCTTCGTCCTCCATGTCGCTGTCCACGTCCCAGCTGCCATCCGCGAATGCCAAGCCTAGATCCCTGGCTGCAGCCGAGATTTCTGCAACGCAGCTCACGAGCGGCGCGGCCGGAGGCAACTCGTCTTTACCCCGCTCTGAGCGGACTATGACTTGGAACGGTACCCCCTGTTTGGTCTCGAACGAAATCGACTCCCACTCCGCCGCTGTGTCGGTAGCGATTTGCCGCAACTGTCGACGTATGCGCTCTACGACGGGCTCTGCGGCCTTCTCGAGATCGGCATACTCGCGCACGGTAACCCAACGGGTCTCGTGAGTCCATTCGGACCACCCATTGCGTTCGAAGCGAGTCTCCACTTCCCTCAATTCCATCCCATCCTCCTCGGCGGACGCGAACATCGCCTCGTACATCTCGAGCAGCTCATGGTACGGATGCTCGATATTCGGCTCGCTTTCTAGCATCGGTCCGCCGATAGCGTCGCCGTACTTCATGAAATGGGACCGAGCCGAGTTCTGGGTCGTCGCATGAGACCTGATACAGGCCATCAGCTTTCTGTGAATCGCGTCGAGGCTGAGCCTCGCCCGCTCGGGGAGTTGTTTGCTCATGAGTAGTCCGGATTGTTGATGGTTTGAGGATTCGGTAACATCTTCTTGTCGGTTACAGGATTGCCGTTCTTGTCCACGACCGTGTGCTTCACCTTCGTCGGACGAGGATTGTCCCCCTCATAGACGGGCTCCGAAATCATACGGGTACCTGGGTTGTTGTCAGCGTATTTCTTCGCACGATTCTCAAATTTCTTCTTCGTGGAAGTATTCGATTCTGTGCCATGCTCCGGAATCACGTTCTCGCGAACATTGGCGTTTCGCTGCTCGCTCGCTGAACGTTCCGGGATGAGGTGCCCGCGATGGTCCTGACCGTCGACGAACCCGTCTGGTTTGATGTGATCAACGCCCTGCTTGTCGTAGCTTTTCGGGGGATTGAGCTCGCCTTCAGCGCGGACAATCCTGCCCTTGGAGTCAACATGGTACGTGGCATTCGGCGGATTCCCGTACTGTACCTTCCGCGTACCCGGTGGAAATCCTTCGCCTGCGTCGCTCTCTGTCCTGACAAGATTCCGCCGCTTGGCTTCGATCTCCGCCTGCTTGAGCATCGCGGGACGACCCGCATCACCGTCGGACTCGGGGACTGTTTTCTTCTTCCCCCCCTGCCCATCCGCATCGGCCCCCTTCGCCTTTTTCGCCTTGTGCGCTAACCCCCTGAGATCCACCTCCACCAGCGGGTTCGACGAATACGCAAACAGGTTGATCCCCCCCGCGTGTCCCAAGGGGTCCGGCTGCAAGTATCGACCC
>JAEWRL010000111.1 GCA_023398955.1 Pseudomonadota bacterium
CAAGTACTACCTCACCGCCCTCGGTCGTCGAGCTATCCTTGCCGGCCTGCACATCCGCACAATGGTGCTCCCGCAGATGCTGACGGCTGAGAACTGAAAGCTGATTGCCTGCACCAGTCGGCAACAACCATCCAAGTCTTGCCAACCCCGTCATCAATCTGCCCGGTAAGGGCCTAACGATGGCCCGGCGCGGGTTCGTTCGAGGCCGGCGGACCCGCATTGTGATTGCCGGCCATTGCAACGAACAGCAGGGCGGTAACGACCCCGACAAGTATGGGTAAAGCGACGAGCGCCAACTCACTTGCCAGGCGCGACCGCCCGACGGCCCCTTGATGCCGACGCGCCAGGCTCGGCACGGTGCGTGCTCGGCGGTCGACACGCGGCTGCACGGCGATTGTCTCGGTCTCAACGGTTTCGTGCTCGGTGACGCGAGGAATAGTGCGGGGAGCCACATAGACCCGCGCATGATCGGGCGTTGTCGACAGCTCGAGCTCTCGCTCGGTGTCACGGGCAAAATGGTCGCGGGAGCTTCGAGGCGCCTGCCGTCGCTTGTTGGATCGTGAACCCATGCTCATCAGCCCCGTCACGGCACCGCGCACGAGGGAATCTTCCAATGATTGCACTTCTCGGCGCCGTTTGCGATGGCTGAGCCCCCCCGGCCAAGCGTTCCATTCTTCACACGGGGCCGGTCCCGGAGAGCCGCGCTCCTCGGACGCCTGCTTGGCGGGAGAGCTCGGGGGAGCGGGATAGGGACGCGCGGACGTGAGTCCCGCCGTCAGAAGTCGATCTCGGCTCCGTTCTTGAACAGCCTCCCTGAATCGGACCACGGGCGGAGTGCCAGCTCGAGCGCCGCTTGAGCGGACTCGATGGGGCTCCCCGGCGCACCTAGCCCGCCCATGTCTGTCTGGACCCACCCAGGATCGAGGGCATTGACGGCAACGCGGCCCCTCCACTGGCTCGCCATGATCCGCGTCAACCCGTTCAACGCCCACTTCGAGAGCCGATAGCTGGCCAATCCGCCCTCGCTCAAAGACGCCAGGGTGCCAGCTCCAGAGGTCAGGTGAATCACACGGGGCTCGTTGCCCTTCTCCAGTAGAGGCAGGAGCGCCACGGTGAGCCTTTGGGGAACGATGAGGTTGAGGCGAAGCGAATGCTCCAGCGCACCCGGTGGCTCGAGCTCCAGCGCACCCCCCGCCGGCGCCTTGATCATGACGGCGGCGTTGTTCACGAGCAGATCGAGGGCACCCCAGCGCTTGACCACGGCCTCCACGATCGCGTGTTCGGACCCGATTCCCGCCAGATCGACCACCAGCGGCTCGAAACACCCGGGCGGCTGCAGCTTGAGACGCTCTGCGGCGCGCGCGAGTCGCTCCGGGTGTTGCGCCACGCCCACAACGTCGGCGCCCTCGGATAAGAACCGCTTGGTAATCTCGAATCCAACGCCCCTAGAGGCGCCAGTGATGAGGACGCGGCGACCAGCCAGGAATCCAGACACGTCCGCCGTCATACACCAGATGAGGCGCGGCACCTGAACAAAACGGGCACCGCGCACGCAATCCGACGAGACATGCGAACAAGAGAGGATCAACCCAAACTTGGCGGAGATTAAACCCGCTCAGGGCCTAGGGGCACTGGACGCCCGCGGCCGCCGCCGCCTTCTGATAGTCCACCAGCTTGTCGCTGCACAAGGCATCGGGCAAACGGAGGAGGTTATCGCAGAGCGCCACCTGTTCTGCCTGTTGCTGCTGCATGACGGCTCGACAGCACCCCTGAGCACGCTGGCACGACGGTCCCCCCGTCGCGTCCAACACCTGAGATACCACCCCCGAGGTGGAGGCAACGACCCGAGTGTACGCGTAATAGCCACCCAGAGTGATGGCTACGAGGACGAGCAAGGCTCCCAAACATCCGATCAACAACCACGGCTTCTTATTTCCTCCGCCACGCCGCGGGAGGGATGGATTGACTGGCGCTTGGCCCGGCGTTCCCTGTCCACCGGGGTATCCTGGCCCCGGTGGCCCCCAACCACCGGCTCCACCGGGCGGTGCGCCTCCTGGCCCTCCCCCGTGACCACCGGGCGGTGCGCCTCCTGGCCCTCCCCCGTAACCACCGGGCGGTGCGCCTCCTGGCCCTCCCCCGTAACCACCGGGAGATCCCGCTTGGCCCCAGTGCCCTTGCCCGCCGGGTGGAATCGCGAAAGACCCCGGAACTGTCTCCCCTGGACGACCCTGCCCCGGACTACCGCCCACGTCGTGCTGTGGGGTGTTCGCCTGCCAGGGCGCTTCGGCAGCCTGCGGCTGATGGCCTTGCGGTGCGCCCGGTCCGTTGCCGTTCCCGGCGCCCGGGCTGCCCCAGCCTTGCGGTTGCCCACCGTGACCACCACCACCAGGCTGCCCGGGGTATTGATTCGACATTCCGTTTCTCCTTCGTCCGCTGACCACCTACCCTATCAAGCCTCGATCTGCGCGCCAAGCCGTGTCTGGCGAGGCGTCCTGGTCAGCCAAACGCCAGGACGCGTCCCCGAACCGGCAGGACTTGCCGATTGAGGCTAACCTCGAGACCCCATGACCCCGTGCTGGACCCCCCGCCACTTCGCCGCTCTCATCCTTTACATGTGGGTTGCCCTGCTCCACGCGGGACAGTCCCTCGCGGCAGCCCCGTCGATCCCTTCGGAGGAGCTCCGTCTATCGAACGGGCTGCAAGTGATTCTGCATCGGGATGCCTCCCTGCCTCTGGTCGCCGTAAACGTGTGGTACCACGTCGGGCCCGCGAACGAGCCCTCCGGCAGGTCTGGCTTTGCGCATCTCTTCGAGCATTTGATGTTCGAAGGTTCGTTGCACGTCGGTGAGCGCTTCGACGAGCTGCTGGAAGCAGCCGGCGCCACCAACTCCAACGGCACGACGAGCTGGGATCGCACGAACTACTTCCAGACGGTTCCACGGGAGTACTTGGAGCTCGTGCTCTGGATTGAGAGTGACCGCATGGGGTTCCTCCTCGACGCCATCGACAAGGAGGCGCTGGACACTCAGCGAGAAGTCGTGCTGAACGAGAGGCGCCAAACCTACGAGAATTCACCTTACGGCCCGAGTACCTTGGCCCTCCTCGACACCTTGTTCCCCGACGGGCACCCGTACCACGGTGCCATCATCGGCTCCACGGCAGATCTACGAGCAGCCACCCTCGACCACGTTCGTGGCTTCTACGAGGAGTACTACGCTCCTAGCAACGCCACACTGGTGCTCGCCGGAGACTTCGATCCCGAGGTGGCCCGGCGCTGGGTGGCGCAATATTTCGGCGATCTCCGCGATCGGCCCCGCCCTCCTGCGCTTTCCGCGGTAACGGTGCCAGCCCTCGCCGGAGCGCAGCGCGTCACCGTCGAAGAACCCGTGCAGCTGAGTCAGGTTGCTTTCGGCTGGGCGTGTCCCCCTGCCTACAGCAAGGCGGATCCGGCCCTTCAGGTGGCCACCGAATTGCTCGCTACCGGGCGCACCTCGCGCCTCTATCGCGAGCTCGTGGTCGAGGCACGCGTGGCGACCGACGTCAGCGCCTGGTTCGATGCCAATGCCCTGGCCAGCGTCGCTGTCGTGAGCGCCACGGCAGCCGAAGGAATCCCCCCGGCTCGGGTGGAACAAGCGCTCGCAGCTTCGCTCGCGCGACTCGGCCAGGAGGGCCCGAGCGCCATCGAGGTAGCGCGCGCCAAACGGCGCCTGCTGCTGGAGCTGAACGAGGATCTGCAGCGTCTCGATGGTCCCGGTGGCGAGTCTGGACGCGCGGGCCTGCTGCAGCGCTTCAACCACTACCTCGGGCGACCGAACGCGATCACTGAGTGGCACGCGCGGCTCGACAGCGTGACAAGTGCGGACGTGCAAGCGGTCGTGGCCGAGCTTCTGGGGCCGCAGCGCCGAGCTACGGTTGTCACTATCCCCAAGCAAGGCAACGACAATGGGTAGGCACGCGGCTAGCTGGAGCACGCGCTCCTCACGGGACGGCTGGGGTAAGCTTAGTTGGCCGTCGCTCGCCCTAGCGGCGCTCTTCGTCGCGGTTTGCTGTGCCGCACCGAGCGCACCCCGCGCTGGGCGACAAGCAGAAACCGTCCGAACCCCTGAGCCCGTCGCGTGGCGTGCGGCCGTCCCCAAGCCTGGAACGCGCGGGCAGCTGCGCTACCCTCGGCACCGCGAGCACGCGCTCCCGAGCGGACTCGAGCTGCTCGCCGCCTCACGCCCCGCAGGCGTCGTGAGCCTCTCCCTCGTCGTTCGCGCTCCCGCCGCCGATGCCGCCCCGAGTGGGAGCAGCGCATTCCTTACCCGCATGCTGACCGAGGGCACGGCGTCCATGCCTGGGCTGGCGTTCGCGGAGGCCGTGGAGAACCTCGGCACCGAGATGGTCAGCAGCGCGGATCGGGACGCCACGTATCTGTCAATGACGGTGCTTCCGGCAGATCTGGAGGCAGCGCTGCAACTGATGTTCGATGCAGTGGCTCGCCCGGAGCTGTCACACGAGTCGCTGGAGCGCGTCCGGGGCGAGTGGCTGGCGGCGCTCATAGAGCGACAAGACGACCCTTCCCAACTTGCTGCCCTGGTGGGCCTCCGGGAGCTCTGGGGAGCCGTTCATGGTCCGCCAGTCCAGGGCGTACCATCCAGCATCCGCGCGCTCACCGTCCCTGAATTGAGAGCACTCCACGGCCAGTACTTCACACCGGACCGAAGCGCGTTGGTCGTTGTCGGCGAGTTCGATGAGGGACTCCTCCTCGAGCTGGTCGAGCGTGCGTCTGCCGGCTGGAGCGCGGGAGCAACCGTGCCTGAAGCAGCAGCAGTAAGCCTGCCGGAGGTCCCGGAAGGCGTGCGAGTGCTTGGCGTGAATCGACACGCTGCTGTGCAAACCGCTCTGTTCGTCGCCCAACGCATGCCGCCCAGAGCCACCGCTGGGTATGAGGCACGGCTAGTGCTCAACACGGTGCTGGGAGGACTCTTCACGTCTCGCATCAACCAGAACCTCCGTGAGGTCCACGCCTTCACCTACGGCGCCTTCAGCTCCTTGCTTGCCGCTCAGGACCTCGGTGCTTGGATGGCGATGACGAGCGTGGAGACCCGCCACACGACAGCGGCGCTCGGCCAGCTGCTCGCCGAGCGCTCTTGTCTCGGGCGCACCGCTTGTCCCAACGCCCTGACGGCGAGGGAAGTCGACAGGGCACGGGCAGCACTCGTGGCGCGGGTGGGGGCCCATCTACAGAGCGCCGATCAGATAGCGGGCGACCTGCGCGACGTCTTCGTCCACGAGCTCCCTTCCGACTACTATCAGCGGTTCGACACCACCTTGGCGGCCCTCGACGTGGAAGAAATCGCCGCCCAAGGGCGAGCCTGGTTCGGAGACGCACCAAGCGTCATCGTTGCTGTGGGGGATACTGCAAGGTTCTCCGAATCGATGCGGAGCGCTGGCTACGAGTACCAGGAAGCCGATGTCAGATGGCTGCAGTAGTAGAGAACGGCGTCGGGCCCTCGCCGACCGGGCAGGCCCGCCCCTCCGGACAGCGCCAGGAGACCTGTCGCCATGGAGCCGTCGCCCGTCAGGGGCTGGACGCCAAGCGACCGAGGACTGCACCCGGCAGTTGAGCGCTGGAGCCGCCACCGTTGGTGACGAGAATGGATCCCCTTCCCCCGTGGAGGAGCAGCACCACGGCCCCGAGCACCAAAAGGATGGCCAGGGTGGCCAGGAGCACCCGCCGTTCGCGCCGTGACCCCCTGACCGAGGGCGGAGAGTGACGTGGAGGTCTGATCGTGATGCCACCCGCGAGCGAATCGTCAGCAACGACGATGCTCCGGTTGGCGTCCCGAATCCCTGCCGCCCTCGAGGCGTACGCCCGGTGGGCGGCAACGTGTACCATGCCGGAGGGTTCGTGCGATCGCCGCGGCGGCTTGGGCAGGGGAGGAAGCGACTTCGCAGGCACAGCTTCCCAAAATACCTCAATGGGCTCCACTTGCCCAACGCTCACGACCGCGTGAACCGCCCTCGCGGGCGCCGGTATATGGGCGTGCCACGGGGCAGGTCAGGCACACGCACACGTGTTCACACACGCCCGCGCTCACCGGTTCGAGGGAGTCGCTGTCACCTCGGCCTGCGGCGCCCGCTCGTCGACGGCCAGGCGCCGCCGGACAAGCTCCATGCTGTACGCTTGCAGGATCTCCTCGTAGCTCAGAAGCCCAAGGATGCGCGTCGCTGGCGCCGCCTCCACGACGGGTATTTGGGCATAGTGGTGCACCGAACAACGCTCCAGAGCGACGGCCAACGTGTCCTCCCGGGTCACTGAGACGAACGGCTGAGCACAATCCGCGGCGATGGCCAACGTGCCAATGTGCTCGTCGAAGAAGAAGGCCCTGAGTGTATCCAGGGTCACGATGCCCGCTGGCGCGCCATCCTTGCCAACCACCGGAAAGGCAGCTTGCGAGCTGGCCGTCGCGTGACGAAGCAGCTGGCTGAGCGGAGTCGATGGTTCCACGCACATCACCGCGGGGCTTGCGTCGAACACGTCTTTGACCCGGATGTCCTGGAGGAGGTCCAGCACATAATCGGCTCCGTGGGCTGGAGACTCGCGTCGATTGGCGACTTGCCTTTCGTACAAGGTGTTCTTGCCCACCAGGACCACCGCGACGGCTTCCGCCAACATCAGCGGCACCAACAAGTCGTAACTACCCGTCATCTCGCTCGCCATCACAAGCGATGAGATGGGCGCGTGGGCGACGCCACCAAAGAAGCAGGCCATGCCAACGATGACGAACGCACCCGGCTCCGGGACTATATCAGGTGTCAACTCGTGAAAGGCGAGTCCAAAGGCTCCCCCCACCATGCCACCGATGACGACCGAGGGACCGAATACTCCGCCAGACCCCCCCGAAGAGACGGACAGAGAGGTCGTCAGGATCTTGAGTAGGGCGATACCGAGCAGGGTTGCGGCGCCAATCCAACCAAGCGGCAAGCGCTGCGTGGGCACCAGCGCTTCCTGCAGCCAACCGTAACCGGCGCCCAGGGCCTGCGGCAGCACCAGCGCCAGCGCGCCAACGAGCAACCCGCCAAGCATGGGCTTCAGGGGACGCGGGAGCGGCAAACGATGAAAGACCCTGTCACGCGTGCCGTAGAAGAACTTGATGTAGAGCACCCCGGTGAGGGCGGTCCCGATGGCCATCAAGAGGTAAAGGGGAAGCTGCCGAGGATCGAAGGGATAGTGCGCCGCAGTAGCGAAGATGGCGCCCTCCCCTAGTATCGTCGTGAAGACTGAATAGGCCACCACGCTCGACAGAACCGCAGGAACGAGGGCGTCCACCTCGAAGTCGTCACGGTAGAGCACTTCGGCGACGAAGAGGGCTGCGCCGAGCGGCGTCCGGAAGATGGCACCGATGCCACCGGCGGCACCCGCCAGCAGGAGCAACCGCCGCTCCCGATCCGAAAGCTTCAGCAAGCCCCCGAGCAGCCCACCGAATCCGGCTCCCATCTGCGCGATGGGCCCTTCGCGCCCCGCGCTCCCGCCAGTCCCTATCAATACGATGGAAGCCACCGCCTTGATCCACGGAACCCTCGCACGAATTCGGCCGCGTTTTCGGTGGAACGCATCAATGAGGGCGTCGGTGCCGTGTCCCTCCGCCTCCGGTGCGAAGTTGAAGACGAGGAGCCCCGAGATGAGCCCGCCGAGCGCCGGAATCAGCAACACAGCCCACGTTCGGGCAGCACCGGCAGGTGGCACATAGAAGAGCGAGTGCTCACCATGCGGTTCGAGCAGAGTTAGGTTCGCGACCTGTCCGAGCGCCCAGCTTCGCACCCAGTCCATCGCGAGGTAGAAGGCCAACGCACAAACCCCGGAGACCACCCCGACCAGCAGGCCAAGACCCACCCAACGAGACACCGTGCGGAACTCGAAGAGCCGCACGAACGAGGTCAGGTCATTCAGGCTGGGCAGCCGGGGGATGTTCGGGCGCATCTGGCGCGGGGATGCTAGGTAAACGACGCCGCGTGTGCAAGCGCGTTGGTCGGGCTCATTGACGGGCGCACATCAGGGCTGGCCGTGCCAAAAGCTGACGCGATTCTCGTCATCGACGACGACTCAGTGAGTCGGGACAACATCGAGCAGACCCTTGCTTCCGCGGGCCTGGACTGTGTCGGGGTTGCAAGCGCACAAGCAGCGTTCGCGCGGCTCGAGAATGCACAGCCCCGCGTGATCCTCCTCGACCTGGTGATGCCTGGCGTCGACGGCTATGCTGTCCTGCGGCATGTCCGCAGCCGTCCGGCTCTCGCCGACACGCCGCTGGTGGTGCTGACGGCCCTCGACTCCGAGGACGAGATTCAGCGCATTTTCGCCGCTGGAGCCGACGACTATCTCCATAAGCCTTTTCGACCGGCCGAGCTGATATCTCGTATTCGCGGTCAGATGCGGCTCCGGGACTACGTGGAGAGCCTGAGCCGCCGAGAGCGCACCGCGCAGACGGTTCTAGAGCTCACGCAAGCGTTGGCCTCGAGCTTGGACATCCGTGACATCCTCTTCACGGTGGTGAGGCGCATCGCCCAAGTGGTGAACGTCGACCGCTGCAGCGTCATCCTCGTCGGAGATCCCAAGGGCCTGGGGTACGTCGTGGCGACGAGCGACGACGAAACCCTTCGCGACCTGCCCATCGACCTACGTCGCTATCCCGAAGTGCTCCAGGTCTTGGAGACGGGCTCACCCCTCGTCATCCGCGACTCCGAGCATCACCCGCTCCTCGAGGGAGTTCGCCAAAACGAGAATGTGCTCGAGTTCAGCTCCCTCGCCATCGTCCCTATCCTCCACGATGGGGGTCCCCTCGGAGTCATCTTCCTGCGTTCGCGGGGTCACGCGGCGTTGGCGAAGCACGAAATGGCGCTTGTCAGCACCATCTCGAGCGCGACGGCCATCGCCCTGCGTAATGCGCGGCTGTTACGCAGCCTGAAGGACGAGAGTCAGCAGAGCGCCCACGCCAGGCGTGAAGCCGAACAGCGTGTTCAGCTCTTCCAGCGGTACGCCGATTTCTTCGAGAGCGCGGCGGACGGCATGGTCGTCATCGACCGCACTGGAGCCATCCTGTTCGCGAATCCACGCGCACGCGAGATCCTCGGATTCACAGAGAGCGAGCTCGTCGGGGTGCGGTTCACTGACCTGGTGACCACGGACGAGCGGAGGAGAGCAGAACGGATCCTCCGTGGGTTCTCCGCCGGGATCTATCCCAGAAGTGTCGACCTTGCCGTGCACACGGCTGGCGCTGCGTCCTTGATCCTGAGCGTGGGCTTCAGCTCCGTGCTCCACGAGAGCGATGCCGTGCTCTTCAGCTTTCGCGACGTCACCCAGGAGCGCACCCTCGCGGTCGAGCTCAAGCAGACGAAGGAGTTCCTGGAGCGTGTGATTGATAGCTCGGTCGACGCTATCGTGTCGGCGGACATGCAGGGGACCATTTTGCTGTTCAACCGGGCGGCTGCCAGGCTCTTCCGCTACGACAGCGCAGCGGTCGTCGGCAAGCTCAACGTGCGTTCGCTGTACCCCCCTGGCGGTGCCCGTCGAGTCTTGCGACGCATCCTGGACCCGCACACAGGTGGAAGGCGGCGCCTCGAAGACCATCGCACCCTCGTCCTTGACAGGTTCGGAGAGCCCGTCCAGGTCTCCCTCTCGGCCGCGCTCATCATGGAAGGTGCTCACCCCGTCGGCTCCGTAGGCATCTTCACGGATATGCGGGAGCAGCTGAGGATGTCGGAACGCCTGGAGCGCGCCCAAGAGGAGCTCAGGAGTCGTGAGAAGCAGGCCATTGTCGCGGAGCTAGCCGGCACGGCCGCCCATGAGCTGAATCAGCCGCTCACCAGCGTCATCGGCTACGCCGAGCTCCTGCGAAGAAACCTTCATGAGAAGCCGCACCTGTGTAACGCAGCAGGAATCATCATCGGCGAAGCGGAACGCATGGCAGAAATCGTGCGGAAGATTGGGAGGATTACCCGCTGGGAAACGAAGGACTACGTGGGAGAAGCCAGGATCCTCGATCTGGAGCGGGCAACCTCCGACAAAGACAAGGAGGAGTACCGATGAGCACGCGTGACGCGGGGCGAACCGGGGTGCAGAGCGACCCCGCGGAGGAGCGCTGGGGATTCGACGTGAGGCTCGAGAGGCCAAGCTCCGTCAATCCAGCGCCGTCTGGAACGTACTGCAGGGACTGGAGAGGAATCCTCCTGGACTACGCCCTGAAATGGCAGCTCGATGATAGCCCGGAGGACCTCGTGGATCAGCTCGTTGAAGCGCTGGCCATGGCCCTGCCCCATCACGCGGTCGGGGCGCGCGTGGCGCTGCGAGCCGGTGACGCCGCCTACATTGCAATGCGGGGCGGGCACAACACTGCTGATGCCCAGAGGCCCACCCCGGCACGGCTCTTTCCTGTAGCAGCTCACGAGCTTGTCGTGCAGATCGGCCCTCCGGAGACTCTCGGGACCTTGCATGCCGCCACGGAAGCGCCAGAAGACAGGCTCACGGTGGAGACCATGCTGGTTCATGCATCGACGGCTCTCGAGGTCGCTCTGGAGCGGACACGCACCTTCCAGCGCGTGTCCACGAGTGTTCAGCGACTGCTCACTCGGGTCGCCCAAACGGAGAAGCTGGCGTCGCTAGGCCAACTCGCCGCCGGGTTCGTACACGAGCTGAACAATCCGATCACCTCGATCTTGGCCTACACGGAGCTGCTGAAGCGCGGTGCGCCCGACGGCGCTGGAGACGAAGTCGCGCGCGGGTACCTCGAGCGCATCAGTGAGGCAGGCCATCGCATGCTGCGTTTCGCTCGGGATCTCAGCCGCTACTCGAGGCCAGCCTCGGGCAGCTCGGTGCCACTCACGCTGACGGATCCCATCGAGATGGCCCTCGCGTTCTGTGAACATGAGTTCCATCGGTATGGCGTATCGGTGAACAGGGATTTCGCTCCCGGCCTGCCCCGCTTCCAGGGCGTGCGGGATCAATTGACGCAGGTATTCGTCAACCTCTTCACGAACGCCGCCCATGCGATGAGCGACCAGGGCGGCACTCTCGAGGTGCTCGCCGCGATGGCCCCCGGAGGTTCGCTGATCGAGGTTCGCGTACGGGACCAAGGGGTGGGCATGGCGGATGCGACGCTCGATCGGATCTTCGAACCGTTCTTCACGACCAAGGCCGATGGTCGCGGCACCGGTTTGGGTTTGTCCATCGTCTTGGACATCATTCAGGCGCATGGCGCGAGCATCCAGGCCCAACACCGCAGCCCCAGGGGAACTGAGTTCACCCTGCGCTTCCCAGCAGTTCCTCGCGAGGACGTCAGCGACTCGGCACCGTCCCAAACGCAACCTGCTTCCTAATCCAGCGTAGCCGGAACCGAAGAGGAGCTGTGCGTCACCCGCACGCGAGAAGGCTGGTCGCGTAGAGACCAGGCACACAATCGCGAAGCGCGTCAGAGCCCGGCCGTCGGAATGTGGCCGGCACGGGCTCCTCCGTGCGTCGCGTTCAGGGAGCCAGCTGCTCGTCGCTGTCCTTGTCCTTGACCGTGATCGCTTCGGTCGGGCAGTTCTTGGCGGCGTTGATAATCGTCTCTCGGTCGTCAGTCGAGTCCTTCAATACCTCGGCGCAACCGTCGTCGTTCAGCCTGAAGGTCGTGGCGGCGTCATCGCAGCACACACCATCGCCGATACACTCGTCGCAGTTCACCGTCACGAGCAGCTTGTCGATATCTGCCATTGGAATCTCCTTGGTTGCGGGGCGCGCGCGGCCACCCGCTCTCTCCTCCTACTCGGCCAGGGGCGACACTGCAAGCGCACGATTCGGCAAATAGTGCGCAGTCTTGTGGACGGCCCCCAAGGGAGGACCCAACCAATCGCGTAGTTTTGCTGGAAAGACGCGAGAAGCCCGTGCCGCAAGGGACGGGGCGCCGGGCATCGCCTGCGCACCGCGGGTTCGGGGCCCGAGGTCGAGGCAGGTCCCGGTGAGCTACTCGGCGCTCGCGGCAATGGGCGGCGTCCCCACCTGCTCGTCGTAGCAGCTTGCCAGGGCTACCTGGAGCTTGCGTCGCGCATGAAACAGGCGGCTCATTATGGTTCCCTTGGACACCGCCATGGCGTCGGCCATCTCCTGGTAGCTCAAGCCCTCGAGCTCTCGCATGATGATCACCGCGCGGTGGTAGGGCGGCAGGGCGTCGAGAGCCATTTGGATCTGCTGAGCAATCTCCTGTCGCCGAATCGAGCCAAGGGGATCGGCACCATCGATGCGACTGAGCAAAGGGATGTCTTCTTCTCGAGCGACACACCTGTGGTCATCCAGACGCGCGTCTCGACGGTGGGGTCGCCGCATGTGGTCTATCGCGAGATTATTGACGATGCGATAGAGCCACGTGAAAAAGGATGACCCGTTCTGAAAGGCTCGGAGCCCTCTGAACACTCGGATAAACGCTTCCTGCACGACTTCCTGCGCGTCCCCCTCGTCCCGCACCAGCCCCAGCGCCAAGCTGTACGCGCGGCGTTGGTGGCGAAGCACGAGCTCGCGAAATGCTTCACGGTCACCGGCTTGTGCGCGGGCGATGAGGACGCGGTCGAGCTCCGCCTCGCGGCACCGCGCCCGGGACCCGAGCTCTCGCCGTCGGGTCCGCTGAGCTGCCGGGGTTCGACTGTGGTCACCGAACGTCTGCCTGGGGTCGCTCCGGTTCGAGACGACTCTCAGCGGAGGATGGCTCGCGAGAGGCTGGGGCGCACGGTCCGTAAGGCGCTCTTCGGCAAGACAAGTCGACATGGTAGCCGTATTACGCGGGATTCGTGCCAGACCCTCCCTCGGGCTCTGCCGGCCCTGTTGAGGCGCCGGCAACTAGCCGGATTTTAACGGGTATTACTAGCTTGCATGGAATTGCTGCACTGTCGGGCTTCACCCCCGCTATCCGTCGACTCGCCAGTCCCGTGACATTGGAGTCTTGGGCTGTGCTGGATAGCCACTCGGCTCTGGGACGAGGGATGCATCAAGGCGCGGTGAGCTCACCCAAGCGCACCCGCAGGTCGAACGCGCGCTGGCCGCGTTGAACACGCATGGTGGCCTCCTGCCCCGCCCCGTACAGGCTGACGTCCCACCGCAGCCGCTCGGGCCCTGGAACGGGCTTTCCGTCGAACGCGACGATGAAGTCGTCGCGTACCAGTCCTGCCTTGTCGCCCGGCCCCCCCGGCACGACGCTCCGCACGAGCGCACCGGGCTGCCCGGGCAGGCCAAGACGGCTCACATCGTCGGCTGACGCGGCAGACACAGTAATCCCGACCGCACTGCGCCGAATCCCTCCATCGGAAACCAGCCTCGGTAGGAGCTCCTCGACCATGTCGATGGGGATCGCGAACCCGATGTTGTTCGCCTCGGCCCGAATGGCCGTGTTGATGCCGACGACTGCGCCGCTCAAATCAAGGAGCGGCCCGCCGCTGTTCCCCGGGTTGATGCTCGCGTCCGTCTGAATGAAGTCGTAGTAACCCGTGCCGTCACCCAGTCCTCGAAGGTCGTGCCCGGTGCGGCCCTTCGCCGAGACAATCCCGGCGGACACGGTGTGGGACAAGCCAAAAGGATTGCCGATGGCGATGACCCAGTCTCCCACTCGCAGGCCTTGAGAGTCTCCTAACGGAAGATACGGCAGATCCGAAGCCTCGACGCGAAGGACCGCGATGTCCGTCGGAGGGTCACGACCGACAACCTTGGCCTCGAGCTCACGCCGCTCGTCGATGACGATGACTATCTCTGCCGCATGAGCTACTACGTGATTGTTGGTGAGGATGAGCCCGTCCGAGGAGTAGATGAATGCACTACCCTCGGCTTGACCAATGATTCCCTTTCCGAGGCCTGGATGCGCCACCAACGTCTTGACACTCACCACGGCCGGATTGGCTGCTGCAGCAAGATCCGCAAAGCTGCGCGGCGTGCCCGGCCCCGGCGGACATGCCACCGCCGGGGTAGGTGGCGCCGCCGGGGTAGATGGCACCGCTGGGATCGCCTGCGCAGAGGCGATCCGAGCTGTCGCGGGCTCCGACGCCTCGTCACAGGCAGCGGCCGTCCCCGCGAGCGTGGCGCATGCCAGCAGGGTTGCGGTGAGGTTCACTGCGAGCCTGCGACCTCCACGTAGCGCATGCGCAGGTCGTACAGCGCCTGCTCGACGACGCGCTCCTCTTCACCGGTGAGATTGCCGCTCGTCTTCTGCTCCATCAGGGCAATGAGGTCGATTGTCTGCCGCGCCATCGGCAGATTGCGCTCAATCGTTCCCGTCGAGGGGTTGTGCGCGTCCCCCAGGTGCATCAGGGCCGAATGACTCAGCGAGAGAATGAAGGTGACGAAGTCGATGTCCGGCAGGTCCTGCGCGCTGGCGCCCAACTTCTGCGTCTCCGCCTTCGCGTCCTCGAACGCACTGTGGCTTGCTTGGAGCTCCGACTTGCTTGGCCCGCCATCTCCCTGAGGCGGATCACTCACGGCGTGCCTCCCCTCGGCCCAGGGATGATGAGCCCCGGAGGCGGCTCGGGGAGGTCGTCATCGGCGCGATTGCCAGCCGTCGGGGAGACCCTAGGGGGCGCCGCAGGCTCCGCGGCGCTCTCGACCGGTCCCGGCTGTGCAGGAGCGCTCGTGTCCGCGGGTGCGGCTGTCGAGCCTCGGGGCTCGGACTCTCCGCTCGAAGAACCAGCGGGAGCGGGAGCTGGTTCTGCCTCCGGCGCCAGGGTAGGCGCTGCTGGGGGCACCGGCTTGTCCACAGGAGCTGCCTCGGACGAGGTGACTGTCGGCTGCACCGCACCACCCGTTTCGACTGCAGGCGCTGGAGCGGCGGGCTGCTCTGCGGGTGCTGCTGGCTGCGCTGCAGCGGGCTGCTCTGCGGGTGCTGCTGGCTGCGCTGCAGCGGGCTGCTCTGCGGGTGCTGCTGGCTGCGCTGCAGCGGGCTGCTCTGCGGGTGCTGCTGGCTGCGCTGCAGCGGGCTG
>JAEWRL010000136.1 GCA_023398955.1 Pseudomonadota bacterium
GGAAATCTGCACGTCCGGATCTGAGAGGGGCCGGGGGCAACCCCGGCCTACTCGCTATAGCCTGCCCTCCGGTTGCATTTGGCGTTGCCAGTTCCCCTGTTTGGTTCCGGCTCCGCCGGGTTAGGATACCAACATACCCACCCCGACTCCCGCGTCAGCAAGCTCCACGCCCAACTCTGCTGACCCCACCACAACCGAACATCGTCCGTGGGGGAACGGGGGAGGTCTATCCACGGGGCCGATCAACCGACGATAGTGGACCCCCCATGCGCTCGAAAGCCCCAACTCCGCCCATCCAGACCTTTCATGGGGGGAGCGCGCGAAATCTAGGTTGATAGCTCGAGAACCTGCAATCCCGGAACTCGACACGGCTCCCCGTAACGCGCAGGGCCACGGCCTGGGAGCCACCGAGAGGCGTGCTGTTCGCGAAGGTGAGATTGGCGACTGACACGTCGTTCGCCGTGATGTTGGTGCTCGCGCTCCCCGACGTACCGATGGTGCCACCATTGCCATCGGGGGTATTCGCGTTGTCGCTGTAAGTGATGACGGTCTCGCGTTCCCGCCCCAATTGGCCGCAAAGGGTGATGCTCGGTCGATCGATCGTGAGCTTCTCGTAGTAGGTGCCTGGCGCGATGCGAATCTGCGTACGCGCCGTATTCGTACGCGAGACGCCGTTCACCGCCGCCTGGACCCTCGCGTATTGGCCGCTGCCATCTGCGGCAACAGTGACGACGGGCTCGTCGGTAACGTCGTTGCAGTCTCCCGGGTCGCTTCCCCCAGCGCCAGCTCCGTGCCCTACACCACCCGCCAAGCCACCGGCGCTCATGGCACCGCCACTTTGCCCAGCTCCCCCTGGGCCCGTCGCGCTCCCGGCGTTCGTCGCGCCACCAGCGTTCGTCGCGCCACCAGCGTTCGTCGCGCCGCCGAGGCCCGTCGCGCCGCCGAGGCCCGTCGCGCCACCGAGGCCCGTCGCGCCACCAGCGTTCGTCGCGCTGGCGAGGCCCGTCGCGCCGTCGCCCTCCGGCACGCTACCGACTCCCGCCGCGCCGCCAGTGCTGTTTCCAGCTCCTCCCAGCCCGAAAGCACCGCCAAGGGCTGCGCCAAGCCCCGTGGCGCCACCGCCCGCAATGCCCTCCGCCCTCCCGCCACTCTCGCCGCCCGCATCAGCGCCCCCGGCGAAGGCGGCCGCGCGGGCACCAGCAGCAGCGCCGTCCGGGTCCGCTGACCTCAGTTCGCCAGCATTACCGCAGGCGGCGAGGTCTACCGCAACAATCCAAAGCAGGGCGCGCGGACGCAACAAACGGGGGGAAGTACCGCGGTCTTGGGTCATGGACGCTCCGATCGGTCAGGACGGCAGGCGGTCAGGACCTGCCTGATTCCGAGTGATGCGCATGCCCACCGAATCGATCTCGGCCCGGCCGTCGATGGTCGGCGCGCTCACCTTCCTTTGTCGAGCACGTCGAAGGTCGTCGAAGGTCGTCGAAGGTCGTCGAGGCGAGACGCCGCCGGCTACCACCCGAGCTTTTCCTGGAGCTCCGCTTCGAGGATCTCCGCCATGCGGGCGTGCTCGGTCGTGCTGGGATGCCAGTCGCAGCCGCTGGGAATGCTGCCGTCGGAGCCAAGGTTCTGTGTGCCGAAGTCGAACGTGGACACCCGCTCCTCCCCGCTGGCGGTGAGCTCGGCAACGACGTTGGCCAGACGGGCCTTGACTTGGCCGAGTTCGGGATCCCCCAGCATGGGACCGATGGTGAGAAAGATCCACGCTCCGGGGTGGTGATCCCGAACCGTCGCGACGAAGTCGACGTAAGCCTCCTCGTAGGCAGCGCCCGGATCGCCGGTTGCCCAATCGTTCGTGCCCAGGTTGATGACCACGGCATCGGCCTGAACGGGAGAGGACCAAGCACCGCCCCCAGCAAAGCCCAGGGTATTGTCATAAACGGACGAGAGCACCCCGCTCGTGCTCCCGGAGATGTCACGGTACATTCCCCAACCCGAGCGAGCAATCGTGCTCACCTCGGCGCCGAGAGCCCGCCCGGCAATGGCCACATAGGTGGCGTACCAGCTGGAGTTCTCTGCCGTCCAGCCGCACGCCGGGTTGGCAACCCAATTGGGATGCAGCTCGACGCCAAGGTTCCCGTAGCCCGCGCTGATGGAATCGCCGATGACCTCGATGGAACGTCCGCTCGAGGCCGGCGCACCGAGGACAGTCCCGCTCGCGAAGCCGAGAAACGTGCTCACCCCGTAATAGCCCTCGGTCTCCCGATAGAGCTCGACCTGGTGCTCGCCAGGCACCAGACCCGTGGCCAAGGTAATCGTGTGGTCGGCGCCGGAATCGACGTTGAAGCGATCCCCCGGAACACCATTGATGACCGGCTGGAAGTAGACGGTGCCAGTACCCTCGGTCCGCAGCGTGACCGCAACAGCATCACCGCTCAAAGTGGCGACAAGGCCCGCCCCCTGCCAGGCAAGCTGGGCTGACTCTGGCTCGCCCGCATCCACGCGCCCCACCCAGCGCACGCCACCGGCGCCCTCGACAGCACTGCCACCGGCGCCCTCGACAGCACTGCCACCCGAAGCGTCGGCGCCGCCGCTCGCGCTCGCGCCTCCCGCGGGAGCCGCTCCGGCGCCACCGGTCGTTCCACCCACGGCGTCCGCTCCGCCGTTCGCGCTGCCTCCGCCAGGCGCTCCGCTGCTCGCGCT
>JAEWRL010000171.1 GCA_023398955.1 Pseudomonadota bacterium
CCACGTACCCAGCGGTAAAGCCACGAAACACCCTTCAGTGTGCTCGTCGAGGTCGAGTTCAGGTTGCATCTCGACCTGCGCAAAAACCTGCTCGCGGTGGTGGGTCACTTCTGCCGAGCGAAACTGGGTCAGTTCTGCCAAGCGCCGAAGCCCGATGAAGCTCGGCGCAGCCAAGACGGCGCTCTGAACGCGGCTCAGCGTCCCCTGATCCTCCGTCCGCTTGGAACAACCAGCCGCAGCCATGGGCAACGCCCACAGGACGGCATGTACCGTCAAATGACGCCAATGCATTCGCATTTCCGCTCCCTTTCTGCCCCAGTGGGGGCCTCCTCAACTGGCACGCATTGCCGTACCAGTGAGCTCTTCGAGCGCAACGGCGCTCATTTGGGTTGGCGAAGCCTCGCTCTGCCAAGCCGCGAGTTGGGCTCCCAGGGCTGCCTCGGTATTCCTCTGCTCCTTCTAGTCTAGGGCTCGCAAAGTGGGGAGTTCGTCGTGCCACACAATGCGCAACTGCGGATCCTCTGCGTGGAGCAGAAGCTCCCGCAGCTAATCGTCATGCCCTCCAACAGGTCACCTCTGAGTCGTCCCACCAAGGCGCCGCTGGGGTCGTAGGCGAAGAGTGCCATCGATTCGACGGATCCAAACTGCAGCTCTATCAGGTCACAGTCTTCATACCAGAACCGCACAAGCCCTTGGCCTGGTTCGAGAGCATCGCAGGCATTACTGAGGAGGTAGTCGAGGCTCGGACAGCTTGCTTCACTCCAGCACGCACATTCCTCGCCGCTCGCGCCAGCTGCACCTCCGAGGCCCGGCTGCCCACCGCTAGCTGGCCTTCCTCCGCTGGTAGCCGCGCCGAACCCAGCGCCCGCCAGGATCAACTGAGCCCCGCCTGAGCCGCCTCCGCCTGCTTCGCTTTCAGAATTCCCACCGCCTGCGCCACCGCTGTCCGAACCGGCTGCATGCTCCGCGTTGCGCCCATCACTCGCTGAAGAGCCCCCGCACCCCAGGACGAAGAGCGCGAGCAGCGACAATGCCCGCTTCGTCCCGCCTCTTGTGTTCATTGCTCGGGCCATCTGCCCTCCCTTCGCCTGCGGACGAGTTGAAGGATGCCACGACAGCAGGCGCCCTGTCGAGCATTCTTCCTGCGGATCACACTATTGCTGACGACTGAATATTACATCGGAACGAGCCAGACCCACTGGAGGGGCCGATTAGTACCATTGGCCACAGGCTACGCCCGGCAGCGAAAGTCCAGCTCTGAGAACGCCCGCTCTGCGAGAGCTGACGTACCGAGCGGTTCGCCCGACTTCGCCTGTCGGAGCTGACTCAGGTTTGCCGTTTCTCTACACACCGCGCGGCGAGTTGCTCATGGGACCTCGCGGGAGTCGCTGAGAGTCTGTCCGACAATCCGCGCATGACAATCAGCGTCTCTGGCTACTCACAGCGATCTCGAGCGCCGGAGCACCTCGAGCCGCGCGGCACAGTCGCGACTCCGGCATCCCGGGCTGGCTCGACGCCGCGCCACGCCGCCGGCAGTGTCAGTCAATTGGCGCCGCAGTACTGCTTGTGTCGTTCTCAGGCTCGGTGTACCAAGATGGCTGCTCGAATGGACCTGGAATCAGCCTGGAGAGCCGATGAAACCTGACGACTGCTCGCGATCCCTCGTGTGTCTCATTGGCGCGCTGGCGCTCTTGTCAGCACCGGGCTGCGCCGACGACAAGTTTTCGGCCTCGGAGCAGTTCGGCGGTGCGGCTGGCGCGGCCGGGACGCTCTCTGACGGCACCGCTGGCACAAGTGGAGTCGACACGAGCGTACCAGGAGCGAGCGGCGGCAGGGGCGGCTCGGGAGGGGCTCGCTCGGGGCCCGTACCTTCGGCGGCAGGAGCTCATGCTGGCCCTGCCACGGAGACCGGCGGTGCCGGGGCCAGCGGCGAGGCGGGCAGCCACCGCAGCGAGGGGGAAGGCGGGACGGGCGCCGTTGGCGGAACGTCGAACGGCGGGGGTTCACCGAACGGCGGGGGTTCACCGAACGGCGGCGGGACACCGAACGCCGGGGGCTCGCTGACCGACGGGGGCTCCTCGGGCAACGGCGGCGCATGGAGCCATGGCGGGGCTGCGGAGGGTCACGGCGGCACGGCGGGCGATGGCGGAGTTCCCGGCAGCGGCGGGGTTCCCGGCAGCGGCGGGGTTCCCGGCGGCGGCGGGGTTCCCGGCAGCGGCGGGGTTCCCGGTGACGGCGGGACATCGGGTGACGGAGGCGCCTCCGGTGACGGCGGCGCCTCCGGTGACGGAACGAGCGCCGGGGCACCTGGAGCCGGCGGCAGTACAGGCGGGACCAGCTCCGGAGGCTCTGGCGAAGCAGGAGGAGCCGCCACCGGAGGATGCGCCGACACGCTATGCGATGGGGTGTGCGTCGACACCGAGAGCGACCTGCTCTACTGCGGGGACTGCGATACGGATTGCACGGAGGTCGAGCCGCCGAATATGGAGGCCACGGGGTGCGACACGGGCGTGTGCCAATTCGACTGCGTTGGCGTCTACAGAAGCTGTGATGACACCATCTCCAACGGCTGTGAAACGAACTCCAATACGAACCCCGGGCACTGCGGAGCATGCAACGTCTTTTGTGACTATGGGATATGCCGGGACGGCACCTGCGCCGCGACAGTAACCTACGGATACACGAACGGCGGCGGTGAGGAGGCTGCCTCCGCTGATTACATGTTCGGCGTACAGATCACTATTCCAGCGAGCGGCCAACTCGTCGCCTTGGGCATCCAGACGCTCGAGGCTGGCGGGGAAGTGCGGCTGGCGCTCTACGAGGAGGCCTCGGGCGCACCGAACGCTCTCGTCGCCCAGACTGACGCCCTCGCGACCACCAACGGCTTCACGGAGGGGTTGGTGGGGCCGGTGGCGCTCGAAGCCGGCACCTACTGGCTCTTCTTCCTGATGGAAGAGAACACCGACATTTCCGCGACCGCGAGCGCGAACCGCACCTGGTTCTATACCCAGTTCGCTTATGGCGAGATGCCGGCGACTGCGCCGGGGGGCATGACGAGCGCGCCGCTGCCTCGGCCAGATGTCTACACAGTCGTCGTCCCTTAGCCGCACCTCGACCATGAAAGGAAAAGAATGAGCTGTCCTGATATCTACTTGGGGCCCAGTTACGCAGAGGCTCCCCCCAACCCGTCCTGGACCAACCCAGCAATACAGCCGCCTCCCACCTTCAATGTTGGAACCGCAACGTCCATTGGCGTCACTGTGCGAAACCACGGCACGGACGACGCGCCGCTGACCCGGCTCGAGCTGTTCTGGTCCGATCCGACGACAGGGTTCGTCGCAGTGCCGGCCTGGAGGATCGGCTATCAGGATCTCCCGACAATCCCGGGAGCCGTCACGCTACCAGTAGCCTCCGACGGCGAGGAGTCCCACAACTTTGCGTGGACGCCCCCTCCCGAGGCGGCCTCGACGAACGGAGGGCATGTCTGTTTGCTCGCGCGCGTCGAGATGCTCTCTCCGCCGGGATCAGGCTGTCCAACCCAGGCCTATCAGAACGACCCACCCACCGACCCCCGCTCGGCCATCCGCAACATCCACGTGTATGCCTCTCTTCCGACACCTCCCGGTGCGAACGGCGGGGGCGGCAAAGCGGGGATGGCCTTCGCCTTCGCCGCGACGAACACCCTACCGCATATGGAGGAGACCGAGCTCACCATTCGTCCCCTCGATCCGGCGGACAAGGAGGACGGCTTGGCGCTGCGCAGGCTCATCGCCGATCCTGCCGTTTATCAGACACTGGAGCGACGCCGACTGAAGTTCGCCGTTCCGAAGGATCTGCTCGTCGGTATCGGGCGCGAGCGAGTCCTAGTTCCAGAAGCCGCCTTTGCTCGCAAGGTGAAGCTCGACAGGCCCATCCCGCAAATCCAACGGCTCGGTCCGCTGCAGGCAACCTTCGCCGAGAAAGCGGTGCTGCTCCCTGGCGAAAAGCTGCGTTCGGTTCCGACTGGCAGCCGCGCCATGCCTCTCAAGCTCGGTCGCGGCGAGCGGCAGCAGACCCTGGTTCATCTCGCTCCGACAAAGGATGACGACCTCGTCTACGCCGTCAATATCGAGCACCGCGGAGCGGACGGCTCATTGATTGGGGGACTCGTCATCGTCTTCGTCCCGCCGCCCACTTATGGCTTGATGGCGCTTTCCGCAAAGGCGACCAAAGAACTCACACGGTCGGCTCCATTCGAGGCCAAGACCACAAAGGAAGCTGCGCGGCCCTCCCCCACCAAGGCCACCAAGGCCACCAAGGCCACCAAGGCAGGCAGCCCCAGGCGCAGCGCGAGTTGAGACAAGGCGGGGTGAGCGTTTCGTCGCGGCCGGGCACCGTTGTCGATCCGGAGCAGGCCCGCGGCGAAACGCGCGGAACGAAGCCCGGAGCCGCATGCGCAGCCCTCTCCTTCCTTTATTATGGGAAATCGATTCGAGCCCGACCCTGGCCGGAGCGGTGTGCGCTGGGCTCGCATCAGAGCGCGAGACTTATCGACACTGCGCGAACTCAGACGAAAGATCAACTCAGCGAAGGCCGAACAGCGTGTCGCGGGCCCCGCGCGAAGCGTGGGGCGCCCGCCACTTGATGGCGGGCGATGTCGGGAGGGGGGACCCGCGCGGAGCGTGGGGGGAGGGGCTGCCCTAGCCCACCCGAACGAGCATGAGGCTACATGTACGCGCACGGACGCGGGTTTTCTGCCCCTGGACGTGCATGAAGTCGCGACAAGGCCAGGCCGGGAGGAGGCAAAATCGGGCCTCGAGGAGGCCATTGTACGGGCAGCCGCTGCAGGCCAGTGGGACATAGTACGTGATCTCATACGGGCCCTAGATTCGGCAAGGGTGTCCGGCAGTTAGCTCCCCTGGAAGGCCTCGCTAGTGGTCGCGGCTTGACAAATGACCGGCCATCGGGCATAATGCTTCCTGTAGCTCGGAAATGAACCAGTCCGGGCGAAGAGCGGAACCAACCGCGCGTCTCTAACCTCTAGCCGGAGGTTACGTGAATGTCTCAGCAGACCTAATCGAGGTCGTCGCCCAGCGTGCCGCAGCCATCATCTTGGCTGCGCTCCAAGGACAGACCGACAGCCTCGCAGACCAGACCGTGAGTCCCCTTGGACCGCTCCGACACTGCGCCGCCGTGCGTCGACGCATCGACCGCGGGCAGCAAGGTGCATCGATCGTCGGACGGCGACACCTGCTCACGCCCGAGGCGCTCCAAGAGGAGCTCGCGACCGCGACGACCGCAACACGCCCTCGCAGGGCGGGGAGGCTTGCAGCACTATGACCCTCACACTCGCCAAGGCCGCGGAGACCCTAGGAGTCTGCCCCGTGCGCGTAAGACAATACATGACCACGGGGCTCCCGTTCGGGCGGGATTGCCGAGGAAAACTCTGTTTCGACCCGAAAGCAATCAAAGCCTGGCACAAGGGTTACAAGAAGACCCTGCCAGCCTGGAGGACAATATAATGGCCGGACCTAAGACCGCAGGACTGCCCCTGCAAGACCAGATCGAAAACACCGAGCGGCACTATGCCGACCGGATCTCTCGCCGAAAGGCGACTCTCGCCATAGCCGAGGAGGAGCTTCGAGCGACGGCAGCCGACTACGACGAGCGCGTACGGGAGCGCATGGTCTCGAAAAAGCAGAAGCGTGTGGATGCCCTCCGGGCCGAGATCGAAGGCCTGCCGGAGCAATGCGCCAGGGACGTCGCAGCACTCCGGGTGGCATTCGCCGAGGCGACGATCGCCCGGCACGAGCGTACGATCGCGACCGTCGCAGCCGGGCGCGTGGCGGCTTTGCGCCTCGAGGCGCAGGCCCTTGCGGAGGACGCGCAGGCGCTCGGTGCGAAGCCGTCCGCGCTGGTCGCGTCCGAGGTCGACAGGCGAGTCAAGGAGGAGCTGAAACCCTATCATGAGTGGTTGGCCCATGATGCTCTGGTCTCGGCACTCAGGGAGAGAGAGCATGGCTCGCTCGTGGCGGCCGCGCATGAGGCCTGCAGGACTGCGACCGAAGCCGCCGTCGCCCGGGTCGCGCCGGTCGATGCGGCAGTCAAGCAAGCCCACTTTTTCGCGAGGCATGGGGAGGCGACCTACCCTGCTCTGCTGGAGGCTTTCCGCCAGGAGCGGGAAAGGGTTGAGAGCGAAGAGCAGGCGATTCGCGAGGCCTGCGAAGCCGAGCGGGACGCTACCCTCCGAGAGATCGGCGAGCTGCCCGTCGACGGCGCACCGAAGGCCCCGAGCTGCCCGAGACCGGCGGACCTCGAGGCCTGGCGCAAGGTCCTGCCCGAGCCCGCCGTCGTCTTGCCCGAGGTCGCCCCGGAGCCCGAGCCCGTCCTGCAGGAGCCCGACGACCCGGAGCCGGTCCTCCCGCGGCAGCTCGGGCCCGACTTCGCTGCCGCCCTGGAAGCACGCCGTGCATGGCAGAGCCGGCGGGAGGAGCGTCAGGCGCGAGGTCAGGCCTCGTGAGGGCTGGCAAAGGACCTGTGAGCTTGGCAGCGGCCCAGCGCAGCCAGGGGCGCGACTCTGCCCGAGCACGAGAGCACTTCCTTAAGAATTCAACCCCAGGAGCCACTGGACCGATGACACATGACCACCCCATCATTCGTAACGGACGGACGCCCCGCAAGCCTGCGGGCGGTCGTCGGAGTACTGAGAGCAGCCGATCGCCTGCCCCAACGGCGGGCAGCCCTCGAGGCCGAGCGCCGAGCATGGCGGGCGGAGCTGAGACGCTGCCGGCTGGAATGCTACGCGGATTGGCTTGCCGAGGCGGCCGCTGACCCTTCCCTCTGAAACAGAGAAGCCGGGGAGGCGACCAACCCTCTCCGGCTTCCGTGTCCCTGGACAACCGATGAACAATTCAGACAATACATCATCAGCCCTCGAGAGTCAAGCGGTCGCCACGGTCGCAGTCTTTCGGAGCAAATTCACCCCTGGCGGAGAGCCCGGGCGCGGTACCCCGACGGATCTCCAGGAGGCCCTCCGGACCTGCTACGCCTCGGACGCGCACCTGGCGCAGTACGCCTCGGACGAGCGCACGAACAGAGGCGGTGCAAAAGCCATGACGGCAGTCGTGTTCGACCTTGACGGCCCCAAGCATGAGGCCACGGAGGCCTGGCTGACCAAGACAGGCCCTGCCATCCGGGGGGCCGTCGAGACCTACGGAGGGCATGCATACCGCACACGGGGCGGCTGGCGGCTGGTCTATTCACTGGCGCAGCCAGTCGCCGTCTTGACCGAGACCGATCGCCAGGGGTGGTCTGCATGGTACCTGGCGCAGTGCGACCTCCTCGAGGGGCTGACCGGGCTCGTGCCAGACCGCTCTTGTGCCGATCCGGAGAGGATGTTTCGTCTGCCTCGCGTGCGGCGGGACGGCGTCCCGACCGAGACCGAGTCCTACTTCGAGGAGCGCGGGCGGGTCTCGCCCTGGATCTGTCTTGTCGACCTCTCCCGGGGCAGCCCTGCGAATGACGACCAGCCACAGACAGCCACCCCGAGCACTCCGAGCGACGTCGAGACCCTGCTCCGTGAGCCGTCCGAGGGCGACCTAGCGAAAGCCGTCGAGTGGCTTGATGCCCAGCCGCCGGCAGTCCAGGGAGACCCGGACGAATCCGGGCACACTACCCTGCTCCGCGTGGCGATCGCCCTGGTCTGCCGAGGGCTGGACCTTGCGACCGTGCGCACGCTGCTAGAGCGCTACAATGAGCGATGCGAGCCACCCTGGGCCCTGGACGACCCAAAGGAGGCCGCAGACTTCTGGCGGAAGCTGGACCAGGCCATGCAGTCCGAAACGGTCGCGCAGTGGGCCCACGAAACCCGAGCCGCACGGGCGTTGTTCGACCCGAAGTCAGAGCCAAAGCAGGATCTGGCGTTGCAAACGCGAGCGACGAGGGAGGGCGGCCTTGTGGTCCTGGCGACGCACGAGAACCTCCTGCAGATACTGACTCACCACCCCGAGTGGATGGGGCGACTGGCGTACGACGACCTCAGCAAGCGAGTAGTTGAGCCGAGTCAAGGGGCCTGGCTCGACCACCACACGACGGAGCTGGCAGCATGGCTGGACCGCACGTATCGCCTGGACGCACCCGTCGAGCGGATCGATCGGGCAGTCGTCGCAGTCGCTCGTCGGAACATCCAGCATCCGATTCGGAACTACCTCGAGGGACTCCGATGGGACAGCATCGAGCGCATTGATCGGCTCTGGTCCGGATACTTCGGGGCGGAGGACTCCCCCCTCATGCGTGCTTTCGGTCGACGCTGGATGATCGGAGCGGTCGCCCGAGTGCTCCGCCCCGGCTGCAAGCTAGACACGATGCCGATCGTCGCAGGCCCCCAAGGGATAGGTAAGAGCACCGGATTCCGCGCACTGTGCCCCGAGCCAGACTGGTTCTCGGACACTCCCCTTCCCGTTGACAACCCCACCCGGTGCGCCGAGATGATGGCGGGAGTCTGGCTCTATGAAATCAGTGAACTGGAGTCGTTCCGGGGCAAGGAGGCTGAGGCAATCAAGGGGTTCCTGTCGAGCCAACAGGATCGGGTTCGGGTCTCCTATGCCCGCTACGCGGAGACATTCCCGCGGCAAGCGTGCTTCGTTGGCACAACCAACCAGGAGACCTACCTGAAGGACTCGACCGGGGGACGGCGGTTCTGGCCCGTGACAGCAGGTCAGGTAGACCTAGGAGGCCTCGTCCGAGACCGAGACTGTCTCTGGGCTGAGGCCGTGAGCCGGTTCCAAGCCAAAGAGCCTTGGTGGCTCAACGAGACCGAAGCCACTGAGGCAGCCGACGCGCAAGACGCGGTCCGCGAGGTTCACCCCTGGCAGGAACCGATCGCTAGGTGGCTGAACGAACGGGAGGCAGAAGGGTTCACCCTGGCTGAAGTCGCATCCGATGTGCTCGGACGAAGCGTCGGCTCTCTAACCAGCACCGACCAGAGTCAGATCGGCGGATGCCTGCGGGCGCTCGGCTACCGGGTCACACGCCGTAGGGAGGGCACGCAGACCATGCGAGTGTGGGTGCGGTAACGCACGGGCGAACGCCAGAGGTGTTCAGAGGGCCGCGGGTTCATCCTCGCGGCCCTTTTTGCGTCCGTGATCCGCATGTGATCCGCATCTGATCCGCATGTGCATGCGCCGAGAACCGCGCCAGATCCGCATGATCCGCATGATCCGCTTCTTGTCCTAAGGGACCCTCCAGAAACTACGTGCCCTTGGCGTGTGTATACCGTGCGGCCGCTCCCCGTGAGTTCCTGGGCACTCGATCTGATCCGCCGGATCAGGCGGATCAGCGGATCAGCCCCGGGGCGCATGCCGACATGGCTGACATGGCGAGAGGCTGCCCGCCCCGCGGAGGATGTCCCGGTCGGTCTCTCGGTTGCTGTCCCCGGCGGCGCCCGAATTGTCTCTCCGGCAACTCATCTGCCTTTGATCTTCGCGCGAACTATAGACCCGCGCTTTATAGCCAGAAAAGTATAGCGCCGTTATTTATAATACTCGCTATATACTCGCACGCGGCCAAAGAATTTGCCCAAGAACCCCGTTGCGCGAGCGCTCCTCTCAGGGTAGCATTCCACAATGAGCAAATCAGATCTCATACGGACATTCGAGGCAGACACGGCGGCGGGACTGGCGGAGGGGCACCGGAAACAGTCGCAGGAGCGACATCGCCAACCACCGGTACCGGACCCGCCAGACCCCTCACACGATACTGGCCACGATCCGGCTGCACCGGTCCGGCGCCCGCCGTAGCTGCGGGGTTATCGACGGCGGCGCCGTGCCGTTCATGCGATGCTCGCGCCGTGCCGCGAGGATCGGAGGTCTCATGAACACTGCTCAAGTCGTGGAGGTTGCCGAGAGAGCTGGACGGTTCGCCCTCTGGCTGGCGATTGCTTCTGCATTCGTTTTGGTGCCTTACGGGATGGCTGCTAGATACGCCGAGGAGCGCAAAGCACTCGCGGATGCTGCACGCGAAGAGAAGCGCGCACAGATGGATGCGAAAGCCGCCGAGGAAGCCGTGAAGCCCCAGCGCGTGAAGATAGCTGCTTTGGGTATGTACTTGGTCGGGTTGGACGACGCCCAGGGATACGCATGGGTCTCGAACGTCTCGCCACGTGGCGCAATTGTCTGCGTTCAGGGCGTGGCGACGAAGGCGGAATCAGGCAAGAGCATTAGGTCCCTGCCCGGCTGCCTCGAGTTGGAGCCTTATTCCACGGCCGTACCGCTCAAGCTCCAATTCCCCGCCCGGCAACTTTACGAGGTCTGCCCCAAAGGGGACTGTCAACTTGCCGTGGTGGACGTGGACGACAGAGGAACCGGAACGGACTGACCTGCCACGCGCGCGCGGGCGCGTAGGGTCGGGCACAGACCCGCCCCCCAGCCGCCCGTCTGCCCCGCCGACCTGTGGCACACATTCTGCCGCTGGCCATGGCCCGACCTGTGCCGATCTGGCCTCGAGTGCAGATCCCCCGCGCAATCCTGCCCAGGGAGGGGCTCGCCAAGCCCCTCCAGCAGACTCTCTGGAAGATGAGCGTCGGAGACCCCTCGAGGTGAAGGCCTCACGGCACGCCACGTGCCGTGAGTTCGCGACTTCCGCCGTCGAGCGGCTTCGTTCTCACTAGCGCGGCTCGAGCGCAGGCACTCGGTCGAGAGAGTCGTCGGGGCACCGCGCCTGCGCCCGCTTGCACGAAGCGACCCTTGGTGCGTCCTTTTCCCGGGTGCGGCGCGGGCCGCGCCCCCTCGAGCTCAGGCCCGTGAACGGATGCCCTCGCCGCAGCGTCCTTCGGGCGCAGGCGCGGTATCGTGACTCCCGCGCCATCGAGCGTCTGCGCTCACCCACGCTCTCGACGCCAGTCGCGCCCGTTTCACCTGTGCGCCCAAACACACCCCCAAGCAAAGCCCCTCCGCGAGACGGCCTGACGACCGTAACGCATCAGGGCGGCTCCTCAGAGACTTCCCCACGGAGCTCGGGGACCTTGAACGGATTCCTTAGATGACAGACATGACTGCCGGCGCCGAAGGCATTTGCCTTGCTTCAATGAAGAACGCGCTGACACGCGCGGACGAGCCTGACTCCTGAGCCACGAGAGTTCGCGTTATTCAGAAAACGTCGCGCCGGTCACGTCGAATTGCGCACGGAGGGGGCTGCGCGCGGCGTGGCAATCGTGTTAGCTTCTGAGCTCGGACGGTTGGGGATTCGCATGACCACCTTTCCAGGATCACCACGCGTGCTCCGGGGCGCGCTCGTTTCCGTCGATCCGGTGACGCTGACGCCCAGCGTCATCGCGTTCCAGTACAATCCGGCGACGTTGTCGCGGTCGTTCCAGGTGTCCGCAGCGACCGGGGGGGCGGAGGCAGGCCAGCGCGGGGGGCCGCCGAGCGAAACCCTGCAGGTGGAGATCGAGCTCGACGCGACGGATGATCTGGAAGCCGGGCGTGGGCCCGCGGCCGTCTCGGCGCGCATTGCGGCAATCCTCGGGCTAGTGACGCCGCTCGCCAGCGACGTGCAGGCGAATCTGATGCTCGTGTCCCAGGGCGCCATCGAGGTGCTACCGCCCGACGCGCCGGTCTTGCTCTTCGTCTTCGGCCCGCAGCGGGTGCTCCCGGTGCAGCTCACCGAGCTCTCCGTCACGGAGGAGGCCCACGACGCCACGCTGAGCCCCATCCGGGCCCGGGTGGCCTTGGGGCTCCAGGTCCTGAGCTACAGCGATCTCTCCCAGAGCCATCCCGCGCACGCGCTCTCCCTCGCCAATCAGGTGGCCCGCGAAGCGAGCGCCCGCTCCCTTTCGCCAGAGGGAGCCAGCGGGGTCGAGGCCACCATCGGGACGCGCATCCAACTCTAGGCAGCCACTCAACGGAGGCCCCATGTTCGAAGCCGATAGCCGCTACGCCAACCTACCCACCGCGACGCACGTCACTGCGGACGGGCGGCAGATCGTCTACGTGACCCGGCGCTTCCTCCCGCAGCCGGCGCGGCTCTTGGCTGTCGGTCGTGTCACGGTAGCCGACGCAGACCGGCTGGACCTCATCGCGGCGCGCGCCCTCGGGGACGCCCTTGCCTGGTGGCGGGTCGCGGACGGCAACCTGGCAGAGCATCCCGACGAGCTCGAGACGCCGGGGCGAGAACTAACGATCGCGATGGAGAACCCCTGAGGTGTTCCAGGGTGGACAGCTTGCGCTGCACCTGGGGCTCGGCGTCACCCGCCCAGCGCCGCCAGAGCTGCTCGATCAGCTGCAGCAGGTGACTGTCACCCTGGAGGACGCCGGTCGCAGCGGCTTCCAGCTGAGCTTCGGCGTCGGTCGCGACCGCAAGACGGGCACCAGCGACTTTCCATTGCTTGAGCGGCTCCATCTGAAAATAGGCACCCGCGTGCAGATCACGGGCATCCTGGGAGGCAAGGCCCACCCCCTGATGGACGGCATCGTCACCAATCATCAGCTTGCCCCGGCACCTCAGCCAGGCCAGAGCACGCTCACCGTCACGGGGGAGGACGTCACCGTGATGCTGGATCAGCAGGAGTTTCAGCTTCAGCTGCCGTCCATGCCCGCATTTGCTCGCGTGAACCTGATGCTCGCCCCCCTGGCAGCCTTCGGCGTCGCGCCCATGGTGGTGCCTTCCCCGAGCGACATCCCGCCGCTGCCCACCGACTCACCGCCGACAATCGACGGCACCTTCCACTCCGCGATCACTTCCCTCGCTGGCGAGTGGAACTACATCTTCGCCTGGCGGCCGGGCTTCGTCCGGGGCCAGAGCTTCGCCTATTGGGGTCCGAAGGCTTACGTCGGCATGCCGCAGCGCGCCCTGACCTTCGGGATGGGCGGGGACGATAACGTCAAGAGCTTGTCCTTCACGGACGATGGCACCAAGCCGAAGCTCGTGTACGGATTCGTGAAGGAGGAGCACTCGGGCACGCCCGCGGTCCCCGTCTTCTCCCTGCCCTACCCCTTTCCCCTCGAGGCGATCCCAGCGGTCGTCGGCAACCTTCCCTTCGTCGGGCTCAAGCGCCTCGCAGATGACGAGGGGGGTGACGTCGTGAAGGCCTACGCCCGGGCCACCGCTCAGCATTGGGAGAGCGTCCAAGGCGCAGCCACCGCTCAGGGCGAGCTCGACACGGTCCGCTACGGCAGGGTGCTCAAGGCCCACGAGCTCGTGGAGGTGCGTGGCGCGGGCTGGAGCCACGACGGCGGCTGGTATGTCAAGGGCGTCACCCACACAATCTCCCGCGGCAGCTGGACGCAGGCCTTCAACCTCGAGCGCAGCGGCGTCGGCTCGAAGCTACAGCGGGTCCTATTCGCATGAGCACGTACTACGGCAAATATCGCGGCACCGTCGTCAATAACCTCGACCCCATGCGCATGGGACGCATGCAGGTCAGCTGTCCTCACGTCTTCGGACCGGGTGTGCTGGCATGGGCCATGCCCTGCGTGCCCTTCGCTGGCAACCTGGAGGGCTTCTACATGCTTCCGCTGCCGGGCAGCAACGTCTGGGTGGAGTTCGAGGCGGGGAATCCAGATCGTCCCATCTGGGCGGGCTGCTTCTGGACGACCCAGACGATTCCCCCGAAGGCGGTGACGCCCTTCGTGCGGACCATCAAGACGCTCTCCTGCGAGGTGACCCTGGACGAGACCCCAGGGGCTGGCGGAGTCACCCTCCAGGTCTTGCCGCCCCTCGTCAGCAGCCCCTGCACGGTGCGCCTGGACGTCACCGGGATCCTGCTCAACGTGGGCGGGGCCACCATCAAGCTGTCCGCGCCCAACGTCGTCGACGTCAACCTCGGAGCCCTGACGGTGACCTGATGCGCTACCTCCTCGACGTCACCAGTGCCATCCAGTGCAGCCACGGCGCGCCCTGCACCCATACACCCATCCAGCAGCGGGTGAAGGTGCTGGGTATGTTCGCCCTCACGGCCAGCGACGTCAACACAATCGCCGGGTGTGCCTTCACCCTGCCGGGCGGGGCCCCGTCGCCCTGCGTCACCGTGCAGTGGGTGGTTCCCTCGCTCCGGGTCAAGATCATGGGCCAGCCCGCGCTGCTCAAGACCTCCGTGGGGCTGTGCAAGGCGGCCACCCAGGCCCCCCAGGGGCCGCCCGTCATCGCTACCGTACAACCCAGGGTGCAGGGGCTCTGATGCCGCTCTCCTTTCCGTACCGGATCCAGGCCATGGGGCGCACCGCCGAGCCAGCGGACACACCAGCGTGGGTCCGTGAACTGCTGGAGATGGTGCTCTTCACGGCGCCAGGAGAGCGGGTGATGCGCCCCTCCTTCGGCACCGGCGTGCATCAGCTCGTCTTCGCCCCCGCGAGCGACGAGATGGCAACCGCCACACAGCACCTGGTGCGGAGCGCGCTCCAACAGTGGCTCTCGGACTGGATCGAGGTGCAGGATGTGCTCGTCAAGGCGGACGACAACCGCCTGACCGTCACCGTTGCTTACCTGCTGCGAGCCACCCGCGAGCAACAGAGGACCTCCTTCGCGAGGGAGCTCTAGCCGTGGCCCTCTCCTTCCTTTGCGGGAGCGAGCGGCGCCGAGCCCTGCTTCGAGCGCAGAGCGCCGGACCCGGGGACCGCCTGGACGGCATCGACATGCTCCTGGTTCTCGATGACCCCGACGACCCGGGGGGCGCCGAGCTACGCCAACGGGTCCTGCTCGTGCGCCTGCTCTTCGGTGACGAGCTGATGTCCCTCGACGCGGACAACCTCGAGATCACGGGGGGCGTGCGGATCCCGGCCCCCACCGTGCTGTGGGCGGTGCCGATGCCCGTTTTGGACCCCACCACTGTCACGCCGCCCCTCTCCGCCAACGCTCAAACGTGGCTCTCCGAGGTCGTCGCTGACACGGAGGCTTCGGTGCAGGCGCGGACCCTTGTCGTCTTCGTAGAGGCACCTGGGGACTTCAGCACCTATCGCTTGCGGCTCGTCGGCAGCGGCCCAGGCTTCGACCAGGACTTCGACGTGCGCAGCGTCGAGGTGGACTTCTCCTTCAAGGTCGAGTGCCCGTCTGCCTTCGACTGCCAACCCACCACGGACTGCAGTCCGTCGCCGAGCGAAGCGCCAGACCTCGACTACCTGGCCCGCGACTTTGGCTCCTTCCGTCAGTCCATGCTGGACCGCTTGGCGCTCCTGGTGCCTCAGGATGGCTCCCAGGCTGCGGCGACCCTGCGCACGACAGTGGTGGAGGTGCTCGCCTACGCCGCCGATAGGGCCGCCTACCATCAAGACGCGGTGGCGACCGAGGCCTACCTGGGCACGGCCCGGACACGGCGCAGTGTGAGACGTCACGCGCGGCTCCTCGACTACCCCATGCACGAAGGTTGCAACGCGCGCACCTTCGTGCACCTGGAGCTCGAAGCGGGCGTGCGCGTCGACGCGGGTTCGCTGCGCACCGGGACCCTCTTCATCACGGTGACCCCCGATTTCGGACCGGTGATGGCGCCGCATCAGCTCCGAGAGCTCGACGCCTCGGCGCTCGCCTTCCAAGCCGCCATGGATGCGCCCGTGCTCGCGGCGGCGCACAACGCGATCGACGTGCACACCTGGGGAGACGAGGACTGCTGCCTGCTCGCGGGCGCCACCTCCCTGGACGTCGTCGACGAGGGCGACCTCGAGCTCGCGCCAGGGGACCTGTTGCTCCTGGAGCAGGTTCGCTCGCCGAAGACGGGCCTGGAAGCGGACGCGGATCCGGATGCCCGCTGGGTGGTGAGGCTCATCGCCGTCTCGGATCCCATCGAGGATCGGCTGCTGTCCGGCGGCGTGACGGTGCGGCGCCTCACCTGGCATCCCGATGACGCCCCGCGCCGCGACGTCCCCATCGTGGGGGACCCCGAGACCTTCCTGGTGGCGAGGGGCAACCTGGTGCTCGTCGATCAGGGTCTGCCCATCGAGGAGGAACCGGTGCTCGACACACGCGGCCGGCAAGGTCGCGTCTCCTCGCGCCTCTCGGAGGCACCGTTGACCTTCAGTGAGCGCGTGAACGCGGCGGAGGGCTCCGCCAGCGGATTCCTGCGCCAGGATCCACGGCGCGCCATGCCGCAGGTCACGCTCCACGGGGAGGGGACGACGTGGACGCCCGTCCGTGATCTCCTGGCGTCCAGCGCCGCGGCAAGCGAGTTCGTTGTAGAGATGGGCGACGATCGGGCGGCCTGGCTCCGCTTCGGAGAAGACGTCATGGGGCGCCGTCCCAGCGACGTCTCGGTCTCCCGGAGCCAAAGCCGTCCAGTAGGCACCGAGGCGCCCTTCGTCGCGAGCTACCGCGTTGGCAACGGGCCTCGCGGCAACGTCGGCTCAGAGGCAATCCGCCATATCGTCGCAGATCCCGCCTTCGTGGACGCGGCCGTAACCGCGGCTGTACGCGGCCTTCGCAATCCGGTTCCCGCTGTCGGTGGGGTGGAGCCCGAGCGCGTCGAAGAAGTAAAGCTCTACGCCCCTGTCGCCTTCCGCACCCAAGAGCGAGCCGTCACGGCAAATGACTGGGCGGAGGTGGCCGCTCGTCATCCCCTCGTCTCGCGGGCAATGGCGCGCTTCCGCTGGACGGGGAGCTTCACGACGGTCTTCGTGCACGTTGACCTGGTGGGCGCGGCCTCGCTCACGGGGGACGTCGAGGAAGAGATCACGGCGTTTCTCGAGCGTTACAGGATGGCAGGCATGGGCCTGGCGGTGCGGGGCCCCGTCTACGTCCCTCTCGACATCGCTCTGTCCGTCTGCATCGAGGACGGCTACTTCCCCGAACAGATAGAGGCAGCGCTGCTCCGGGCCTTCGGCAGCGGTCGCTCGCGAGATGGGACCCTCGCCTTCTTCCACCCTGACCGCTACAGCTTCGGACAATCCGTCTATCTCTCGGCCATGCTGGCCCATGCCATGACGGTTCCAGGTGTACGCTGGCTCGACGCGACGCCAACTCCCCCGAGCGCCCCCGTCGAGCACCGCTTCAAGCGTCTCTGGGCACCCGACGAGGGCGCCCTGGACAGCGGCCGCATAAGCCTTGACGATCTCGAGATAGCACGCTGCGACTCCGACCCCAACGCGCCGGAGAATGGGCGGGTGCGCTTCCACGTGCGGGGCCCCGCGGAGGCGAAGGCATGACGACGGAGAGGAGCCACTGCTGCACGACGGAGGCCACGCCGGAGCGCGAGAACCCGCCGGGGCAGCGCACCTTGCGCACCCGCGTCGGCGACTGGGCACGCTTCCGCCAGCGTATGCTGGGGGCCCTCGGCACGCAGACGGTGCCACCCGACGGCGAGCCCACCGACCCGCGCCCCTTGCGCGCCCTGACCACCCGCGCAGCGGACGACGGCACCATCTCCCTCATCGACGCCTGGGCGTCGACCTGCGACGTCCTGGCCTTCTACGGGGAACGGATCCTCAACGAGGGCTACCTGGGCACCGCCGAGCAGCGCCGCAGCGTCGTAGAGATTGCCCGCATGCTCGGCTATCAGCCGAGCCCCGGCGTGGCAGCGAGCACCCGTCTCGCTCTGACGATGCAAGCCTCGCCCCTTGCTCCGGGCGAGGTGGCGCTGGAGCCGGGCATCGCCGTGATGAGCGTTCCCCCGGAAGGCAAGCAACCGCAGGTCTTCGAGACGACCGAGGCGGTCCACGCCCGCGTCGAATACAACGAGCTCGCGCCCCGCCGCACGCGGCCCCACGCGGTGGGCAACAGCGACGACGAGCTGTGGCTGGCCGGCGTCGCGAGCCGCCTCGAGCCGGGCAACACCCTCGTCATTGCCCAGCCGACGCGTGCGACGAGCACGGGCGCCGGCTGGCACGCCGCGCGTGTGGTCCGGGTCGAGATCGACGTCCAAGCCCAGCGCACCCGCGTCGTCTTCGATCCGCCCATCAGCGGCTTCGGCTCGTCCACGACGGAAGGGCCCCTCGTCATCGCGTTTCGCCAGCGGGCGGGGATCTTCGGCTGGAACGCCCCGGACTTCCACGCCCTGAGCAGCGAGCTGAAGGGATCCTACCTGAATCAGGCGAGCCTGGACATCAGCGAGTTCTTCAGCATCGTGACGATCCTTCCGAGCGACGCGACCCTGGGCGGCTACTTCGCCGTCCCGCTCGTCGCGCACAACTGGCCCAATTTCGATGTGGGCAGCGGCGATGAGCCGGACTACGGCGTGGTACACCTCGACCGCGAGACGGAGGTGGTGGCGCCACGGAGTTGGGTGTACCTGGAGGATGCGGACAGCAAGCTCCTGGGCCACGTCACGGAGGTCGGCACGGTGAGCCGCGTGGACTTCACCCTTACTGGCAAGGTAACGGCCGTCTCTTTCGACGACACCTCACTGGCGATGAGCGCCTTCGCCCGGCGCGGCACCGTCGTGCACATCAGCTCCGAGGAGCTGCCTGTCACCGAAGCGCCCATCTCGGACTCCGTAGGAGGGCTCCGCATCGAGCTCTCGACGACGGTGCCTGAGATGGAGCCAGGGCGCACCTTGCTCATCGCTGGCTCGCCCGCTGGCGGCGGGGCTCCGGTCGTTCTGGAGGCCATCGTCGCGGGGTGGGACACCGAAGGCGGGCTGTCGGTCATCGTCCTCGAGGAGGAGCTGCCGCCGCTCGAGCGTGCCACCGTCAGGATCTGGGGCAACACGGCGCTCGCGACCCACGGCAGCCGCATCAGCGGCGAGGTGGTCGGGAGTGGAGACGCGACAGTACCGAACCAGCGCTTCGCGCTGCGCCAGGGGCCGCTCACGTGGGTGAGCGCTGGCACCACCACTGGCGCCGAGGCGACGGTCGAACTTCGCATCAACGGGGTCCTGTGGCAACGCGTCGAGAGCCTCTATGACGCTGGTCCCTCCGACAGGGTGTACGTCATCGAGGAGGGCGAAGACGGCAGGGCAGAGCTCGTCGTGGGGGATGGCCTGCGCGGCGCACGCGCCCAGACGGGACAGGACAACGTCGTCGTCACCTATCGCAAGGGCATCGGCCTAGACGGTGAGGTCGGGGCGAACCTCCTGACGCTCCTCCAGACGAGGCCCGTCGGGCTCTTCGGGGTCACCAACCCGAGTCCGGCGCGAGGCGCCGCGGATCCTGAGTCGCTGGACGAGGCGCGCGTGAACGCCCCGCTCCAGGTGCTCACGCTCGGGCGGCTCGTCTCGCTATCGGACTACGGAGATTTCGCCCGCGCCTTCGCAGGGGTCGGCAAGGCCCGCGCCACCGCCCTTTGGGATGGCCGGCGCGCCTTCGTGCAGCTGACCGTCGCGAGCGCCTCAGGACAGCCCTTCAGCCCCGGGGATCAGGTGCTCGACTCTCTCGAGAGCGCCATCGAAGAAGCCGGTGATCCGACCCACGTCGTGCACGTGGATGGCCACCTGGACGTGCGCTTCAAGGTGAAGCTCAAGCTGGCCATCAATCCCGCTCATGAGCGTGCGGACGTGGAGAGCGCCGTGCGCGGTGCCCTGACGGACGCTTACCGCTTCGAAGTCCGCGACTTCGGACAACCCGTGGCCCTCTCGGAGGTCGCCGCCGTCGTCCATGCAGTCGCTGGCGTCGTGGCTGTCGACATCGACGCCCTCTGGGTCGAGGGCACCCCGAAGCCCCACGCCGTTTTGCGAGCGGCCCTTCCGAGCTGGACTGGGGGTGGGGTGAGCCAGGCAGAGCTCCTCCTCGTCGATCCCGAGGGTATCGAGATCCTGGAGATGCAGCCGTGACGGGGCGCGAGCGACTCTACAGCCTGTTGCCCGCAGTCCTGCGGCGTCGCGACGCACTCCAAGGCGAGCCCCTGCGCGCGTTGCTCGCCATCCTCGAGACCGAGCTCACGCGCATCGAGCAAGAGACGGAGACGACCTGGGACGACTGGTTCGTCGAGACCTGCGAGGAGTGGCTCGTTCCCTACATAGGGCAAGCCCTGGGGGTGCGCGGCATGCGCTCCCTCTCCGCAACAGGCTTCTCGCAGCGCGCCTACGTGGCGAATGCCCTCGCCTATCGCCGTCGCAAAGGCACGGCGGCCGTACTCGAACAGCTGGCGCGCGACGTTACCGGTCATGGTAGCCGCGTCGTCGAGTACTTCCAGCGCATCGCCGCGACGCCGCACCTGGTGAACGTCCGCGAGCACGGAGCCTTCCCCGCGCACCTCGGGACCCTGGACTTGCGGGACACCCTCGCTCTGGAACGCCTTGGCAGTCCATTCGGCCCCGAGGGACACACGGCGGAGGTCCGCCACATCGACCGCAGCGTGGCAGCCATTGCCACGGACGGCGGGCGAAGCGGGCTCTGGAACCTTCCCCACGTGGGCTTGCATCTGTGGCGCCTGGAGAGCACGCTCGTCCTTCGGAGTGAAGCGCGCGCCCTCCCCAGCGCAAGCGGCTGGTATCAATTCGATCCCCACGGCCGTCCCAGCCCCCTCTTCAACCTCGCGGTCTCCGAGGAGGAGATCGCTTCCATCGCAGGAGCGGAGCACGTCGCCCGCGCACTCTCCCGCGTCGAGCTAGCCAAGGAGGAACGTGGGGAGCTCCCGCCACGCTGGCTTTCCCCGCGCAGCGTGCTGCGGGTCCACCTGCTCCGGGAAGATGGGAGCGAGGAGCTCTTCACGCCGGGCGGCGACCTCGTGTTCGACAGTGACGGGGATGGGGTCCCCGACCAGGCTCAAGCCCTCGTCGCCGTTGGCTCGGAGCAGCTGCCGCGGCTGCGCATCGCGCACCTCGGCGAGCTCGCCGGTGGCACGCTGCCCGCTCGCCGTCCGCGCGACCCGCAGATCGTCCACGTCGATCCCGAGCTCGGGCGCCTCGTCTTCCACCCGGATGCCATGACGCCCACCCCCGCCGCCGTGCTCGTCGACTACGCCGTCGGGTACGCCAGCGCCGTGGGTGCCGGGGTCTGGGATCGCAGCGACGGGTTTGCCGCCCAGCTCGCCGCTGGCGGCGTCGACCTGGCGGAGCTCACCGTCCAATGGGGCGTCAGCCGCAGCGAGGCAGATGGAACCCAGGTCTTCGACACATTGGGCGCTGCCCTCTCGGCGTGGAATGCCCATGTCGCTGCCAGCCCCGACCCAGCGGGAGAAACTGGGCTCATCGCGATCATGGACAGCCGCGCCTACACGCGGGAGGACGGGGGCGGCACGCCCGTGGACATCGTGCTCCCTGCCGGCGCGCGGCTCATCGTGATCGCCGCGGAGTGGCCCATCGAGGAAGTCGACGGCTTGCCAGAACGCCAGCTCGGGACCGCGGTACCGAGCCGTCTGCGTCCTGCCGTGCTCGACGAGCTCGTCGTTTCGGGAGCGGCAGCGCCCCCCGGCACCACGACTCGAGCGGGGGGTCTGTGGCTCAACGGCTTGTCCGTCGAGAGCGGCTTGCGCGTGCTCCCTGGTGCCCTCGAGCGGCTGTCGCTCACCCACTGCACGCTCCCCGCGCCACACGCAGGGGTGACAGTGGAGTCCGGGGGAGCAGGGGCGAGCAATGCCGCCTTGGCGCTCAGCGCAGCGCGCTGCCTGCTGGGGGTCGTCACCGCCGCAGGGCCCACCGCCGCGGCGCGCTTCGAGGCCAGCATCGTGCACTCGGGCGGCGACGCCATCGCCCTGCCGGACGCCGTCCTCACCGTCGAGGCATCGACCATCGTGGGGAGTGTCGCGTGCCGCGTCCTTTGGGCCGAGAACAGTATCTTCCACGGAGACGTCGCGGTAGAGCATACCCAGGAAGGGTGCGTCCGGTTCAGCTACGTTCAGGCTGGCAGCCATGTCCCGCGGCGCTTCCGTTGTCAGCCGAGCCAGGCCCTGGAAGGCGTCGAGGATGCGGCCCTCCGCCAACGTGTCCTTGCGCGCGTCCGCCCGCTGTGGACGACCCTCGATCCGGCCCACCCGGCTTATGCACAGCTCGCGTCCCGCTGCCCACCGGAGATCCTTCGCGGTGCGCAAGACGGACGTGAGATGGGCGTCTTCTTTCACCTCCAACATCCGTGGCGGCAGGACAACCTGCGCACGGCGCTTCGTGAATCCCTGCGACACGGCCTGGAAGCAGGCGTGCGGTACGAGAGCTGACAATGAACGGCGACATCACCAGGTCGACCTTCGACCCCAACAAGCAGTACACCGGCGTCCGTCACCAGCAGGGGCGCGTCGTCCTCGACGCGGACCTCAACGAACAGAGCGACATCGAGCTCTTCGACACCCGACAGACGCGCATCGACGTCATCGGTCGCACAGGCGCTCCCGAGGGCAACGCGGGCTTCGAGATCTCGACGGATGGCACGAGCCTGACCATCGGGGCGGGCCGCTATTACGTCGATGGAATCCGCGTCGAGTGCCCGACGAGCCTCGATTTCGGGGAGCAAGCCCACGCGCCGACCCTGCCAACGACGGATGGCCTCTACCTCGCCGTGTTGCACGTCTGGGAGCGACCTATCGATGCGATAGCAGACCCCCACATCCGCGAGGTCGCGTTGGGAGGGCCCGACACAGCGACGCGAACGAAGCTCGTCTTTCGCGTGGAGCTCCTGCCAGTGACCACCGAAGTGACCGATCCCGGCTGCACGACATCCTTCGTCGAGTGGGACAGGCTGCTGGCGGGCAGCACGGCTCAGCTGCGCGTACGCCTCGCAGAGGGCACCTCGCAGGACCCCTGCAGCATCCCCGAGGACGCTGGCTACCGGGGCCTCGAGAACCAGCTCTATCGCATCGAGGTACACGCGCCGAACTTCGACCCGAGCGCGCCAGGCGCCGTCGATCCCGCGCTCACCCCGACCTTCAAATGGAGCCGGGACAACGGCGCTGTCGTCGCTGCCTGGACGGCGCACGACTCCACCCTGGAGCTTACGATCGATCGCTTGGGACCCGGTGGCACCCAGGGCTTTGCCCCAGGGCAGTGGGTAGAGATCAGCGACGACGACAGCGAGCTCGCAGCGGCCCCTGGCCTCCTTGCGCAGATCGACTCAGTCGGCGAAACGAGCATCACGCTCCTCGACGACATGAGCGGAACGGTCGCAGCCGCCTTGGCTTCTGCCTTCGATGCCGACGCACACCCGCGGGTTCGTCGCTGGGACAGCAGCGGCGCGCGCCCGCTCGCTGTCGATCCCGCAGAGCTCGGCAGCGGGGATGTCACCGCCGATGGTTGGATTCGCCTGGAGGCCGGCATCGAGGTGCGCTTCGAGGGTGGAGCGGTGCGGCCCTTCGACCATTGGCTGCTCCCGGCCCGCACGGCTGCCCTCCCCGGCACCACTGGGCGCCAGCTCGACTGGCCTACGGATCCCAGCACGGGTGAGTACCTGGCGCGCCTCGCCGACGGTCGCGCCCACCACTACGCTCGTCTGGCGGTCCTTCGGCGCGAAGGCGGCAACTGGAGCGCCACCGACTGCCGCCCCCTCTTCCCTCCCCTCACGGATCTTCCCGAGCCGGTCGCCGGCAACGGCTGCGGCGAGATCGTCATCGGTGTGGGCGCCGATATCGGGGAGGCCCTCGTCGACCTGGGCGTCGCGCAGCGGGGGGAGAGCGGGGACCTCGTCCCCGGCACCACAGACGCTCTTCGCCTCTGTTTTCAGCCTGGCGAGCACGCCATCGGCAACCTTGCTTTCGCCGACTGGAACCTGCTCTCGCTGGGCGGTATTGGTGCCGAGGCCGTCGTGCTGAGGGGACGCTTCCGGGCCACGAACTGTCGCGACGTCACCCTGCGCGACCTGCACCTGACCGATACCGACGCCAACGGTGGGCGCATCGCAGCTCCCGATGACGACGTCATGGGCCGCCGCTTCCGGTGGCGTACGCGCACAGTGGAGATCCGCGAAGCCCTGGACGTCACGGTCGAGCGCGTTCACGTCGAATTCCTGGATCCCCGTTGGCGGCTGAAGGACGGTCAGGCCATCCACGTGGCCCTCGCCCGGGACGTGCGCGTCCGCGACTGCGTGGTGCGGGTCCCGCGGGGGCAAAACGGCATTCGCATGCAGAACGTGGTACGTGCCCTCGTGGAGGGAAACCGCGTCGAACAGGACTGGACTCGCGACTTCCTCCTGAGTGACCTCAGCCCGGGAGAGAGTGCTGAGCTCGGATCATGGGTAGGTCGGCTCTTGATCGATCTCCGGGCGACAGGCAATCGGACGGGCTCCTTCGTCAACGTCACGAGCGGAAGCAAGACCACCGGTTACGATCGTGGAGCGTTCCGCCTCGGGTTCGGCCCCTCCGGAGAGGGCTACTGGATTGGCGAAACCACGACCCTCGGCTTTCTCACGCGAAGCAGCGACGGGAGCGGGTCGCGGGGCGCCCTCAGCGCCGCCGCCCGTACACTCGCCAACGCCCTGCATGGCACCCTGAATCTCTCGAACCTCCTGCCTCGGGGTACCTCGACCTCGGCGAATGACATCGGGTCCGTGCGCCTCCAGATCGAGAGGTCCCTGCAGATCCGCCGCGCCGAGCTCGGACGGCGAGTCCTCTCCGGCACGCGTCTCACCGACCAAGTCGCAGCCCTGCAGCCGCGCCTCGTGGCCTCGGACGGTCGCTGGCTCGCCGGGCTCGGCGGCACGGGCATCCGCGTCGCGGTGGACGCCGGGAGCGAGACCTCGGAAGGCAGCGTGCGCGTCAGCGGCAATTGGGTGGCGGACTTCTCCGTCGGCGTCGAGGCCACTTTCCGTGAGGAGGTGGTCGGCAGTGGGCGGATTCAAACAGTCGAGGTCTGTCACAACGTGCTGCGGCTACGTTCACCCCTGCTACCCGTCCAGCGCGGCGGGATCATCGTGGGGGGAGCGCGCCGCCTGCGCGTCGAGGCCAATGACGTCGACGTTCTGGAGGGAAGCAGCCACGGGTTCCTAGCTTCCCGCGGTTGGTTCGTTGGCGTCGACGGCATCCGCGCGCGAGGTGCCCAGGGGGCGTGGCTGGGCGTCCGCGACAACCAGATCCGCGGCTGCGCGGTGGGCGTGCGCCGGACGGGCAGTTCTCAGACGAACCCCGCCGAGGCACCGAGCCCCGTCCGTGTCCTCGCTGACAATTCCTTCCTCGCCTGTGACCAAGAGGTCATCTGGTTTAATACGTGACCCTCCCCATCTACTGTGTTACGGTGAGTCCACCAGCGTTCCTTGTAGTCGTGGCAGCGCTTCGGTTCTGTTCGACGTGGGCGCTCCGTGCATGACGGAGACACGGCCAGCTCGGTTTGGGCTGGCCGTGTGTTATGCGCGCCTCGGCGCCGCGTTTCTTTGAGAAGTCCTCGCCCGCTGGAGCCGACAGGAACCCCTTGCGGACCAGAACCTACAGGGGCGGCCCGAAACACCCTTAGGTCGCTGAGCGCCTTGGACGATCATCATCACGATGAAAGCAGTGGGGCCTCGCTACGTGCTCTCGTTTGGCTGCATTGGCGACCAGTGCGAAGAAACCTGCTGCCGTGGATGGACCGTCCCGATCGACAAGGAAACCAAGCGGCGACTGAAAGCCCTGGCCCCCCGCGGCAGCAAGGTGGGCCGATGGCTTGCGAGCGGTATCCCTGGCAAAGGCGAGGGCGCGACGCTTCGCCAGGATGGCGACGGCAATTGCGCCTTCCTCGAGGGGGGCCTTTGCGGGCTCCAAACCCGATGGGGTGACTCGCACCTGCCCGCCGGCTGTGCCACCTATCCCCGCCGCTACAGCGTCGTAGGACAGCACCTCGAGGTGGTCGGCTCCTTGTCGTGTCCAGAGATGGCGCGCCGCTGCTTGCTTGAGGACGAGGCCATGGAGATCGTCGAGATCGACCTCGGAGCCCGACCTCGAATGCTGATGAACCAGCTCCCCAAGGAAGAGGGCAACCCCTACGTTCAGGTATTCGACACCGTGCGTCAGGGCCTCCTCGAGACCGTGGCGGGGACCTCCGGGTCCATCGGGTACCGTCTATTCCTCTTGGCCTTCGCCGCAAACCAGATGGGGGGCTTCTACCATCGCGGCTGCGCAGCGCTCACGCCCGGTCGCATCGCGGCGCAATTTGCTACGCTCTTCCGCCCCCAGGCACAAGCCGAGCTCGCTTCGGCGTACCGCCAAGTCGAGCTTCTCTCGACGACGCCCCTTGCAGTCGTCGCCTCCGCCCTTTGGTCCCGCGCCCGCGGCAGCGGGACCCAGGGATTCAAGCGCCTCATGCGCGACATTTGGCGTGGCTACGGCCTCGAGTTCGACGCCCCATTGGACGATGTCGCCCTGGCACAGCTGTGGGCCAGCTACCGGCTGCGGCGGACCGTGCTGACGGAGCGCCACGGCGACCGCATCGAGCGATACGTGACTCAGTACGCTCTCAACTTCCTGCTGGGAGAGCTGCACACCGACCACCCAGACCTCAGCTCCTACGTCCGGGACCTGATACTGCGCGTCGCCATGCTCCGGTTCCTCGTCATCGGTCATCCCAAGTGTGACGACGCTAACGAGACGAGCGCGGCCGCTGCGCTCGTCAGCGCCATCGACGCAGCGGCGGTGGACGCATTCACCTGCTTCTCGCGCTCCCTGGAGCACGCCGCCGAGCTGCAAGCCGAGCTGCGGCGCCAGGTGCACGCGAAGGGGCTCGACACCGTGGCGCACCTGGCTCTCTTCACGAAGCTATGACCTAGCACCGTCAGTCGCCGGACCCTGCCACGTAGCTCTCGGGCGGCCCAAGATAGCTCTCGAGCAAGCCCCCCGTGTCGACGACGAGCTTCTGGAGTATCAGGGTGGGGTCCACCATCCAGATCTTGATGACATGGGCACCCGCTTCCCCTAGCTCGAACTCGGTCGAGACGCGGTGCACGTTGTCGGCGACGCCTATCTCCCAGCTTGCCTTGTCGGGTGGCGGCGCAAAAGGTTGAAGGATCTCTGTCACATTGACGAGCTTCGGATCGCCGTCGTCGATGGAGATGGCAAATGTCAGGCCGTCCGTGGGGAGCACGTTCTGACGCGGCGAGAGGTAGGTCCATACCGTGATGGTGCCGCTCGTGAAGAGGTGCACGTCGTACTCGAGACGCGGACTGCCTTCGCCTGGCTCCTGTCGCGCCGTCGTGACGGGCATCGGCGTCATGCCGCTCCCGGTGCGGCCGATGTCGGGGATCGGCGCCCAAGCGATGTCCGCGACCTCGACGGACCTGCTGTACTTTGCCGCCTCCATGGAGACGTAGCCGTTGCTCTCCACGTAGGCTCCGTCGGCGGGGGACGCCTCGGGGTTCTCGACAACGGCCGCGATGTCGACGCTGGTCCCGTCCGTGAGATTCGTCACCGTGAGCGTCAGCTCGGTGGCCCCTGCCGGAACGTCTCCCCAGTCCGTCACTGCGACGACCGCACGGAGCTCAGGGGTGGCCGCGTCCAGCGTGCCCTCGCTCGGCGTGATCTGCAGCCAGTCCACCGCTGGACTGGTGGTGATGGCGAAGTCGAAGGGCTCCGCTGCACGCCGAAAGACCTCGATGTACTGAGCCGGTTGGGTCTGGTACGGACTGAAGGTGGGTAGCCGAGCCTCGCCGCTTGCGTCGCTGGGCCAGTAGTCCTCGGAGCCATCGATGGCCACCCCCATCTCCACACCGGGAGGTACATCGAGGGAGACGAGCGCCGGGTGGATGGAATCCGCAAGGGGATTGCCCGCGTCATCTTCGGGCTGCTGCCAGCCCTTGTAGCCAAGGTAGGGCTGCGTCTGGAATCCCTCCCACTTTCCGTCGGAGAGCTCCTGATTGTAGTAGTCCGCCAGGGCTTGGCTCTCGGCGAAGCGCTCTTCGGCAAGAGCAGCCATGTCGTCCGTCGCGGCACGCCCCTGGCTTTCGTAGAGGAGATTCTCGAAGCCTGCGAGGCGGAGCTCGTACATCAACGCCGACGCCTTCACCGGATACAACACGAGCTGGTAGTAAGTATCCTGGTACTCCTCCGAGAGCTCGCTGCCAATGGCCTCTGCGTCGTCCGCCAGATCGAGCCATTGCGCGACCACCCGTTCCATCTCCGTGTAGTTCGTCAAGCTGAAGGGAGAGCCCTCGGAGCGGCCCTTTCGGTTGAGGAGCTCCGGCTTGCGGTCGGACTGGAGGAGCGCATACCGGTGGAGCACGTCCGCGATCGCCTCCGCGCGGCTCGAACCGAACTGCTGAGCTGCATACTGTTCTTCCCACTCCGTGAGGCGCTCCACAGGCCAGCGCTCGGGGTTCCAAGCGAAGTCCAAGAAGAACTGGGTCGGGAGCTCGTTACCCTTGAGGTCGCCGACGTTGACGACCCAGAGGCGGTCGACACCGTAGGAGTAGGCGAGGTGGAGCTGCTCCCAGACGTTCGGCAGCAGATTCGTGTCCACCCACTTGTAGTTCCGCGGACCGCCGACGTAGTCGAAGTGGTAGTAGAGGCCATAGCCGCCGATCCGCTCCGGTTCCGCGGGATCGGGGAGCATGCGCAGGTTGCCCCAATTGTCGTCCGCCAACACCACGGTAACGTCGGTCGGAACGCGGAGGCCCTCCTCCCACCAGCCTTGGATTTCCTTGTACAGGGACCACACCTGGGGCGTCGCGGCAGGGTGCTCGCCCGTGACATCGGCGATGATCTCCCGCTGCGCCGCGACGAACTCGTCCATGAGCGCGATGCCATCTTCCGGCGCCAGCGCGTAGTCCCCCTTGTTCCTCATGCCCAGGGTGACGACCCCCTCGAAGTCTTCGTCCACCATGCGCTCGATGCCCTCACGCCAGTAGGCTTCGATGGCAGCGGCATTGGTCCTATAGCTCCACTCCCCGTTGCCGCCGTAGGGGTCCCTGCCACCCTCCCCCGAAGCATCCGGCTCCTGCGCGTGCCGATTCCACTCCTCGATACCCCGCATCATGGGTGCTTCGTGGGAGGTCCCCATGACGATGCCGTAGCGCTTGGCCACCGCGTGGTTCCGTGGATCGTCCTCCGCGAAGGCGCGGCCCCATACCGCCGGCCAGAGATAGTTGGCCTTGAGGCGCAACATCACCTCATAGACCTTCTCGTAGAAGGCGCTCTTGAAGGGGTAGCCCTCCTCGGCGAAGTACTGTCGGTGCCAGAGATCGAGAGCCGGATTCTCGTCGTTGATGAAGATGCCCCGGTACTTGACGGCCGGCTCCCCCTGGCTGTGTCGCCCCGCCAGGACATGTAGCTCGTCGCTCCGCTGCGGCGGCACGTCCGCCCAGAAGTGCCAGGGAGATACCCCGATCTGAGCCGAGAGGTCATAGATCCCGAAGATGGTTCCCCGTTGATCGCTGCCCGCGATGACCAGCGCTCGCTCGAGTCCTTCGAGGGGTGCATCGACGGCAGTGATGACGAACGTCTCCCACTTGCCCTCGATCCCCGTCACATCGAGCTTCTCGGCTTGGATCAGCGAGTCGATGAGCGGACTCTTGCCGATGGTGCCGATGAGCACTGCCTCGCGCGCCGGGTACTCCGAGGGATCCTGAGAGAGCTCCGGCTCCACGGAGGTGACCCGCTCCAGGTCCGTCTGGAGATCGTGGGCAGCACGGACGACGCCCTCGTGGTCGTCCTCGCTGACGACGAGGGGTGCCGCGGCTCCCCCGGCCACGAGGGCGAAGCTGTCCGCCTCCGGCTCGTCCGCCACGTAGTCGCCCGGATCGACGACCTCGCCGCGGTTCGCCTTCCGATGCCACTCGTCCTCGGTGCCCAGCATGTAGCCGATCGCTCCACAATGGGAGAAGCACTCCGCGTCGTCGCAGTCGGTGGCCCCATCCCCATCGTTGTCCAGCCCATCCTCGCACAAGGTTGGCCCGCTCTCGGCAAGTGCCGCGCCGGGACCGTCGCCTTCCTCGTCCGAGCCACAGCCAGCAGCGAGAAGGAAAACCCCACCCAACAGGATCGTTGCGTACTTCATTCGTTTCTCCGCCGTCACGTCGGCCCTCTTCGCCCCGCGGGCGCGCGGCCAGACACAGTTCACCGACACCGCTTCGGCGGCATCAGCCTTCGAGCTTGCGGGCGAGCATGCATCCACCCTAACCCCCATCGCTATACCTATACATATCCCCCTGAAGCCCGGCAGCGTTGGTGCAGCTCGCCACCCAGCCCGCGTCGTTGGGGATCAGCTGCAAGGACTCCGCTCCCCCTTCGCATGCAGGGTCATCACTCGCCGCGTCGTCATCCCCTGCTTCGTCTCCGGCGGTCTCCTCCTCGGACAAGACCACCTCGATGTTCTCGAGGCAGAAGTCGAAGTCCTCTGTTTCTCCCATGTGCGACGCCACCTGGAACTGCACGCTCAGGAAGCGTCCGGGGTCCAGCTCGGGGCGGCTGGCCTCAGCCATGTACAGGACTGCAGCGTCCTCGAACAGGTACTCGGCCGGTTCATCCAGCACCTCCGCGAGGATGTAGCCATTGTCGCCTGGAACCTCGTCCGTGCCCTCGAAGTCGTCCTCGAACTGCACCCGCAGCTCGCTGGGCAGCTCACCAGTGACCGTCAGGCGGAAGCCCTGGAGGCGAGACAGATCGGTAGCGCAGTCAGCGATGGCCACCTTGTCTGCCTGGCTGCTCGCCTGACAGAAGTTGATGCCGAGGCCTGCACCCCAGTGGCTGCCCCAACCATCATCGCTCTCGGGGCCGACGACGACACCCTGCGCGCAGAGAGTGCCCGGCGCAGGATGACTGACCTCGATGCTGGATTGGGTCGGTTGTGGCTCTTCGTCGGGGTCGGACCCGACGTCGCGAACTCCCCCGGCGCCGCCCTGCGCTTCCTCCACTTTCTCGACGCAGACGCTCTCCTCACAGATCAGGCCGGCATTGCAATGTTCATCCACGCAAGGACAGTCCAGGGTCCCTACCTGGCACGTCGCTTCGCCGCCCGAGGAGTCGTCGTCATCCTCGCCGCAGGAAGCGGAGAGCAGGAGCCCTGCGAGCAGGACCGCCGGTGGGAGGGATTGGATTGGCTTCATGGACACTCCTCCGTGAACGTCGTGCGGCCTTTTGCCGATGAGTCTGGCCACACCAACGCCAATGGATCGCTGCTCCGACGCCGCATCAGGCTCGACGCTGTTGGCGACCTGACGCGACCTTAGCACAGCTTTCCTCGGACGTTCCACAGGGAGGGGCGGCCCGCCGAACCCGGCCCTCAGCCGAGCGCGGCTGGGAGACGATCGGGCGGGGGCTCAGCCGGAGCTGGGGCCTGGCGTGCTGTGAGGCGTTCACCTGGAGATGTCTCCCCAAGGCTCGAGCTGGACGGGCCAACAGCTCGAGCGGGGAATTCTGACGTCACCGCGGAGTTCCGTGCCAGTATCGGTAACTGCAAGACGATGTCTGATTTGGTTTTCGTCCCTCACGCGGGGAATGCGGCCGACTTCCTCATCGTGACGGAGGACACGCCGCCCCTCCGCGCTCGAATGGTCGCGCTCGGCGCCACCGTGCGCGAACGCCCTGGCCACACGGTCTACTCCTGGAGGTTTCCCGCGGGCGACGTGCTCTTTGGCGGCAACGCCGTCCTGGACGGACGCTTCGTGATCGGACCCTGCGCGCTCGCCACACCACCTGGCTCAGTGGGAGCAGGAACGTGCTGTGTCATCGAGCTCGGACCCGGCGAAACTCGAATCCGCACGGACCCCTTCGGCCTGCAGCCACTGTTCCATGGCGCGAACCTGGTGACGAACCGGCTCCACCTCGCAGCGCTCGCAGTGGGCAAGCTGGACACGACGGCGGCGCTGGCCATCGTGCACAGCGACAACACGTTCTGTGAGCAGTTTGGTGTGGTGCGCACGCCGGTGGCTGGTGTCTCCCTCTTGCTGGTCCACGAACGCCTGAGCGTCGGCGATCGCGTGCGCGTCGAGTCCGAGCCTCTGGACGACCTCTACGAGCTCAGGAGCCCGGCGGAGTACCAAAAGCTCATCGCTCGCGGAGCCGAGGAGGTGCTCGAAAGCGTGCGAGCACTTCTGGACGCAGGCTGCCACGTCTCGAGTGCCATCACGGGTGGGCGCGACAGTCGGGTGATTCTGGGAGCACTCGTCGCCCTCGGGCGCGTACGCGACGTCAGCTTTCGGACGCAGGACATTGGCCGGGACCTCGACTTGGGCACGGGCCTGGTAAATCGGTACGGCGGAAGCTACCAATCGAACCTGGAGCAGGATTACCTGACGTACACGCTGGAGGAGCGGGACGTCGGGCGCCGCAGCCAGATCTTCGGAGCGTACCACCTGCTCAAACCAGCCCATCTCGCTAAGGTGATCGCCGCGCCAAGGGTCCACCATATCGCGATGAACGGCGGCTGCGGAGAGCTCTACCGTGAGTTCTATCAGAAGGCGTTCCCTCCCGAGTTCAGCTCATCGCCGTACACCCGCGAAGGGGTCTCGCGGATGCTGCGCGAGCACGGCTACTGGAGCTCGATCTGCCAGAGCCACTTCGACCGCACCGCACCGCGCTATCTCGAGACGTTCGACAGCCTACCAGGACGGACCATCTCCGAGAAGCTCGACTCCCACTACCTGAACTTCCGCAATCGCTTCCATTTCGGCGCCAGCGCTACCTTGCCAATCGCTCGCCATGACATCCACCCCATGGCCTCTCCGTCCCTGCTGGCAGCAGCACGAGGGCTGCCGGCTTCAGAAAAGGCGACGGGGCGGGTCCTCTTCGATGTGACGCGAGCCCTCTGCGAGGAATTGCCTTACCTCGCCTATGACAATCCCTGGACCACGGATTTTACGCTGTCGCCGTATCATGTACCGAGCCGCTATGACGGAAAGACCATCGAGGTGGTCCCAGCGCGCGACCTCTCTCGCCCTGCTCCGCGTACCACTCGAGTCGAGAAGCCACGAGCCGAACCATTTGATTTCCGAGACTACAGCTCTGCGCGGGCAATGGCTCTACTCAAGGAGCTGCAGTGCGGGGGTGGCCCGTTCGCCTACCTAGCCAACGAAGCGCTCGAGCGGAGGTTGCGCTGGGCCTATGAGAAGCACAAGCGCTGCTTGTCCACCTGGTGTTCACGCCTGCAGGCATTTCGAGACTATGACGAAACACTGAGCGCCTGAGCTCCTTCGACCTTGCAGGCTCGCCCCTGGGCTGCCCTGACCACCGGGCTGCCACTGCTGCGGGAGGTTGCCTCCCGTGCGTGGTGTGCCCGTCGCTTGGTGAGCAACGCCGCCTGCTGGCGTCATACGGGAGAGGAACCGCAAAACCGCAGCCAGCGAGCAATGGCGCTCCTGCTGCGCTCGGGGTCTTCATGCCGCGTGGACTACCGCGGCTCCACCAACCTCTCGCAGCAGTGCTACTCACGCGGCAAGACGCCCTCGATGGCATGGTACCAATCGAGGCCCATGCGCTGCGCGCCCCCGTCATTGGGGTGCACACAGTCGTCTGCTGCGTGAGGGTCCGAGTTCGTCCAAAGGTCGGCGACCAGAACGGGCGATTCGGTGGTGCTGATGCCCTCGACCCAACCTGGCACGGCGTTCACCAGCTGTTCAGCCGCCGGATTGATACTCCCCCCCGAGCTGCAGCCGTCCGTGATGATCTTATGGATCTGGGCCACTGCCACGACAATCCTTGGATTGTGCTCGCGCGCCTGGCTGACGAGGGTCGCGTAGCTGCTCAACACGGACTCAGGGGGCGTACTACCACCCCAGACGTCGTTCACACCGAGCTGCATCAAGATGAGGTCGGGCTCGTGGTTGGCGACCAAGGGGGCCATGCCTGGGAAGCTCTGCCCGACGAAACAGTTCGACATACTGAAGCTATCCTGGGTGAAGTGCGCGGCCGTCGCGCAGCTCACGGCGCTGTGCCTGACGCCGCCCCCACAGTCGTCCTCGTACTCCCCCACGAACTCGAACTGCGAATAGCCGTTGTCGTGGAGTGCTTGCAACAAATACTTCTTGTAGCAACCGGGCCCCGCCGCAATGGAGTCCCCGACGATCATGATGCGCGGCGCGTTCACCCCCTCGGGGAAGACGCCGCTCTGTCCCCCGCTGGCGGGCTCTCCGCCGCTGCCGATTCCTCCCAGACCCGTTTCGCCTCCCATGGCCGAGCTCCCCGCTCCCGCGCCGCTCCCACCACCCGCCAGCAGAGCGCCGCCGCTGCCGGGATTCGAGGCGCCGCCGACATCTGGCCCCCTCGCGCCCGCGTCTCCCGCGCCAGCGCTCGGAGCTCCCCCTGCTCCCATCCCGCCGCCTGCGGCTGGCGCGCTGCCTCCCGACGCCGCGAGCACGCCCCCACTCGCATCCGAGGAACCGCCGACGGCGCCGATCATACCGCCAAGGCTCGCGCCGCCACTCCCAGGCTCCACACCTCCGCCGGAATCAGGCTCCGCGCCGCCAAGGTTGGCCCCACCGCTGCTGGGGGCGCTAGCGCCGCCTGAGCCAAGGCTCCCAGCCTCGTGCTCGCCTCCCGAACAGGCTTGCGCCGCGAGTAAGCAGGAAGCGAGCAAGCAAGCAGCGGGTGGACGAAACGAAGATGGAAAGCGCACGGAAGCTGCTCCTCGAGACAAGGGACGTCGGACGATAGCCTTACCACACCCGGCGACGCGAATCGTCGAAGGCTGGCATCCGCGGCGGCCCACGAGCATCCGCGGCAGCCCACGAGCATCCGCGGCGGCATGGCCAGCGACGGGTCTCCGCCGGGCCCCGATCCGAGTTGGCATCGAAAATCCGTGGGCCATGCGTGCGCACATGAGTGAATACGAGTTGCGAGGGCCAAATTCTGAGAGGTCCGTGCTCGCACGCCGAATCTGAGAACTCCAGCGCAACCGAGGCAGGCTCGAGGATCCCCAATCCCCACAGCCGCATGGAACGATTCCAATGTGGGTGGGCCACCACCAGCAATGACTGGAATCCCCTTCGATTGGAATGCTCGCGCGGCGGAGCGAGGCACCGCAAGAAAGCAAACTAGCGATTCGCCTGCGATGCCGTCCCCAGCCACAGCAGTCATCTACGTCCTGGCAGCGGGTGTGACGAACTGCCCCCCCTCCGCCAAGCGACGGGCGGAGCGACGGGCGGAAAGCGGGCGGGCGCGCGAACTCGCGAGATAGTGCAAAGAGCTGGGCGCTGGCGGTGGGGTATGCGGGCGCACAAGCGCAAAAGGCATCGCGGGGCGATGGCGTAGCGGCCCTAGCAGGTTATACTCTCATGCTGTTCGCGGAGTGGTACGCGCAATGCTAGACACGAGTCGTCCCGATCCGAAGGCGGGAAGAGTCCTTCGGAAGAAAGAGTCTTTGTCCTTGGTGGGCATTGCGCTGGCGCTTGCAGCCGTCAGCTACAGCTGCACCGGCGACGAGGAGGACGGACCCACCGTTCATCAAGGAAGCGGCGGCATGGTGAGCGAGCCATCCGGCACGGGTGGTGATGCAACCGGAGGGACCCCTGTATCCGTGGGTTCGGGTGGGATCCCGATCGACACTGGCCTCGACCTCGATGGGAGCGGGACCGGCGGCTCCGTCGTGGGCTCGGAGGATTTTTCGGAGTGCGCCTCGAGGGCGACGGAAGCGCAACCTCTCGGGATCGACATGTTCGTCGTGCTCGACCACACGACCAGCATGGGAAGCGACTGCCCGCTGGACCTCAGCACCGCCCCCCCTCCTCGGAGCTCGAAGTGGTGCTTCGCCTCCCACGCCTTGGCGGAGTACTTCACCTCCGAAGCCTCGGCGGGGCACCGCGCCGCGCTCCAGTACATGAGCCTGGCGGACAGCGTTTGTGAAGGCGGCCCGGAGAACGGCCAGGCCCATGCTGCGGTGGGATTGACTCCGTTGCCTTCTGCCGCCGACGGCCCCCTCGTCACGTCTCTGAGCGACGAAGACCCGAACACCAACTACAGGACGCAGATTGAAGCTGCCCTGCGCGGCATCGCGACGTTCACCGCCGCGAACCGCGATCCATCGCGACCCATGATCGGCATACTCATCACCGATGGGGATCCCTCGCTCTGCGACCGGAACATCGACAACCTGGCTGCTATCGTTCAGGAGCACTATGCCGCGACCGGCATCAAGACCTTCATCATTGGGATGACGGGGGCAACGCTGCAGAACCTCGAGACGATGGCCCTCCCTGGCGGCGCCCCCGAGCACGGCCCCGAGTTCTGCGGGGGCACCGCGCAGACGTGCCACTACTGGTCCGTCGGGGATGGGGATCCGGCGGCCTTCGTGAGCGCGCTCGAGCAGATCCAACAAGCCGCGGTGCTGCCCTGCGAGTATCAGATCCCGCCAGCCCCGGCTGGGGAAGCCCTGCGTTACGATCTCGTCAACATCCAGTACGTGGACGGCGCGGGCGTCAGCACTACCCTGGGCTACGTGGCGTCTCCCGAGCAGTGCGCAGGGACGAGCTGGTACTACGACAACCCAACCGCGCCCACGCGCATCGGCCTGTGCCCTGACGCCTGCAGCCTCGTTTCGGCCTCGTTGACCGGCGCCCAGGTGGACATCAGCTACGGTTGCGCGACAATCCCCCAAGCGACGTGAGCGGTCCGGCTCTCCACTTCGCCCTCTGAAGCCGGCTGTGAGCCTGCCAATGAGCTGGTCTCCCGCTCGCCTCAACCCGAGGATGAGAGCCTGCTCGATGTCGATGCCATGGTCCGGCGTGCGTGCACGGCCCACGGTGTTCCGGTTCCTGCGAGAGTTGAGGGAGAGGAGGCCTTGCACCTCGAGGTGCTCGCGGACGCGGCGGGGAGCGACTGAGGTAGTATCGATCGGTCGCTGAGATGCCACGGCCCAAAAGGGGCGCCGAGGCGCAGCTGGCGAACCGCATTCGAGTGGCGCTGACCCGTCCGCCGTGCGGGTCGCCGGAGCAACTGTCCCGCACCCCCGACCCCTTGACCTAGGCTCCTCGCAAGCAGGCCCTTGAACGCCTCTGACCGGCTCGGCTACCCTCCGCGCGCATGCGCGACAGCGTCTGCACTGCGAGGGGCTCGTGACGGCCGAGCCGGGACGGCCGAGCCGCTATCTACTGGGCGCCGTCTTGGGCTTCGTGCTTCCCCTCGGGAGCGCGCGGGCCGAGGCCGCTAAGCCCTCGGTCTGGTACCGGTACTCCGGCGATTGTCCGTCGGGAGAGGGTTTTCTGGCCCGCCTTCGGACCCACAGCGTTGAGGCTCGGCTGGCGGGCGTCGGTGATCCCGTCGACTTCGTGGTGACGATGGGAACATCGAACGGGACGAGCCAGGGCAGGCTCGAACGCCAGACGGCTGCGGGGACCGTCGCCATCCGCGATGTGGAGGCCGCCCAGTGCCCGGCAGTGGCAGACGCCCTGGCGCTGACCCTGGTACTCACATGGGCGCCGGACGAAAGCGCGGGGAGAGCCGCCTCGGTGACGCCCGCGCCCCCACCAGGTGAAGAGTCGCGGCCTCCCGGATCGACGAACCCTAGTTCCGACGAGGGAAGCCGTTCGCAACAAGTCGCCGCTGCCGCGAGCAGCGCTGCCACCTCGACGAGCACGGACGTGCCTCTTGCGGGGGAGGAGGGTCCCCTGGTCGTGCCGCAGGCGACGCGGTGGCGCTTGGGCGCCCAGCTGGGGGCAGCCGCTGGGCTCTCCCCTGCCCTTCAGCCACGCGGCGGACTCTGGCTCACCTACGGCCATCGGTCGTCGGCAGGCGACATCGAGGGGCGAGGGACTGCCTTGGCCGGCTACGGCAGCAGCGAGACGGCTCGAGGTGACCTACGCGTCGGGCTTACCGCGCTGCGCGCGGAGGGCTGCGTGCTCGCATGGACCGAAGGCGAATTCGGGGTGCAGCCATGCGGTGGGCTGGAGGGAGGGTACCTACTCGCGAAGGGCCCCGATCCAACGGGGAGCAGCGATGGTGGTCCCTGGGCCGCTGTCGTGGTGAGCGGGCGCGGAAGCTGGCGGCTGGCTCACCGCTTCGGCCTGGAACTGAGCTTCGCAGCGACCGTCCCCTGGTGGCGCTACGAGTACTCGGACCCGCGGGGACGCGACGTGACCTACAGCGTGAAGGCGGTCGGGGTCGATGCTGGCTTGGGGGCCTTTCTGGTCCTCGACTGATCGATCAGCGAGGGTGCGCACATGACGCGCGTGAAGACTCACGACCCAGCGGCTCTTGAACCATGACCCCAAAGCGGGCCAACCAAACTGATCGCCATCGCGAAGGACCGACCGAGCTGAAGCTGGATCAACTCGTCACCCAGCACCTCGACTTCATCTGGCGCACCCTGAGGCGTCTGGGACTCTCCGCAGCAGACGCCGACGACGCGGCGCAGACGGTTTTCATCGTGGCAAGCGAGAAGATAGAGCACATCCGGGCCGGCAGCGAACGCCCCTACCTTTACGGCATAGCCCTGCGGGTTCTCGCCAACACCCGCCGAGCCGCAAGGCAGCGCTACGAGGTGCGAGGGTCCATCGAGCAGCCGTCATCCGCGCACTCACCAGAAGACCAGGTGGCGTTGTCGCGCGCAGTTGCCCTGCTCGACGAGCTCCTCATGGCCCTGCCGAGCCCCCTCCGCCGGGCGCTCGTGTTAGCCGAGCTCGAGCAGTGCTCAGCGCCGGAGATCGCGGAGCTCGAGGGTGTTCCGCTGGGCACGGCCGCGTCACGCCTGCGTCGTGCGCGAAGCGGGCTCCGAGAGCTGCTGCACGCTCGCGGCTACACGTCTCCGTTCGCGGAGGACGGACCATGACCGCGGCCGGCAAGCCACCGAGCGGTGGGCGGCTATTCGCAGCGGGACGCGAAGAACGCGTCAGCGATACCACGCGCGAGCGCATTCGGCGTACGGCGAGCGAGCACCTGCGTGAGCGCCTCCGGCGTGTGGCACGCGAACAGCGGCTCGAAGGGCTGGACCGCGACTCCGGCGCGCCGCGAGCGCGGGATGCGCACCTGGCGGCGCCGGGGCTGGACGTGAGCCAAGGCGAGCCAGGGCCTAACTCCTCGCAAGAGAGAAGCTCGACTCGGTGGGCGGCGTGGGCTGCAGCGAGCGCCGCAGCAGTGGGAGTGCTGTGGCTCGCCGGGCAGTCCCGGAACGTCGAGCGGCCTCCCGTGGCTCCAGAACCCCAGCCCACCGCTCGTGGAGGAGAGCCTCTGGCGCCTTCGGCGCAGACCGGCACCGGTGGTGGCCCCCTGAGCATGGTGGGTAGTCGCGACAGCACGGAGGATAGCGCTGGGCTCCCGGAGAAGGCCGCCAAGTCGCCGCCAAGGGTGGGCAAGCCCAGTCTCGAACAGGAGCTGCGTCGCTTGGAGCTCGTCCGCGGCGCTCTCGCACGTGGCGAGCACTCCCTGGCGCTGGCTCTGCTCCGCGAGTATCAAGCCCTACCTGGCACTCAACTCGGTGATGAGGCTGAGCTCTTGCGAATCCAGGCGCTCAGCGCATCAGGCAACCATTCAGGGGCTCGCCAGCGCGCGCAGCGGTTCGTCGAGGCGCATCCTGGGAGCCCCCTGGTCGACCGTGCTCGATCCTTCCTTGAGCCCGAACCGTGAAAGAATGGCGGCCGCCTTGCCGGCGCTCGCGTACCCACAACCAACGAAGAGGAAGCCATGATGAGGTTAGCAAGTCGCTGCGCGCTCGGAATCGGAGGCCTGGTTGGCGTCGTCGTCACCTGCAGCTGTACCGCTCGGCTCGGGGTCTTCGACGAAGCGAGCGTCGGCGGGGGGACCTCGGGCCGCTCCGGGGCGGCAGGCGCGGCGGGCAGCGGGGATTCGATGGACAGCGGAGGCGCCGGTCGGACCCCGAGTGGCGTCGCCGGTAGCGAGGACGCTGGCGACAACGACAACGACAACGGCGAGCTGCAGCCCGTCATCGACGAGCGCCCCGCCGCCCCTCCACGGGATCTGTACCTTCCCCTTGCCGAGCCGAGCTGGCGCGAGAGCAGCGAGCCCTTCTGCGCCAAGCACTACGGCACCATGCAGGGCCCCATCGCCGTTTGGTCCAGTGAGAGGCATGTGTACGTCATGCACCAGGCTGGCTGCAATCCCTTCGTGCTGGATGCCGAGCGGATCCCCTGCGACCACGCTGGGATGTCCCTCCAGTTCAACGACGGCACTGGGTGGCGCCTCCTCGCCGAAACGGCGGCGTCGGATGCCGTCACGCCCCCAGCCCTCTTCTCATCGCTGGTCGGCGGCTCGTGGCCCTGGGGGGACGACCTCTACGGGACGAGCACCACGCTACTCTCGTTCTCGAACGTGCTGTACGACAGCGAGTACGAGATTGTCCCGTTGCTGCTCGCACCAAATGGAGATCCGGCACGCTGGGAAGCAGGCCTGGAGCCGACGGGAGAGCTGTTCAGCGTCTCCGCGGACCTTCTGTATGCCCTCGGCGATACGAACGCAGTCTATAAATGGGACAGCGTCGGGGAGTGGCTGGAGCTCGCGAGGCTCCCGAAGGAAGTACGAGGCCTGTGGGCGGATCGTGACGCCATCGTGGTGACGGGTGCCGACTACTCCCTCTACGTGGCTGCCGCGGACGATGCTCGCTTCACCGCGATGCCGGCACCTCCGGCGGAGCTGGCGCCCGTGGACGGCGGCACCACGGCCCTCTGGGGCTTCGGCGCCTCGGACATCTGGCTCGGCACGTGGGATGGCAGGGTCATGCACTTCGACGGCACGGCATACACGAGCTGGGACACCGGGGACGTGGGCTCGGGGTGGTCGAACGTGCTGGCACTTTGGGGCGCCGAGGGGGAGCTCTTCTACATCACGCCCCACGAGTTCGGGAGGGTCACCGAAGGCCGCATCGAACCCTTGCTGACCCTCGCGGAAACCCCCTTCTCGATGGAAGCCCTATGGGGAAACTCGCCCAACGAAGTGTTCGTAACCCTGCGAGACGCGGAGGGCGAAGGATACGCTTGCGGAGGCGCCCTCGTCTTGTGGTTCGACGGTGAGGCACTGCATCGGCTCTAGGCGACGGACGGGCCTCGGAGGCACCCGTGGCTCAGCTTGGTGCCGGCCGGTACAGAGCAAGAGTAGTCCATATGCCGTCAGGAGGAGCAGCTCATCTCACATGAGATCACCGCAGCGTCGCGCTCCCCGGCTCAGCACCCCGCATGAACGAGGAGGGAGACAGTGTCCGCCGTGCTCCTCCAATGGGTGATATGTTCCCCGTCATCTGATTCGGGGCGAGCTCCGATGACGTTTCCGCTATTCACCGCCCTTAACATAGCCGTATGCTATCCGCTGCCCAGCGCGTCGTGACGCACGGCATGCACGGCTCTACATCCGTCGAGCTCGCTCGCGAGGAAGGACAACGTCCCAGATGTCGGCGAATGCTTGGAACAGGCCCTGTTGGTTGATCGCAGCTGCAGCCGTGATCGGCTTGGTTGCTTGTGGCGACGGTGATTCACCGAGCTCACTACCTGGCGCCGCCGGAAACGGCGGTGGAGATGACCGCGGAGGAAGCCCCGGTGTTGCGGGCCACCCCTCTCCGGATAGGGGAGGCGAGGGCGGTGGAGGCTCCGATGACCCCAGTGGTGGGACAGACCCTGGCGGAACGGACGCTGGCGGCTCGAGCGCGGCTGGCGCCAGTGCTGGGACCAACTGGGGAGGCGCTGGAGGGGCTGCTCCAGCGATCAGCCTCATCACCAACGGTAGCTTCGACGACGGATCCGACGGCTGGACCACCCTCGGCAGCGGAACCTTGAGCATCGTAACCGGTGACGAGTCCTACGATGGCGCATCGCTGAGTCATACCGACCGCACCGCGGAATACATGGGACCAAGCTACGACCTGACGGGACGGCTGCTACCTGGCGACGTCCTCAGCGTGAGCGTCGTAGCCAGAGCCAGTGAAGCCGAGTCACCGTTCCGAATCACCCTCAGGGTCAACGATGGCTCGGAAGTCACTTACCAACACGTCGGCAGCGGCACCCTGGACGACGAGACCTGGACGATCGTGGAGGGCGAGCTCGAACTCGACTGGACGGAGGCACCGGTCTCCGTCCAGATTTACTTCGAGGGCCCCGCCGCAGGCGTGGACCTCTTCATCGACGACGTCGAGGTGATGGTTCGCCGTTCCGGCGGCAGCGGAGCGGGCGGCGCCCCCAATGCGGGCGGTTCGACGAACGCAGGCGGCTCGACGAATGCTGGCGGAACCGCGGGCTCCCCAGAGGGCGGGACCGCGGGCGCTGGCGGCTCGGCCCCGCTCGTCAACCTCCTCGACAACGGCGACTTCGAAGACGGGACCGTCGATGGGTGGGCAACCTGGGGCAGCGGCACGATCTCGGTGACAGATACCTGGGCCCACGGCGGCGACTACAGCCTGGTCCACTCGGGACGCACCGATAACTCCCCCACGGTCTACAACCTGACGAGCATCGTCGAGGGGGGCGAGAGCTACACCGTGAGCCTCTGGGTCACGGTGGACGGCGCCGCGACCGCCGATGTCAACTTGGCCGCCAAGATCGCGTGCGACGGAGGCGAGGCGAGCTACCCGTGGCTCGTGTATCCGACGACCATCGAAGAGGGAAAGTGGACAGAGCTCGAGGGCGTGCTCGATCTCACTGCCTGCACGGCCCTGGACGACATCCTCATCTACGCCGAAGGGCCCGGCGAGGGCATCGACATCTACCTGGATGACGTTTCGGTCAGCTCGCTCGGAGGCTCCGGCGGAGAGGGCGGCGCCGCAGGTGGAGCAGGCGCGCCAACCTCGGGTGGCGGCGGCACCGTCGGTTCGGGTGGCGCAACGTCTGGGGGCAATACGGGCGAAGGCGGCACGGTCGCCAGCGCCGGCACCGCTGGGAGCACCCCGGGAGCGGACAACCTGCTCGGCAACGGTGACTTCGAGGATGGCTCGGTGACGGGCTGGGTTACCTGGGGCGACGGCGAGATCGCCGTGACGACCGACCAGGTCCACAGCGGCACCTACGGTCTCGTCCACAGCGGGCGCACCGAAGGCACTCCGACAGTCTACAACCTCACGAGCCTCGTCGAAGGCCGCTCCACCTACGAGGTCGAGCTATGGACGACGATAGGCGGCGCCGCAGAGGCCAACGTCAACGTCACCGCGAAGATCCAGTGCGACGGCGACAGCGGGGCCTACACGTGGATCATCAACCCCGCTGCCGTCGCTGAGGGCGCCTGGACGCGCCTCGTGGGTGTTCTGGATCTCAGCACGTGCGACTCGCCGGACGACATCCTCATCTACGCGGAGGGACCGGGAGCTGACATCGACCTCTACCTGGACGACGTCAGCGTGACTTGGCTCAGCAGCTCCGGCGGTGAAGGCGGGGCCGGTGGCGGTGGTGGCGCTGCGGGAGCGGGTGGTACTCCCGCGAGCGGTGGCGCGGCCGGTGAGGGAGGCGCATCGGGTGGCGCCGCAGGCTCCTCGGGCGCTGCGGGCGCCGCCGGAGCGGATCCGCTCGTCTACAGCGAGGACTTCGAATCCTCCATGATAGCGAGGGGTGGCCTCTACAGCCTTCGCCACACCGGACGGGACGCGGGGGCGCCGACGGCTACCAGCCTGACGGCGAGTGTCGACCTGGGCGAATCCTATGACGTGAGCGCATGGATCGCCGTGAGCGGAGCGGCGGCATCGAACGTCACACTGACGAGCAAGGTGGCATGCGACGGCGGGAGCGCTTCCTACCTGCCCGTCGACACCAAGAGCGTCTCTCCCGGCATTTGGACCGAGTTCGTCGGCACCGTGGACCTCAGCGCCTGTGCGGCGAGCATCGAGGAAGTGACGCTCTACGCCGAGGGAGCCGGAGCCGGCATCGACGTCTACCTGGATGACGTCGCGGTGACCCCGAAGGACTGGGGCGTCTCTCTCGACTTCGAGGACGGCAGCACGACGGGCTGGACGACCTGGGGGACGGGCACCATCGCCGCGACCGTGACGGCCGCCCATGGCGGTCTCACGAGCCTCGTCCACACCGGCCGTGACGCGAGCACCCCGACAGTGTACCCGCTCACCAGCGACGTCCTCGGGCCACGCAAGATCCACGACACGAGCGTGTGGGTGACGCTGGGCAACACGGCTGCTGCCGACGACGTGACATGGACCGCCAGGATCCAGTGCGATGGAGGTGACGCTGCCTACTTGCCACTAGATGGCCCCGTGTCGGTCGATCCCGGCGAGTGGATGGAGCTGACGGGAACCATCGACCTGAGCGGCTGCACGGACATCGACGAGGTGTTCGTCTTCGTCGATGGTCCGGCGGCAGACATCGACGTGTACGTCGACGATCTCACCGTTACTCCTCTAGCTTCCACCAGCGGCGTCAGCCATGACTTCGAGAGTGGAGCTTCGACGGGCTGGTACACCTGGGGCGCCGGGACCATCTCGGCGACAACGGGCAGCGCGGGCTGGAGCACCTGGGGCGGCGGCGTCCTCTCGGCCACGGCCACGACGGCCCACGGTGGCGCGCAGAGCCTCCTGCACGCGGGCAGGACCGACAACGATCCCGCCGCCTATGCGCTGACGAGCCTCGTCCAGGCGGGAGCGACCTACGACGTCGCGCTGTGGACGACGATCACCGGGGCCGCTACGGCCAGTGTCAACCTGACCACCAAGGTCAGCTGCGAGGGAGTGGACGACGAATATGTGCCGCTGGCCGCCCCGGCGACGATCGACGAGGGCGCCTGGACGGAGCTCACCGGGTCCTTGGTGCTCCCGAGCTGCACCCTCACCGAGGTGGTCCTCTACGCCGAAGGTCCCGGCGCAGGCGTCGACCTGTACCTCGACGACGTCAGCGTGCTGCTGCTCCCGTAGAGTCCCACCAGCAACCAGCCGTCGTGGCGACTCGCGGCGGCTGAGGGGCCCGGGTGGCACGGCTGCCCCCTGGGACCAGTGCGGAACAGTGGCCGCTACGGCTCGAGCGAACCAGCTGTGACGACCCTTGGCCGGCCGAGGTGTCCTGCGCACCCGCGCCTGATCATGGACACTCCGACAAGCGCAAGCAGTCCTGTCCAGGCGCCGACGCCGATGTCTCCCACTTCGCCGAGCGCTGGCGCGCCAACGTACTCGAGGGGTCGCATGGCGATCGCGCCACCAGTGAGGATCAGCGCCCAGGACATCCACCGCGGCAGGGGACCGTTCCTACGCTTTCCGACCCTGAGCATTGCGACGCCGAGCATCGTGCTCCATAGGCCGTGAGTCAACGGCGCGATGGTCTCCCCGAAAGAGTTGCCACAATAGACATCGAAGGCGCGAAATACGAGTGCAACAGTCGCCCTGTGCATGTCCGTGTCAGCATTCGCGGCTTCCGTCGCTAACACGTTGGCGACGAGCACCCAGCGCATGATCCCTATCGTGTAGGCAAACGCGGCGATCACGCCGAAAGTGGTCGCAATCCTGAGCACCGGGGATGGCCTCTTCGCTACGGTTGCTTCAAGCAGCACCGCGAGGGGCGCGATCATCAATGCTCCGAGGGCGAAGGCGAACCAGGCAAGCCGCACCGAAGGGCCCGCCGCCAGGTAGAGGCGCAGCACCGTCAGCACTGGTTGCCGCGTCACATCGGGGTAGTCGAAGCGGACGGCGAGCGTGGCCTGACTGGCGACGACGATCACGCTCGCGAGCACAGCGAGGATTCCAGTTGTTAGGCGCAGTCTAGCTCTTGTCATATCACCACCTCTCCCTATCTAGAAAGACTCCAAGAGATTGATGTAGAAATCGAAGTCGCCTCGATCCGTGGCGGCGGCATCAAGGCGCAGGTTGATGTGCTCGTCGCTGTCTAGGAGAAACCGCAACCCTCCGCCGCCAGCCGCTTTCACGGTCTCCGCAACCAGTCCGCGAACGGAGCCCGCGACGTCGCCAACGGCCGCGAACGCCGCGCCACCGAACCGCCAAACCAAGGGGAAGCGATACTCGGCCTGAGCGGCCGCGTAGTTCTGGTCCCGGAACCGCCCCTCGTAGTAGCCCCGGAGCATCGCGCCTCCACCGAGCCTCGGCATCTTCTGCCACGGAACCTCGGCAGACGACAGGGTGGCCAGGAACTGCAGCGCCACAACGTGTCCTTCGAAAGGCGAGAAGTAGTGACGATGGTCCAGCGTCGCCTGACTGAAGTCGTGATGAGAACCGAACTCATGGCGGTAGCTGAGCGCGTCGAGTCGGCTGTGAAACCCCTGGGTCGGATAGAAGTCGTTGTCCGTAGTATTCACTCGCAAGGAGACGCCCGCACCGAATGCCTGCTCGGCGCGACCGCCGGTGAAGGCTTCACGCGCGAGCATCCCGCCTTCTTCTACCTCATCCGCTCGAAACCCGGCCAAACCCAGTGATGGCCCGAGATAGACGTTCTTCACCACCTGCCGAAGGATGGCCAGGTTGAGCCCGAGGGACTTGTGCAAGTAGGTCTCTTCTTGCGCTGGAGTGGTGTTGGGGCCCACTCCGTAGAACCGCGTACCCGGCGTGCGCTTCACCTCCGCCACGGCCGACAGTAAGTAATCGTTGCCCTGAAAATAGATGGTTGGCTTCAGATTGATCTCTAGGGCCTTGGTCTGTGAACCAATGAACTCGACCTCTGTCGAGCTCGGCCGAAGACCCCGTCGCGCATAGTAGAGGACGAAGCCGCCGCCCGCCGCAAACTTCATCTCGGGGGAATACATGATGATGGGGTAGCCCGTGATCCCCCATCCGAGGTCCTTTTCTTCCGCCTCCAGGGCGGGCGTGTCGTCGTGGTTGGCTGCCGCAGCGGGAACGTCATTGCTCTGGCCTGCTCCGTCGCGCTGCGGTGGCGGTACCGACGGCGGGGCAGCCACTGCTGTCGACGCCGCAGCCGCACTCATGCCGGCGAGGAATAGGGCGCAAAGGGTTCTCGACCAACCCGGTCGAGGCAAAGGAGAGATGCTGGCTCGTTTCATGGACAGCTCCTTCTGGGTGACGCGATTGGATGGCTTTGCGCGCAGGGAGGGAAACCGCGCGCCGTCGCCTGCCTAATGTCTCCACTGGTAACATGGAAAGTTACCAGTGGCAACACTCTGGGGCGCGTGACAGAATCATCGTCGATGGCAGCCACCAAAAAGCCGGACCGAGCTCCCCGTCTCAGAAAGCGCGCCGGTACGTACCACCACGGAGATCTCAGGGAAGCCCTCGTTCTGGGCGCGGAGCAGCAAGTGGCCAGAACGGGCGTCGTCGATGTCAGTTTGCGGGAAGTCGCTGCTGCGGTCGGTGTGACGCACGCTGCCGCCTACCGCCACTTCCAAGGTAAGGTGGATCTGCTCGCCGAAGTGGCTTGTCGGGGCTTTCGGAGATTGCGCGAAACGCTCGAGGAAGCAATGCAGGGACGTTCAGGTGAGGAGGCGGTCGTGACGGCGGGGACGAGCTACGTGCTGTTTGCCTTGGAGCACCCGGGGCTCTTCCGAGTCATGTTCCATCCGACGCTGAAGCCATTCGCCGATCATCCGAATCTGCTGACAGAGGCGACGCAGTCCTTGGGGGTCCTCAGGAGGCTGCTCGTCGAGCTCGACGAAGCGCCGGTCGCGGAAGGGGAGCTTGCCACCAGAACGATGACCGCATGGGCAATCTTTCACGGCCAAGCCATGCTTCAACTCGACCAGCAGCTCGCGTTTCCTTTCGGCGTCGGCCCGGCCGAGGCAGCGAGCGCCGCACGCGCGGTGTTCGGGATCCTGGTGCAGGCTCTCAAGACGCGCGACGGCGCTGCCTCTCCGGGGGCGAGCCGAGAATCACCGCGAAAGCGACGACGGAACCCGGCAAAATGAAGCGGGATGGCGATTCAAGGGCGCGGCGGACGCGGCGCGACCCTCCTTGGCGATCGGCCTATGGGCCTGCGATTTCTCGGCGCTTCATCCTTGACGACTTCTGGCAGGATTCCCGCCATCAGCCGCCAATCCCCCATTCACCTGACTGCTGATTGCTGACAGCCGCTAGCCTGCGTGCTCTTTGGTTCCCGCTCCGCCGGCTCAGGTTTTCCCTTTGAGTACTGACCGAAACGCCGCGCTTCGCGCAACAGGACAGACGGGAGCCACTCCCAAAGACGTAACTCATCTCGAAGCATGCCCCGGCCACTGTCCTGCACTGAGGAACAAGGAATGAGAACCTTCAGCAAGCGCGCATCGTTCTACTTCGTCGGCTCGCTAGCCTTGGCGTTGCTTCCCAGCGGTTGTGGCAGTGACGATAGCGACGATTCGGGGGGATCCGCCGCGACGGGCGGGACCGCCGGAGCCCCGGCAGGGGCATCGGGGGGAGCTCCCTTGGCGAACGGTGGTTCAATGGTAGGAACCGGCGGCAGACCTCCGGGAGTAGGCGGGCTGCCGGGGAGCGGCGGTCAGGGCGCTGGACTGGGCGGCAGCGGGGGCATCTCGAGCGGCGGCGGCATCTCGACGACCGGAGGGAGCGGCGACGGGGGTAGCGGTCAAGCAGGTACCGGCTCCACCGACGGCGGCGCCAGCAACAGCGGTGGCGCGATGGGTGTGGGGGGCAGCGCGAGCGGGGCGGGTGGGGCCAGCAGCGGGGGCGGGACCATCGGCACGGGAGGCCGCCCGAGCGCCACGGGTGGCGCCACGGCCACGGGCGGAAGTGCCGGCAGCACCAGCAGCGGCGGGAGCGCGGGCACCGGCGCGGGAGGCGTTCCCAGTGGCGATTCGGTGTGCGGCGTCGACGCTGGAAGGGCTACGGGCAAGCTCCAGATGGAGAATCTCTGTCGCGGCCTGGTGTCGGTACGCTCTGGAGGCGGTAGCTTCCTGAGCTGGCGACTCATGGGATACGAGCCAATGGACGCCGCCTTCAACGTCTACCGGGACGGGACACTCGTGAACGATAGCCCGATCGGGGATTCCACGAACTACTACGACGAAGGGGCTCCCGCAGGAGCGACTTACACCGTTCGCGTCGTCATCGACGGGGTCGAGGGCGGCGACTCGAGCGTGTCCCGCAGTGACGATTCACCGACGCCGACTTGGGATCAGAACTACATCGAGCTCCCCCTGCAGACCACGGCTACGTACTCTGCTGGAGACACGTCGCCAGGTGATTTGGATGGTGACGGGGAGTACGAGCTGGTCGTCAAGGAAGAGAACACCCCCAGGGATCCGTCCCACGACGGGATGACCGGGCAACCCAAGTTCGCGGCGTATGAGCTCGACGGTACGCTCCTGTGGCGCGTCGATCTTGGCGTCAACATCCGTGAGAGTGAGCACACCACGCCTTTCCTTGTCTACGACTTCGACGGCGATGGTCGCGCCGAGCTCATCGTCAAGACGGCCCCCGGCACGCGTGACGGGTTGGGCGCGTTCCTCAGTAAGGGTCCAGCCGCATACGATGACGACGCGGCTGACCATCGGAACAGCGCGGGGCGTGTCTTGTCCGGACCGGAGTATCTGACAGTGTTTTCCGGCACGGACGGAGCCGAGCTTGCCACCATCGAGTATCATGCTCCTTTCGGTAGTGGTGATTGGGGCGACGACTGGGGCAATCGGGGCGATCGCTACAATGCCAGCGCCGCTTTCCTCGACGGCACAGGGCGCCCGAGCGCCGTCATGCAGCGCGGCTACTATGAGCGGACTACCTTCGGCGCGTACGACTACCGCGACGGCGATTTGTCCCTCGCCTGGGTCTTCGACACTCAGGACTCGGGGAACCGGGCTTACGCGGGCCAAGGCAACCATACTTTGATGGTGGCTGATGGGGACGGCGATGGTCGCCAGGAGATCATTCCAGGGGGAATAACCATCAGCCCTGACGGTCACGGCATTTGTGGCTTGGATTTCTATGCCCACGGGGACGCGCTACACATCTCCGACCTCGTCCCTTCGAGGCCGGGCCTCGAGGTCTTCCAACCCTTCGAAGGCACCGGAGTGCCAGCTTACGCAGTGCGCGACGTGATGACCTGCGAGACGCTCTGGCGCGGTCCCACGACGACCTCCGAAGGACCAGCACGGGGCGTTGGCGCCGATGTATCGCCGGGGAATCCCGGCGCCGAAACCTGGGCGAGCGGTTCCGGGCTGCTGAGCGCGGAGGACGGCCGCAACGTGGGAGGAGCACCTCGGGCGGTCAACTTCCTGTTATGGTGGGACGGCGATGAAAGCCGCGAGCTCCTGGATGGCAACACCGTCTCTCAGTACGACGGCGAGGGGCAGGGCTTCACTGCCGCAGGCTGCACTTCCATCAACGGGAGCAAGTCGGTGCCGAATTTGAGCGCGGACCTCTTCGGGGATTGGCGCGAGGAAGTGGTCTTCCTGTGTGGAGGTTCCTTGCGGATCTACACGACGACTCAGCTCACGACTCGTCGCATCTATACGCTCATGCACGATCCCCAGTATCGGATGAACGTGAGCTCCCAAAACGCAACGTATAATCAACCGCCGCACACTGGCTTCCATATCGGCGGCGGCATGGACGAGCCGCCGGAACCGGACATCAACGTCCGGTAGCAATCCTGAGAACGAGCACCTCGGCCCCCTCCGCTCGGAAGCTCGCACGCGGAGCGCTCCGCCTCACGATCGGCCCTTTGGCCACTCTTGGCTCCGTTTGACGCCCCGTGTCTTGACACTGTCAGGTTCTGTGCCAGGGAGGAGTGAATCGGATCTGACCACTGTCCAAATGAGCGGAGGCCCCCCTTGAAGAAGAGCGAACCGGCACAATTCTGGCTCAACCGCGCTGCCATCCTGCGCTTCGCGTTCGTCACCGCCGTGCTCTCGGTCGCTGTCGTTGCATGGGCCAGCGGAGAGGACGAGCCGCAGGCTGTGGAATCGCTGCGCGCCAACACTCCCATCGTTCGAGTGGCGGAGGTCGAACGAGCGAAACCACTAGCCGAGAAACGCTTCTACGGGACGGTTCGGGCGAGCGAAGAAGCCATCCTGGCGTTCCCCCTCGCCGGGCGGCTCAGCGCGCGATACGTCGACGTGGGAGATCGAGTTACCAGAGGGCAGCTCTTGGCTCGGCTTGATCATGAGGCGTTCAAAAACCACCTGGCAGCGGCGCGGGCCGGCATCACCGAAACGACGAGTCAACTCACTCAGGTGCGCAGAGAAGAAGCGCGCCTACTGGAGCTCGACCGCGCCGGAGCGATCTCCACGGCGACCCGGGAGGCCGCGCAGACGAACAGGGAACGCACCGAGGCCTCGCTCCTTGCCCGCGAAGCGGACGCCGCTGAAGCGAGGCGCCAACTCCGAGACAGCCATCTCTATTCGACCTTCGACGGCACCGTGACGGCGCTGCACGCCGAGCGGGGCGAGTTCGTCGGCGCGGGGATCCCTGTCGTCGCAATCAGTGGTCAGTCGGGGTTCGAGGTACGGTTGGAGGTTCCAGAGTCCGTCGCGCTCGGGCTCACCGAGGGAGCCGACGTGAGCGTTCACCTTCCCCTCGCCGGCATCGCCGGGGTCAGCGGCACGATAAGCCGACTGGGAGAGGCAACCCAAGGCCAGACCCAGCTCTTTCCCGTTCACGTGGCGCTCGAGCCCAGCCCGGCGTTGCGTGGGGGGATGACGGCCGAGGTGTCGATGGCCACGCGGGAAGCGCCCGGGGTCTCTGTGCCTTTGGCAGCCATCTTGGATCCTTCGGGGCTGAGGCCCGCGGTGTTGCGACTTCGCTCGGACCAGGGGACGGCTACCGTCGAGCGGGTGAAGATCGTGCCCGTCCGGGTCGTCGAGGGGCGGGCCGTCATCCGCGGTGATCTTGCCGTTGGAGACCAGGTCGTGACTGCCGGTCACGCTTTCCTCCTCGACGGCGATGCGGTCCAGGTCGCGGCCTCGGAAGCCAGCCCAGGGGTGCAAACCGAGTCCGTCACCCGTCAACGCGCCGTCGAGGCCCCATGAGACGCGGTTTCGCTCAGAAGCGGCTCGTGCTCACCGTCGCCATCGTACTGAGCGCCCTCGGCGCGTTTGCTTTCGGTGTCATGCCGCGCGCCGAAGACCCGCGCATGCCAGCGACGTGGGGCCTTGTCATCGCTGCCCTCCCCGGCGCCGACGCCGGCAAGGTAGAGCGTCTGGTCCTCGACCCCCTCGAGAAAGCCCTTCTCCGCGTCGAATCCATCCAGCGCCTCGAGTCCACGGCTCAACCAGGCGTTGCCCTCGTCAACCTCGAGATGGCCTCGAATGCAAACGTCGACCGCGTCTGGAACGACGTCGAAGACGCCTTGGACGACGCACGAAGCGAGTTCCCGGATGACGCGCTCCCCCCGGTGCTCGACCGCAAGCTGAACGACACGCAGGCCGTCATTGTAGCCCTGACGGGCTCGCAGGACGTCCTGGAGCTTTCCCGAGTCGCTCGGGAGCTGGAGTCGGCTCTCCTCGCCGTCCCCGGCGTGGCGCGCGTCGAGCTCTCGGGGGTTGTCGACGAGCGCGTGGTGGTCACCTACGATCCCGCCATCGCAGCCTCCCTGGGTCTGGACGCGCGCTCGCTGGCCGGGATGCTCGGCGCGCGCCATCGCCCGGGCTCGAGCGGCGCCATCACGGCAGGAAAGCGTACCATCTCGCTCCTGCCCAACGCTGAGTTCGAGAGCATCGAGCAGATCGCGGCCACCCCGGTGGTACTCCCCTCGGGCGCCGCGGTCGCGCTCGGAGACCTCGCCACCGTGCGACGCGAGGTACCCCAGCCCGAGCTCGAGCGCATGCGGCACGACGGGAAACCCGCCGTCGCCGTTGGGATCGTCCCTCGGCCTGCCGAGAACGTCGTGGCTTTCGGAGAGCGCATCCGCAGAGAGCTCGCCAAGCTCCGGGTCGGCATCGAGCCTCTCGCCATCGAAGAGATTGCCTTCCAACCCGAAAGGGTAGAGCAAAGGCTCAGCGGGTTGAGCCGCTCCCTCCTGCTCGGGATCCTCATCGTCGCGGCGGTTCTAGTCGCCTTCATGGGTCTGCGTCTCGGGCTGATTGTGGCTTTCGTCGTGCCCCTGGTGGCAGCCTCTTCCCTCGGGCTCTTCGCGATGGGGGGCGGCGTGCTGCACCAGATTTCAATCGCTGCGCTCGTGCTGGCCCTCGGCATGCTCGTCGACAACGCCATCGTCGTGGCCGAAGACTGCCAGCGACGGCTCGACCTCGGCGAAGACCGCCAGGCGGCGACCCAAGCCGCGGTGCGTAGCCTGGCGCTGCCCCTCGCGACCGCGACAGGCACCACAGTCGCGGCGTTCCTACCCATGCTCCTCAGTGAGGGCCCCACTGCCGACTTCACCCGCAGTATCCCCATCATTGTCATTATTACCCTGGTCCTCTCCTACCTCTTCGCCATCGCGGTCACACCCGCCTTGGCCGCCATGGTGCTCAGACCGCGCGTCGCGGCCCGTGATACACGCGTCGCGAGTTCGAGCAGCCTGCTCGGGCGTTTCGCCCTCCGCCACCCCTGGGCCGTCGTCGGCCTCGCGAGTGCGCTCTTGGTGGCCACGGCACTGAGCGCCGGCTCCATTGAACAGCGCTTCTTCCCAGGCGCGGACAGAAACCAGCTCGTCGTCAGCGTGTCGCTGCAGGAGGGCTCGCCCATCGAAGCCAGCGATGATGCCAGGCGCCGCCTCGAAGCCCTGCTCGCACGCCGACCCGAAGTGGTGAGCATCGACACCTTCGTCGGCAGAGCCGTGCCCCGCTTCTACTACAACATCCTCAGCAGCCCAAGCAGCCCCCATCTGGCTCAGCTCCTCATTACGACGCGAGAGGCCTCCGACACGGGCCCCCTCGCTGATTGGATCCGAGTCCAGGTGCGAGAACGAATTCCGGAGGCGCAGGTCGTTGCCCGAGCCATGGAGCAGGGGCCCCCCGTGACCGCTCCCATCGAGGTTCGCGTCACGGGCAAGGATCTGGTGAACCTCCAAGAGGCGTCCGAGCGGGTCCTGCGGGAGCTCCGGGAGCTGCCCGGTACCCGGGATGTCCGCCACGATCTGGGCGCGGGAATGCCGACGGTTCAGTTCGCCATCGACGACACGGCGGCGGCGCGGCGGGGTCTGGCTCGGCGCGACGTCTCCCTCGCTCTGCTCGAACAAACCCAGGGGTTACCCGTGGGCGAGCTGCGCTACGGCGCCGAGCTCGTGCCCATCCTCGTCCGCGGCCCCGACGCGCACCACCTGGCGCCCAGCGATGTGGCGAGCGTCCCCGTCACGGGGGACAGCACCGGCCCCGTCCCCCTGGAACAGCTCGCCATGGGAGAGCTTCGCTACGTCCCCGCCGTCGCGCATCACCTCGACGGCAAGCGCGTCGCTCGCGTCTTGGCCGAGCTCGCGCCGGGCGTCCCCTTCAGCCTCGTCGAGAAGCAGCTGGCCGAACGCCTGAAACGGATGGCGCTTCCAGCCGGGGTCGAGGTCGCCCTGGGCGGCGCCTCCGAGGAAAGCGGCGAGGCCAATCGCGCCATGCTCAAGACCCTCCCGGCGGGGCTACTGCTCCTCTTGGTGCTGCTGCTCGTCGAGTTCAACTCCTTCCGGCGCCTCGCCATCGTCCTGACGACCATGCCCTTGGCGGCTACCGGCGTCGTGCCGGGCCTCGTCCTCGCCGATCAGCCTTTTGGGTTCATGAGCATGCTGGGGGTCTTCGCGCTCCTTGGGATCGTGGTCAACAACGCCATCGTTCTCCTGGACGTCATCGAACAACGGCGTCGGTCCGGCGCAACCTTGGAAGAGGCGGTGCAAGATGCCGTGACCCGGCGGACACGTCCGATCCTCCTTACGACGGCCACCACGATTGCGGGCCTCTTGCCGCTGGCGTTCAGCGGTAGTTCGCTCTGGCCACCGCTGGCGTGGGCCATGATCAGCGGGCTCACGGCTTCGACGCTGCTCACCTTGGGCGTCGTGCCCGCGCTCTATGCGTTACTCTTCCGCGGCGGGCAGGCGGGGAGCCCGCCACACGCGGAGCTCGGTTCTCGGTGGCAGTTCTGGAGAAGCGCCCGGCTGCCCGAACCATCCTGATACCGCACGGTCATCGCCATGCTGCGCGACAGCGGTAACGCTGCCCCCGTTCTACGAGTGCGTCCCTCGTGGCGCCCGAGTTCATAGAAAGGAAGGCGGATGAATCTTCAGCAAGATCGAATTGCCGGCGCGGAATACCGCGCGCCGCAGGACAACGGCCAGACGGGCCGACGCACCCGGAATGGTGTCAAGACAGTAAGCGCGCGCCTGTTCGCGGGCCTGCTCCTGTCGGCCACGGCGGGGTGCTACTCCGTCAACCTGAACGGGGATGGAACGAATCCGAGCCCAGATGGAACGTTCACGAGTCCCGAGTGCCAAAGCAGCGCGACTCCCATCCCACGGGCCAACGAAGGGAACTGGACCCTTGTGGTGTTGAACGACGTCATTCCCGGGGATGAGCAGTTCACCTGTGGAAACGGGGAGCCCTACAAGTTCTTCGTCCAGTTCAACACGGGCGCGACCGATCTCACCGTCGCCCTCGAGCCCGGCGGGGCCTGTTGGGACTACGAGACCTGTGAACACCAAGCCGGTGTGCTGAACCCCGTGCGGCTCGAGGCGGTCCCTGACGACCTGATGACGAACCTCAACTACAAGCCGTGGGCCGCGATGTACCCCCACTTTGGCCGCATCGACAACAGCGTACCCACAAACAAATACAACCACGTGTTCTTCCCGTACTGCACGGGAGATGCCTTCACTGGCGACACTGAGAAGACCTACTACCCCAGCGGAGCCGGTGAGCCGGTAGAAGTTCGACACCACGGACGCCGCAACCTGGAGGCCGCAGCGCAGTGGCTGGCACAGACCTTCCCCTCGGGATACGTCGGGCAGCTCCTCGTCATAGGAAGCAGCGCTGGCGCTGTCGGGGCCACCGCCAACTATCCGCTAATCAGGGACACCATTTCCCCCCAATGCGGCGCCATGATCAATGACTCTGGCCCGATCTTCCCCCCCAAGGGCGGACAGTTCGGGGGACTCTACCCGCCGTACATTCCGAGCCAGCAGCAGGGGCTTCTCGACCGAGTCAGCGCAAGCTGGGACCTGATGGCTCCCGGGGCGATCGTAGAACAGTTGGACAATCGCTTCGGCAACAACTGGTATCGCCTCCTGCGTGACAACATCGGCCACATCAACCGGGGTCTGGCCCGCGCCTACCCGGACGATCGTTTCCTGTTCACGACGTTCAAGCAAGACCTGAACTTCTCGGTCTTCTCTTTCGTGGGCGGCGGGGCGATCGCCCCAGGCAGCGACATCGCCGAGCAGGTGCTCGACATGTGGCAGTCCGAGGTCGCGGATTTCAAAGCCTGGATCAAGAGCGACTCGAAGGAGAACTGGGGTTACTACTTGCCCAACTTCCGCCCCGATTTCTGCAGTCACATGGTGGCGACATCACCGTTGACGCTCGTGCACGACAGGAATGGCTACGCTCGGGCGGGCATCGCCGGCCATGCCGACGGCTATTACCGCACCGAGATCGGGAGCATGAATTTGGGAGACGCGATCCGTCAGCTCCTGGATCGCGACCAGGACATCCCGCGTGTAGACGCGGACCCAGATCCGACGCAGCTCTCCTTCACGTCCGAAACGGGTGAGGGCGTTGCCAATGACGACTGGTACGGCCTGTACAGTGGGGAGCTCATCCCGGACAAGCAGGCGTACATCGACGCCGAGCTCGAGGACTGCGTGTTCACCAACGGCTATCCGAACTAACGCCGTCGCCAGACAGCTCGATACTCCAACCCGTGTGGGGGACACGAACCTCACCCGGGTTAGAGTCTTTTGTGAGACACTCCCGCCGATTTAATCCATCGGGAGCGCAATGCTCGTGCGCGTCACGTCCGATGGTTGTAAACCAAGGACCGGTGAGGGACGAGCTGAAAACTGACGGCAGTGTTCGGGAAACCGATAGTTCATCGCAAGAATCGCACTGCCACCTTTCACAAGAGGCGCAGTGCTACGCGCAGGGGCGCCGTGCGTATCCGAACCTCGCCTTCGAATGGCCTGAGTTTCGTGCTGCATGGGCGAAGTGGCAACGGCGCAGCAGCTCGGTCGCCATGGTGGACGACTACGTGCGGCTCGCTTGCCTCGCGGCCGTTCCCGGAGCCGCTGAGGTCTTCGCTCGCGAGTACCTGACCCCGCTCCGCCCCACCCTTGCCCGCATCTGTCAGTCGGAGGAAGAGACGGAAACGGCGCTCCAAGATGTCCGCGAGAAGCTCCTGCTGCCGCCCATGAGCCGCCTGGAGAGTTATCAACCTTCTGGCAGGCTCCGCGCCTGGCTTCGCGTGCTGGCCACGCGCACGGCCATAGACAGGACGCGGGGACGGCGTGCGCAACGACGTCGCGAGATCACATTGGAAGAGTACCTGGAGACCTCCGCGCTGGCGCCAGAAGACCAGTACTTGCTTCGCGAGTGGTCCACCGAAGTGCGCGGCGCGCTCAGGCGAGCCGTGAAGCGGCTTCCATCGCGCGAACGGCAAGCGCTGCGCATGCACCTGGTCCTGGGGTGGAGCGTCACCGTCATAGGGCGCGCCCTTTCCGTGCACCGAGCTACCGCAGCGCGCTGGATCGCCACGGCCAAGACGCAGCTCGCCAGCCTCGCCAAGGAGGAGCTGACGGCAGAACTAGGGACGTCCACGGATCCGAAGGAGCTCTTTGCCGACCTGCCAAGCCAGCTCGATCTCAGCCTTTCGCAGGTATTCCGGACCACCCAGCTGACAGCCGACCCGCTTCACGCTTCATGCCCGTCGGAGCGCTAGGCAATCACAGGCATTCCCCACCAGCGCAGCTCTGATCGAGCGAGCAGACTACACCGCAGTCCCCGCAATTGAGTGGATCTGCCGACCCTTCGACTTCACAGCCGTTCGTGACCGTGCTCGTAGCGCTCGAGTAGCGGCCGTCGCAATCGAGATATCCGCGCTCGCAACGCAGAATGGCACAAGAGCCACTACAACCCCGTTCTCCATGGGGCACCTCGGGGCAAACATGGCCACACTGTCCGCAGTGATCGGGATCGTGATCGTGATCGACCTCACACCCGTCCTGGGGGTCACCATTGCAGTCGCCGAATGGCTCGTTGCAGGTGACGACGGCGCAGCTTCCGGAGGCATCGCAAGTTGCCTGAGCGTTCGCCAGGAAGCACGGGGAACAATGATCGGCAGCGCAGCCCCAACGTGGAAGGTCCATGCTGACACAGCTTCCCTCGCAAGCCTTCGTTCCCTCGGGGCAGCGCAGCTCGTCCGTGTCCAGTGCGAACGAGCAAGCGAGGGACAGGCCGGCAAGCACAAGCAGTTGCCACCAGAACCCGTCGACGCGCCTCAGAACACACCCCCTAGCAGCAGGTGGTTAGGTCCTACCTCGACGGCAAGCTCCGCGCTGCGCCGGGAGTTCGCGCGAAGCACGACCCTCACCAGGGTGACCGTCAACGTGGCGGCGGAGACGGCAAACAGGGAGTCGGCAACAAGGCTCCGTCGCCGGATCGAATCGAGGCGCGCCTCTTCGCAATCCGGTGCGCATTCACGCTTCGCGTCGCTGAAGTCCGCAGCGACGGCCAGTCCGATCGCGGCGCCCACGGCGCCGGCGGCCAGGCTAGCCCCGAGGAGAATGTAATCGGTGCCGTCGAGGAGCGGCGGCGAGGAGGGCGACTCCGTCGGCGGGGCTGGGACGACAACGGGGGCGGCATTGAACGTCACGTGCACGACGCGCTGCTTCTCGCCGACGCGGAGCACGAGCTTTCGCGTCGCCGGCTCGTAACCCGGGGTCTCGAAGCGCAGGCCGTGCTCCCCGGGATCGAGCTCCAGGGGGCGACCGTCGAGACGGGAGACCAAGACCCCATCATCGTCGTCGCGGACGGACACCTGGCTGAGATCCGCGCCGTTGGCCTCTGCCGACAGAATGATGCTGGGGATATCGGACTCCACGGCATCCAGAAGCTCGGCACACGCGCTTCGGAGCAGGGCGCTGCAGGCGGGGTGCAGACAGCGGCGCAACAGGCCCCTCGCGCGGCGCAGGTGGCCGTCCTGCCGAGCGACTTGAGCGTCAGCGTGAAAACCGATGCAGCGATCCACGTCGGGAGCTGCCCCAGCGGGCGCCAGTTCGCTCCCGCCGTTCGGCGACAAGAGCGCTTTCGCGCGCTTGGCTTCGTCCTGGGATGACCAACCCACGCTTGTGGTGAGCAGCGCAACGCCACAAGCGCTCACGCCGAGCGAGCGGGTCACCAGGGCACCCCACCCGAGGAAGCGTCCATCAGGATGCTCTCTTCGTGACTTGCGCGGTCGAGGACACATCGTCTGGGTTTAGCAGGACCGGGTATAGCAAATCTTCCCAACTACCGAAAATCCTTCGACTCGGCAGGCTTTCGGTATCACGCTCTCGTTGCTGTGGGTAGGCAGCCGCTGTTCCCCTCGCCTCCCTTGCTCGAGGCTCGATCGATGCTAGGCCGCCTCTGGGGCCAGTCGGTGCATACAATGATCCTCGCAGCGCTTCTCCGACGAGCTTGGCCGCTCTTCTCACTGTTTCTTGCCGGCTGCGCGGGAGGCCCCCAGGAGGAGAGCGGATCGCAGCGCGACTCCTCCGAAGCGACATTCCGTATCTTCTCCTTTTGGACAGAGGGCGGTGAGCGCGAAGCATTGAACGAGCTGGTCTCGACCTTCGAAACAGAGCACCCCGAGCTGACCATCGACGTCTTTCAGCAGGACGGTGGACTACAGGGCTTTCAGAAGATGTTCCGGCTCCGCTCGGAGCAGAACACCTATCCCAACGTGATCCAAGCCAATGCCGGGCTCGGCGTTCTTGAGTGGGCGCTCCGCGGTCGAGGGGACACCGACTCCTCCATTCTTCTCGACTTCGGTCCATCCCTGGACCCAACTCTCGTCCGGGCCCTCCACCCAGAAGCCTTGCGGTCCGTCAGTTATGAGGAGGAGACCACGGACCCTGAGCACTGTGGGAAGAGTCCGCCTTGCACGGTGACGCGGCGCTTTGGAATGCCCCTAAATGTCCACCGTAACAACCTCCTCCTTTATGATAGCCGCTTCCTCCGCGAGGAGCTGGACGTCCCTGCTCCGTCATCCTGGGAGGAGCTCATCCAGCTCTGTGAGAGGGTCCGCGCCGAGTTCGGGATTGCGCCTTTCGCGATCGGGGGGAAGGACAAGTGGCCCCTTCACGTCCTATTCGAAGGGCTGTTGCTATCCGTGGCCGAGCCTGGGTTCTACGACGAGCTCTGGCGCGGGCAGCTGGCGCTCACGGCGGGCGGCGTGACGATGAAGACGGTGGAGGCGGCGCTCGATAGGTTCCTGGAGCTTCGCGCCTGCAGCAGCCGCGACGCCGGGAGCGTTCGTTGGTCGGACGCCGTCGAACGAGTCGTGCAATCGAAGGAGCGCGGGTCCGCTTCAGCGAGCGCTGCCTTCACCGCGACGGGCGATTGGGCTGTGGGGCTGCTCCAATCCCACGGGCTGAAACTGGGAGAGGACTTCGATTTGGTGCCCTTTCCCGGCACGGAAGACGTCTTCGTCATGACTGTCGACACCTTCGCAATTCCCCTCGGCTCCTCGCAAAAGGCTGCGGGTCTCGAGTTCATCCAGACCATCGGCAGGGCCGAGGTGCAGAGCCGGTTCAGCCGAGTGAAGGGCTCCATCCCAGCCCGGGTAGATGCCACGGTCGACCCTTCGAATGCGGTCAGCATCCGCAACTACTGCGACCTGTGGGGCGGCGGCAACGCCCACGAAACCGCACCCGAGTGCCACCCGGGCGCCGCGCCGAAGCCGCCTGTATATTCCATCGCGATGCTGCTCCCAAACCGCGCCGTCGAGGCGCTCGACCAAGCGCTCTTCGCTCTCCTCCAAGACGGGGAGAAAGAGACCGTGCGTATCCTGCTTCGCAACTACTATCCCTTATTTAGAAGGTCCGCTGCGGACAGCAGGCTCTGATAGCGTCCGCGTCGGCACGCACCTTCACGAGGATTCAACCTAGATTTCGCGCGCCCCCCGGCACATGGGCGCTGAATCCTGCGGAATTCTCGGCTGTTCATCCCGCGGTGTGGCGCGCGTGGCTTCATCCATGAGGTGAAGTAGCGGCTAACCGCCGGAGCTGTCGATCGATCGTCCGATCTAGGATCTTCAGCGCTCGGGGGAAATGGCCCGGGTATGCTCGCGAGAAATGACCCAGGCTTGGCGCGCGCCAACAGCCGGCTACCCGGTGAGGCGGCTGTGGATAGCGCACAACCTGGGACCGAGTTCGGGCGCCCCAGAGGAACGGGCACGCTCGAGAGTCAAAGCGCGGCCCTGGCGCAGACGCTCGACGGACAGAGCCGTCGCGGCACCGCGCCTGCGCCCGCGGGTACGAAATCA
>JAEWRL010000184.1 GCA_023398955.1 Pseudomonadota bacterium
TGGCACAGGGCGGGGCGAGCCCGCGCCCAGGCGCTCCACGAACTCCGTGTCCGGCAGGCGGGTGCCGCGGACGGTTCGCACGGCTCCGCTCGGCCACTCTCGCACGCGCTCTGCGCGGGCAGTGCCGCCCAGCTCGGGCGCTCCTCGTGCTGCGCGTGCAGCAAGGAGCTCCTGCGTGATGAAGCGGCTCCCTCGCATGAACGTCTCTCGCCCGGCGAAGCGGCCGAGCTTCGCTCCCGACGCGCACGCTCTGTGCCTCGCGCCGGCTCGGCTACCTCTCTACGGCTTGCGCGACGCACAGATCCTGCGCGCTTGAGGGCTGCGCCCGGTCGCTTCACCGGGCTAGCGAGGTCCCCATGCTCAACAAGCCTAAGTTCACCATCCCCAGACTCCTTCACGCCCACGCCAGCCAGATGAGGGCTCAGCCCACCACTTCCGAAGCTCGCCTCTGGGACGCGCTCAAGGGCCGACAGCTCGGCACTGGCTTTCGTCGTCAGATGCCCCTCGGCCCCTTCATCGCTGACTTCTGCGCTCCCGCCAAGAAGCTCGTCGTCGAAGTCGACGGTGGCTGTCACGCCGTCCGTGCCCGCGCCGACGCGCGCAGGGACCGCGCGCTCTCGCGCCTCGGCTTCCGCGTCCTGCGCATCGAGGCCGCCCGCGTGATGGCAGATCTCCCGGGCGTCGTCGCCGAGATTCGGCAAGCCATCCAGGCCTGAGTCGCCCAGGCGCGCAGTCGCCGAGCGGGCGCGACGCATCTGCACGCGCCTCTCGGCCCATTCCCACCATCGACGCCATTGCCAGTGGTAGCGATGCCAGCTCGGCTCTTCAGAGCCGAGTTCGGGGATTGACGCGGACAGGGAACGGTCCGCGGGGAACTGCTCCGCTGGTGCCCTACTGCTGCTGGTGGCGCCATTTGGCACAACCGGAACGAGCGCACTCAAGGACTCTGTGACGCAATCTCGGATGACGTCCTTCTGGCGAGAGCTCCTGCTAACAGTGACTCTCGACCCGAACCACGGGCTCGCTCTCCCGTCGCCGCGGAACGCAAACCGCGAGTCGCCGTCGACATACGCCGACAGCGCGGAGTTAACCTTCGCCTGGGCGTTGACTATGTCGATGGTGACCTGCATCTGCCTATCCTTCTACCTTCGTGCAGCTTGAGTCCTAATCCCAGAGGAAGGTGGGGCGTCAGCCTGCGCCAAATGATGCCCTCACACGCGCACGTGCTTGTTCGACCAGTTCGCGGTAGTCGGCACGGAACGGCTCAGACAACACCTTCTCAAGCTGACCGTGGAGGCACCAAAGCACCTGTTCTTCAGCTGGGTCCTCGACAGGAAACGCCTCCCGCTCGTCGAGGCGAGCAAGCCATTCGAAGAGTACGAGCGCCTGGTCGTCCGTGAGTTCGAGCTTCATGATCGCCTTTCTCCCTCAGAACAAGTGGCCCGTCGTGAGCAGGTCGCTCAACTGGTCCGGCCCAAGTCGATAGCCTGTAACGAAATTGCCTGCGGGATCGGCAACCACGTTCAACCCCGTGCTTGGATCCACATAGTGCGTGGCAGGATTCCCGCGGTATGCCCCCTCAATCGTGCGGACTCCTGGACTGTTGATGTGCTGGTGAATCGCCCTGCTGGCATCGGCCGCTCGCGACGGATTCCAGTTTCCCCTCAACCCGAAGTCCGCGCCGTGCTTGCCGAAGAGCTTCTGGAGGTTCCGCGGCGTGCGTAGCAGCACCGTGCTCGCCTCACCCGCCCCCCTCGCAGCAAGGAGGGACTCCGTCGCGAGTTCGCTCCTGCAGCTACGAATTTCTCGGTGCTGTTCCGCACTTGCGGGGAAAAAGGGGCAGACGTTCAGTGGGGCCGCTGACTCGAAATCCCAGATGCGTGTTTTTGCCTGCACGCCGACTTCGGCTGACGCGAGATTCGCAAACAGTAGCGTCGCCCAGACGCACAAAAGCGCCACGCTCGCTCGCGCTCGAAAGCGCACGAGGGTGGCGACGGCATTGACCAGACTCAGCATGGTTTCCGAGTTTAGCCGCCTTTCCTTGGGCGACTAAAGGAAGAAGTTCACAGTTCTGGGTGTTGGCGAGCAGTGGAAACCGCAGAAATCTGAACAGCCCGGGCGAGGACACTCGCACCGGGCTGCACAGATCGTCGATGCGGGATCAGGTTTTTGGGGGCTCCTTTGGTTTCTTCCGTGAGCGCTTGGCCTTGGCCTCCAGTTCGGCCTCGCGGCGGCGATAGCTCTCGCCCTTGATGACGATCACGTCGGCGTGGTGGACGACGCGATCGATGAGGGCGGTGGCACAGGTAGCGTTGGGGAAGATGGTGGGCCAGTCACGGAAGGCGAGATTGGTGGTGAGAACGAGGCTTTTCTTCTCATACCTGCGGCTGATGACCTGGAAGAGTAGGTCGGCGTTGCGGTTGTCGAAGGCAAGAAATCCGATCTCGTCGATGATCAGAAGTCCGACTCGGGCGTAGTGCTTCAGCCGTCGTTCGAGGGCGCGGGCAGACTCCTGGGCTGCGAGATCGAGGAGCAACTGAGCAGCGGTCACGAAGAGCACGCCATGACCGTGGAGGATGGCCTGGTGCGCGATGTTCTGAGCGATCATCGTTTTGCCGAGGCCTTGCGGCGCAACAAGGACGATGTTGCGAGTGGGCTCGACGAAGTCGAGTTGGACGGCGGAGTCGACGAGGGAGCGGTCGGTTTCGGTCGGCCAGTTCCAGTCGAAATCAGCCATGGGCTTGAAGCGCTCGAGGCGGCTGCGAGCGCGTCGGCGCTCGAGGCCACGACGAGCGCGCTCCTTCTCCTCGATGTTGGTGATGTGCTCGAGGATGTGGCGTGGGCCCCAGCGTTTCTTGGTAGCCATGGCAATGAGGTCGTCGAACTCGTCGGCGGTAACGGTGAAGCCGAGTGCACGCAAGCGAGTCTGGAGGTCGGTCACTGGTCACCCTCCTCGCCGTCATCGAGGCCAGAGCCAGCGATGCAGTCGTACTGGTCGAGGGTGTGGGGGGTGACGACGAGGTCGCGCACGCGGGGGTCGTCGGACAGGACCGTATCGACGACAGGAAGCGCTCCACGAGCCCGCGAACGCTGGTCGAGGATGTGGGCGACGGACTGGGCGGCGAAGGCTTCCCGGCGGTGCGCCTCTGCGATGGCGGCATCGAGGTCGGTAGCGCCGTATTGGTCGAGCAGGCGCAGGAGGCGATGGGTCGTCCCGCCGAGGTGGTTGCCGTGCAGGGCAACCTCAGCCAGGAAGTCGTGCGCCGCGGGGCAACTGGTGGTGAGGCGATTGCGGCCGCGATGCTCCCGAGCCTTGCTCTTCTCGCGGGCCAACTTCGCGAGGTGGGCAGGGTCTTCGACTTGCTGGCGCATGTCCCAGGAGCGGTGGTGACGGGCGACCTCCTGATCGCCGTCGAGGATCCGAACGGTGGCGTCCGAAGCCACGAGCGTCAGTGGCTTGCGGACGAGGGTGTGGGGGATGGAGTAATCGTTGCGATCGAAACGGACATAGGGGGTCTTCCCGGAGGCGATGGGTTGCACGGTACAGGGGTCGAAGGCGTGCTCGGGAAGCGGTAGCAAGCGCTCCTGCTCTTCGACGAGTGCTTCGGCGACGGTGCGCTGGTCGTCACCCGGGACCCGACGTGCGTGGACGGTACGCTCGATCCAGTCGTCGAGCTGTCCATTGAGGTCGTCGAGCGACGAGAACGGGCGCGCGGCGAAGAACGACTCGCGGATGTCGCGGATGCGTCTCTCGACCCGAGGCTTCTCGTTGCCGCGAGCGATGCCGACGGGGGTCGGGGCGAAGTGATAGTGCCCGGCCAACTCGAGGATGCGGGGATGGAAGCGGATCAGATCGCCTTGCCGCTCGAGCACGACACTTTTCAGGTTGTCGTACAGTACGGCCCTCGGCACCCCACGCAGGCGCTGGAATGCCTCGTTGTGACAGCGAACGAAGCTCTCCAGGGTCTGGTCCAGGGTGAAGCGAGCAAAGGTTGCCCGCGACCAGGCGAGCACCATGACGAAGCACGAGAGGTATCGCTCCCCACGGCCGACCCGGATCTTGCCGAAGGAGCCCCAGTCGACCTGACCTTGTTCGCCGGGCAGAACGGTGAGACGGAAGAACGCCTCGTGCCGCGAGACGGGACGCACCCTGCGGACGTAGCGACGGACAGCGTAGACGCTACCCGTGTAGCCGCGGTCCCGAATCATGTCGAAGAGCCGCGTCGCTCGCAGGCGTGGGTGCTGCTCCAGCGTCTTGGTGATGAGCTCACGATACGGCTCGAGCAAGCCGACGCTGCTGACCTTTCTGCGATTGACGAAGCGTCGGGGCTCGACGGCAAGCTCGACCGTGTCGTGGTGCAGACCGAGCTCGGTCGCGATGGTCCCGACCTTCCAGTGCTCGGCGAAGAAGAGACGGCGGATGCGAGCGCGAAGCTCTTCGGAGATCATCGAGCCACCCCCTCGATGACCAGGCGCTCGAGATCGCGGAACTCACCGAGACCGTGAAGGCCGTCGCGCCGTCGGCGGCGACCGGGGGCGGGGACCCAGACGACGCTGTACAGCGGGCCGCCGTGGTCCAGAAACGCTTCGCGACAGAGAGTGGAGTCGGACGAAGGTGCCTGGTCGTCCACACAGAGCGCAGCACGGACCGGCATGCCCTGCCACAGCGCTACGGCCTCCAGCAGCGTGGCGAGGGCTCGCGGGTGCGCGGGGTCTGGCGCCAGGTGGGCCTTCAACAGCGTGTCGCTCGGCCCCGCCATCGCGAGCACCCGCGTCGTCGCGGGGCTCGGGGCGATGCCCATCCAGATCGATTCCATGGGTCGTCTCCTGCGGAAGCGACTCGACCCTCTCCATGAGGGCGGAGCGCTCCGCGAGGGCGACGATCGGCTCGGGGCCAACTTCCCGGCGACGGTGGTCCGTTACATTTTTCCGTCGCTGCTCCCGCCACCGACCTACTCGCGCGGCGGTCGTGCGCCGGCCTTGGCGGCTCCGCCAGTGGCGCCGCTTGCTCCGCTGACGCCGGTCGGCGCGCTCCCTGTCATGGCGCCCCCCGATGCAATAGATCTGCCCACGGTCGCAATCGCGGCACAGGTGGAACAACGCCCTGCAGCCTGCAACGACGCACTGAACCTGCCGTAAATCGTCCACTGCCGAACCCTGGCCGCCGACAAACTCGGCCACCTCGGGGGACTCGTGCGACAACTCTCACGTCGAACGCGTCCACTCGCGGCGACCCAAGGCTCGGAGCTGCGAACTCCGGGCCTTACCTCTTTCTGGCGGTCCTGTGATCGTCCCGCACTCCCCACCGCGCGGCCAACTACGCTGTCAGGTCCAGAAGGACGGCCTGCTCAGATCCCCGCGCTTTTCGGTGCCCGTCCACAGTTCTGGGCTTCGGCCCCGGCGACCGCCCCAGACGGAATAGATGACGAGCCGCTCCTTCTCTCGATCAAACCGGTAGTACACGTGATGCTGAGTCTTTGGCATCAACCAACGCCGAATCACTCTGCCCCGACGTTTCGCGTACACCTGTCCCGTCTCTGGACAGCGTTTCAGGTGATGAATCGCCGCAAGAAATTCCTGTGCCAAAAGCGCCTTCGCATCGCGATGCTCACGCCACCATGCGCTCGCTGCCCGATACTCGGACCGGGCCTCTTCGAGGATCTCGACGTTCACGCTTCAGCAGCTACTTCTGCCAGGAATTCGTCAACGTTCACTTTGCGGCCCGCATCCTCGTCGTCCAACGCGCGGTCTAGGGAAGCATGCAGCGCGAGGCGTTCCTCCTCGTCAAGCTCATCCCCACCGACGATCCTCAGCTCGACTTCTGCGCCGTCTGGCAAATCCGTCGGCTCATCGAGCACCAATCTGCCGTCCTTCACGTGCGCTTTCAGAGCTTCCATGCTCCCCAACTTAGCATCCACGGCCGCTCGCACCCAGTCGCACCCTGCCGCCAGGGGAATCGACGCAAAAAGGCCCGGCTGGGGCGGGGCCAGCCGGGCCGATCATGCAGTGACGGGGGTGGGTGGGAGACGTTCCACGCCGGGCCATCGACGCCACAGGCCCGGGTGGGAGGGCCAGGGGCCCGCCCGGGCCGGCGCCGTAGAGTGCCGCCGGGTCGCGCTGCGACGCCCCCCGTCAGGAGCGGAGCCCGCCCGCCGAGGAGACATAATACACC
>JAEWRL010000233.1 GCA_023398955.1 Pseudomonadota bacterium
AGCGCAACCACTGTACTCGCTACGCTGGGGCCAACGTGCCCGATCCGCTAGCTGCCGCGTCCCCGCGCAAGGCGCAACTTCGAAGGATCAAGTAACCGAGGCCGGTTCCAGAGGAGCCGCACCCAACTGAAATCACTCGGGTCCTGCAAAGCTGGTTGACTCGAGACGCATGGGGGCGCGAGTATTATTGCACTCGAACCGGGGCAGGGAATCCAGAACAGGGAATCCAGGGCATTGGCCGGGGGCGGTAGAGAGAATGTGGAGGTGGATCATGATGGACTGCGCTTCTCGGAGGTGGATGACGTCGTGGATGGGGCTCGCGCTTGCTGCGGGGTTGGCCCCTAGCTGTGCGAACTCGCGAACGGAGGGAGGTGGGCTGGGCAGCGTCGGGCAGCGGATGGTCGTCAGCGGACTTCGGGTCGACGTCCACCATGCCGAGGATGGCAGCGCCACGAATAGCGAGATAAAGCCGGTGCTCCGTATCGTGAATGCCGGTAGCACCGAGGTGGTTTTGAGCGCTCTGACGCTCCGCTACTACTTTACGAACGAGGGCGTCGCGCCGAGCTCCAGCACGTGCCATTGGGCAGCGCTGGGCTGCGGTAACCTGGTGCATCAGGTGTATGAGCTGCCCGAGCCGGTGGGCGGAGCCGACAGGTATCTAGAGGTCCGCTTCGCGGCGGGGGCGGGCAGTCTCTCACCGGGTGCCTCGACGAGCGACATCAAGCTGGCACTCCACAAGTCCGACTGGTCTGCCTATGACGAGAACGACGACTATTCGTATGTGGCAGGCGCCGTGTCTTGGACGGCAGCGGCCAAGGTAGCGCTGTTCCACGACTCCGATATCGTGTGGGGGACTCCAGCCGGACCTGGCTCCATTCCGCCGGGGGGCGCTGGAGGAGGCGACGAGAAGGGCTTCACGCTTCAGCTGCCAATGGGCGTGGGCCTGCACTCAGTGGCGCTCGGGGCAAGCGAGGCGGTCACCGTAGGCGACGGCGTGCTAGCGACGGCATCCATCCCGGGTGCGGCAGTCGGCATCGCCAGCGTGGGGATGGCCGAAACGAACATTGGTACGGACACAGAGCTCCCCGGGGACATCACCTCGGTGGGACCGGTGAAGGTGCGAGACCGTGCGGTCGTCCAGGGGAGCGTGACGACGAGCAGTGAGTTTCGGCACGATTCGGTATGGGAGGTCATCGGGGGTGTCGTCGAAGGGGCTGACCTCATGCCTGTCACGACGTACACGTGGACGGTCGACTTTCCGCCCTCGGATCTCTCCTATCTGGTGGGGCCACAGCAAACCCGGAGCCTCTCCCCGGGTGCCTACGCCAATATCGACGTCCACCCGAGCGGGGTCCTCGAGCTCAGCTCGGGCGTTTACACAATGAACGCGCTGCGCACGGAGTCCGACTCGACGATGCGCCTCGACGTCTCCGGTGGACCCATCTTCATCTATGTCCGCGAAGCGTTGACGCACCGGGGGCGGCTCGAGGGGGCAGACGCAGGGGAGCTCTTCATTGGCTTCTGGGGCACGGGGATGGCGGACATCGACGCACCCTTCCAGGGCACCGTGGTAGCGCCCAATGCCCACCTGCGGCTCAGCCCCGTGGATGGGAGCGGTCACGAGGGCTCTTTCTTCGGGCGCAGGGTGGAGAAGGACGCACGGAATCCCCTCGTCTTCACCCCGTTTGGCCACTGGGACATGATCCTTCCTCCCGAGATCAGGGTGGAGTGCTTGACGCGCAGCGCGGCAGGGTACGGTGCGGGCGTTTTCGGTTACGAGAACCGCCTGGACATCCCCGTCGCCATCCCAGAAGGGCCGCGCAACTGGCTCAGCGCCACGCGGCTTCACAAGGGTCCACTCGAGGCGTTCTTGCCCGGGGAGCATCACGACGTTTACTCGATTCCATTCCGCGGGGACGCTCTCGAGTGGAGCCTGAGCGGCAACCTCGTGCGCGTGGACGACAGCGCGCGACGCTGCACTCTTGGGGACTACGAGGTCGTCGACGTTGGCACCGTCGAGCCGCTCCAGCCGCTGCCGCAGGCCTTGGCGGCGCTCGCCGTGCCGCTCGCTCCTTTGCCGCCACTCGTTGCCGTGGCGGAGCCCCCGCCCACGGCGGACATCGAGAGTGTGCTCAGGGCGGCGGCGGGTGGAGTCATCGGCGGCGCTGGAGAGGTCCTCTCGAGCGAAGAGAACGGTGGCTTCAACGTCCTCATCACGAGCGTTGGTTTCGATGACGAGGACAGTTGCACTGTCGGTAGCACCGACGTGGACCTGAAGGTCTCCGCGTACCGCGGCACACCTCACGCGCAGAGCGAGGAGATCGAGGTCTACCAGAGCGGTTGGAACTTCTTCGATCACATCGATGACTTCCTTGGCTTTCCCGGTCTCGCTGGTCTCTTCGATGACCGGGTGAAGCATATCAACCACACGGTCTTCGTTCCGCTCTACGATGACCAGACGGTGGCCACGATGCGCATCGATCTCCTGGAGCGCGACTCGGCGTGGTGCGGAGGCGACGACCATTACGCCCGCCTCGACCTCGTGATCGATCCGGCGACGCTCGGCCTGATGGATGGCACCCAGGTGAGCGGAAGCGACGCGCACTGGTACACGGTGACTCCTAGCGCAGAAATCCTCTCGGAAGGGGGTGACCCGAGTCGTCCTCTCCACTGCGGTCGGGGGCGGTCCAGCTGGGGCATCTGCTTCCAGGTCGTGCCCGCGGTGCCCCCAAAGCTCTGCGCGGACTTCCCGGCTCAGTTCCTTGACTCTGCGGGGGGCGAGGACCACCTGGCCAGCATTGACGTGCAGCGGATTCCCGCCAGTTTCGCCGAGGTCGAGTTGAACGTCGTGGGTGGAATCCACCCGTTCACGCCCCGGGCGCCCGGTGACTTCGTCGTGCTGGACGGGGACGGATGCATACCCAGGGAGTACACTCCGACAGTGGCCCAGCTGACCCCCGCGAGCAGCGACTTCCTCGTGACGTTCGTCTGGCGCGGTTCGCTCATGGCTGCCCTAGGCGAAGAGGGTCCTCCGATCACCGTCCATATCGATCGCGTCCCGGGCGACGGTAGCAGCGACACTTGGGCTGCCTGCAATGCCACAGGGGAACCGTTCCAGTGCATGCCGTCGAATTCTCAATGCGTTTCATCGACGGGCTCGAACGCGAACGACTGCGAGCCCTATCCCGTGCCCTGCCCTGCAGGAGGCGGAACGCCGGGTATGGCCTGTTACCAGCCAGCAGCCAGCGTCCACACGATTGCCGAGGGCAGCTGGAGCACCGGCGAGAACCGCGCGACCTTTGCCACCGCAGACCCCGAAAGGCCGACCGCCATTTCCAACGCTGCTGCGCTCGCGGCACACCTGCTACGCCAGCATGTCCACAGAGGCATCGACCTAGGGATCGCCCCCGGCGTCGTGCACTTGTGGCCGGAGTCGATTCCCGCATTCTTCACGAAGAGCCCGTATCACGATCCAAGAGGGACGGAGACGGAGCGTTACGTGCATGCGCGACCGGTATGGACGTCCGTCGAGGCAGACGGTTCCCTGCTGCCGCACGAGACGGACAGCGCGCGGAAGTTCGTCCTGGCGCACGAGCTGACGCACGCCATGCAAGAGCTAGCAGCGGGTCACGTGGGCAATGGGAACTATGCGCTGCGTGTTCGGAATCCGGATGGCACGACGACCGTAAGCCGGGATCCAGAGGGATTCCCCGTGGAGTGCCGCTGTAATCATATCGGGAACGAGTTCCTGCCGTGGCACTGTTTGAACTCGGTGGAGCCGGTGGGAGGCGCGTCGGGTGAGGGGTATGCGCACGCAATGGGAGTCCGCGCGTTCAACGATCCGAGCGATCCGGCGGAGGACTGCTGGTTCGTGTACGTGAAGGACAGCCTGGTGCCCCCAGCGGCGGACGGCAGCTGCCCGAGCGGCACGCTGGACCCCGAGCACCCCGAGTGCATCCGTATAGGAAGCCCAGAAGGCGAGGCATTGGTGAACGAGCGGTACCCGCTGGCGGACGACCGGGCGCGGCTACGAAGCGAGCTAGCGAATTGGTACTTCGTGAAGTCGCCAGCGCGGATCCGTTGCTCGGAAGCGAGCAAATGGCGCAATCGGTACTGCGCCACGGCAGTATCGTCGGCCTTGGCCGGAGATGAGGAGGCAGCAGTGGAGTATCTTGGAACGGAGCTAGATTGGCTGCAGTTCTTCTGGGGCTTGAGCCGCGACGACGCATCATGGACGCCGACGGAGTTCTTGGCGTTACAACGGGCGGCGTGCGCAGAGCGGAT
>JAEWRL010000241.1 GCA_023398955.1 Pseudomonadota bacterium
AGCGCAACCACTGTACTCGCTACGCTGGGGCCAACGTGCCCGATCCGCTAGCTGCCGCGTCCCCGCGCAAGGCGCAACTTCGAAGGATCAAGTAACCGAGGCCGGTTCCAGAGGAGCCGCACCCAACACTTATCGGCGAGGTGATCGCAACCTGAGAGATCTTCGAAAAAGCCTCCGCGGCTGCACTCACACGAGAGCCTTTCAGCGAGTTGAGCCACTCTGCTTCCACGTTTCCCGTCAGCCCGATGATGTCCATCTGCGTGCCCACCTCGCGCAGGTAGTGCTCTTCAGATTCGTGCCACAGCAGCCAACGGTCCGTGGTCGTCTTCTTCCAGACCCGCACCAGGGTTCCGTCGAGCTTGTCGGGCACGCAGAACCTGGCAGTCAAGTTGCCTGAACTGACGAAAATGACCTGATCAGACGTGACGTCCCCAGCGTTCTCGGTCCGAAGTTGGACAAGGTAGTCGGTGGCATCCACGGTGTCATTCAACTGGACCGCAACGGTGCTCGGCTGGTCGCCCTCGCGCCGTCTGCTCCGCGTGATGACGCTGCACCGCTGTCGCTCATCGAGCGAGGGAAAAGCGAGCACCTCGATGCAACCGAAGGAATCACCAGCACCTCCCCCAAAGCAGACTCCCGAATCGCTCTTCAATTCTGAGGCAACCCAGCGCAGCACCCTGTCCGAATCGATTTCGTCCCGGACAAACGCGAAACGGTCGACTGGGACGAGACGACTGCAGAAGCAAGCGGCTTCGTACAAAGGACTACTTCGGCCCCGCGCATCTGGATGTCTGCACGCGGTCGACGTGGTCGTCGGACAGAAGACTGGTTCGAGAAGCGTCCAAACCCCCTCTGCCAACGTGCCCTCCGGTTGCATCTCTGGCGTCGAAATTCCGGCGCGGAGACATGCCTCCGCCAGTGAACTTCCATTCAAGATCCCTGCCAGAAGAACGTGGATCGAATCGCCAGCACCGGAAACTGAGAGTCTCAGGATCTCGCGCTTGCGTAGCTGGGGTTGCGTGTGTTTGTCGTCTACGGAGCATCGAGTCGCAAACGACTCAGTCGCTACTTGAAACTTTGTCCAACGCGTTGACGCTTGTTCACGCACCGGCACCACCTGTCCGTACAACAAGTGGCAGGCGGGACCAGGCGCGCGTGAGCGAAGCCACCAGAGCGTCAGCCGGACTGGTGTCACAGCTCCGATCAGGAGATTCCAAGGGTTGAAGATCAATGGACTTGCTGAGCTATCTCCGGCGTTCGTCATCGTTCCTCGCAAAGCACATCCTGCAATTCGCGATGGACGTCCGAGATGAATCTCTCGACGTTCAAGGCGTTGCCGAGATCGAGGCAATCGCCCAGCACCAGCGTTGCCTGAATGACCGCTGGCGGCCGTGGGAAACGCCTTCGTGCCCAGAGCCACCCCGCCTCGGTGCTCGTCCAGAGATAGACCCGGTGCCCCGGCCATTCTCGGTCGCCGAGGCTCGGTTGCAGACAGGCGCGACTGGCCACGGCGGCGTCAGCGACCGGTCCCATGGCATCCAATCAGGGTATGGCGGACTGGTTCACAGAAGCAGAAGTGCGGCATCGCTTGAAGTCTAGGCGTGAGAATAGTCAACCTGGAAGCACCGGGCGCCAGTTGTCGCAATCTTCGCAACAACGTCGACGCCGCGCGGATCGGCCAGGTAGACGTGCGGGAACAGGTGAATCGGACCCAGCCCGGGATCGACGAACGTATCGTGCCCCACGCCTCTGGCAGGACGAAATGGATGCCTTGGTCGCAACGCGTCGGACTCATTTGCGCTTCCGCTACGGCTCTAGCCAGTCCCTGTCGGGTTTCGCGAGTTGCCTGGCGTTGTTGTACGCCATGTCGAGCGTCAGGCACGTGGTAGCGCGATAGAAGTCACCGTAGTTCTCAACGACTAGCGCTAAATCTGCGACTCCGGCTTGGGTCAGACAAAGAGGCAGGAGCAGCTGAACCTTCCCCCGGTAGTACTGGGGAACAGCAGTCTTGTAGCTTCGCCGAACTCGCTCCGTCGCGTTGTCAACCGCGCCTTTTACGAGGGTCTGAAGCTGATAGTCCGCCATCGACCGGTAGGGCTCTGGAAACCGGCCCTTGTTCTCCGAAACGATGTGTTCGACGTTGACGCGAAGCTCCTTTCTCGAATCGAGAACCAACAGCGAAGGATCGTCGAAGTAGTGTGCCATCTCGGGAAGCGTTGAGAAGCGCGTGAGGTCGTGGTGGCCGCGCCGCCGCCAGGCATGGAGGTGCCACTTCTCTTTGCGATCACGGAGATGGTTTGTCGTGCAGTAGCAGTAGATGGGCTCCTGCGATGGAGTCACGAGGCCGGTGTTGAAGGCAATGGCACTGTCATCGTCCGCAGTTGCGAGTTTGTCCTCTTCCGCAAGGCGGCGGTATGTGTACCTGACGTAGTTGAAGAGCACGGGCTTGTGGTGCTCCGATGTATGGGTCCGATACTCCCAGTCCTCGCGTTCGGCGAGGTCGTTCAGCCAGTTCTCCACCCTCGGCATGAAGACCAATTCTCGTATCTCAAGGGGCCACGTACTCATTCTGTCTTCCTTTCGCCCAATCGTCTCGGTACAGTTTGGTTCGTCTCCTGCACCCCAGGCGTCGGGTCTCGAGAAGGCCTCATTTTGCGACTCTGCGGGGTTCCTTGGAATCGCGACGCCTTTTCGAACTTCAGCTTCGACGGGGCGGATCCAACTCCCAATCACCTCGTCTTTCGCGACAGCCTCGTCGAGGATGGCTGCGATACGGCTCTGCTCGGGGAGGGGGGCGAACATACCCAAAGTGGCCGCTTGGGAGATACTCCGGATCGGCCCAGATGATGCCCCTGCCAGAAGTTCGAACACTTGTCCGATGCGAACCTGCTCCCAGTTTCTTCTCGCCCTCATCGGTCGTGACTCCGGCTGCGGGCGGCACGTAACCCTGAGCTCGCAGATCTCCAAGTACGGCTTAGAATTCTCTAGTTCTGCTTGGCATGGGCTCATCCGCTAGTCTCCCTCTTTCGCCACGGGCACATGTCGTTGAGGCGCGGCGTCCCCCGACATCAACGCCGCCATCCCTGCATCGGTCCGGGGATCTACCGAGAACACCTCCAGCCCAGGATTCTTCTCCAGACGATTTACGGACTCGGCCTGCCTTTGCACGATGGGAAAGCCCTTGGCCTCTTCAATCGGCACCTTCCAGACGCCGAGATTCTCAGCATGCTCAGTGGAGAACGTGAACTTCTTCTTGCTCTTCGTCCTCAAGGGCAGCGCTCCGCACGCGAAGATCACCCACCCACCGACAGGAAAGGCGCAGGAAACTACCAGCATCGGCCTCTTCGATTTCGTAACCGGTCTTGCAGGGAGCCAGAGCTCGGTGTCGGCCGCCTGCTCAACAATGCTCCTGGCGAGTAGTGCGGTCCACGGGATTCGTTCAAGTTCACCAGACCGCACGTCGAGGGTCTCGAGCCCAACGTACTTGCCCACAGCGGCAGCGGCTTGCACCGTCCGTAAGTAGCGCTCGAGCTTCTTGTCGAGCGTTGCGGGAGCGCTGAGCCAGAAGTCCAACGGGCACTCTGCGAGTAAAGAAAGCAGCAGCGATACCCGCGTTTCAGACGCGCACATCAGCATCATGGCACGGGCAGCGTCGCCTATTCGTTCCAAGGTGAAGCGCTCATCGTAGTTCCAGTTCGCTGTGGCCTTGAGAGAATACGTGCCGTCCCCGTGGTCGTCAGACATTCCGGTGTCAATCACAAAGCTGAACGGCCCCACTTTGAGTCGCGCTTTCGACAACTCAGCGGGGATATGGGGCACGACTGACGTGGAGAAGATGTCAACTCGTGTCGAATGGTTGCCGAGCTTCGCGTTGAACAGCTGCAGTTGAGCAGTCTGTACCGGATTGACTTTCATCGTGAGGATGCTGGCTGGAGCGTCGAGAGTGGCGATTGCCTCGTCGAAACGTTGATCTGTGATCTTGATGTGCTCCACGTCCAGGTCGGACCGAAACCCGAGAGCTACTTCGGTCCAGTCCAGGTAGTGCTCGTTCACGGGTTTCTGAGGGAAGCATACCGTGACGCTATGAGCTTCCGCCGAATACCCGCAGGTTGCGTAGAATTGTCGCTTCCTGTCGCGATAGGCTTGTGCGTCGCCACCAATTGCGTCGAGCACGCGCTCCCTCAGCTCTGCACCGTGAATTCGAGACAGCCGGTCACTCTGACCATAGGTGATGGCCATCTCGTTGCTGCCGAGTTGCTTCTTCTTCGCCGAGTACTTGCGAAGCCGCCGCAGGGCTTTCTCCATCCAGTGCTCGTTGATGTGAACGAGATACACATCGGCGACTTCGCGCTCAGTGCTCACTGCACACACGAAGACGAACCAAGGCTCTGCATCGGCGATCATGTTCTGCCAGTTCGTGAGCCGGATACCGATGTTGCCAGGGTTTCTCTGGGTAGCCTTGGCTTGAATGAACGCCCGGATTGGCGCCGGCACCAAATCGTGAGCGGGTGCGCTCTGCACGATTTCCAGTTGCACCAGGTTGTCGAAGCCATGCACGTCGCGTCTGGCGGGGTTCGACACCATCGACCCCTGACTGCACAACTCGCCCAGCTTGAGCTCTCCAAGATTACCGAGTTCTTCGGAGGTTATCGCCGGCAGACGACTGGAGGCCACTAAAGCCTCCCTGAGAACGCGCGCTGGGTCAGCGAAGATGCAAATTGAGCAACGTGGTCGTCGTGGTTTCTTTCGGCGCGTCTTGCGTCAACTACGGCGTCGACAACCCTCGCGTAGCGTGCCTGCAACGCGGCAGGCGGGCTTGGCACCGGGAGCGTGGCGAGTTGCTTGTAGTAGATTGCAAAAACTGTCGTGGTTCCCGACTTCCGCATATTCAGTTCGTGTTGTCCCCGCTGGGACAGTAGATACTGATTGATGTAGTCGGCCGAGATGCCTTTCCGGAAGCGAACACGCATGATGTTGTTGTTGAAGAGGTGTGAGCCGTCTCCACGGTAAACCGCGGTTTTGCCGACCAGTTCCTTCGTGTTGCGGGTATTGAAGAGTAGGTCGCCTCTGGCCAGACTACAGGCCGTTGCCTCCCGGTTCGTAGCGTCCACACGGGCGAGCCCAGCGAGTTGGAGAAGTCCGTCTCGACGTATGCTGTCCATGCGGATGTACTCATACTGCCGATCTGGCCCCTGATCGGCGCTCGCCCTGACCAGCCCCAGGTGAGTATCGACGACCAACTCCCCGAACGGCTGCTCCTCCCACCCCTTCGGATTCACCACTGGATCCCCAAACATCTCCAAAAACGCCGCCCTCAGCAGCTCTTCCGTCAGCCGAATGGCCTCCTGGCGCTTCCGCCGGACCGCGTCAGCCTTGTCGAGGATGGCGGCGATGCGGTTCTGCTCGGGAAGGGGGGGGAGGGGGATAGGAAGCTCACGGAGATCACCAAGATTGATACCAGTAACGGCGACTCCGCGGATGCGCTCAGCAATCCAACGTTGAGCTCCTGGCGATGCGATGTACCAGCGGACGAAATTCGGGATACAGCGCTTACCGAGAGAAAGGCGTGCTGTATCCTGCGTGATGTTGGCGCCCTCAAGTTCGGGTGGCACGAACGCCATGCGACCTACGTGTCCTCGAATCGATATGAGCAAATCTCCGGACTGAAGCGACGAACGCTTGTACGAGGCGGCAAGTTTTTCCGTCGTTCGCCGAAGTCTATCCGAGAGGATTCGGCCGTCCTGGATGTCGACGACTCGAACGTACGGGACACCACCAGGGGTATCGGGTCCAGGTTTGACGATGCCATATGTTACCGGGCGATTCGGCTTGACGAGTTCCTGAAGCTGGACCGTGGGCGTCATCCCAACATCCCCTCCAGCTCATCCAAATCCCGCGAAATCTCCGCCTCCAGCTTCCTCAACTTCTTCAAAATCGTCTTCGGCGATTCGTACTCCGCCTCCTCGTACACGACCTCTTTGTAACGGTTGAACGAGAGATCGTACTTCTGGGCGCGGATCTCGTCGGCGGGCACGAAGAAGCATTGGCCGCTGCGGTCGGTGTCCTTTTTGGGGCTGCGCTTGTTCCAGCGCGCGACGCAATCGGGTAAGTCGTTGCCTTTCACGGGGCCCAGGGGCGTGCGCTCGTCGCTGGCGGGGGTGCGTTTGTCGTCTAGGGAGAAGCCGTCGGCCTCGATGTTGTAGAAGAACACTTGGTCTGTTCGGCCGCCCTTGGTGAACACCAAGACGGCGGTGGAGACGCCAGCGTAGGGCTTGAAGACGCCACTCGGGAGCTTGATGATGCCTTCGAGCTGGTTGTCGTCGATGAGCAACTTGCGGAGCTCCACGTGGGCGTTGGAGGTGCCGAAGAGCACGCCGTCGGGGACGACAGTGGCGCTCCGGCCGCCTTGCTTGAGCATGCGCAGGATCAGCGCCACGAAGAGCAGCTCCGTTTTCTTCGTCTTGACCGCGCGGGTGAGCGTGGGGTGCACGTCGCCGTAGTCGAGGCTGCCCTTGAAGGGCGGGTTGGCCAGGACTACGTCGAAGGCGTTCGTGGACTCTTGGGGGAACTTCTCCGGGAAGCTGTTGCTCAGGGTGTCTTGGTAGTGAATATCGGGGTTGCCCACGCCGTGGAGCATCAGGTTCATGCTGGCGATGCGCAGCATGGTGCTATCGAAGTCGAAGCCGTGGAACATCTCGTTCTGGATGTGGCTCCGGTAGGGTTCTAGCTTGTCCCCCGTGTAGATGGGGTGGCCTTCTTCATCCTGCATGATGGCCTTCCTCGAGGTGTACTTATGCTGCAGGTACTCCATCACCCCCACCAGGAAGCCCGCCGTGCCGCAGGCGGGGTCGGCAACTTCCTCGGTGGGCTTCGGATCGACAAGCGCCGCCATCATCGCGATCACGTGCCGCGGCGTGCGAAACTGGCCGTTGATGCCGGCGGTGGTCAGCTTGCTCAGGAGGTACTCGTAGAGATCGCCCTTGGTATCCCCCTCGGTCAGGGGCAGGGCGTCGATCATGAGCACGGCGGAGACCAGAAGGCTCGGCTTCTGGATCATCAGCTGGGCGTCGGCCATGTACTCGGAGAAGGTGGTGCCGCCGTTCAGTTTGCGGAAGAAGGGGAAGAGCTCATCCCGCACCAGGGGCAGCATCTGAGCGCCGCCGAGCTCCTTCAGATTCCCCCAGCGCAGGCTCTGCTTATTCTTGGGGAAGATGCGGGGCCAGTCCTTCTTCTTGGTGCGCTGGGCCTTCTTTTCCTCCCGCGTCTCGGTGATGTCGAGCATGCGCGCGAACATCAGAAAGGAGATTTGCTCGATAACGGTCAGGGGATTGGTGATCCCCCCTGTCCAGAACTCCTCCCAGAGCTTGTCAATGTCGTTGCGTAGCTTTCCGGTGATCATTCGAAGCTTGTCCGTTCGTGCGCGCGCGCGGGGTAACCGCCGTGAGAGAGTCTGGAGATGGGGCGAATCCGAGAGGCACTCATGCCAACTCTCCAGAAAGGGCGCCACCTTCGACCTGTGCGGGATCGAAGCTGGCAATGATACTCAGGAGCCGGTCGATCTGTGCCTCGTCCTTGAAGATGCCATCCACCCCCTCGGCGTGGATCTGGGTGAACGGCGCTTCGTAGAGGTCGTCGAGGCTGAGCATGCCGTGGTCGGTGATATGCTGCTTGATTAGGGTGAGGAATTGGATCTGCTGGGCTGTGAGCGCCGGGAACTCGTGGACGAAGGACTCGAAGGCCCGCTCGACTTCGACCCCGTCCAGGCCCACCAGGCCCCGCAGCACGAACTGCAGCCGGTTCAGGAGCCTCTCGGGCTCTCCCTCGGCTTCTTGGGCGAAGAGGCGGTAGAGGTTGGCCTTCGGATCGACATCCATCACAAGGACGGCAAGCTTTCTCACGTCTTCGTCGGACACCCGGATGTTGGCGCGGATCTTCCGCAGCACCAGGTTACTCTCGAAGTGCTCGAGCAGCGTGGCTTTGACGCGCTTTCTATATTCGACGAGCCTGAGGCCCTCGAGCTTCGGCAGGAACCTTTCCCGCTGTTCTTCGCTATCTGGCACATCCATGACCAGCAAGGACGGCTTCGCCGCCGTGGCGTAGTCCTGGTGACGCATGATGCCGCGCAGGTCGAGCCGCAGTTCTTCCAATTGGGGCAGGGTCACGCTGCCCCAGAACGCTTTGCTGCGCACCCGCTGGATGGCCTCGGCCTTGGCCTTCACCGGATTGAGGTTCAGCTGCAGGCGCTCCACCTGCTCTTCCACGTCCGCCCTATGCTTCTCGCGCTCGGGCGCGGCCCGAAGCTGAGCAGTCTGCAGCCGGGTCAGCGCCAAATCGAAGCGATACGCCGATTCTTCCCCCCTCTGGTGGATCAAATGCATCAGCGGCGCGGCCACCTTGAAGAGCTGCTCCTTGGTGGTTGGCTGCCAGCCGCCCACAACTTGGGGGCTGAGCAAGGGCTCGAGCTCCTTCCAGCGCTCCTTGGCGGCAATCGCGCCCGTGCCGCGCACCGCGGCCACCATCTGGGTCAGATGGCCCACGGCGAGATCGAGTGTAGGCTGGTCTAGGGCTTTGACCGCCGCGCTAGCAAGCTCGATGCGCGCCTCGAAGAGCTGCTGCAAGAGGGAGCGGCTGACGCTGGGCTGCTTCTCTTCGTAGGCCTCGTCGAAGAACTCGAAGTTCCCCCAATGGTCGAAGATCAGAAACTCTGCCTTGTGCTGCCCGGGGCCGAAGAGGTTCTCGCAGAGCCGCGTGCCGCGCCCGATCATCTGCCAGAACTTCACGTAGCTCTTCACCGGCTTGGCGAAGACGAGGTTGACCACCTCGGGCACGTCGATGCCGGTGTCCAGCATGTCCACGGAGATGGCAACGGTCGGCTCGCTGGCGCCATCCTTGAATCTGTCGATCAGCGCTTCGGCATTCGGATCATAGTTGTCGATGATGCGGCAGAAGGAGCCCCCGTATTGGGGGTACATCTCGGTGAAGAGCTGGCCCATCACCACCGCATGGGCATGGCTCCTGGCGAAGACGATGGTCTTGCCCGGCCGGCTCCCGCTCGGATCCCTCAGGGCATGGTCCATGAGGTTTCTCAGGATGATGCGGCCCGTGTCCTTGTTGAACACCTGCTTATCCACCTGGCTCTTCTCGAACTCCACTTCCTCGGGCTCGTCGATATCGGCTTCGAGGGCGGCGCGCTGCTCCTCGGACATCTGGCTGTACTTGATGCCTTCGCGCAGAAAGCGCGTCGTCACCCGGACCACGCGGAAGGGCACGAGATAGGGCGGATCGTTACGCACCGCCTCAGAGTACTCGTAGTTGAAGGTGGGATCTTGGTCCGAGCACTCGAAGAGCTGATAGGTATTGCGCTCCACGAACTTGACCGGCGTCGCTGTCAGCCCCACCTCCAGCGCGTCGAAGTAGAGGAAGATGTCCCGGTACTTGTTGTAAATGCTGCGGTGGGACTCATCGGCGATGATGAGATCGAAGAACCCCGGGTCGAAGGATTGGAAGATGTTCATCATCGCGGGATAGGTCCCGACGAAGATGCGGTGCTTCGTATCGCCCACCGTCGAACTCTCGACGATGGTGCGCGGTTCGCTCGGCAGGTGCTCCTTGAAGGCGTTGAGAGCCTGTTTACGGAGCTCGCGCCGGTCGCAGAGAAAGAGGATGCGCTTGGCCCAGCGGGCGCGGATGAGTACGTCGCAAAGGGAGATGGCCACGCGCGTCTTGCCCGTCCCTGTCGCTTGTACGATCAGCGCGCGCCGGCGCTTGTTCGCAAAGCGCTCACAGACCCGCTTGACGGCTTCCACCTGGTACATGCGCCCGGCAATGCTGGGGCTGGCTCCCGTCTGGGCCAGGTCGAGCTTCTCCCGACGCTGGAAGTGTAGGCTCTGCAGGCTCGCCTTCGAGTAGTAAGCGAACAGCCGGCGCGGCGCGTAGCCCTGCGCGTCGTCCTCGATGAAAAGTTCGGCGCCATTGGTGAAGAAGATCACCGGGCGCTGCCCGTGCTCCTTCTCCAAGACGTCGGCATAGAGCCCGGCCTGGGTGCGCCCTACGGCCGCGTCCTTGGAGGTTCGCTTGGCCTCGATCACCGCCAGGGGCTTTCCATTGTCGTCCCAGAGCACGTAGTCGCAGCGCCCTTCGCCATGTTTGCCCGTGGCGTAGCCCTGGGGCATGCCGTGGACCGCCACCTCTTGGCCCACTTCCTCGGTGCACTTGCCCTTGGGGCCAACGTCCCAGCCCACTTCGACAAGAGCTTCGTCAATGAGCCGCCGCCGCGTCTCTTCCTCGTTCAGGTGGAGGATGCCGCTCGCCACCGCTTCTCCGGCAACCCGGATCGCGGCCAGCTCCGCTGCTGTGCGCTCGCGGGCCCGCTCGGCCTCGGCCTTGGCCTGCTCAGCCTGGGCAGCGGCCTCGCGAGAAGCGTTCAGCTCTTCCCGAAGCTTCTCGAGCTCCGCGGCGCGCGCCGCTTCGAGGGCTTGCTGCTGGGTGATGGCCTCCAGAAGCTTCTTGTTCTTGCGCTTCTGCTCGGCCTTTGTCGACTCGGGCGCCGGCTCCCGCAGCTGCTGCGGCGTCTCCTTCACATCCCCACCGAGCACACTGATGAAGAACCAGCGCCCCACGTTGAGGGCATCCTCTAGCCGCCGCAGGATCACGTCGTGGGTCAGCGGACTCGAGCCCTTGGCATGAGCGCCCCTGTTCCCCGTCCGTCGCAGGGCATCGAGATGGGTGCGTACCACATTGGGCGTCGCCTCCACGAATGGGCCATACTCGAGCAGCTCATTCAAGCCCGCGTTGTAGGGACGCCTCAGCCGGTGGTGCTGGTAGAACCGCTCCACCAGCTCTTCCGTGAACCCCCGCAGCTTCACCGCCGCCCCCGAAGGATCGCTGAAAGCGTACTTCTCCGCGAAGCCGCAGTAGTCCGCCAACAGCGCCGCGTGGGGCCGCAAGAATTCAAAGTTCAACGACTGCACGGCATAGCCTCGCTCCCTGGCAAGCAAAGGTCCCGCACCGGGCTCACTCCTGGACTCATTCCCAGATCCCTTCCCGCTCCCAGGTCCCTTCCCGCGCTCAGGCCCACGCCCGCTCCCAGGCCCACGCTCGCTCCCAGGCTCAGTTCCAGTCGGCGAATCGCAGGTCGGGGTCCGAGGCATGGCCTGCCGCAGTGCAGCTTACGTTCCATAGGCCCCATTACCCTGGCACCCCCAGGCTCTTCATGCGGTTGTTCAGCGTTTGGCGGCTCTTCAGCCCCAGGAGCTCCGCCGCGCGGCTCTTGTTTCCCCCGGCATCCTTCAGCGCTCGCATCACGTAGGCGCGGCTGATCTCGTCGAGCTGAGCATCCAGCTCGAAGCCATCCCCAAGGGGTTGCCCTGCCAGTGCCCCCGGCTCTGAAGCGCTTTCATCGAGCAGCGCGGCGCGCATATCGCGTTCGCGAATTGTCGCTCCCTCCGTCCAGACGGTCGCGCGCATCAGTGTGTTCTCCAGCTCGCGCACGTTGCCCGGCCAGCGGTGGTTATTGAGAAGGTTCCTTGCGCCGGGGGAAAGGCCCTTGCGCTGGTAGCCGGGCTGCTCCAAGGCCCCAAGCTCGTTGGCAAGCCTGAGTAGCCGCTCGATCAGGGGAGCGAGATCACCCCCCCGGTCCCGCAGGGGCGGCAACTGAAGTACGGCGATGGCCAAGCGGTAGAAGAGATCCTCCCGGAAGCGCCCAGCCCGGCACTCGGCGGCCAGCTGCCGATTCGTGGCGGCAATCACCCGCACGTCCACGGCGCATTCCCGGGTTTCACCGACGGGCACGACCACCTTCTCCTGAAGCGCACGCAGGAGCTTCACTTGCGCGTCGAGGGGGAGTTCTCCCACTTCATCCAAGAAGAGCGTCCCCCCCGCCGCTTCCCGGAAGTACCCCTTGGCGGCAGTAATGGCCCCCGTGAACGCGCCCTTCTTGTGCCCAAAGAGCAGCGACTCGACAAGGCTGGCCGGTAGCGCGCCGCAGTTCACGGCCACGAAGGGCTTGTCGCTCCGTGGCCCCTCCCTGTGGATGGCGCGGGCCAGAAGCTCCTTACCAGTGCCCGACTCGCCCTCGATCAGCACAGATACCCCCCGCGCCGCAACGCGGCGGGCCCGAGTCACCACGTCGTTCATCGCCGCGCAGCGGTAGACGATATCCCCGAACGTCGGCGCTTCGGGAATGGTGCCCGCGGCTCGCGCCTCGAGAGACGCATCGGGCTTCTTCATCAGCTCAGGGATCAGGTCGACGAACTCCGCCGCGATATCGAGAGGCACGGCCGCTGTCTGGAGGCCGCGCTCTCGCGAGGTTTGGATGAGCTCGGCAGGGTGGCGGGTCTTGCCCAAGATGATCCACACGGCAGCCATTGTCGGAGTACCAGGGCTCAGGTGCAGGGTCAGCTCCACGGGCTGCTTCTTCTGCGCAAGGTCCTGCTTCAGCTTGCAGAGAGCCGCATCGGCAAGCTGGTACACATCGCTGAAATGGGTAGGATCGCCCAAGGCCACCCGCTCGACGACGATTCGGGCCGACGATTGCTGCCTAGCCCACTTCGCGTAGGCATCGACCTGGGCCTTGGTATCGTTCGAGAGCAGCAGGGCCTGGTCGAACTCGCGCCCCTGAAGCGCTTGCCCAATGGGCCCGGCGCCAACGCCAGCCTCGCCCTTGGCAGCCCGCAGATCGGTCTTGCCGACCCAACAGCACAGAACGCGAATCATGCCCGAGAGGGTAACCGATCTTGCACCGCCGGAAGAGTCTTTGCGTCAAAGGGGCCGAAGGAAGCCAGAATCCCCGGCGCAAAGCGGCAGAATGGGGACGGAATCTCGCCATGACAGCGGGTCGCCGCCGAAAGAGGGCCCTCGAAGGATTGCCCGCCGCCGAAAGAGGGCCCTCGAAAGCTTGCCCGCCACCGAAAGGCAGTCCTCGAAACACGGTTCTCGGTCGAAAGACGGCCCTCAGCCAGCGTGTTGGCATGCCTGGACCGACGGGGCCGCGCACCTATCATCAACAGCCGGCAACAGGTCAAGCAGCGGCTCCAGCGGCTTGGTCTCTTCAGCGCCTCGCTCTCGGAGCAGTGCCAAGGGCTCATGGGACTCATCGGGCAGGCTGGTATCGATGACGCTTTTGCGCTCGACACTGCAGAAGATAGCAAGATCGAGCGCGCGATTCGGAAGCAGCCACCGCGGAAAGCGGCACTGCAGCCATCGCCCCCCAGGGACCTATCAGAGCGATCCGACGAGGATGTTGAGATCCTTCGTCAGAGCGGCGGGGCGAAGATGCGCAGGCTTCACAACGCGATGACGAATTCCCTCAGGGACTTCTGCCGTCCCGCGTGGGGCCTCCGCCTGTCGTGGCTGCTTCGCTCGTCCGCCGCAGGATCGTTGAGAAATCCGCCGAGGACGAGTCTTGAAGACGCCACCGATCCGGGCTCTCGGGCAGACTCCGAACCCTGCTATTCCTGTGGCCAGCAGCGCACGGTGCGGAGATGGCCGAGCAGAGACTCGAGCGCGACAGCGTCGGACTGCTCGACGCGAGCACGACGTGCATCGTCGAGTGGGATCTCGAGCACGTCGCACAGCGAGTCGATCGCCTGTTTGAGGCCTTCGTTCCGTCCACGTTGCTCTGCAGTCGCGAGAGCGACGCGCTGCAGCTTCAGCTCGTCTTCACGCCACTGGGCAAGCATTCGGGCCTTTGGGTCTTGGCTCAGCTGCTCCATCGCATTCGTTGCCTTGTGGATATCGGGATTTGCCATGACCAGCCTGCGCCGCTCCTCGTCGGTGACGGCCGCGAGGAAACATGCCTAACCGTACGCTGCGTGTTTGGCCGGTTCCACCTCTTTTGTGCAGGCCAGCTTGGGGTTCCACGATGCGCGCCTCGGCGGCGCCGACAGGGAGCTCGCTCGGGGCGCGCAGGCCGTCGATGCGCGCCAGGTTATCCTTCGTCGTGACGCGCCCGAGCGCTGGACCCGCGACAGCGACGGCCACTCCCATGCTGGCGCATTCCCAGCAAGGCACGTGGGGATCACACAAAAGCCGTGCCTCGTATTAACGATGGAATGGAGGCAGCGACGCATGCCTGCCGAGACTCGTGCATCCCCAAAGTGGGTCGGCGTCACGAGTGATTGGTGCCCAGCGGCGGATGGCATGGGTCGAGCGGTATTCACTATTCTCTTGCTGTGGACAGTTCGTAGGTAGTAAATGACCTAAGAGGTCAGGCTAGGGCGGCTGGTCATGTGCTCCAGTACTTCAAGAGGCTCGAGAGTGAGCCATGAATGGGACGCCGCTTCGGAGGCGCCTACTCGGCGAGGCAGCTCTCAGCTTCAGGGGGATTGGGCCATGCTGCGGCGCTGGAGGAGACATGGACGGCTCCCTGATCGGACCTGAGCTGCGGCCAACATGGCTCTCGATCTCAAAGCTCGCATGGAGAGAGCGCGGAGAGAGCCTCGGAGGGTATCAACGTGAAGAGAATCGAGTACTCGGAGAAGTCTCACACAGCGTTCGTGGTTCTGATTAGCGTGATTGCCACTATCGGTGGCTTTCTCTTCGGCTTCGACAGCGGGGTCATCAACGGTACCGTCCAGGGTCTCCAGGAGGCGTTCCATGCGGGAGCCCTGAGCACGGGGTTCGATGTGGCGTCCATGCTGCTCGGCTGCGCCGCTGGCGCCTTCTTCGCGGGGGCACTCGCGGATCGCTTCGGGCGCAAGTCCATCCTCCTCGTGGCGGCGGTGTTCTTCACTGTGAGCGCCTGGGGCTCTGGTGTCGCGGATAGCTCCGGCAGCTTCATCTTCTACCGGCTCATCGGGGGCCTCGCCGTGGGAGCCGCCAGCATCTTGGCCCCGGCGTACATCAGCGAGGTAGCGCCCGCGCGGTTCCGCGGTGCGCTCTCGTCGATGCAGCAGATTGCCATCATGAGCGGCATCTTCGTAGCGTTTCTTAGCAACTACCTCATTGCAGGGAGCGCCAAGGGCTCCACCGCCAAGTACTGGGGGGGCTACGAGGCGTGGCGCTGGATGTTCTGGGTGGAGATCGTTCCGGCAGTGACGTTCTTCTTCGCGCTTCTTTTCATTCCCGAGAGCCCGCGCTTCCTTGTTGCGACGCGCCAGACGGACAAGGCGCTCACCGTGCTCCAAAGGCTGATGGGATCCGGGGCGGCCGCAAAGCTTGCGGAAATCGAAGGCTCGCTAGCACAAGACCATCACCGTCCCCGCCTTTCAGATGCGCTGCATGCGCGCTATGGCTTGCGACCGATCGTGTGGCTGGGGATTGGCCTCGCGTCGTTCCAACAGCTCGTAGGTATCAACGTCGTCATGTACTACGGGGCGGTGCTTTGGCAGTCGGCCGGGTTCTCGGAGAGCGATGCCTTGCTGATGAACGTGATGACGGGCGGTGCCGGCATCGGTGCTGCCATAGTGGCCATGCGGCTCATCGATCGGGTAGGGCGAAAGCCCCTGCTGCTCATTGGTTCGGTCGGCATGGCCCTGACGCTCGGCACGTTGACCGTTGTGTTCGCCGTTGCCGGTACTTCCGCCAACGGCCAGCTCTCCCTGACGGGAGCCAGCGCCCCGTTGGCGCTTGGCGCTGCGCTCGCATACGGGTTTCTCTTCAATCTCTCGTGGGGGCCGGTCATGTGGGTCATGTTGGGCGAGATGTTCCCCAACCAGATCCGCGGCTCAGGGCTCGCCATCAGTGGCTTGGCCCAGTGGGGATCCAACTTCACGATAACCCTGAGCTTTCCCATTCTATTGGCTGGTGTGGGCTTGGGCCCAGCATACTCGCTCTACACGCTATTCGCGCTCGTATCGGCCGTCTTTGTGGTCAAGCTGGTTCGTGAAACGAAAGGCAAGGAGCTGGAGCTCATGGAGGGCTGAGGCCCTGCCGACAGTGCGCGTTAGGTCTCCGCCGCGGGGAATCCGCACCACTGAGGATCGCTTCGAGGCACAGCACGGGGTCGGTCGGGAAGCGGGCCCACGTTGCGCGTGTCACCGCCCTGGGACTTCATGGTTGTCGATCGAGCGACGGAGGCGCGAAGCGCTACCGTGCGCGGCTCGTCGTAGCCGCGAGAGCTGGCTCCGTGGCCAGCTGCTCACGTCGGCCGAAACCCCACTTCATTCTTCCCAGGGGCACTCAGTCGACGATGATACACCTGAGCGGTCCCTCTAAGCCGATCAATTGCGACTCCGTGGCCATCAGCTGATTGCTGGCGAACCCGCAGGGAGCGATCGAGGTTGCCGTCCATGCGCCCAACGTGAGCTCGCCGCCGTGACACCACTCGGGAGGCTCGTTCAGGACGAACGACTGCTGGAGTGAGGTGCCATCGCCGAGCACGAGCAACGCCAGCCCTGGCTCGTAAAGTGAGCTCGCCGCGCCCATCATGGATCGGGGAGAAGCCTCAGTACACAGCCAGTGCCAATCGGGCGTCTCTCCCACGAAATCTACCGCGACCTCGCCGCCCGAGCCAATCGCGGTCGCCCCCCACAGATTCATAGTGACGGTGGTCACAGGGCTACCGAAGCCCGGTTCTTCCTGTTGCCAGCCGCTGCTGCGGAGCGCCCAGAGTTCACCCTCCTCGGTCACGGCGAAACCACGCCCGCCAGCGAGTACTACCTCCGTTATGCCCCGTGCCCCGTCGAGCACGTCCGTCCAGGTGTCGTCGTCGTAGCACCAGAGTCCGTCATCCCCATACGCACAGATCGCCTCGAAGTCCCGGTCCACAGCCAGCGCGCTCGGCTGTACGGCGCTGGGCAACTCGCCCCCGTTCAGAGGCACGAGCTCATCTTCGTCTTCCAGTGCAGCAAGAAGGACACACCGCGCGCTGTCACAGCCAAGCGCCACAACGGCAGCAGCGATGCCTCGAGAGCCGCCCAGCGCAGGCAGAAATACCCCGGATACTGCTCCTTCGAGGTCATGGACGTTCGCAGTGCCTTGCGACGTATCCCAGCGCACCGTTCTTACGCGGACCCGTGGCAGCTGCGTTGCAGATGAAGACCGCAAGACCTGCGCAACCGTGTATCGCTCCACGCCATCTCCCTCCACCTCCGCTAGGACTGCGTCTCCTCCCAGGGCAACGAACCGCGCGCCCTCGGCGATCTCCGACGCTTGGAGCAAGACCATGGCGGGCTCGACGAGCGCGCTGATCTCCGAGCAGTCCCGGAGCTCGGCCACGCTCCCCTTGAAACAGCTGGCCTGTGGGTCGATGCTCGTGTCACCCGCTGCACCGCCACTCGCCCCTGCCGCTCCAGCTGCTCCGCCCGGAAACGTTCCTGCTCCGCCACCGCTGGCACCAGCATCCCCGCCGTCACAGGCGCTTGCGCCAAGCCCCTGGCCCAGTGCAGCGGCCAAGAGCGCAATCGATGACCTACTCATTCCCATCACTGTGCTCCTTGCGATCCCACGGAATCGAGGGTTCGTGCAAGCCTGAAACCGATCACTGTTGCGAACGCTTCATCGCGCATGGACAATTGCTTGTTCACCTTTGCTCCGTACGCCGCCGTGTTGGCGGCCCCGCCGCGCGTCGACCGATAATTTCCGCCAGAATCCGCATTGGTGAGGCTACGGCCTACGAGCAACTCACCGGCGAAGTCGGTGTAGGGGCCTTCTCCGTAACCACTCGAGTCCCAGATGTCGTTGACCCACTCATGAACGTTTCCTGCCATGTCGTGCAGGCCCCATGGATTCGGGCGCTTCTGGGCTACAGGATGGAGTCGCAGGCCCGAGTTGTTGCAGTACCAACCGATCGGCTCAAGGGCTGGCTCCTCGTAACAGAAGCCGTCGGTGCGTGGCACAATGTCCCCGGTGAACCAAGTCGTAGACGTTCCTGCGCGCGCAGCGTATTCCCACTCGGATTCCGCTGGCAGGCGATAGCCCTCGCACTCGAAGAGGGTTTCGCGCGTCAAGATCATGGTGTCACAGCGAAGCCCGTCCCCCGTCTCGCCGGTGCAGTCCTCCAGCGCATAGCATGGGTCCAGGCCACGAAGCACCGACAGGTGGTTCGCAAAGGAGACGACATCGTAGAAGCTCACGTTGTTGACGGGACAGTCATCAGCTAGACAATCGTCAGGCACGCACCCTTCGGACTCGCAGAATGGCTGCTGGATCGGCAGGTCCCAGCCCGTTTCCAACCACTGGCCCCGCGTAACCTCTGTTTGACCGATCTCGAAGGCACGGGTCAACGTGACTTGAACCTGTGGTTCGGCATATCTCGCCGCAAAGAACTCACCTGGTGGCGTCCCCATGATGTAACAACCAGGCCGAATCCGACAGAAGCCCTCCGCACAGTCCGGCTCGATGACAGAAGGCCAGCGGCACCCCTCTTCCGGCTCGAGCAGAGGCGCGAGCGGTGCAGACCCAGAAACGCCGGCGAGAGACGGCTGGGTGCTCGCCCTGCCGCCGGCTGATTCCTCGGCGCTGGCGGAAGCAGGCGGAGCCACATGGGAAAGTCTCCCTGGCGAGGACACGCCATCGTCACAGCCGACGCTGAACCCCATGCACATGAACAGCCCCGCATACTTCCGCACTCGCATTAGCGAACCGCCTCTCTCAATATCTGATCCCATGCTGGGTGCCGTAGTAGACCCAGTCGTTGTGCTTCGGGCTTCCGTATCCCCACACTGTGGTTACGGCCTGCTCGGTATGATTCCAGAGTACATTATCGTTGGCGCAGTTTCCGGCCGCACCGCCGATGTTGCAGGCTTGCCGATAGAGGCTCCGCAGGTCCGACATGGAGAACGGACTTGGTGTCCACCGGTGCGTCTGGTAGTAAAACACCAACCAATCCAGTTCGGTGCCAGAGTTGCTCTGTAGACAATGTCCTTCCATCCAACGAAAGTATGGGCCACCTGGGGCAGCGGCAACAGAAACAACGACTGGCGGATGCATGATGGTGCCGTCGTCCAGACGGAACTCCTTGTAATAGGGGAATATCATGTCGATCTCCGCGCCATCGTTTATCGTCCGGGCTGCGTAGAGGTGGGCATAGGCCTCCTGCTGTGCGGCCGATATATACTCCCGTGACTGCAGGCAATGCAATCTGTGTCCTTCTGGTTGTACATGGTCACATTTGCACGCAGCCTGAGGTGGAGCAGGCTGGCTGTAGTTGCCTAATATGGAGCCCATGTACCTGTCCTGCTGAAAGTGCCCAAACTCATGCAGGATTACAGCCTTTCTCTGTGCTAGAGGCAGACCTCCAGCATCGTTCCCAAGCATAATCGCGCTACCTGTGAAGCACGCCCCGTATTCACCACAGGCCAGTTCAGCATATATGGTATACGTGCCCGGTTCGACGCTCCCGTTGTCGGTCGACGCCACGTGCACCATTGCCGCGGCCACGTTGACAATGGGCGCGCCAGCTCCGAAGTACTTAGATACTGTTTCAGTGCCGGAGCTCAAGCCGAGCTTGCGCCCTTGCCATTGATAGTAGGTCCATCCCGACGTGTCAGTGCGCTGTGTCCAGTAGTATCGTCCATTTCGCGCGACCGCGCTCGTAATCTTGAACGAGTAGTCGCCAGAGATTGCGGGAACCGTCGGGGTGCACCCGTTGGAATCCATGTAACCAGACCAGATCAACTGACCATCTTTGTGTACATTGGCCCAAGTGTACCTGGCTGAAATTGCCCCGTACGTGCCAACCTGGTAGTTTTTGAGATGGTCTTCACCAACGTTTGCGTCGCTGAACTTATACTGCCACTCGGCACAGAACCGGTAAGATCCGACTGCGAAGCTCGGCACCGCGACCAGCAGCAAGCAGCAGCCCAACAAGAACGCCAGGGCCGTTTTCATTGCTCAATCTCCTTGTTCGCCTCAGAAAGCTGGATCGGATCAACGCCTGCGGCGACACCTTCAATGACAGTTTGGACCCCGTCGCTATCGCTGACATCGGAAGCAATCATTGCTTCCTGTTCCGCACTGTACAGGTGCATAGCTTGCTTGCCGAGCGGCGCATGGTGTCGAGCAAAGCGTTGACCGTCGAATCTGGCCTGGGTGCGCTCCGAGCGGAAGGTGGCTTCGGTGAACCCCTCGTCGAAGGTGACGAATAGGGGCACGCTGCTGGCCGAGACGTCGAGGGTCGCCTAGACCGCGCCGGAGCTCAAGTTGACTCTCTTGGTCGGATATGTAGCCACAAGGGTGGTGGCGCTTGCCAACCCAACGCTCTGTGCTGGAAGCTGAGCCACCGGCAGACTGATGGGACTGCTGCTCTTTGGGCGCAGTCGTCGAACCCCCAAAGGACGTTGCACGACGTCACCCCGTGGGCTTTGTGAAACGACAGCGAGCTCAACGGCCAACACCTCGTCAGTGTTGTTGCGAATCTCCCCTTTCAAGACCTGGCCTCGCGCCCCCTCCGCGTTAGGCTGCCAAACTACCTCGACGGAGTTGGCGCTTGCTGTCTCCGCCTGTTCTGGCTCCCTAGCGAGTTCTTGGCTTGCAACCGCAGCAGATTCCTCCGTGCTGCCGGGGCCACTTGGTTCCGCGTCTTCATGCGATGCGCACCCGAGTGATAGCGTGGGGCATGCGCTAATCAGCAGAACTGCAAATAGCCCGCGCTGTGTCGCGCTGTGTCGCGCTGTGTCGCGCTGTGTCGCGCCATGGTATCTCCTCCTTCTATGATTCGACGTCCCGATACGCTCTTCGGGGGAGAGCCCTCGCCCCCACCGAATCAAAGTGATTATCCGCGGCAGTCGGAAGCCTGTCAACGGCTTTCGATGGATAGCATAACGTCAAAGTGTGCCCGCGACGTTGCAGGTGTACTGTTGTCCACCTCGGACGGGAGAACCCCCAGCAGCCGTTTAGGACCTGGTTGGTCCAGGTACAAAGGTGCTGGCCAACTACGACTCGAGCCCTCCGGCGCTCGTCACCTAACCGGCGTGAGTAGTTCGTGAGAACCGCCGAGCAAAAGCGGAGTTCTCGGCTGCCGGTGCGTGAATCGCCCTGCCGGGCAGGGACGAGTTCATCCACCCGACGAGGATCTAAACCGCGATCGTCAAGTGCTTGACTCGGGGCACGGGTGGAACCGTGCTGGACGCGACTGCCACCACCCGCACTAAGATTGATCCGTGCGCCGAGCTGTCGCCCCTGCGCGCATTGCACGGAGGACGAGGCCAATCAGTACGCGGGCGATGACCGCCAGCGGCTGCGAATGGCCTTCATGGTTGTCGATCGAGCGACGGAGGCGCGAAGCGCTACCGTGCGCGGCTCGTCGCCACGGGCGCCTACGTCTACGGCATTGCGAAGACGTAGACCGAACCCGCGTCCGTGCGCGGCTCATCGTAGCCGCGAGCGCCCACAGCGAGATGGCCGCCGTCCAGCGCTAGCGCACTGCCGAAAGCGTCGCCGGATCGTCCCTCGGAATGGCCGAGCTCACTCTGGGCAAGAACCTTTCCGCGGGGCAACCACTGCGTCTCGCGGCGTTCGTAGAGATAGACCGCTCCCACGTCGTAGCCTCGGTCGTCGTCGCCCACTGCTCCGACTGCCAGGGAGCTACCGGAGAACGCCACAGGATGCCCGAACTGCCCGAAGGCGTAGGCGTCGAGGCTGCCGTCCGCGAGTCGAGGCAGGAGTTTCGCCTCCGGCGACCACTCCCCGTTGCGGCGCGTGAAGACGTAGACGCTCCCCGCGGCGCTCATCCCGTCGTAGTTGGCCTCCGTGCTGACGAAGAGCGTGTCATCGACGAGGTGGACCACGACGCCGAAGTTCAGAAACTCCGATGGGTCGAGATTTCCGTCCTCCGTCCGGGCCACCACCTTGGCCTCCGGGGACCAGCTCCCGCCGCTGCGTACGTAGGTGTAAACGCAACCCGTATTGAAGATGTCGGTATCCATCTCCGAATCACCCACGGCGATCGTGTCTCCCGAGAGCGTGAGCGCTTGTCCGAAGTTGCTATCAGTCCTGCCGTCGGGCGTCCCATCGGGCAGCTGCGCTGCGAGCCTGGCCTGGGGTTCCCAAGTGTCACCGTCTCGCGTGAAGACGTAAACGATCCCTCGGGTCCCGTCCTCGTGTCGGTATCCGCCTGCGCCGATGGCCAGCGTGTCCCCAGATATCGCCACATGGCTCCCGAAGCGGGCTACGTCCTGACGATCCTCGGTGCCGTCGGGGAGGACGGCGCTGAGCTTGCCTCGTGGCTGCCAGCTGCCATCGATTCGCTCGTAGACATAGGCTGCTCCGGCCCAGCCGTCGCTTCCGGCTGCGCCAGCGAGCAGCGTGTCCCCTGAAAGCGCGAGCCCGTTGCCGAATAGGATGTTGATCTGGGCATCGTCGAGGGTCCCGTCCGCTAGGGCCGGCAGGACCTTGGAGTCTAGCTCCCACGCGCCGTCTTGCAGGACGTAGACGAAGACCGCTCCGATGCCGTTCCCGAGCTCGTCGTCGTTGGCGGCGACAGCGAGGGTATCCCCCGACAGTGCCACCGCGCGGCCGAACTGATTCAGCGTGCCAGTGACAGTGACGGGCCGCGGTGCAGGGAACTTCGTGTGCAGAGTAGGCAGCGGCACCTCGGGCTGGCTCGCGCTGCCAGCCTGGCCAGAGAACCCTCCGTCGCCCCCCGGCTCGTTGTTGGCGATGCCGGAACCTGCAGCGCCGCCCTGAGCCGACGACCCACCGGTGCTGCCGTTGCCGCCGTTGCCGCCCTGAGCCGGCTGGTTACCGGATCCCGCGCTGCCTCCCTGTGCCGAGGAGCCCGCGTCGCCGGAAGCGCCGCCCGGCAGCGGTGCGTCCCGGCGCCCGCCAGCGCCGCCCAGCGACGGAAGGGGACCGCCTCCCGTGCCTCCTGCCGCGCGGTCGCCCCCTGCGCCAGAGTCCATGGCTCCTTCGCCGTCCGAAGCGCCGTACCCGCCCGCGCCGCCATGGCCATGCGCCGCGCCGCCGTCATCCACTCGCACCGTTCCGCCGCTCCCGACGCGCGCGCCGCCTGCGGCGCGGTCAGAGTTCGAAGCGTCCAAGCCATTGTCCTGGCCGCCCCTGCCATCGCCGCGAGCATCGAGCGCGCCAGCGCCCGCTGAGCCGTCGGGTTCGCCGGCCTCTCCCGCACCGTCGTCGTCGACGCAGAAGTTCGAGAGACACGTTAACCCTTCGAAGCAGGTCCCGTTCTCGAAACAGGCGCAGCGTTCGGTGCCCCTTTCACAGTCATCACCTCCGCTTCGATTGGGCTCGCCGCCACAACCGCCCAAAGCCACGGGAACCAGAAGCACGAGTTCACGGAGGGAAGGCCTCATGGGCGGCGAGTTTACCACGGGCTTCCGCTGTGAGCGAGGGGCCGGACGCGTGGCCTTGGTGCTCGTCCTCGGGCGCGCAGACCATCGCAGCGAAGCGTCGCTGGGCCTAATTAGGGTCTTCTACTAATCGTCAGCATGCGTCCCGCCTCGTGACACCTTCTCTGCGGCTCTGGGGACAATACATCGAGTGGCAACCATGCCAACGTCGCAGCCGATGTGATTCGTCAGCGTCTGCGTTCGCACCCAGCCGCGGCTCTTGTTCTCGTCAGACAAGAAGGTGTTCAGGCGCACAAACAGCCGCGTGGCGTTTGCGGGCCAACAGCCGCGTGGCGTCTGCGGGCCAACAGCCGCGCGGCGTCTGCGGGCCAACAGCCGCGCGGCGCGTCCGACCGGCTTCGCTGGGCCGTCAACAGCGTGGCGCGTCCGAATCGCCCTGCCGGGCGTACCGGCCTCCCAAACGCCTTCCCCGCGAGCCCTTGTTGCTCGGAAATGGCTGCATCTCGCGCCATTCAAACTTACGGGTTCGCGCTCGGCTCCTGACACTGGTAGACTCTTGCCACACTCTGTCTGGGCGGGTCTCGAAGATTGTTTGAGAAAGGCCACCGATCTCTATCGGTGCAGGAGGACGGTCATGGCGCGATGGATGAAGCTCATAGCTCTCATGGGATTGGTGTTCGCAATCTCCGAATGCCGGGGTGTCGGCTACTGCGACAACGGCCTGGGGCCATGCGCGAGCGACGAGGACTGCAGGGACGACTGTCGCGGTACGTGCCAGCTGACGGGCATCCGTTGTAACGACGACACGCCCTGCTCCGGCGTGGAGGGGCGGTGCGCGGACCTGCAATGCACCGGTTGCGACGAAGGTGACCCCGCCTGCGAAGAGGGGCGAAGCTGCATATCCGACTGGGAGTGCGGCAGCGGCTGGTGTGGTTCGGGCGTTTGCACGACGCCCGGTCACGGACGTGAGTGCGATAGGGATGAGCAGTGCATCGATTTCTGCGACGGAGGGTGCCGCGTTGGCGGGCTCGCTTGTCCCTGGGACAGCGGTTGTTCCGAACACGGCACCTGCATTGGACTCGGACTCTGACGCCCATGCCGGCAGCACGCCAGGGATCACGTCCCTATCGACCCGGAGGGTGATGCGCCCGTCGGTCAGAACCGCCCCCGGGATCGGCTGCCGCCGCCGCTACTCGCACGGAGCCATGGCAACCTCGAGCGCCGCCAGGCAGGCGTCGAACGCGGTGCAGGGGCCCTCGAGACACTCGAGCATGGCGCAGCGGAACTCTGGCCGCGCGACTTGCATCGCGATCAGGCCGCAGTGGTCGTCCGAGAATCCGCACTCGTCCGACTTCGGGAAACACACGTCGTCGAGCCAGGGCTGGAAGGGGGAGAGGGCGCGCTCCACGTCGGCATCGGAGATGGACGGGGGATCTATCAGGCAAGAGTCTTCTGCCGAGATCGTGCTGCAGCCGTCTGCCATCAAGCACGCCGTGAAGTCAGCCAGGCGGCGCGGATCGTAGAGCTTGTTGATGCATTCGTAGGACGGCCAGGTCTCGGTGATGTCGCATGCCTCGGCGTGATCATCGTGCCAGTCCAGGAAGACGTTCCATGTCGCCTCGGCGCCTTCGAGCTCGGCAGGAGCCGGCGCGCAGCTGGTGCCGTCGGGAAGCGTCTGACCGTTGGCCGCTCCGGGATCGATCGTGCCGGCGGTCCCCGCCTGCCCACTGCCGCCATTGCTAGCTCCGCCATCGCTCGCACCGCCCTGAGGGGCGCTGCTTCCCCCGGAGGAGTCGCGGGCGTCGCCTCCCGATCCCCCCGAGCCGCACGCCATGAGCCCGAGGACTACGCAAAGCCGAGCAATGAGTCTCTTCCGCATGGTGGGCAGGGTGTCTACCACCGAGGGCGGCGCCCGAACAGAGGGGGGAGGGCGGCACGGGCGGGCGGAACTGCACCGGCCCGTGCCTGCCTGCCTCTAGCTAGCTCTGGGTCTCGGTGAGCTCCGCTCGGCGGCGTCGCAACGCCGCTCCCGCGACGAGGAGCAGTGCGCCCCACGGAGCCCAGGCACTCCTCGTCGTGCCGCTGGCTCCCGCCGTCCGGCAGGAGCAGGAGCCGTCGTCGTCCCCGGATGCGCTGGGCGAACCCGAGTCGGCGGGGCCGGCTCCGCCGGTGACGGTAGCCACACCACCGCCCAGGGCGCTCGAGTTGCCACCCAGGTTGCCGCCTGGCGAGCCCGTCCCTCCGCTGCTCACATAGCTGCCGCCCACGCCGCCCGCGGTGACGCCACCGCTGCCGAGGCCGCCGGTGCCCGTGCCCAGGCCGCCGGTGCCCGTGCCGAGGCCGCCAGTGCCCGTGCCGAGGCCGCCGGTGCCGCTGCTCGAGCCTCCAAGTCCTGTTGCGACACCACCGCTGCCGAGGTTCCCCGCGCCGCTGGCAGCCGCGCCGCCGCCTCCGTTGAGGTCACCGCCGCTGCCATTGCCGCCTTGGGCGCTGCCGCCGGCTCCCGGGGCACCCCCCGCGCTGCCAGTGCCCTCCGGCTCTCCTCTATCGGGGACGACCTGCTCGGGCGTGAAGTTCAGGGGGAGGCGTGTTGGGGGGCCAAGGAAAGAGTCCGGGAGACCCGCGCGTGAGACGACGATCTTCTGGATCACGACGCCCGCGTCGATCATCCAGAGCTTCAGGGTGTGCTCGCCTGCGCTGCTCAGGGTGAGGTTCGTCGTGCGGACGATGATGTTGTCCTTCATCCACTGTTGCCACGTCGAGTTCTGATCGGTGAAGGGGCTGGGGAAGCCTTGGTGCATGTCCACGCTCTGCGGGGCTTGGTCATCGAAGGAGAGCGCGTACCCGTAGTGGGAGCCATGGACCGGGAGGGAGGGCGACAGGTAGACGTGGACCTGGACTTGCCCCGCCTCGAAGAAGTGCATCTTGTAGTGCAGCTGGGGCGTGTCCCCGCCTGGACTCACGGACGCGGCGTTCTGCGGCACGATGTGGACTGCGGAGCCCGTCTTGCCCAGGTCCGGGATCTGCGCCCAGCCGACGCCTCCTTGGTCGACCTTTTCCGTATAGTGGGTAGGGTCCAGGGAGACGTAGCCGTCGGTCTCGACGAAGCCGACGACGCTGGCAGGGTCGGGGGTGGCTGGGTTCCTGAGGGGGAGCTGGACAGTGACGGCGCCGCCCCCGCTGTTGACGGTGATTGTCGCCTGGGAGTCCCCGGCGGGAACCTGGCTCCAATCGACGCTGACAGCCAAGCTCGTGTCGTCTCCCAGGGTGCCGCTGGAGGGCGCCACCGTGACGTAGCTCTCCGCTGCCTGGGCCGTGAAATCGATGGAGCCGCTGCCGCGATTGAAGACCTCGATGTAGCGCTGCTCGTCGGGGTAGTAGACCGAGAGCTCGGGCAGCGTCGCCGCTTGGCCTCCGGGCGTGTAGGCTTGGCCCGAGTTCTCGACGGCCACGCCGAGGGCGGCGCCCCCGGTGGTGATTGTCTGCGTCGGGGGGCGTACCTGCGTCTCTGGATCGTCCCAGAAGTCAGTGGTGCTCCAATCGGTGTACCCGATGTGAGTCTGCTGCATCATGTGGTTCCACTTGCCTCCCGCGATGCTGTGGTACCTGTCGGTGATGGCCGAGTCGTTCGCGAAGAGCTCACCCACGCGGTTCGCCATTGTGTTCGTCGAGGCGCGGCCCTGGCCGGCGTAGACGGAGTTCCTCGCCTGGGCGACGTACATCTCGTCGAGATTGGCGAAGGCAAGGATGGGATGCAGCACCAGCTGGAAGTAGGCATCCCTCATGTTCTCGGGGAGCTGCGCTTCGATGGCTTCGGCGTCGCTCACGAGGGTCCGCCAGTCTTCGACCACACGGTCCGCCTCCCGGAAGGCCGAGACGCTGTAGGTGTCCTTGCTGATGATCTCGGGCTTGCAGCGGTCGCTGAACTTCAGATAGGTCGACACGAGGCGGCCGATCTCTTCGGCATGGGCGGCGCCGAATTGCGCCTCGGCCCAGCGCCGGGGGTAGTCGGCGAGCCGCGCCGCGGTCCAGCCTTCTGGATCCCAGGCCAGATCCATCCAGAAGTGCAAGGGAAACTCCATGGGCTTGATGTCGCCCACGTTGACGATCCAGACGCGATCGACGCCCAGGCTGTAGGCCCGCTGCATCTGCTCCCATACTCGCGGAATGGGGTTCGTATTGAGCCACTTGTAGCTGCGGGGCAGGCCGACGTAGTCGTAATGATAGTAGATGCCGTATCCCCCGGAGCGCGTCGCCGACGGCTCCGGCAAGCGACGGAGGTTGCCCCAGTTGTCGTCCGCGAACATCAAGATGATGTCCTCCGGGACCTGCATACCCTGGTCGTAGTAGTCTTGGACCTCCTTGTAGAGGGTCCAGACCTGCGGGACCTCGGCGGGGTCCTTGCCGGTGACTTCCTGGATGATCTGGCGCTGGGCGCTGACGATGCTCTCCATCAGCGCTATCCCCTGGTCCGGGTTCGGCTTGTCCCCGCTGCCGCGCATCCCCATGGTGAGGAGCGTGTCGCGATCCCCCATGCGCTCGACGCCGCCGCGCCAGAACTCCCGGAGGGTCGCGCCATTCGTGCCGTAGTTCCACTCTCCTTCGGTGTGGCCGTTGTCGTACCACTCCTGCTCGGAGCGTGTCAGCGGCTCATGGTGCGAGGTCCCCATCACGACGCCGTACTCGTCTGCGAGCACCGGGTTCTGCGGGTCATCGACGTTGAAGGACTTCCCCCACATGGCGGGCCAGAGGTAGTTCCCCTTGAGGCGCAGGATCAACTCGAAGACGTGACTATAGAACTCGGAGTTGAAGCGGCCGTTGTTCTGATTGAACGTCTCGTTGTACCAGTCGTACAGGGCTGGGTTCTCGTCGTTGATGAAGAGCCCGCGGTACCTGACGGCGGGCTCGCCCAAGGAGTGCTGCCCTGCCGGGATGTAGACAGCGGAGCGCGCGCGAGGGGGGACGTCTGCCCAATAATACCACGGGGACACGCCCATCTCCTCCGACAGCTCGTAGATGCCGTAGATGGTCCCGCGCTTGTCGCTGCCGGCGATCACGAGCCCGAAGTCCACGCCGTCCGCGGGTTCCTGGACGGGTTGGATGACGAAGGTCTCCCACTTGCCTTGTAAGGGCGAAGCATCGAGCTTGCCGCTGCTGACGAGGCCGTCGATGAGCGGGCTGCGCCCGAGGGTTCCGATGAGCACCGCTGTCGAGCCCGAAGCCGTGTCCGCGACTGTCAGCTCGGGCTCATCGCCGCTCACCTTGCCGATATCCGTGCGGAGGTCTCCTGCCGCTCGCACGACCCCAGGGTAGTCTTGGTTCGAGACGAACAAGGGAGCATGCCCGCCGCTGTCGAAGAGGGGGAAGGCGCCCGCCGTCGGGCTCTCGCTCACCATGCGGCCTTCGGCACGCAGCGCCGACGCGGCCGTACGCACCGTGCCGTTAGAGAGGTCCTCGCTTCGCGGGGTGTGGTCACGTCCGTCGTCGACCCTCGAGGGACTGCTACAGGCAACGCCGAATAGAGCCACCCCCCCCAAAGCAATGCTAGCTGTCCTTTGTTGCATCGCGGAGGAATACCACGAGGCGCGCCGGACCGCATGGTCTGCGAGGTCATGCATTGAACCTAGATTTCGCGCGCCCCCCGACACATGGACGCTGAATCCTCCGGAATTCTCGGCTGTTCATCCCGCGGTCTGGCGCGCGTGGCTTCATCCATGAGGTGAAGTAGCGGCTACCCGCCGGAGCTGTCGATCGATCGTCCGATCTAGGATCTTCAGCGCTCGGGAGAAATG